>NC_011978.1:1256374-1884562 GCF_000018945.1 Thermotoga neapolitana DSM 4359 | reverse complement strand
GTTATTAACCTCAGAATTTAAGATTTGAATAGGGGGAACTTTATGCATCTTGAAATCTATACCTTAGGAACAGCCCGTGTTGTGGTGAAAATTGGGGGGAAAGTGAAAACTGATATCGTTTTCAATCATCGCAAAGCATTTGGAATACTGTTTCTCCTCGTGAACTCTTCCTCACCGGTTGCTATAGGTAGAATCTGTGAGATCCTGTGGGAAATCGACCCGAAAGCATCTCTTTCGAGTTTCTATACCAATTTTTCCCTTCTTCGCAGATTGACAAAGATCCCAAAAGATCGACTTTTTGTGAAAGCGGGGCGATGTTATCTAATTGCCGATGATGTAAAAGTCGATACGGTGGAATTCGAAAAAACGTTGAACGAAGCTCTGGTCTGCGAGGGAGAAGAGAAGGAGAAGAAACTCCTTGAAGCCAAAAGGATTTATCGGGGACATTTTCTTCCGAGTTTTCTGGATGAAGGATGGACCATTCCCTATCGGGAGGGTTTGAGGGAGAAATACATTCTCCTTCTCGAGGAACTGGTCAAATACTACTTTGAAAAGAACCATTTCACAAAACTGAGCGATGTTTTGAACGAGCTTTTGGATGAGGACGAATTCAACGAGATAGGGTATTTTTACAAACTGGCTTGTTACGTGAAGATGGGGAGACTGGTTCAGGCAAAAAGGGAATACGAGAAATTCTCCGAAATGTTCAGAAAAGAACTGGGGGTGGACCTGTCCTTCACTTTCGAAGATCTCATAGAGTGGAGAACAATACCTTTTTACAGTCAGAAAAGACACAGCGCTCTCGTCGTGGAAAAGGATGTGTTCGAAAGGTACATTCAGAACACCAGGAATTCTTTATTAATAGAACTGGAGCTGTCATCAGTGGACAGTGCGGGTGTATCGGATCTTGCAAAGATCTTCAGAAGCGGGGACATTCTCTGTTTTGATAAAGAAAGTGGAAAATTGAGGGTTCTGATCAGCGGGATTTCAAAAGATGCCAGAGAGGCGATAAAGGAAAAGATCATCGAAAGGCTGAAGGAAAGGTTTCCGGATGAAAATCTCACGTTTCGGTGGAAGTACTACGATTGAAAAGAGAGTTTTCTCTGAATCTCGAGCGCTTTGAGAAGATCTTCCCTCCCCACAAACCCAAGCCTCAGCAGGATTTTTCCAATCTGGATTTTCTTTTTCAGGCTTTTTTGCAGGTTCAGGGAAATTTGAAGCCTCGCGGTGTTAAGAACTCCAAGTGCCACAAGGATTTCCCCCAGTTTTGGGGTGGTTGTGAACTCTATCAATTCTCCTCCACATTTTTCACAGTTTTTTTTGTAGAGTGTGTCAAGAGAAGACGCAGAATACCACACAGATCCACACTGTTTGCAGATGTACCTGTAGGCCATCTCCTCACTCTCCATTGAAGTCTGCCAGAGGTTCGAACTTCACCGTGTACACTCCACTGTACATTCCGGCCGGTGTTCTTCTATCTATGGAAAATTCCGCCCACACCGCGTAGATCCACACGTACATTCCTTTTTCCCAGAACGAGGTTTCTTTTTTCAATTCAAAAACCATCTTTCCTTCCCTGTTTTCGGAGATCGTCTTGTACTTTTCCGGAACATCCCTTATGTCCCTCAGAAGATAGTCGCTGAGGTCTTTTCCAGAGTCATCCGCCCAGTGTCTTACAAAATCGTAGAGGAACATCCTCTTCAATTTTACATCCAGATCGAACTGAAATGTTACTTTCATCTCGTATGGACTCATCACGAAAATTCCAAAGAGAAGTTTTGAGTTGTCTGTGTAATCGTATATATCCTCTCCGATGGAAAGGCTTCCAGATTTCAATTCGCACTGATGAAGCATCAGATAGAGGATCATTCCCTGAAAATCACATGGGTTCAGCGTGCTAGCCACCTTTTCCGGATCGAAGAGAAGATAAAAAGAGAACCTGTACCCGGGGTTTTTCGTTGTCTGAGGTTCCATCATTATCAGAGAATTCCCCTGAGGCTTTACGGTCTGGAGTCTTTCCAGGACGTACTCTCTTGTTTTCTCTATTTCCTGGAGTGCGCTCTGAGCAAACAGGCTGAAAGAGAGTGCAACGAGAAAGAAAACAGTGAATCCTTTCATGCTACCACCTCACCCAGAAACCGATGATGACCTTTTCTGTAACCACATAGATGATTTCCACTCCTGCGTCCTGACCGAAAGCAAGACGGATCTCTGGTCTCATCTTCGAAAAATCAGACCAGACACCGAGCCCGAACAGTACCTTCTCTTTCCAGGCGATTCCCAGGGAAAATTCCTGTGAAACCTCTGCATCTTTGTTCATCGAAAGCTGAAACTCCCCGTAGGAGAAGATGTTCCCCCGAATGTTGTGGACGTCCTTCAAACTGATCGACAGAAAGACCTCCTCATCTTTCACTCCTGCAAGAAGCCCCAGTTCAAGGTTTCCAACAACTCTCGCTGTGGCACCGCTCAGGAAGGTGAGACTCTTGCCCATCTCAACCCGACCTGTGAGGGTGTGATCTTTTTCCTCATCTTTCTTCTCTTCCTTGATCGACACAGGAGCGATCTTTCCCACCTTCAACTCGAGGATACCACCTTCGAAGTCCACAATGGTGATCTTCTTGCTCGACAGGGAAACATCCGTTTCCAGTGCTGTTCTGGAGTCCTTCAAACTTATTCTGATACTGTTTCCAGAGAGAGCCAGGGAAAGCCAGATGCTTTTTTCGTTGTACTGGAGCGATATCTTTGTTTCCCTGCCCTCTTCGATGGGAACCACTCCGGAGGCTATCGTTCTCATCTCTTCTTCGGAGAGAACTCTGATGAAATCTTCCACGGTCAGGACATCTTCATCCGTGATCACCGTATAGGTGTCTCCCACGGAAACGACTTTTGAAGAGAGCAATCTCTTAAGGGTAACGGTTTTTTCCTCTGAGATTCGAACGTATCTGTACCATGCGATGTACTGCTCCCTTTCGACATCGATCTTCTCTGCGATTTCCTTCACGGCTCTCAAAACACGCCCACCACCGAACACGATCAGGGTGTTCCCAACTGGTACGACGAAGTCTTTGTAGGCTCCCAGGTACTCCACGACCTGTTCTGCCGGCACGTGCTGGAGGTTGATGACTGCGGAGGGAAGAAAGACCAGTTTTTCCATGTCTGATGGTGCGAAGACGAGGTAGTATCCATCCCCTTTGATCCAGTCATACGGAGTTCCGGAAAGGAGAAGATTCAGGGCGGTGTCGAGTGAGACATCGTAGAGTTCCAGACTCACTCTGCCACTGATCTTCGACGAAAAGAGTATGGGCACACCTGAAAGCTGTGAGAGCTGAACCAGGGCATCCTTTATGTCCGTGTCCTGGAAAAAAACGTCTATCGAAAAAGCGGGCACACAAAAAAGAAGGACGATCGAAAAGATCACCCTTTTCATTCACTTTCACCCGCTTTTGTGCACTTTACGAGGATGAGGATTTCCTTGTGGATCTTTCTCTCTGTTTCCTTCTTGAAGAGATATCCAAAAACGGGGATGTCTCCAAGAAGAGGTACCTTGTCCGTCACGGTCGTGTAGGTGTCGAAGCCGATACCACCTATGGCGACGGTTTCACCCAGTTTCAACCTTACAGTTCCCTCTATGCTCTGGGAAGTGGTATCCGGAAGACCTTCGTTTTTATCCAGAGCGTTCGAGGAGGTGATCTTCACCGTCAGTGAAACTGTGTTGTCCCTGAGAAGAAAAGGCTTTATCTCGACCTCCGTTCCCAGCTCCACGCTCTTGACCACCTTTTTGTCGTTCTCGGTTGTGATGTAATTTCTCTGGGTTTTCGCAGAGAACTTTCCTGAACTTCCGCTCTGGAGTCTCAGTCTGGGATTTGCAAGAAGCTTTGCCGATCCGTCTCCGATGGAGAGTTCTATGTGAGAGAGAACACTGTAGTCCAGGGTGTTGAACACGATGTCCAGGGCCTTCTCAAGCAGGTTGATGGTGAAATTTTCCCCCTCTGACTGGTTCGAATACTGCCAGGAGATTCCCCACTTTCTCAGCGTTTCTTCGTTGACTTCGACCACTTTCACTTCCAGGATGAGTTCTTCTTCAGGAACGTCGATCGTGTTCAGCGTCTCCGCTATTTTGCTCGCTATCTTGGGTGGGGCGTTTATGACCACGGTGTCGGTGCTCAGGGGAAAGACGTAATTTTTCATCACAGGGGGCAGTGCCTTTATCAGCTGGTCGGCGCTGTTTCCTTTTGTTCTGTAGAGGTATGTCTTCGAGAGGGTGAAGAAACTGGGGCTTTCGGGGTCTGGAGATCCCACGAAGTAGACACCGTCGATCTCCACCCACTGGTATCCGTATGGAAGGAGAAGAAGGTCGAGTGCCTTCTCAACGGGCACCTGATAGACCTCGAGGGATACGAATCCCGTAACCGTTCTATCGTATATGATGGGCTTTCCTATCTCGTAGGAGATCTGCGTTAGCGCATCCCTTATGTCCGTTTGAAAGAAGGACAGGTCGAGCAGTTTTTCCTCAGAGAAGAGAAAAACTGAAAGGACGATGAGAACCATGAGAGCACATCTTTTCATGCTCTCACTCCTTCCACTTCAGCTTTTCTTCCTTCCAGGTCTCCGTGTTGTAGATTCTCGATCTGAGAAGAACGGCGTTTTTTGCCATCCCTATCGGAAGAAGATGCGTGAAACTCACGATTTTTTTCTCGCCTGGAAGAAGTACGAAGGGTTCGACGAGAGTTTTCGTCTCGAGGGCAGTTTTTTCTACCACAGAAAACTCCATGATCATTCTTCCCGTGTTCTCCACAAGGAGCGTTGCCTGCTGTGTTTCTGTGGCGTAGTCGGTCATGGTGATCCTGTACGAGGGCTCAACCGTTTCGTTTCTGAGGACTATTGCACCTCGACCCACGAGAGAAACATCTTCGCTGGGTTTCAGGAAAAAGATGTTGTCTCCCTTTTCCAGTTTGTCGATGTCTCTTGGGTTGTATCTCACGTAGAGATTGGATTCGGCGTACGGAGGAAGGATGAACCGTTTTGGAAGGACGGTGATGGGATCTTCTGTGGAAAAATTCAGAGTGAGCCTTTCCGGGGTGAGGTTCTGGATCTGCAACTTCTGGTTCACCGGCTGGCTCGCATCGAAAACGATCAGATCCGGCTTCAAAGCGATCGCCTTTTTTGTGATCTTTCTTTCTGGGAGGGTCACATCGTGCGAGGCGGCGACCCTCACTCCCTGACTCATACCCTCTATCTGGAGTGAAACCTTTCCGGACGGCATGATCTTTTCGGTGTAGAGGGTGAATTCCTCCTCCAGATCGGGAAAGATCACAAATTCGTCGCCAGACAGAGGAATGGAAGAGACTATCCTCCCTATCTCCCTTGAGACAACCCTCAACTCACCGTTCAGTGCACACACAAGGTTACCCTCGTTCTTCACTTTCAACTTCATCACAGTTCCGAAATCACCGTACCTGTTTCTGTACTCCGGAGGACATTCTGGAGAGGTGAGATCAAAGAAACTGACGTCCTCAACGGAGAGATTCAGAATCTTTGGGTTTTCCACGTTCACGAGCACAAGGACGGCTATTTTCAGCGTGAAGATGATGTTACCTCTTCTTCCACTGGAGGCGGTGAACATGATCGAACCGAACGCCTGGGCACCGGTGAAATCCTCCGGTATCTTCACCGTTATGGGAAGGTTCCTCACCTCTCCGGGTGCGAGTGTGATTTCGGTCGAAGGAACGGATATGTATTCTCTCAAACTGTAGGGATAATCAGGAAGATCGTACACGTAAGAACCAGCCTTTATGGCGAAGTCCTTTATCTCTATTCCCACGGTTTCCTGTGAATTTCCTGCGGTGAGCCGAATGGAAAAGGTCTTCTCTTCACCGGGTTTCATATCGAGCCAGTTCACAAGAGGGTATACGTTCAAAGCAAGGAAGGTGGAGGAAACGAACAAAAAAAATAAAAATGTGAGAACGGATCTCTTCATGTCTCTCTCTCCTTTCTGTTTCTTCAAGGGGGAGGGTTCCCCCCTCCCCTCTCACTGTGACTGTGCGAAAGTCACCGTTGGATTGAAAACAATCTGATAGTTTAGCGTGTACGTGTCAGCCGGTACATCTTCGTTAGCACTGATTTTGAAACCAATCCCCAGTGACTGTCCAAGATCAGAGTCGGCATGATCTTCTATTGTTACTTCAGTACCAGGATCTACGAAGTCATCAGCAGGAAACCATGTGCCCGGATTCGGTTGCCATTCGTAGAATCTTACCTTGATTGTAAACTGTCCATCTTGAGGTTCAGGGTCGAGATCAACTAGCACAACTACACTCAAAGCCGCGTTTGTGTTGTAAACAATGAAGGAAGCTACGTAATCTACGGGTGGAAGATGTTCGTATTCCTGGTCATAATCGTAGATATCGAACTCGTTGTTCACCGTGTTGAGAGAGGAAATATCCAACCACTGGTGAACTCTGATGGTAGCCTCATCACTCAGTTCAACGTTCGAAAAATCTCCAGAATACTCGGCTCCTGCAAAAAGAAGGGGGACGGCGAGTGCCAGGACACAGAGAGCAATGACTTTCCTCATAACATCACCCCATTTCTTTTCGCTTGCTCACTCCATCAGAATGTAACGGTAGGATTGAGAGTTATTGTGACAGTTACAGTGTATTCGTCTGCTGGTGTGTTAGGATCGACTGTTGCATCTTCAAGGATGACATCGTAGTTTTGGTTGTCAGCATCTACAGCACCGTCTGGGTAAATAGAAGCATAAGAGATATAACCAGCCAGATCACCAAGATCAACCGATACGCTCACGTCCACATCTGCGTTGGAGTCAAGCCACAGATCACCAAGGTCGATGTCAATTGGTTCATCGTCTTCGTCGGTGTAATCGTAGATATCGAATTCTCCGGCAGTGAATTCTGCATCGAGCCACTGGTGCACTCTGATGGTAGCCTCCCCACTCAGTGTAACGTCCTCAAAATCTCCAGGATACTGGGCTCCTGCGAACATCACCACTCCGAACACCACCGCCAGCGCAAGAACGAGTAACCTCTTCATACCTGAACCCCTCCTCAAAGATTTTTTGGATTTTCCCAGAGACCCCGGGTATCTCCAGAATTCCACTCGCAGTATACCCACCATCCACTAAAACGAGTACTCAAAAATCTCTGAATCATCACTTAAATATCACTGAAATATCTCTAAATCGATTTAGGAAAGACACATTCAAACGCCTGAAATGGAAAAATGGAGCGAAAACAGATGTTAAAGTAAAAAATCAAAACCATTACAATTTATAATTATGTGGTAAAATGATTCTGGATCAACCAAGGTGTTGGGAGGTGGAAGGATGAGAGAGATGACGAAGAAGTTCCTCGAAGATGCCTTCGCGGGAGAAAGCATGGCCCACATGAAGTACCTGATCTTCGCAGACGAGGCAGAGCAGAGGGGATTGAAGAAACTTGCAAATCTCTTCAGGGCGATCGCCTACGCCGAGTTCGTCCACGCAAGGAACCACTACAGGGAACTCGGGAAGATCTACAGGGAAATGGCAGAGAACGTCCAGCAGTGTATCGATGGTGAGACCTTCGAGATCGAGGAGATGTACCCCGTCTACAACACGGTTGCCCAGTTCCAGCAGGAAAAGGGAGCAGAAAGAAGTACGAAGTTTGCCTGGGAGGCAGAAAAGATCCACGCGGAGATGTACAAGAAGGCAAAAGAACTCGTCGAAAAGGGAGAAGACTACCCCGCTGAGAAGGTTTACATCTGTCCTGTCTGTGGACACACCGTCGAGGGAGAGCCACCAGAGAAGTGCCCCGTCTGTGGTGCACCGAGGAGTGCCTACAGGGAGTTTTCAGTATGAAGGAGGGATAGCATGAAACTTTCTGATTTCATCAAAACGGAGGATTTCAAAAAGGAAAAGCACGTTCCGGTTATAGAGGCACCAGAGAAGGTGAAGAAGGGAGAAGCGGTTCAGATCACCGTCACCGTGGGAAAAGAAATCCCACATCCCAACACGACGGAGCACCACATCAGGTGGATCAAGGTCTTCTTCCAGCCAGACGGTGATCCCTACGTTTACGAGGTGGGAAGGTACGAGTTCAACGCGCATGGAGAGTCTGTTCAGGGGCCGAACACTGGTTTCGTCTACACGGAGCCCGTCGTCACGACCGTGTTAAAATTGAACAGATCGGGTACCATACTCGCGCTGTCTTTCTGCAACATACACGGTCTTTGGGAAAGTAGCAAAAAGATCACTGTCGAGGAGTGAGGTGAGTCCATGAAGAAGTACAGGTGCACACTCTGTGGTTACATCTACGATCCGGAGAAGGGGGATCCTGACAGCGGGATCGAACCCGGAACACCTTTCGAGGAACTGCCAGATGACTGGGTATGTCCACTCTGTGGAGCCTCGAAGGAAGACTTTGAACCTGTGGAGTGATCGGAGAAGTCTCACGGAGAAAGGGGAGGGAAAACCTCCCCTTTCTCTTTCCCCACGGCCCGGCGGGCTCGGGCGGGATACGAACGAATGATCACGCTATAATAATACCATAAAACAGTGAAACAATTCAAAAAAATGGAGGGGGAAATATGATCGGCTTTCTCACAGACTGGGGCCTGAAAAGCCACTACGTGGGAGTCGCAAAGGCGGTGATCAAGAGGATAAACCCATCCGCCGAGATCATAGACATCACGCACGAGATAGAACCCTTCAACGTGAGAAAGGCGTCCCATGTGCTCTATCGTGCGTCACTGGATTTTCCACCCTCCACGGTGTTCCTCGTTGTTGTCGACTACGGTGTGGGAACCGCAAGAAAAGCGATCGTCATGAAGACCAGGAACGATCTCTTCTTTGTTGCCCCTGATAACGGTGTTCTCACGGTTGTCGCAGAAGAGTACGGAGTGGCAGAGATCAGAGAAATAGAGAACAGAGAACTGTTCTACAAAAAAAGTCCTTCCTTCACCTTCCACGGGCGGGACATCTTCGCTCCCGTTGCGGCACACCTTGACATGGGTCTTCCGATGGAAAAGGTGGGAGAAAGGCTTCTCTCGTACGAGGCCTTGAAGATGAGAAAACCCACCCTGAAGGAAGACTGTGTGATCGGCGAGATTGCCGTTGTGGACACCTTCGGGAACGTCTCAACGAACATTCCCTTCGAGATGTTCATGAGCCTTGGAGTGGACTTCGACGACGTGGTGAGAGTGAAGGTTGGAAAGAAAGAGTACAGGGCGACCGTCACGAGGGCCTTCGGTGATGTGGAAAGAGGGGAACTCCTTGTTCACCCAGACAGCGCCGGCTTTCTTGAAGTGGCGGTGAACATGGGAGATGCAAGAGAAGTTCTCTCTGTGAAAGAAGGAGACGAGATAGAGATATGCAGATGAGGAAGGTACTCCTTGAAGCAAGAAACGACTTTTTTTTTCTTCTCAGAAGAAGAAACTGGAAGGAGAAGGATCTGAAGGTCTTAAAGGGGATCTTTCTTGGAAGGCTCTCCGAGGTGGATGTTCCGGTTGACATCTTCGAACTTGCCGTGAGAAAGGCGCTGAAGGGCGATCTTTCTTTTGCCTCGAAGATCCTGGGGGTCGATGAGGTGGACGTTCTTGAGATTCTCTTCTGGTACTCTCCAAAGAAGTTTCCTCTTCCTTCAGAAAAACTCAAAAGGATGCTGAAGACAAAAAACGTCGATGAGTTCATTCAGAAGGCGAATTCTCTCAGGATGAAACTCGGAAAGAGAGACTTCCTGGACCTTTACCTTCATCTGGAAGATGTCGACGAGGAAGAGGAAGAAAGTAAAGAGACGGATATTTTGAAGCACATCGAGGAACTCTCGCTTGAGGAGTTGAGTGAAGAGAAGGTGAAGGAGTTGAGAAGTTTCTACAGGATTTTGCCGGCTTCTGAGAAAAGCAGGATTGAATCTCTGAAGGTTCATCCTTACGTTGTTGCGGCCGTTGTGAGAAAACCTGTCTGTCCGATTGTTCTTGATGGGAGCAACCTCCTGTGGAGGGGGAACCTCTCTGTTTCGTACATTTACAGAATCTTTGAAAAGCTCTCCATCTTCGAAGATTTTTTCTTTCCCTACAGGATCGTCTTCGACAGGAACGCAGAGTTTGTTCTTCCCGTTTCAGAAAGGGAGAGGTTCAGGAGGTGGAAGGAATCACCGAACGTTTTCTTCGAGTCTCCTGCGGATCGTCTGATCGTGTCTCTTGCGATCTCCATGGGGGCGGTCGTTCTGAGTGGGGACAGGTTCAGAGAGTACGAACTTTCAGGAAGGATCAGACTGATCACACCGGAGGAGATAGAAAGGGGGTGAGGCGAGCTCACCCCAATTTCTTTTCGATGTAACTGACTATGTCGCCCACCGTCGAGATCTTCTCAAGGTCTGCATCGTCCACTTTCACACCGAACTCGCTTTCGAAGTCCATCACGAGATCGACAAGGTCGAGAGAGTCCGCTCCAAGATCGTCTATGAGTTTTGCCTCTTCCGTGACCTGTTCTTCGTCCACTCCTAGTTTCTCTGAGATTATGCTCTTCACTTTCGAAAGGATCTCCTCTCTGCTTGCCACCTTTCCACCTCCCTTTAGAAGTGTCAGAACAAATTATAGCACAATCACATCATTCAGAAGGACTCTCTCTTTCCAGCGTTCGACGAACCAGTTCGGGTTCAGCGTGTGAACGGGTACGATGTAGTCTGGTTTCAGATCGTTCAGGATCGCCTCGAGGCTTCTCGGTGAAACGTGGCCCGAGGCGTGGAACTCTTTTGTGAAGACCACACTTCCGTTTCGCTCCTTCAGGCCGAACGGTTTTATGTTGAAGTATCTGAGCCAGTTCATGAAGCGCCTTGCATCGATTTCCTGCTCTTCCGTGTAGGCCTCGCTGGTGGAGTGAATGTAGATGGCACCGTTCAAAACGTTCTCGTCGAGATCGAGGATGTGTGGAAAGTCCCAGTAGCCTGCAACCAGTGTGTACTCTCCGGGGGAGTAGTTTATCTCATTGGGAGGTATGAGGATACCCTCACTCTTTGCTTTGATGAGTGCCTCTTTTTCCAGGTTTATGTAGGTCAGTTTTCCGGGGTGATACACCCTGATGTGGCTTTTCTCTTCTTCGGAAAGTTTCCAGAGTGGCTCCACGCGTTCCATTTCGATGAGATAGGCGTAGTCTTTTGGCATGAGAACGAGTTTTCTGTTGTTTTCCATGCAGACTTTCAGGAAGGTGAAGAGCCTTTCGAGGTGTCTAACTGGGAAGTCAACGAGTATCAGGTTTTTTGTCTTTCTGAAGACCTTCGTTGCGTTTTCGTAGACGTCTTTTTCTGTGTTTTCCACGTTCTCTTCTCTTGCCAGTCTTGTTCCTTCGACGATGAGGACGATGGGGCGCTTGTCCTTCAGTTTTTCAAAAAACTGAAACGTTCGAAGAGAAAGTGATAGTCTCTTTTCGCCCAGTGTGTCCAGCCAGTAACGTTCTTCCTCTGGTGTCTCCGGGCCCGTTCTGAAGTCACCGGTGTAGGCGAGCCAGAACCCATCCACCTTCACCACAAGACCGGCTGCACCGATCACGGAGTGATAGACGGGCTCGACGAAGAGGTCGTCCTTCCAGAGAGTACTCATCTCAACCGTTCTGTAGTCATCGAGTTCTGTCTTTTCCGGAAAGGAGATGCACCTTTCAAGTTCCTCTGTGTCTTTCGATCTTCCGCTCACCGTGAGATCAGGTCTGATACCGTTTTCCACGTCTTTTTCTGATGCTTTTCTTCTCTTTTTTCCATCGAGCTGGATGAGAACGTTCGAGTTGGTTGTCTTCACACTTGCGTTCATCACAGCAAGAGTTTCACCAGTCATGAGAAGGGGGATCTTTTCATCTATGAGACCGACCATTCCGGTGTGGTCTGCGTGGGCGTGGCTCAGGAAAAGAAAGGAGTAATTCACCGGGTCTTCGAACTTTCCATCGAAGAGGTCTTCTCTGTAGATGTTCAGACGGGGAACCATGTTGAGTTTCAAAAGGTCGTGGAGGATCCTCCCTGTTCTTGGGTTCAGGAACTCTTCGAAGAACTCCCCCCATCTGGAGAAGTTGAGACCGAAATCGAGAAGGAAGGCGTCGTTTTCAGAGTCAACCACCCTGATCTTGTTTCCCCCGATGTTTCTGTGGCCGTCGAGTATCTCTATTCTCACGGAATCCCCCCAGAAGAGAAAAAAGTTCGACGGGATCAACACGAAAAAGACAGGTCTTCACATCAAGATCACTGGCACCGAAACCTTCTATGCCTTCAAAATATGATGATAACACACCCGCTATCTTTTCCTCCAGTCTTTTTCCGTGGAACATGACCAGTCCTGCGATCTTTGCATGATCAAGGAGGTGGTCTATGTGCCAGTGCTTTTTCTGAGGACCTAAGAAATAACGGGGGATCCTCTTTGAGAATCCCCCCATTGCAGATCCCACGTAGGCGTAGTAGCCCGGTTTCAGTTGTGAGGTTTTCTTTCCGTGTTTCAAAGTGACGCTTTTTTCGAGTTTCAGAAGCAGGATGTACGTTCCCTTCACAGGATGCTCAGATATCTTTCTGCGTGGTCGGGTGCGATGGTCACGACCCTTGCGTCTTTTCCGAGTTTCTGTGCCACTTTCAGTGCGGCGGCGACGTTCGCACCGGAGGAGACTCCCACAAGGAGACCCTCTTTTTTCGCAAGGTACCTCGCCATGTCGTAGGCTTCCTCGTCTTCGACGGTGATCACTTCATCTATCACAGACCTGTCGAGAATCTTCGGAACAAACCCAGCTCCTATTCCCTGTATGGCGTGCTTTCCGGGCTGTCCACCGGAGAGAACAGGGGATTTTGCCGGCTCAACGGCCACCACCTTCACTCTGTCTCCGAAAAAGGTCTTCAGGACCCTTCCAACACCGCTGATCGTTCCCCCTGTTCCCACGCCCGCAACGAAGGCATCTATCTGGTAATCCATCTGCCTCAGGATCTCGGGCCCCGTTGTGAACTGATGGGAATAGACGTTGTATGGGTTTTCGAACTGCTGAAGCATGTGTGCTCCCGTCTCCTGTGCGATCTCTTTTGCCTTCTCTATGGCCCCTTTCATTCCAAGGTCCCCAGGGGTGAGCACGAGTTCTGCTCCGAGCATCTTTAAAACCTTTCTTCTTTCCACACTCATCGTCTCTGGCATTGTGAGTATCACTCGATGACCCCTCTTTGCACCGATCATCGCTATGGCGATTCCCATGTTTCCGCTCGTTGGTTCCACTATTCCGTTTTTTAGAAGACCCCTTTTCTCTGCGTCGAGGATCATGAAGAGAGCGGGTCTGTCTTTAACGCTACCTCCTGGATTGTTTTTCTCCAGTTTCAAGAATATCCTCGAGTCCACCGAATCCAGTCTCACTATCGGAGTGTTCCCTATCAACCTCTCCATCATCGCACATATCCCTCCTCCATTTGACGATTTTCGCCGGAACACCTACAACGACCGCCCCATCCGGAACGTCTTCCAGAACAACGGCGTTTGCGCCAACGACGGCGTTGTTTCCCACCTTTATCGGGCCGAGGATCTTCGCCCCTGTTCCTATCATCACGTTCTCACCGATGTCGGGATGGCGCTTTCCACCACAGGGCTTTTTCGTTCCCAGCGTTACTCCGTGGTAGATGAGAGTACCTCTCCCCACCGTTGCGGTGCTCCCTATGACCACCCCAATTCCATGGTCTATCACCACACCTGGGGCGATCTGAGCGGCGGGATGAATGTCCATGGAAAACACCACACGTACGAAGTAGTAGATGATGTAGGCAAGGATCTTCAGTCTCCACCTGTAAAAGAAATGAGCGAACCTGTACCACATAAGACCCTGGAAGGAAGCGTAGAAGAAGAACACCTGGAGTTTACTCTCTGCGGCGGGATCGAGTTTGAGGTACATCTCAAGATCCTCTGAGATGTGCCTGAAAGTGTTTACAAAATCTTTGAAGAACTCACCCACCTTCCTGAACAGCCGCATCCCGATGCCATATCCACCACCTCCAGATCTGTTTGTTCACACAAATTATACCAGCCTAATTGTTAAGAACAGAGAAACCTTTCCATCACAAAAAGGTGAAGGCGTTCACTTTATCACAAAAATTCCTGGTAGTATATTAACACGTGGGGAGGTTGATTTCAATGGTGGATACACACACGCACCTTCATTTCCATCAGTTTGACAGCGACAGAGAGAGGATCATCGCAGGGTTCGAAGAAGATGGAATCGACTTTGTTGTGAACGTGGGAGTGGATCTGGAGGATTCAAAAAAAAGCCTTGAAGTTGCAAAACTCAGCGACAGGATCTTCTGTTCGGTGGGGATTCATCCACACGAAGCAAAGAGTGTACCGGAAAATTTTGCAGAGAGACTGAAGGAACTTGCAGAAAGTGAAAAGGTCGTTGCCATCGGAGAGACGGGCCTTGACTTTTTCAGAAACATCTCTCCTCCAGAGGACCAGAGGAGGGTTTTCATCGAGCAGATAGAACTTGCACGGATGCTCGATCTTCCCCTCATCGTCCACGTGAGAGAAGCGTACGAGGAGGCCTACAGGATACTCTCAGGTGAAAAGCTTCCAGAAAAAAGAGGAGTGATCCACGCTTTTTCTTCGAACTACGAGTGGGCAAAGAGGTTCGTCGACCTGGGATTTTTTCTTGGAATAGGAGGGCCTGTGACTTATCCGAAGAACGATTCCCTGAGGGAAGTGGTGAGGAAGGTGGGTCTTGAACACATCGTTCTGGAGACGGACTGTCCTTTCCTTCCACCTCAGCCGTTCAGGGGAAAAAGAAACGAGCCGAAGTATCTTAGGTACGTGATAGAGACGATCGCGAACGTGCTGAACACGTCCTGTACGGTTGTGGAAGAAAGAACAACTGAGAACGCCATCAGGCTCTTCAAGGGGTGAGAGGATGATTCCACTTTTTGATCTCACAAGACAGTACATGAAGATAAGAGGGGAGATCCTGGACGCGATAGACAGGGTGATCGCATCAGGCAGGGTGATACTGGGAGAGAACGTGGAAAAACTCGAGAAAGAAGTGGCAGAGTTTGTCGGAGTGAAACACGGAATAGGTGTTGCAAGTGGAAGCGATGCACTACTCATCGCGCTGCAGGCGATGGGAGTGGAAAAAGGTGATGTGGTGGTCACAACACCTTACACGTTCTTTGCCACAGCGAGTGCCCCCTACAGGCTCGGTGCCAGGGTGGTCTTCGTCGATGTGGAAGAGAGCACGTTCAACATGGACCTGAACCATCTAGAACACGTGTTGAGAAAAGAGAAAGTGAAGGCGGTCGTAGTCGTTCACCTCTTTGGAAGAACGATGGATCTTGAGGCACTGAGTTTCCTGAGGGAAAAATACGGTGTGATGGTTCTCGAAGATTGCGCCCAGTCCTTTGGATCAGAGTGGAAGTTCGAAAACGGCAAGGTAAAAAAGAGTGGTTCTGTCGGTGATGCGGCGATCTTTTCCTTCTTTCCCACCAAGAACCTGGGAACCTACGGCGATGGCGGAATGATCGTGACAGACAGCGATCAGATCGCAGAAGAGTGCAGAACGTTGAGGGTGCACGGTGCAAGAAAGAAGTACTTCCACGAGAAGGTGGGATACAACTCAAGGCTCGATGAGATCCACGCTGCGATCCTGAGGGTGAAACTCAGATACCTTGAAAGGTGGACAGAGGAAAGATTGAGAGTGGCGAGAACTTATCAAAGACTGTTTGAAGAAAGAAACCTTCCAGTGATCTATCCAAGGGTGGAGGAGAAGGGTTTCAGGTACCACGTGTTCCACCAGTACGTCGTTCTGTTTGAAAACGAAGAAACAAGAGACAGGGTGAAGAATGGTCTCTCAGAAAGAGGAATCCAGACGGCCATTTATTATCCACTTCCTCTTCACCTTCAGAGGTGTTTCGGTGACCTTGGTTACAAAGAGGGAGATTTCCCTGTGACAGAATCACTTTCGAAGAGAAGTCTTGCCCTTCCCATGTTTCCAGAACTCAGCGATGAAGAGATAGAAGAGGTTGTCAGAACGATGGAGCTGTTCATCTAGGCGAGGTCCTTCACCACCCTGAGTGTGGCCTTTGCAACGGCTTTCAGAAAGTCTCCTTCAAGTGGAGCAACCCCCACTTCTGCCCTCTCTTTTTCGTCGTCCTGAACAGTGAGATGAACCAGGACGAACTCCTTTCCAGCAAGGAAGACCCTCTGAACGTCGTCCACTGAAACGGGAGAATCGATGTTGAAGGCCTCTATGACCGCTTCCCCAACGAGTCTTGGAAGGTTCGTTGAGGTGCCCGCTCCGACGGATTCACCGACCAGTTCTTCATCTTCGAAGAGATTGTTTATTGTGACCCTCACCTGCTTTTTTCTGTCAAGGCTTTTCACCTCGATGGATGAGATCTCGTAGGACTGAGAAGGAGAGACCCTCCCCTGACTGAGCTGGGCCACGCTGATGATCCTTCTGTCCAGTTTCATTCCAAGAGATGCGAGTGCTACAGTCTCGATGTCCCGCACTATCTGCTTTGGATTTCTGGAAGGATCTGCTATGACGTGGATCTCTCTTGGCTGGCCGTCTTCTTCTATCACCTTCACAGAAATGACACCGGAAATCTTCGATATGACATCTTCCAGAGTCTTCGCACTCATCGAAATACCCCCCACTCGATGCGTTCTTACCTACTATTGTACTATACCCGACAGGGCATCTATCACGGAAGAGATCACCGAACTCAAAAAATCTTTCTCCAGAAGGGAAATTCCTATTTTCCATCTTTCTTTCCCATCTCTGAAGAAGGTAACGTGTACGAAGACGAACTCTTTTCCGGCAAGAGAAACGGTTCTTATGTCGTCTATTGAGATGTCCTCTTCGATGTTGAAGGCATCCACCACCGCCTCTCCAACGAGTTTTGGAAGATTCTTCTCCGTTCCTGCTCCCTCGCTCCTTCCTGAGATCTTCTCTCCATCAGAACTCTTCAGCACGATCTCCACATGGTACTTCTTTCCGCGAGACTCTATTTTGAAACTATCAAGATAAAAAGATTTTTCGACTCTCTGAGAAGTCGAAAAATCCCTCGAAAAGATCTTCAGTGAGCTTTGATCGATGTAAACGACTTCTCCGCTTCTTTTTATGACAGGAATTTTCCCCACATTCACGCCCCCCAGTCTATTCTATCATCTCGTAGGAAAACGTCGAGTTTCCATAGAAGTATGGAATCGAGGGAGGTAGATGCACTTTGCCTGGAAAAAGAAAAGGTTTTTTTGTAGCGTTTCTTGTAACGCTTCTTGTTCTCATAATTCTTTTTATGTACGGCTACATCTCTTTTGAGATCAACAGGATGTACGGTGGGAGGATGTCTCCTTTCGAAGACTGGAGGAGTTACATTGCCTTTCTTGCCTCCAAGGTTCCCTTTTTGAAGGACAGGATCACCTATCAGCCGCTCAGGGCAGAAAGCCCTGCCGAATATTACTCCAGGATCTACCAGCGGTACATAGAGATCTACACGCAGAAGATAGAGGAACTCACCAGAAAAGGAAAGGAAATAGAAGAGAAGATGAAGGTGATGGAGACTCAAAAATCCGTTGTCGATAAAATGCTTGAGGAGGTTCAATCCCTGAAGAGCCAGCTGATCGAAGAGAAGAACAGATTGGAGTCTTACAAAAAGCAGGTAGACGAGCTTGTAAACGTGCTTTTGAACACAGATCCAAGAAATCTTGCAAGCGCTCTGAACAACGTGGATGACAAAACGCTTGCGGTGATATTCAAAAGAACAGATCCCACCTACGCCGGTGAATTTCTGGAGGCCCTCTCAGGTGTGAATCCCCAGAAGGCCGCCAGGGTGATGGAGATGATGGTCGGGGTGGACAACACCATAGAAAGACTGGAATCTCTCATGGAGCAGGCGAAGAGTTCGATAGAGGAGATGACGAAAAAAGAGGCGCAGTTGTTCTCAAGGGAGACGTACCTGAAGGTTGTGGCGGACGCTCTGAACAATGTTTCACCCGATGTGGCCGTTGAGTTTTTGAAGAAAGAAAACGTGGATCCTGAAACTCTGAGGATCATCCTTTCCATGATGGACAGGGAACGTGCTTCCGCTCTGGTTCAGTACATTGTACAGAACGCGATGGAACTTCTGGAGGAGAAAGAATGAGGATAACACTTCTGAAAGAGGGCCTTCTCAATTTGATGAGAACACTTCAAAAGGAAAAGAAAGGAAAATTTCTATCGGTTCTTCTCGACGAGAAGAAGATACTCACTGAGAAGAAAGAAGTTCAAAAAGAAGTTCAATCAAAACCTTTCGTTTTTACTGAAGAAGGGAAGAAGCAACAGAAAGGAGAAGAAGCGAACGTTCTGCTTTCTCGTTACTCTGTGCTTTTCGATCACATCCGTAATTACAGGGCGAAAGCATCTGAAAAGGACAAACCAGATACGTCCTTCACAGATGTGGAAATTCCTGAAGATACGAAAAAAATCTCAGAAATCGAGCGTGATCTCACGGGTTATCCAGAGGATGGAATCTCTCTTTTCGATGATGGAACTCATATATCTGTTTCTCTGAAAAAAACAATGGACAGCAACATGAGAGTTAACGAGAACAGGATGGCTCGTGTATTTGTATCTTCAAAGAAAATTCCTGCTGATATTAAAAGCCTTCTCGATACGAAAATCCCCGCTGATTCTGTTTCGACGGAAAAAGATGTGAGATCCAAGGAGAATGCTCTTCCCAGAAATGTTGAACCTGAAGATGTTCTGCTGTCAGAAAAAAGGGGTTCTTATCTTCCTCTCAAAAACGATCTCAGTCAGAAGAATATCTCGGTAGCAAAAGAGATCAAAGAAATTAGAACAACAGGTAGTGAAGGTATGATGGGAAGGAAAGAGCATAATGTTCAGGCTCAGGGACCAGTAAATTTCAAGCGCGTTTCTGATGCGAGCACTTCACGAAATGATTCAATAATCGGAAAAACTGTACCAGTAAGGATGATTTCAGAAAAAGAGAGAACGGAAAAAAATTCCTCACACGTTTCAAACGAGAGCCTGCCAGACGGTAGAAAGCTTCAGGACAAAACCGTACAGAGCGTTGAACATGTTTTAAAGATCTCTCCTGAGAATGTGGAAACCGCTTCGAAAGAAAGTGCCTACCCTGTTTCTGAAAGAACGTTCATACCTGTAAAGGAAAAAACAACCGTTGGGCCCAGAGCAGAAACGATCTCAGGGGAAATTCCTGTAGATCAGAAAGAAAGCGTGGTTCAGGAAACACCCCAGCAAGATGGCATTTTGAAACAGAAGCCATCGGAAACAGAAGTGACACACGTGAAGGAAGAAAAGATCATCACCAGTTTGACAGAAACTGGAAAAGATATCAGCACGCTTGAGATAAAAATTGGAGGCAATGAAAAACAGCCTTCCAGTGAACACGTTGAATTCAAAAGGTCTTCAATTCAGGGAAAAAGCGAGGTTGTGAAGGAACCGTCAGGTGGTGAAACATCGAAGGAAAAAGACTTCTCAGGGAACGAACTGAAAAGAGATCTGAAGGAGATATCTTTGAAATACGAAGAAAAAGGAAAACTGATGAGTTTTAGAGAATTAACAGATGGAAGAGTCCAGGAGATGATCACACGTGAGAGGGCAAAAAGCGCTTATCCGTTGAGAGAAGTAAAAGGGACGGATCTTCAGAGTGTACCGAGGATAGTGGAAAAGATGTACGTTCAAAAGCAGGAAAGAGCAACGATAGACCTGGAACCCCCAAGACTTGGAAAACTGGAGATCACCATCACAAAGGAAAACAACGACCTGAAGATCGTGTTCAGGGTGCAATCAGAGGAAGCAAAGCACGTTCTTGAGCATGAGATACCCAAACTGGTGGATCGATTCAACGAGAAAGGCCTGAACGCTCAGGTCTACGTTGAAAGAGAAGAAGATGACTATCTTTACCAGGAAAACAACGAAGGGAGTGCGAAAGAGGGTCGACGAGAACAAAAAAATGGAGGAAGACACAGTGGTGAGAAAGTTTCCTTTGAGGAATTCATCGAGGGGGTGAAGACATGATATACGATCTTGGAAACATCTATTACTCGACGCTTCAGGGTGTGAGAACAAATTACACTGCCAGCAAAACACTCGATAAAGATGCTTTTCTCAGACTTCTCCTTCAAGAACTGGAGATGCAGGATCCTCTGGAACCCATGGAGACAAAGGACATGATCTCGCAACTGTCGCAACTGACCAGTCTGGAACAGATCACAAACCTCACGAGTGCTGTGAAAGACTTTGTTGAGGCGCAAACGAGCGTGAATCCCGCTCAACTTGCGTCTCTGATAGGAAAATACGTCGTGGTGAAGAACAACGAGGTGAATCTGAAAGACGGAGAAGCAGACAGCATCATATTCAATCTTGACGAGGATGCAAACGTTGTGATTCAGATCCTGGATGAAAACGGTAACCTGGTGAGAACAGAAGACCTGGGAAGTGTTGAAGCGGGTGTACACGGCTGGCAGTGGGACGGCAGGGACGATAACGGTGTCAGTGTGGAAGACGGGACTTACACTTACCATGTGTACAAAGTCACCTCGAGTGGGCTTGAGGAGATAGGCGGTATGGAAGGTGGTCTGGTTGAGGCTGTTCAGATAAAAAACGGTGAAGGTTTCGTTCTGGTGAACGGTTCGCTCTATCCCGTTGATTCCATTCTGGAGATCTCCCAGGAGGGTGATGCGTGATGATGAGGTCTCTCTACAGCGGTATCACAGGGCTCAAGAACTTCCAGGTTGCAATGGATGTTGTAGGAAACAACATCTCCAACGTGAACACGGTGGGGTTTAAGGCTTCGAGGGTGAACTTCGAGACGATGCTTGCCCAGACGATCAAGGCGGGCAGAGCTCCACAGGAAAGCGTAGGAGGAACCAATCCCATGCAGATCGGCCTTGGATCCCAGGTGGCAAGCATCGACAAGATCATGACGCAGGGGTCTTTCCAGAACACGGGTGTGAAAACAGACCTTGCCATACAGGGCGATGGCTTCTTCATCGTATCCGATGGTAACGCCTACTATTACACGAGGGCGGGGGCATTCACACTGGACAGCAATGGAAATCTGATTCAGACATCAACGGGTTACAAGGTTCAGGGATGGACGGCCGTTCAGGATCCCGAAACGGGCGAAAGGTACATAGACACCAACAGACCGATCGGAGATCTTGTTATCAGTGCAGGAATGACGATGCCCGCAAAGAAAACGTCGAACGTGAGATTTGAAGGAAATCTCAACTCCAACGTGGGACCTGGCTCTTTCACCATCACCCTGACGGACGACAGCGGAGTTGATCACGACGTTCGGGTGTGGTTCGAAAAGACAGCCGGAGACCTTGGAACAGACCCTTTCAGTTCCTCTCAAAGGTACACGATGAGAATCGATGTTAACAACGATGGAACGGCGGACGTGAGTGGTTATGCGGTGTTCAACGAGTTTGGAAGGGTGGAAGAGGCGGGGATATATGCTGATTCTCAAACTATAACAGCCAATGGAAGCATCACGGGGAGCACGTCACTTTCAGATGGCACTTACCAGGCGGTAGTTTTAGACAACTCTGGGAATGTGGTCTACAATGGTACAGTGGATGTTTCAAATGGTAGTTACACAATCTCTGATCCCAATATTGTCGGTGGTAATGATTACACCGTAATGCTTAATTCTGATTACCAAACTGTGACAGCCAACACTGATAGCAGCCTTTCGGGAACCACCACACTTTCAGATGGAAACTACAATGCGACAGTTCTGGATTCTTCTGGAAATGTTATTTACAGTGGTACGGTAGATGTTTCAGGTGGCAATTTCACAATTTCCGATTCTGACATAACTTCCGGGAACGATTACACGGTGATTCTTTATTCTGAATCTCAGACCACAACAGCCAACGGAATCATCGAAGGGACCACCACACTTTCTGATGGAAACTATCAGGTGATAGTTAGAGACTCTTCTGGGAATGAAGTCTACAACGGAACGACCACAGTTTCAAATGGTAGTTTCACAATTTCCGATTCTGACATAACTTCCGGGAACGATTACACAGTAACGTTTTTATCATCATCTCTCACAATAGCCCCTGGTGCTGAACTCGTCATACCCACCTCTGGCGAGCCCAGGTTCTACGAGGCAGACAATCCAACGAACTTCGTTCAGGTCGACTACACCTCTCCAAGGTACACCACTGCCGTTCAGGTTTACGACTCTCTTGGAAATGAATACACTGTGTACTATGAGTTCATCAGACTCGGGAACACAACCATAGGATCTGAATCTTTCAAGAACGCGTGGATCTGGAGGGCGTACACAGCAAGCGGAGAACCCGTGACTCTTGTGGACGAAAACGGAAGCACAGGTGTGGGCGGAAATAATTACATAGCAGGTCTTGTGGAGTTCGACGAGTCCGGAAGACCTGTTCAGTACAGAGGACTTTACTACGATTCTGGTTCTTCTTCCTACGCGCTTAGCAGCGATGAACTTCGAACGATCCAGTTCGACACAGGTCAGAATGGTGACGGTGTAGTCACAATAACAGCGGATCTTTCCGGAATCACCCAGTTCTCCGGTGACAGCACCGTGAACATCCCGTGGCAGGACGGAAACCCCATGGGTGTTCTGGAGTCGTTCGCCATAAACGAGCAGGGAGAGATCATTGGAACATTTAGCAACGGATTAACAGACGTTCTTGGACAGATCGCCCTTGCGGTGTTCAACAATCCAGCAGGTTTGATGGAAGTGGGAAATTCCCTGTACGCTGTGTCTTCCAACAGTGGGGTTCCCAAAATAGGAGCACCTGGAAGTGGTGGAAGGGGTACTCTGATTCCCGGGGCCCTTGAGATGTCCAACGTGGACCTTGCAGAAGAATTCACCAAGATGATCGTTGCCCAGAGAGGGTTCCAGGCGAACGCACGCGTCATCACCACGGCGGATCAGATTCTAAACGAACTTGTGAACATCAAGAGATGATGAGAAATGATCAGGCTCACAAAGATCGATGGTAAGTGGTTTGTTCTGAACGCCGATCTCATAGAAACCATCGAAGCACTGCCCGATACAACGATCACCCTTGTGAACGGTAGAAAGTACATCGTGAAAGAGCCCGTGGAAGAGGTTGTCCGGAGGGTGATAGAATACAAGAGAAAGATCTTCAACTGGTGGAAAGAGCAGGGCAGGTGATCCCATGGATCTTGCAACCCTGATGGGGCTGGCTCTTGTGATAGCGGCTCTCTTCATAGGAATCGCAACGGGTGGAGGAGATTTTGCGGCCTTCATAAACATACCTTCACTCTTCATAACCGTCGTTGGCTCCATAGCGGCTACAATGGTGGCACATCCAAAAGACAGGGCTTTCAGAATCATAAACATCATGTTCTCCACACTTAGGGAACCAAAAATAGATCACACTTCACTCATACAGACGATGGTTTCCTTCTCAGAGAAGGCACGAAGAGAAGGACTTCTTTCTCTGGAGGAAAACCTCGAAAGCATCGAAGATCCGTTCATGAAAAAGGCGCTTCAACTCGTGGTCGATGGAACAGATCCTGATCTTTTGAAAAACATGATGGAGACAGAACTTGAACTCTTTGAAGAAGAACTGGACGGAGAAAGGGCGGTTTTGGAATCTGCCGGTGCGTACGCTCCGGCGTTCGGTATGATAGGAACGCTCATAGGACTCATTCAGATGTTGAAATCTTTGAACAACCCGGAAACTCTGGGGCCGTCAATGGCAGTGGCGCTCATAACGACACTCTACGGTGCTATTCTGGCAAACGGTGTGTTTCTCCCCATGGCGGAGAAGATAAAAAAGAGAAGAGACATTCTCGTCATGGAAAAGAGAATGATTCTGGAGGCGGTTCTTTCGATTCAGGCAGGAGAAAACCCCAGGATACTGGAGGAGAAACTGAAGTCCTTCTTGCCTGAGAAAGAAAAAAGAGCCTATGAGGCTGCCTCTCAGGAGGCTGCTGCGTGATGGCAAAGAAACAGGAAGAACAGAAGGGATCACCTCAGTGGATGACCACCTATTCGGACATGGTGACACTGTTGCTCACGTTCTTTGTGGCCCTTATCTCCATGTCCACCATCAGTCCCGGTAAGTTCCAGCAGGTGGCGGTGGGACTCAGAATTGCTTTAAGTGGGCAACCACCGAGTGTTTTGATGGGAGGAAGGAGCATAAACGAAGAACCCCTTATCACCTCGAAAAGAGGAATATATCAAGAACTCATGAGATTGTCCGAAGAATACAAAGGGAAGATCACGGTGGAAGAAAGAGACGAAGGAACCCTCATAATTTTGAAGGACATGGTATTCTTCGAGACAGGAAGCGCTAAACTCACGGCTGAAGCGAAGGACCTTCTGGCAAAGGTGGGACAGATCGTCATAGAACACACCACGAACGTGCTGGAGGTTTTCGGTTACACAGACGACAGGCCAGTTCTTCCAAATTCTATTTACGTTTCCAACTGGCATCTTTCGAGTGCAAGAGCGGCGAGTGTGGTGAATTTCTTCCTGACGGAACTGAAGGAAAAGAGAATGATCGAAAGGGCTGCCGATATCAAACTTGGTCGATTCAACATAGACTTCTTCTACAACCCCGATAGATTCTATCCGATAGGTCTTGGGGACAGGGAGATAAAGAAGAAGATAAAAGACCTTGAAAACGAGATAAACGCAGAAAAAGCCCTGCTCAACGAAAGACTCAGAAACGGCGAGATCACCCGTTCTGAGTGGGAAGCGAAGATGAAAGAACTGGAGGAAAGATACCAGCAGGAACTGGAAAGACTGAGAAGAGAGTTCAGAAGAATAGACATCCTCATAAAGAGAGAGAGGGTGTGAGGTGAGAAGATGGCAGAAGAAGAAAGAAGAGAGGAAGAACCAAGACGCCGGGGAGTCTCGTCACTGATCATGAGTATCGTGATACCGCTCATCGTATCACTCGCTGTGTACTTTTTACTTCCCATGTTTCTTGGGACAAATCAGGGTGGACAGAGTGAGAGCACACCCTCGACTCCGGTCGAGATAAAGGCAGTTCTCATCCAGCCAGGTGAGAACAAGACGTTCCTTTTGAAGGGTGGAAGGGATGTTGTTGTGATAGATTCTCTTTCCTTCACCGTTGGTAGCGACACGTGCAGGGCAGCCATCGCGGAGAAAGAAGATGAGATCATGGATGCCCTCATGATGATTTTTCTGAGCAAGGAAAAGAGTGAACTGAGCACGGTTCCGGGCCTTGAACTTCTGAAGAGACAGATAAGGGAGGCGGTCAACACCATCACCGGCTTCGTCGGTGACAGAGAGAAATACGGTGTTCTGAACGTTTATCTTTATATAAAGGCCTTTGCGACCACCGAGTGAGGTGGTAACATGTCGGATGTTCTCAGTCAGGAAGAGATAAACCAGTTGATCGAAGCGTTGATGAAAGGAGAGCTAAAAGAAGAGGACCTTCTGAAGGAAGAAGGGGAAAAGAAGGTCAAGCCTTACGATTTCAAAAGGCCGAGCAAGTTTTCTAAAGAGCAACTTCGAACATTTCAGATGATACATGAGAACTTTGGAAGAGCGCTTTCAACGTACCTTTCTGGAAGGTTGAGAACGTTCGTTGACGTAGAGATCAGCATCGACCAGCTCACTTATGAAGAATTCATAAGGTCTGTAATGATTCCTTCCTTCATCGTCATCTTCACGGGTGACGTGTTCGAGGGTAGTGCCATATTCGAGATGAGGCTCGATCTTTTCTACACCATACTGGATATCATCATGGGAGGCCCTGGAGACAATCCTCCAAACAGAACCCCTACGGACATTGAAACCTCCATAATGAGGAGAGAGGTAACCAACATTCTTACGCTTCTTGCTCAGGCATGGAGCGATTTTCAGTATTTCATTCCTTCGATAGAAAACATCGAAACCAACCCACAGTTCGTCCAGATCGTCCCCCCAAACGAGATAGTGCTTCTTGTGACCGCCTCTGTTTCCTGGGGAGAGTTCACGAGTTTCATCAACGTGTGCTGGCCTTTTTCTCTTCTGGAACCTTTCCTTGAAAAACTTTCCAACAGGTTCTGGATGATGGGCAGAAAGCCAGAAAGGATCGAAGAAAGAGTTGAAGAACTCAAGGTGGCTTCTCAAAGTGTTCCACTGACGGTGCAGGCGGTGATAGGGGAAGCCTGGCTGACTCTGAGGGAAGTGCTGAATCTTCAGGAAGGCGATGTGATAAGGCTCAACACACATTACAAAGACGAGATAAGAATCGATGTGGAAGGAAAGCCCAAGTTCAGGGGAATTCCTGGAAAGTACAAGGGAAAGTACGCTGTGAAGATCACCGGCGAGTACACTAATGGGGGTGAAGAGGAATGACGGAGAATGAATTCCTTTCCCAGGAAGAGATAGATAAACTGCTCGGTGGAGAAGCAGAGGGTGTTCTCACACCAGAAGAAAAGGACATGATCGGCGAGATTGGAAACATCGCTATGGGAAGTGCCGCAACAACGCTCTCTATGATCCTGGGAAGAAACGTCAACATCACCGTTCCAATGGTTCGCGAGGAAAAGATGAAGAACGTGAAAAGCGACTTCAATGGTGAGAAAGTAGTTGTAACTGTGGAATACACGGAAGGATTGAAGGGACTGAACGTTCTGGTTCTGGAAAAAAGCCTGGTAGCCGCGATCGTCGATCTCATGATGGGTGGAAGTGGAGAGGTGGAAAGTGAAGAACTGGATGAGATCAAACTCAGTGCCATAGGAGAGGCCATGAATCAGATGATGGGAAGTGCCGCAACTTCTCTTTCGGAACTTCTGGGAATAACCGTGAACATCTCCCCACCAAAGGTTGAAATTCTGAACTTCGACGATCCCAGCACGAAATTTCCACCGGTTGTGGACGATCCAGAAAAGGATGTTGCCGTTGTGGAGTTCGAGATCGAGATAGAAGGGCTTCCAAAATCCAAATTCTACCAGGTGATCGGAGCAGATCTTGTCAAGAAGATGTACGAGTACTTCACCAGAGCACATAAAGAAGAGGCTGAAGAAAAGAAAGAGGAAAAGAAGGAAGAAAAGAAAGTGAAGGTCGAACCGGTGGAGTTTTCGGAGTTGAAGCCATCCGGAACGGCTAAAACGGAGATTCCTCAGGACAAACTCGAGTTGTTGCTTGACGTTCCTTTAAAGGTGACAGTGGAACTTGGAAGGACAAGGATGACACTGAAGCGTGTTCTGGAGATGATACCAGGCTCAATCATAGAACTCGATAAACTCACCGGCGAGCCGGTGGACATTCTCGTTAACGGAAAACTCATAGCCCGTGGAGAGGTCGTTGTGATAGACGAGAACTTCGGTGTGAGGGTGACGGAGATTGTGAGTCCCAAGGAAAGGCTGGAACTTCTCAACGAATGATGTTTTCAATTCCCCATTCCAGAAGTTCAGGGTGTTCGCGTGAGAGGAAGTTCGGATCTCTCAGTAGTTCTGAATGAGGGATGTTTCCTTTCTTGAGACGGAGTATCTTTGCGATGTAGTCTTTCATCTCTTTCACATCCTGGAGCGTTCCCACCCTTCCATGTCCTGGGACACAGTAATGAGCACCTGTTTTTTCTATCTCCTCAAGTGCCGATATCCACATCGACAGGTCACTGTCTGTGACTATTTCGGCGTGAATTCCGGTGGTGAGCAGATCCCCGCACACAACGATCTTTTCGTTTTTCAGGATGAAAATGGAGGAATCGGGTGTGTGACCGCCCAGGTGAACGGCCTCCACGGTGATGTCTCCAAATCTGTAAAGTCCTCTGTCGCTGAACGTTTCCGATGGAAGTTTTATGGACACTTTCACACCGATTCTTTCCATGTATTCTTCATCCATCTTGCTCAGGGACTCTTTGGTCAGAGAGTGAGCAATTATCCTTCCAAAGATTTCGTTTCCGAAGGTGTGATCCGGGTGGTAGTGGGTGTTGAAGACGGCGACGATCTCCTTCTTCAACATCTCCCGTGCGAACTCTTCGATCTTTCTTGCTTTTTCTGGAAAAAGAGTTGTGTCGATGAGAATGCACACTTTTTTTCCACACACGAGGACGCTGTTTGAAGAAATTCCAGTGCCTATCACGAAAACGCTGTCTGAGAGGTTCGTTATCATCCTTTCACCTCGTGTAGTATAATTCTCCAAGAGTATTCTTCTACAGAATGAGGTGATTTTCCTTGGCAACCGCCTTTCTGTGGGGATATTACGGCTTTGGTAACTTCGGAGACGAAATCATGTTCAGAGCGTGTGTGGATCTCCTGAAGGAACTGGATTTTGGAACCATATACACTCCCCTTCCGGATGGGAAGAGATCGATGGGAGTAACATCGGTGGGAAGGTTCTCTCCGAAACTGATTTCTTTCCTGAGAAGGTCGCAGATTTCGATGGCAGGTGGAGGGGGACTTTTTCAGGATGTGACGAGTTTTCGAAGTATCCTTTACTATTACTATCTGTCCAGGATGTCACTTCTCATGAAAAAACCCCTTATCTTTTTTGGAAACAGCATAGGCCCCTTGAAAAGAACTGCCTCAAAAAGACTCGTTCACGAGGTGGTGAGTCACAAAAGTGTGGTCTTCATAGCAAGAGAGCCCGTCTCCTACAGGTACGTCAGAGCGCTCGGAGGAAACGCCTGGCTTGGAACAGATCCTTCGATACTCTATCTCATGAACGACGAATCAGAAGTGAAAAAGGAGAATAAGGCCGTTTTCTTTCTGAAAAAGCCTCTGGACGTGTCCTGTGTTTTGAAGAGTCTGAGAGAACACGGAATAGAAGATTTCGTTCTCTCGAGTGCTTTCTCGAAAGACTGCCAGTACCTTCCTCCACTCAGAACCGGAGGAGACGTTCTCGAAGAGATAAAGAGTTCGTCGATCGTCATCACCGAAAGGTTTCACCCGGCGCTCGTTGCTGCTTACTTTGAAGTCCCCTTTGTCATCGTTGACTGCCAGAAGGCGAGGAGGTTTTTCAGAAAGTACACGGAAGAAGAGTTCTTTTTCTCAAGAAGAGATCCCCTTGAAATCTCGCTCAAGGTATCCAAAGTTTTGAAGAAAAGATTGAGTCTGAAAGAGAAATTAAAAGAAGACGCCATGGAGATGAAGGAATTCCTGAAAGATACACTGAGGAGATGGTAGTTCATGAGGATGGTTGCACCAACACTGAGCAACATTCTTACGGGGTTTCTTGCCGTTCTCATCGTTGCGATGCCGAGGGAGTATGTGAAGGGAATAGCGGCCTACAGACTCGGTGATCCCACTCCAAAGCAGGCCGGTAGACTGTCTTTGAATCCCTTTGTACATCTTGATCCGGTGGGAACGATCTCCTTCATTTTGTTCGAATTCGGGTGGTCCAGACCCGTTCCGGTTCGCTACTGGAAACTGAAAAACAAGAAGAAAGACCTTCTGAAGATATCCATTCTCGGTCCTCTGACGAGCTTTTTGCTGTTTTTTCTTTGCGGGTTCATAGCCTCGAAGTTGCCTGAAAGAAGCTTCTGGTGGTTTCTCATGGTGAAGGCTGCCAAGTACAACCTCACTTACGCTCTTTTTTCTCTCTTTCCGATACCGCCTCTCGATGGAAGCAGGATTCTTGCCTCCTTGCTTCCAGATAGATACATGGAATGGCTCATAAAGTACGAAGTGTATGGAATACTGTTCATGATAGCGCTACTTGTGCTCTGGATCATACCGCTTGTGATGAATCCTTTTGTGACGTTCATAGACGACTTCGTTCAGATGATTGTGAGGTGATCTCTTTGAAAATCGTCCTGAGGTATCCCGTTTCTCTGAACGTTATAAGACGGTTGACGAGTGGAGATGTGGTTCATTACATCGGGAAGATAGTGGTTGTGGACAAAGAAGTTGTTGATATCATCGAAAAGTACGAAAAATCCGAGGGAATAAAACCCTACGACTTGACAGGAGAGATAGTAACTGTGGGAAGGTTCGACAAGAACAAATTCTTCTTCCAGGAGGTCACCGAAGAAGTACTGGAAAAACTATTTCTGATGGGTGTAAGCGGAGTTGTTTTGAACAAAAGGAGTAATTTCCCTGTTGCGAAAAGGTTCTCCAGAGTCCTTTTTGAGCCCCTCGAGGAGGTGAAGGGAACTAGAAAGGTTGTCTACAAAACCCCGGATGGCAAAAAACTCGAGGAACTGGAAGTGGAAGGTTTAACTCTGCGGGTGATTCAGGACTCTTCCGGGAAAATGTACACAAGAGTTTAAATTCCGAGTTCCTTTTTGAAACTTTCGTACGTTTCAAGGATCCTTTTCGCGTACGTCTTTCTGCTGTTTCCGCCGTTGTAATACTCGAGTGCAAGCCTGAGATCGTTGAACCTGTCGTACAGATACTTTAGATAGTGAGCACCGTACTTTATGTTCAGTCGATAATTCCAGATGAGTTCCGTCCAGCCAGATTCCGGAGGTTCCAGATTGTAGATGTTTGCCACCATTTCGGCGGTCTCTTTTTTGATCTGCATCATTCCCAGTTCACCGTACAGCCCTATCACGTTTCTGAAATCGCTCTCCACGTCTATGACCGACACAAGGAGGATCGGGTCGATGTTGGTCTCACGTGCCACTTCGTTTACCGTTTTCCACAGATCTTCGAGGAATTCCTCATCGCTTTTCAACTTGTAAGATGCCCTTCTCGATCTGACGAGTTCCTTGAACCACTCTTTCACAGTGATGGTGTTTATCTCCCGAAAGGAGATACTCTTCTCGGTGGGAGTGGTGCTCAGGAAGACTGGTATGAGGACGAGCACCAGAACCAGTATAGTTATTTTTTTCACGATCTTCCTCCTCTGTTCAATCACTTTTAAAATCCCCTCTGGTATAATAGTGCTGGATACAGTTCGATTATAGCATGGGGTGATTTCATGGAGGTTCTCTACAGAAAGTACAGGCCGAAGACATTTTCGGAAGTGGTGAATCAGGATCACGTGAAAAAGGCAATAATCGGGGCGATACAGAAAAACAGTGTAGCCCATGGATACATATTCGCTGGACCCAGGGGGACGGGGAAGACAACACTCGCGAGGATCCTGGCAAAGTCCCTGAACTGTGAGAACAGAGAAGGTGTTGAACCGTGCAACAGGTGCAGGTCGTGCAGGGAAATCGATGAGGGAACGTTCATGGACGTCATAGAACTCGACGCGGCATCGAACAGAGGAATAGACGAGATCAGAAGGATAAGGGACGCCGTGGGTTACAGACCAATGGAGGGAAAGTACAAGGTTTACATAATAGACGAGGTGCACATGCTTACAAAGGAAGCATTTAACGCTCTGCTAAAAACTCTGGAAGAACCTCCCTCCCACGTTGTGTTCGTTCTTGCAACCACCAACCTGGAAAAAGTCCCCCCAACGATCATTTCCAGATGTCAGGTCTTCGAGTTCAGAAACATACCCGATGAACTCATAGAAAAGAGGCTTCAGGAGGTAGCCAGGGCCGAGGGCATAGACATCGACGATGAAGCGCTGAGGTTCATAGCCAGACGGGCAGCCGGAGGAATGAGAGACGCCCTCACCATGCTGGAGCAGGTCTGGAAGTTTTCGGAGGGAAAGATCGATCTTGAGACGGTCCACAGGGCGCTTGGACTGATTCCGATTCAGGTGGTGAGGGACTATGTAAACGCCATTTTATCGGGAAACGTGAGAAAGGTCTTCACCGTACTGGATGATGTCTATTACAGCGGTAAAGATTACGAAGTCCTCATTCAGGAAGCCGTTGAAGACCTGGTGGACGATCTGGAAAGAGAGGAGAGGGTCTACAACGCTTCAACGTCCGAGATCGTTCAGGTTTCGAGGCAGCTTCTCAACCTTCTTCGGGAGATAAAGTTCGCTGAAGAAAAACGACTTGTGTGCCGGGTAGGATCCGCTTACATATCCACGAGGTTTTCCGGTGAAAAGGTTCTGGAAAAAACGAAAGCAAGCAACGCTGATAATGATCAAAACAACGCTCAGGAAAGCACGACAAAGGAGGAAAAGGATAAAGACATCGAGTTCGAAGAGCGTTTCAAAGAGTTGATGGAAGAATTGAAGGAAAAAGGAGATCTTTCCATATTCGTTGCACTCAGTCTTTCTGAAGTGAGTTTCGAGGATGGGAAGGTCGTTGTGACGTTCGATTCTTCCAAAGCGATGCACTATGAACTCATGAAGAAAAAGCTTCCTGAACTTGAGAACCTCTTTTCGAAGAAGCTGGGAAAGAGAGTAGAGGTAGAACTTCGTCTGATGGGGAAAGAGGAGACGGTGGAGAAGGTTTCTCAAAAGATCTTGAAGCTCTTCGAACAGGAGGGATAATTTGAAAAAGATCAAAAGTTTCGGTGGAAAGAGTCTGGGTGGGGGAAAGCAGGAAAAACTCCTGAAGGATTTCATGAAGATGCAGGAAGAACTGCAGAAGAAGATGCAGGAGATGGAGGAGAGTTTTTCCGAGATGGAGGTGGAAGCCTCCGTTGGAGGTGGTGCTGTCAGGATCGTGGCAACGTGTGATCGCAGGGTAAAGGAAATAGAGATCGATGAGGATCTGAAGGAAGATCTTGAAACGTTGAAGGATCTTCTTGCAGCCGCTGTGAATGAGATCATGGAGAAAATTGAAAAACGTCGAGAGGAAGAAATGAGCAAAATCACCCAGCAGTTTGGAATACCAGGATTAATGTAAGAAGGAGGGAAAGAGCATGGCAAGAGTGGCTATTAACGGTTTCGGTAGGATAGGAAGACTGGTCTACAGGATCATCTACGAAAGGAAGAACCCCGACATCGAAGTGGTGGCTATCAACGATTTGACAGACACCAAGACACTTGCACACCTTCTCAAGTACGACTCCGTTCACAAGAAGTTCCCTGGAAAGGTTGAGTACACAGATAACTCTCTGATCATCGATGGAAAAGAGATCAAGGTCTTTGCAGAGCCAGATCCTTCCAAACTCCCATGGAAAGACCTGGGAGTTGACTTCGTCATCGAATCCACGGGTGTGTTCAGAAACAGGGAGAAGGCAGAGCTTCACCTTCAGGCTGGAGCAAAGAAGGTCATCATCACTGCTCCCGCAAAGGGCGAAGACATCACGGTCGTCATTGGCTGTAACGAAGACCAGCTGAAGCCCGAACACAAGATCATCTCCTGTGCATCCTGTACAACGAACTCCATCGCGCCCATAGTGAAGGTTCTCCACGAAAAATTCGGTATCGTCAGCGGAATGCTCACGACCGTTCACTCCTACACAAACGACCAGAGGGTGCTCGACCTTCCACACAAAGACCTGAGAAGAGCCAGGGCTGCTGCGGTGAACATCATTCCCACCACAACCGGTGCAGCAAAGGCTGTGGCCCTTGTTGTTCCAGAAGTGAAAGGAAAACTCGATGGAATGGCTATAAGGGTACCAACTCCCGATGGATCCATCACAGACCTCACAGTTCTTGTTGAGAAGGAAACCACGATAGAAGAAGTGAACGCAGTCATGAAAGAAGCCACCGAAGGAAGACTCAAGGGCATCATCGGATACAACGAGGATCCCATCGTGAGCAGCGATATCATCGGAACGACATTCTCTGGAATCTTCGATGCCACACTCACCAACGTCATCGGTGGAAAACTCGTGAAGGTTGCTTCCTGGTACGACAACGAGTACGGATACAGCAACAGAGTCGTCGACACCCTTGAACTTCTCCTCAAGATGTGATTCAGGGCGGGTGTTCCCGCCCTTTCCACACTCAAACAAGGGGGTGTGATCATGGAAAAGATGACCGTAAGGGACGTCGATCTGAAAGGAAAAAGGGTTATCATGAGGGTTGATTTCAACGTTCCCGTGAAAGATGGAGTTGTTCAGGATGACACGAGAATAAAGGCTGCCCTTCCGACGATAAAGTACGTGCTCGATCAGGGTGCGAAGGTGATACTTCTCTCCCACCTTGGAAGGCCAAAGGGTCAACCTTCTCCTGAGTTCAGTCTTGAGCCCGTTGCAAAGAGACTCTCCGAACTTCTGGGCAAAGAGGTGAAGTTCGTTCCGGCAGTAGTCGGTGATGAAGTGAAGAAGGCAGTAGAGGAGCTGAAGGAAGGAGAAGTGCTCCTTCTTGAAAACACCAGATTCCACCCTGGAGAGACCAAGAACGACCCTGAACTTGCGAAATTCTGGGCAAGCCTTGCGGACATCCATGTGAACGACGCCTTCGGCACCGCACACAGGGCTCATGCTTCCAACGTCGGAATAGCCCAGTTCATACCCAGTGTCGCTGGCTTCCTCATGGAAAAAGAGATAAAGTTCCTCTCCAAGGTGACGTACAACCCTGAAAAGCCCTACGTGGTTGTTCTCGGCGGAGCGAAGGTCTCCGACAAGATCGGGGTCATCACGAATCTCATGGAAAAGGCCGACAGAATCCTCATCGGTGGTGCCATGATGTTCACATTCCTGAAGGCTCTTGGAAAACAGATAGGTTCCTCGAAGTACGAGGAAGACAAACTCGATCTTGCAAAAGAACTCCTCGACAAAGCAAAAGAAAAGGGTGTCGAAATCGTACTTCCCGTTGATGCTGTCATAGCACAGAAGATCGAACCGGGTGTGGAGAAGAAGGTCGTCAGGATAGACGATGGTATCCCCGAGGGATGGATGGGACTCGACATAGGGCCTGAGACGGTGGAACTCTTCAAACAAAAACTCTCCGATGCAAAGACTGTCGTCTGGAACGGACCCATGGGAGTCTTTGAAATCGACGACTTCGCCGAAGGAACAAAACAGATAGCACTTGCCATTGCCTCTCTCACCGAAAAGGGTGCCATCACGGTCGTCGGAGGAGGAGACAGCGCCGCTGCCGTCAACAAATTCGGACTCGAGGACAAATTCTCGCACGTTTCAACGGGTGGTGGGGCATCGCTCGAGTTCCTCGAAGGAAAAGAACTTCCTGGCATCGCCAGCATCGCCGATAAAAAAAAACAGGGCGTAGATTGATCCTCGCTGGAAACTGGAAGATGCACAAGACCATATCTGAGGCAAAAAAATTCGTGTCGCTCCTTCTGAACGAACTGCACGATGTGAAAGAGTTCGAAACAGTGGTCTGTCCACCGTTCACCGCACTATCCGAAGTTGGAGAGATCCTCTCGGGTAGAAACATCAAACTCGGTGCTCAGAACGTCTTCTACGAGGACCAGGGGGCGTTCACAGGAGAAGTGTCACCGGTGATGCTGAAAGAAATCGGCGTTGAGTACGTGATCGTGGGGCACTCCGAAAGAAGGCGCATCTTCAAGGAAGACGATGAACTGATAAACAGAAAGATCAGGGCTGTTCTGGAAAAGGGAATGACACCGATCTTCTGTGTGGGTGAAACTCTGGAGGAAAGAGAAAAGGGTCTCACATTCTGCGTTGTTGAAAAACAGGTAAGAGAAGGACTTTACGGTCTCAGCAGAGAGGAAGCACAGAAGGTGGTCATAGCCTACGAACCCGTGTGGGCGATCGGAACAGGAAAGGTGGCAACACCACAGCAGGCTCAGGAAGTGCATGCGTTCATAAGAAGGCTTCTTTCTGAGATGTACGACGATGAAACGGCTGAGACGATCAGGATACTCTACGGTGGTAGCATAAAACCAGACAACTTCCTCGGCCTCATCGTTCAGAAAGACATCGATGGTGGTCTGGTTGGAGGAGCCAGTCTGAAAGAATCCTTTGTGGAACTTGCAAGAATAATGAAGGGAGTGATTTCCTGAGGCCCCGCCCTGCGGGGTCTCATCTTTTGGAGAGGAGGTATTCGTCATGTCCCTGAAAGAGAAACTGATGGCAGACTTGAAGAAAGCGATGAAGAGTAAAGACACGATAAAAGTGAACACGCTTCGCATGATACTCACAACGCTGAAGAATCTCGAAGTGGAGAAGATGAAAGAAGCCAGCGATGAGGAAGTGATGGAAGCCCTCATGAAAGAGGCAAAGAAAAGAAAAGAGGCAATCGAAGAGTACGAAAAGCACGGCAGAATTGAGCTCGCTGAAAAAGAAAAGAAAGAACTGGAAATCATAGAATCTTACCTTCCAAAGCAACTTTCGGAAGAGGAGATAAGAAAGATCGTTATGGAGGCGATAAAAGAAGTAGGAGCCACTTCTCCAAAGGACCTCGGAAAGGTCATGCAGTTTGTCATGCCGAAGGTGAAAGGAAGGGCAGACGGAAAACTCGTGAACAAGATGGTGAGGGAAATTCTGGAATCCCTATGAGGTTCGATCCTGACATCATCAGGTGTGTGGAGATAGTCGATGCGGGTCCCCACCACCGTCCCACCCACGCTTCCTCTCTTCTTGTCTGGTACGCAAAACCCAGTAAGGGTGTGAAAAGAGTTCTGGAACTTGGAAGTGGTGTGGGAACGGTGGGATTTGCTCTTGCAAGGCTTTACGGTGTGGAAGTGGTTGGAGTGGAAAAGGAAAAAGAGTTGTACGAAAAGGCTGTTCAGGGAATCTCTCTGAACGGTCTGGAAGGAAAGGTTTCTTTTGTGAACGCCTCTGTGGAGGACTGCTCGTTTCCTCCTGAGTCCTTTGACATGGTGGTCTCCAATCCACCCCACTACACGAAGGTCAAAAGTCCCTATCCCCTGAGGTCATCAACGAGGAGCCTGGAAAAATCGGACATCGAATCTTTTGTGAAGACAACGTTTCGTTTCCTAAAGAACGGTGGAATGGCGGTTTACGTTCTCTCTCCTGAAAACCTCATGGACTGGCTGGAGAGGTTTATCTCGTACCGTCTCGAACCGAAGAGAATGTGCTTTGTTCATGGTAAAATTGATAGGACGGCTACCCTTGTCCTTTTGAGGTTGAAGAAGAACGGTAAAAGAGGACTGGTGGTGGATCCTCCGGTGGTTCTCTCATGATCGTGGGTGTTGGTGTGGATCTTCTTGAGATCGAAAGAGTTCCCGAAAGGATCGCTGAAAGAGTACTGGGAGAAGAGGAAAAGGAGATTCTCCGAGTCAGGAAAAACAAAAAAGAGTTCGTGGCAGGAAGGTTTGCACTCAAGGAAGCGTTCTTCAAGGCTCTGGGGACGGGGTTGAACGGTTATCGTTTCACAGATGTGGAATTTCTGGAGGCAGGTGGAAGACCTGTTGTAAAGATACATCGTGACTTCGGTGTGTTCAATTTTGTACACGTCTCACTTTCACACGACAGGTTCGTGGTGGCAGTTGTCGTGCTTGAAAGAAGAAAGGGTGGTATCATTGTAGAGGGCGACGAGAAGGTGCTCAGAGAGAACTTTTGTATTCTGGGAAGATCCGGCAAAGGATGGGAGATAGACACCTCGATTCCACCTTTTTCTTTGAAAAAAAGGCTTTCAGAACTTCACTGTAGACTGGTGAGGTATGGGAACATCTTGCTTTCGGAGTGTGAAAGTGATGAACGTGGATGAAATAGAAAGGAAGATAGATGAGGCCATAGAAAGGGAAGATTATGAACATCTTCGGGTGCTTTTGAAAGAAAGAGAAAAGCTCCTGAAGGATCTTTCTGCGGAAAAACTATCTGAGATCCTTGAAAAGGACAGGGAAAGGCTTCGGATCATCGAAGAGAGGAAAAGCAGTTTGTTTCGGGAACTTTCCGGTCTCAGAAATATCAAGGGTTCTCTTCAGAAGAACATCTGGACAAGAGGAGATACCATCGGAAAAGGTTAAAAAACACAACAGGAGGGATGTCTAAGGATGGAAGTGAAAGAACTCGAAAGAGACAAGAACCGGGTCGTACTGGAGTACGTTTTCAACAGGGAAGAGGTGCTTGAAGCGGAGGATAAAGCGGCCAGGTACCTGAATCAAAGAGTAGAGATACCCGGTTTCAGGAAGGGAAGGGTACCAAAGAACATCCTGAAGATGAGACTCGGTGAGGACTTTCAGGAGTATACCCTTGACTTCCTCATGGACCTTATACCGGATACCCTGAAGGACAGAAACCTCATCATGTCTCCTGTGGTCACCGAAAGAGAAATAAAAGAGGATACGGCAAGGTTCGTGGTGGAGGTTCACGAGGAACCCGAGGTGAAGATAGGAGACGTCTCGAAGATAGAAGTGGAGAAGGTTGACGAGGAAAAGGTGCTGGAAAAGTACGTTGAAAGAAGGCTCGAAGACCTGAGGGAAAAACACGCACTTCTCGAACCCAAGGAGGGTCCCGCCGAGGTAGGAGATCTTGTCAGGATAAGCATGGAGGTGTACAACGAAGAAGGAAAGAATCTCACCACCAGAGAGTACGAGTACGTAATAAAAGAAGGGGAAGACAGACCGTTCGTGAAAGACCTCATAGGGAAAAAGAAAGACGATGTGGTTGAAATAGAAAGAGAGTACGAGGGAAAAAAATACACCTACAGGCTAAAAGTACAGGAGGTGTACAGACGAACCCTCCCAGAGATCGGGGATGAACTTGCCAGGACAGTGAACAACGAGTTCGAGACGCTGGAGCAGTTGAAGGAGGAGTTGAAGAAAGAGGGGAAAGACATATACGACGTGGAGATGAAGGAAAGCATGCGAGAGCAACTTCTGGAGAAGCTCCCAGAAGTGGTGGAGATAGAGATCTCCGAAAGAACGCTCGATCTTCTCGTACAGGAAACGATAAACAGGTTGAAGAGGGAAGGAAGGTACGATCAGATTGTGAGTTCCTACGAGAGTGAAGAAAAACTGAAAGAAGAGTTGAAAAAAAGAATCCTGGACGATATCAAAAGAGACAGGGCAATAGAGGTAATTGCAAAAGAAAGAAACGTAGATGTGAGCGATGAAGAACTTGAGAAAGAGGCGGAAGAACTCGCACCGTTCTGGGGAATCTCTCCTGAGCGCGCAAAGTCACTCGTGAAGTCGAGAAGAGATCTCAGAGAGGATCTGAGATGGGCCATACTGAAGAGGAAGGTACTCGATCTTTTGCTCGAAGAGGTGACGGTGAAGGTGGTTGAACCAAGAGGAGAGGGTGATGGTGATGAAAGAAAAGGAGATAATTGATCAGTACGTTCCCATAGTTGTTGAGAGCACAGGAAGGTACGAAAGAGCGTACGACATATTCTCCAGACTTTTGAAAGACAGGATCGTCTTTCTTGGATCTCCCATAGACGACCACGTGGCAAACCTCGTCATAGCACAGCTTCTGTTTCTGGAAGCAGAAGATCCAGACAAAGACGTCTACCTCTACATAAACTCGCCCGGAGGGTCTGTGACGGCCGGTCTTGCCATCTACGACACGATGCAGTACATAAAGTGTGACGTTTCCACCATCTGTGTGGGGCAGGCCGCGTCGATGGCTGCCGTTCTCCTTGCAGCCGGTACAAAGGGAAAGAGGTACGCTCTTCCGAACGCCAGGATCATGATCCACCAGCCACTTGGTGGGGCAGAGGGTCCTGCAAAAGACGTTGAGATCATCACAAGAGAGCTTTTGAGGATAAAGGATCTTCTCAACAGGATTCTCAGCAAACACACGGGCCAGCCGATAGAGAAGATAGAAAAGGACACGGACAGAGACTTCTTCATGAGTGCTGAAGAGGCAAAAGAATACGGTATAGTGGACAAAGTGGTGAGTTCAAGATGAAGGGCACCCCCGAGGTGCCCTATTCTTCTTTGAGTTTCTCGTTCAAAAGAACGATTATTTTCTCCGCTCTTCCTTCTACTTCTTTCGAAAGAATCTCGTGTGGATCCACCCTGTACACGTTGTAGTATTCCCGTGTGAGGTCCAGATCAACGTCTATTTTTGCCCCTTCCAGAGAAAAGCCTGCGTAAAACCCACGAGCGATCGAGTAGGAATAGACAGAGGCATCAAGGTTGTAGTCCGCACTGAGTCTTCTTCCAAGGGGCCCCGCTGCAACACTGAGAGATCCACCGAGTGTGATGTTTCCTTTGGCGAAGGTTTCCACATTCTCCATGATGACTGCGATGAGGGACACGGATTGGAACCCTATCTGTGGTCCCACGCTCAGACCGTAGATTTTAACAAAGAGTGGCCCGTACCAGGTATTCGTCAGAGGATCTCTTCTCAGCAAAATTCCCTGGCCGTACTGACCACCCACCACCCATCCGAGTTTCAGATACTTTGGAACAATGAGGATGCCTCTTGCTCTCTCCAGAAGAGAAAGAAAGGCACCGCTGTCTGGTTGATCGAGAAACTCCTTAAGAGAAAGGTACGCGTCGTCGATTATATCGAACACACTGGAAAAAGAGAGCAGAGATGAAGTCAATATCAATGAAACAACAAATAATCGTTTCATATCGACACCTCCTTCAGATCATCTGAAAGTACCTTTGCAAAAGTTCTGTGAAGAAGTCCAGGATCTTCTGTGCCATCCAGCCACTCAGAAAAAGTAGGGTGAGGAACATAACGATGACCCTGGGGGCGAACATCAGTGTTTGCTCGTGTATCTGGGTGACGGCCTGGAAGATACTTATTATCAATCCCACGATCAGACTCACAACGAGTGGGGGAACTATTATCTCCAGTATGAGACCTATTCCGCTCTTCATGATATCCAGAAACACCTCGATGGTCAAGGGTATCACCTCGCAAAACTCTTTATCAGTCCCTCAACGAGAAGGTCCCATCCGTTTGCCATCACAAAGATCAGTATTTTAAACGGAAGAGAAACGAACACGGGTGGTATCATGATCATGCCCATGGAGAGCAGAATGCTCGCCACGATCATGTCGATGACTATGAAGGGAACGTACAGTACCACTCCCATCTTGAAGGCAATCTCAAGTTCGCCCAAGACGAAGGCAGGTATCAACACAGAATTTGGTGCTTCTTCTACTCTGGTGATCTCGAGGTTTGCATTTTGGGCGAGCATGAAGACGTTGTCTTCGTTGTGGTGGTTCTTCAGTTCCTTTATCATGAACTCCCTGATTCTGTTGTTGATTCTCTGAAACATTTCCTGGTATCCTATCTCCCTTTCCAGATACGGCGTTATGGCGTTGTTGTAGATATCGTTCCAGACAGGTTGCATGATGAGGAATGTGAGAAAGAGTGCAAGGCCTATCATGACCTGGTTTGGAGGAGTTTGCCTTGTTCCAAGGGCGTTTCTGAAAAGAGAAAAAACGACGATGATTCGGGTGAACGAGGTGAAGAGAACAAGAATGGAAGGCGCCAGCGTCAATACAGTCAGAATGAGAAGAATTTCTAGGGTGACCACAAGGTCCTCTGGCTCTTCAGCGGGTCTGACGCCTATAGAAATGGAGGGAAAGGGCACCTCCTGGGAAAAAGAGATCAGCGAGAGAAGTATCAGCAAAAAAACAAGAATTTTCCTCATTTATTCCTTCTCCCTATTTTTCTGAAGAGAATCGAGGAAAAGGAATCACTTTCTCTGTAATCTTCGAGTTTTTTAAGGACCGTGGCCCCCGAATCCGTCACCAGTATGACAAAATACTCGTCCACCACCCTGACGATCGCTATGAAACTCTTTCTATCGAGGTAATGCCTTTCCACTATCGAGATACTGGAACCTTTTTGAGAGAAGAACCCTCTTCTTACGAAGTAATAAACGATAAGAAGAAAAAAGAGGACGATTCCAAAGGCTAGAAGAAACTGCAAAATGGCACTCATGGTACATCACTTCGAGACCTTGTTGAGCGCCTCTACCACCCTGGAAGGCTGGAACGGTTTCACGATGAAGTCCTTTGCACCGGCCTTTATGGCTTCGATGACCATTGCCTGCTGTCCCATGGCGCTGCACACGATTATCTTGGCGTTCGGATCGATCTTCATGATCTCCTTGATCGCATCGATACCGTTCATCTCGGGCATCGTGATGTCCATCGTGACGATATCTGGTTTGAGTTCCTTGTATTTTTCGACGGCTTCACGCCCGTTTGTGGCTTCTCCTACCACCTCGTATCCTGCTTTGGTGATGATGTCTTTCAGCATCATCCTCATGAACGCTGCGTCATCAACTATCAAAACTCTCTTCGCCATCTTTTACACTCCCTCCTTAACTGTTATTTCTTCAATTATTTCGTCGATGTTCAGATAAATTATGAGCCTTCCATCCGTTTTTATCAATCCCTTGGATTTCTTTCCGAACTTGTCAGACACGTCCACCATTTCAACGTGTTCTTCCGTTATCCTCAATACCCCGAGCACCCTGTCAACCAGAAAACCCACTTCCACATCTTTTGTCTTCGCCACGATTATGCTCTTCATCTTCGAGTCATCGAAGGAAATGTCGAGAACCTTTGCAAGGTTCACCACGGGAATGATTCTACCCCTCAGATTGATAACACCTTCCACGAAGTGTTTGGATTTGGGGACAGGGGTTATTTCTGGTTTTTCTATCACCATCTCGATGTTATCCACATCGAAGGCCAGAGCCTGATCTTCCACTTCAAAGGAGAGCACTTCGAACTCTCTCATATCGGGCAACTTCTTCACCTCCATTATACAATACCGGAGACGTTTATGATGAGAGCGATGCTTCCATCACCAAGGATCGCCGCTCCACTGAACTCTCTGACATCGGAGAACACCTTTCCAAGAGATTTTATAACGATGTCGTCCTGACCGAGAAGCTCGTCGACTATTATTCCGTACTTCCTGTTTCCTATTCTCACGATGACCGCTTCCATTTCCTCCTCTTCCCTCTCGTGTTCTATCTGAAGAACCTCCCAGAGTTTGTAGACCGGTATCACTTCGCCCCTTATCACTATGACATTCTTGTCCTGCACCCTTTGTAGATCGCCTCTGGATATCCTGAGGGTTGTGTCGATATTTGCTATTGGAATGGCGTAGACGAGGTTGTTCACCTTCACAAGGAGAGCCTGAATGATGGCGAGGGTGAGTGGCAGTCTTATGGTGACCTTTGTTCCCCTGTCTTTCTCACTCTCTATACTTATGCTTCCGTTCAAGGATTCAACAACATTCTTGACAACGTCCATTCCAACTCCTCTTCCAGACACTTCCGAAACCTTCTCCTTCGTGGAGAACCCCGGCACGAAAAGGAAGTTGAGTATCTCCTGATCGGACAAACTGGTAGCTTTCGATTCATCCACCAGCCCTCTCTCTATCGCTTTTCTGAGAATTTTTTCTTTGTCTATTCCCCTTCCGTCGTCTTCGACCTCTATCACCACGTTGTTTCCTTCATGTCGGGCGGAGAGGATGAGGGTTCCCACAGGAGGTTTTCCTTTGGCTATCCTCTCTTCTTTTGGTTCTATACCGTGGTCTATAGCGTTCCTCAGAAGGTGAAGAAGAGGTTCTCCTATTTCCTCAACGAAGGTTCTGTCGAGTTCTGTGTCTTCTCCTCTCATGATGAAGTTGATCTCTTTGTTCATCTTCTTCGCCAGATCTCTGACCATTCGAGGGAATCTGTTGAACACGAAGGCGATGGGAACCATCCTGATCTTCATCACGACGTTCTGAAGGTCTAGAGTGATCCTGCTCAGTTGAGTTAGGCTTTCGTCTATTTCCTTTATGTTGTATTTTTTGAGAGTCTCCAGAATTCTGCTTCTGGCTATGACGAGTTCTCCCATGAGATCCATCAGGGTATCCAGTTTTTCTATGTCCACCCTGACGGTCTGAGAGACGATCTTCTTTCTGGTAACTTCCTCTTTTTTCTCCTCTGTTTTTTCTTCTTTTTCTTCGTAAGTAGCCTTTTTCTCCGTAACGGGGATGATACTCTTCACGATGACTTTTTCTATATCGGCGATGCTACTCAGGGCTTCAGAGAGTTTTTCCTGATCGACGGGAGAGATGACAAACAGTTCCACTTCGTTCTCGAACTTTTCTTCCTCGATGTCTTCCACTGGAGGAACGGTCTTTACAACCTCACACTTCAGCTCTTCCAGTTTGTGGAAGACAAGGTAGATCCTGGCGGATTTGAGCTGTGTGCCTTCTTTGAGGACAACCTTTACATAGAAAGTCCTGTACCCTTTGTTTTTTGCTTCCTGGAGGACATGAACCACCTCTTCTGGAAGGACCATCGATTCTTCCGCTTCGTTTGAAGCCTGTGGAGGGTTCTTTTCATCGTCGACTTTAGAGTTTTTCGCTGGTGCTTTTTCTTCCTCTGGTTTTCCTTCTGAAGGAACAAAGCTTCTTATTGTATCGGTGAACACTTCAATATCTTCTCCGATCTCATCGGTTCCTTCAGATACGATCTTGTCGACCATCCTGGCGATCATGTCGACTCCCGCGAAGATCTTGTCGAGAAGATCCGATGTTATCTTTATTTCACCGTTTCTGGCCTTGTCGAGAACATTTTCAAGGGAATGGCAGAGTTTTGCCATGCTGTTGAACCCCATGGTTCCTGCCATACCCTTCAGGGTGTGAAGCGCCCGAAAGGCATCGTTTATCAATTCCATGTCCTCGGGGGTTTCTTCCAGTTTCAGCAGGGTATCGTTCAGATTCTGAAGGTATTCTCTTGTCTCATCGACAAACACTCCCAGATATTCTTCCATCATGATCTTCCACGCTCCTTCAGATGTTTTCTCAGGTTCTCAAGAGCCATCATCGCTGATCGGGTTCTTATGGTGTTCCGATCCCCAGAGAAATTATAACGCACTGTAGAATGATTCTGTTCAAAAAGATCTATGAAAACGGTTCCAACGGGTTTGGTGGGAGTACCACCCGATGGTCCTGCTATTCCAGAAATGGCCACACAGATGTCGGCTTCTGTGAGTTTTTTCAACCCTTCAGTCATTTCCTGAACACACTGTTCACTCACGGCTCCGTATTTTCTCAGGGTGTCTTCTTTCACCCCAAGGATGCTTTTTTTCAACTCGTTGCTGTAGGCCACCACACCTCCTATGAAGACGTCTGACGCTCCCGGAACATTCACCACGAGTGAAGAGAGCATACCACCCGTGCAGGATTCGGCAACGGCAAGTGTTTTTTTGTTCTCTTTCAAAAGCCTGACGACCACCTCTTCCATCTTCTCGTCGTTCATTCCGTAAAGGTACTCTCCCGTCTTTTCGAGGATCTTTTCCACGAGTTCGTCCAGGAACTCTCTGTGTTCTGCACTCGTTGTCAGTCTCAATCTTACACCTTCGACGTGATCTGCCATCGTAGCCACTTCCACTCTGTCCTGAGAGTACAGTATCTCTTTCAGGAGGTCTTCCAGTACTGCTTCGGGTATGCTGTAGTATTTCAGGACGACCTGATAAAAGGCATGGGGAGTTTTCAAAAGTTCTTTCAATGATTCGAACATGGGAATCAACTCTTTCGGTGGTCCAGGAAGCAAAATCACCTTTTTTCCATCCACTTCCAGAAGTTGACCCGGCGCACTTCCAACAGGGTTGTCGATCACTTTTGCTCCTTCGATGACGAGTGCCTGCTTTTCGATGTTAGATGGTATTTTAGAATGGTATTTTTTCACCTTTTCTTCGATTTTCGTTTTGAGATTGTAATCGAGGAGGAGTTTTCTGTTCAGGGCTTTTGCCACCGCCTCTCGTGTGAGATCATCCTTTGTTGGGCCAAGGCCTCCTGTCAGTATCAGAAGGTGAACCTCTGGAAGGAGTGATCTGACCTCTTCGGCTATATCTTCGAGGTGGTCACCCACCGTTGAGACTTTTATCACCCTGTATCCAAGATTCTTCAATTCCTGGCAGAGAAACTGAGCGTTTCTGTTCAGTATAAGGCCTTCTAAAAGTTCACTTCCGACTGTGATTATCGCTGCTTTTTTCATCCGATCCCTCCCTCAGTGATATGATAACACAGGGGGATGTTATGAGAGAAAGGCTCTTCTGGATTTTGAAAAACCACGGAATAAGTGATCGTATCGCAAAGGCCTTTCTGGAGGTACCACGGGAAGAATTCCTGACAAGGCACTATCCACTCTCCTATGTCTATGAGGACACGGTGCTCGTTTCTTACGAGGACGGGGAAGTCTTCAGCACTTCCAGTCAGCCTTCGCTGATGGCGATGTTCATGGAGTGGGTGGATCTGGATGAGGGAATGAGGGTTCTGGAAATAGGAGGCGGAACGGGGTACAACGCAGCCGTGATGAGCAGGGTTGTTGGAAAGAAAGGACTCGTTGTGACCGTGGAGTATTTCGAAGAGGTTTGCAGAATTGCCCGAGAAAACATGAGACGCCTTGGAATAGAAAACGTTGTCGTTGTTTGTGGAGATGGTTATTATGGTGTTTCGGATTTTGCACCGTACGATGTGATCTTCGTCACCGTTGGAGTGGACGAGGTACCAGAACACTGGTTTTGTCAGCTGAAGGATGGAGGAAGGGTGATAGTTCCCATCAACATGAAGATTTCGGCAAGACAGCCCGCTTTCCTGTTCGTGAAAAATGGCAGTCACCTTGAAGGTGGTTACAAACTGGAAACGAGGTTCATAAAAGCGGGAGGAAATCTTGGAAATTTGCTGGAAAGAAACAGAAGGCTTCTGAGAGATTTTCCCTTTCAGAAAGCGATCCGGGTTCCCCGACTTCAGGTGTTTGTGGAGCTGGTGGATCTTCTCACAAGAAGGCTCGCAGAAATGAACGGGATCTTCTACTACGCAGGACCAGAAGGAACGGTCGAGTTTTTAAACGGCGAAATGAGAATTTATGGAAGAGCGCCAGAAATCGAAAGTCTCCTTTCTCAGTGGGAAGAGTGTGGATACAGAAGTTTTGAACACCTGATGCTTCACATCGGCTACAACGCCGTTTCGTATATATCCTGTACGATCTGACCGTCCCTTATTTTGATGACCCGATCTGCCTTCTCTGCTATCCTTTCATCGTGTGTCACGATCACCAGAGTGGAGTTCTTTTTCATCTCCATGAGTAGATCTATGATCATACCTCCTGTTTCGCTGTCGAGGGCACCGGTGGGCTCGTCTGCCCATACCACTTTCGGATTGTGGACGAGGGCCCTCGCTATGGCAACGCGCTGTTTTTCACCACCGGAGAGTTCTTCTGGGAACCTGTTCCACTTGTGAGCAAGTCCCACTCTTCTCAGCATGTCGAACGCGCGTTCTTTCGCTTCTCGTCTGTTCACACCTAAGATCAGAAGAGGAAGTTCTACGTTTTCGAGTGCGGTGAGAACGGGTACAAGGTTGAAGAACTGAAAGACGAATCCCATGTTCTTTGCTCTAAATCCTGTTCTCTCTTCCTCGGAGAGGGCGTAAAGATCTGTTCCATCGATGATCACAGTTCCCTTCGTTGGGCGATCTACACCGGAAAGACAGTTCAGAAGGGTGGTCTTTCCAGATCCAGAAGGTCCCAGTATCACAACGAACTCTCCGCTGTTTATCTTCAGATTTATTCCCTTGAGGGCGGTTACTCTGTCTCTTCCGTTGTACTCTTTCCAGAGGTTTCGTACCTCGATCAACGCCGTTCACTCTCCTTCCCTCATGGCTTCAAGTGGTGACACCCTGGATATCATGTAGCTCGGAACGACCATGGCGATCGCCGCGAGCACAACGACGAACAGTATGGAAAGAACGATGGACTTTATCGGCAGAAAGGCCACGAAGGTGCCCAGATTTTCCGCCATCGTTTTCGCTATGGAAAGTCCCATAATGATGCCAGAGGTGATTCCTATGATTATTCCTCCGCCGAGGAAGGAGAAGTGTTCCACAAGGAAGGCAAGGATCAACTGTGTCGATTTCAATCCGACCGCCCGGAGTGTTCCCAGAATTCTCAACCTGGAAAAGTACGATTTCAAAACGAAGAGAACAAGACCGGACGTGGCCGACAGAAATCCGAAAAGAAAGATGAACTTTATCACGCTGACGAGCCCATCTATTCCACTGTACAGTTTCCCGAGTTCCTCGTCCAGGAAGAACGGATAGAGGAATCTGGAAAGGTAGAACTGCTTTATTTCGCTGGCGTTTTCTTCATCGGTCTTTCCCAGTAAAACCTCGAAGCCTTTCACATTTTCTGCTCTGTTTTCCTTTAGTGTGATCACATCGATGGGAACCAGATAATCGTTTTTATTGTATCTACCAACCACTTTGAAACTCACATCCTCCCTTCCCCCAAAGGGAAGAATGGATTTCAGGGTTCCCATGATGGTTTCAGAATCTGTTTCATAACCAACCAGCGCAGCACCGGGCGCTTTGAGATCCTCCACGTCCGTCACCTTCAGGGTCGAATGTTCCAGAAAAGACTCATCGACGTAGGCTATGAACCTGTCTGTTCCTTCTGCTTTTAGAGTGTAGAGATACGCTCGAGAGGGAAATTCGAGTTTCTCATGAACAGGTATGGAGGACCTGGAAAGAAAAGATCTGAACGGGTTTTCCAGAACGAGGAAATTGTACCCAAAAAGACCGTTTCGCACTTTATCCTCGACGAATCTGTCCGCGCTGGCAGAAAGGATGTTGAACACGGTCGAGGTGAATATCAGAAGGGCAAAGGTCAGAGAGATCACCATGCCCTTTTTTGGAAATCGCTGAACGTAGGACACACCGATTAGAAAAGGAAGGGTGCCTTCCGATACCATGTGATCCAGAACGCTTTTTGCAAGAAGAACCAGTGAAAATACCAGAAGTGAAACTCCAGCGAAAATGGAGGCTCCCTTACTCATCGAAGAAAGAAGAAAGAGCCTTTCCGACTGGGAATTTACGTTCACCAGAACACCGGTGGCAAGGTTCAGAGCGCCCATTATCATCATCAGAAAAGCGTTTTTGAATTTCAGAGAGAATGAAAGGGAAAGAAGTATCAAAGAGAAAATACGAAGATCCGAAAAGGGAAGAAATAGCAGACTGATGATTATCATCAGGGCAAATTTCTTTGTGGATACGTCCAGCCGATCCTCAAGTTCGTGGTAGACGGGAGGCTTTCTGGTGATCTCTCTTGCTTTGAGGGCAAAAAGGATCATTGGAAAGACCACGCCCAGTCCAAGACCGAGCAGTACCGTCTCTAAAGAAATGTGGAACTTCACCCTGTCGATGTGAAGAAACGTGGTGGACACCGCCTCGATCACCGTCTGAAACCGATTCAAAAGGAACTTTCCCACGAAGACTCCGAAGATCAGACCAAAGAAAGCCGCCAGGGACGAGTACAGGAGACCCTCCAGAAGCAATATACCCCACTCTTTCTTCTTTTGAATACCTATCTTCCTCAGCGTAACAAGGGTGAAGTTTCTGTCCCTCATCACATCCTCACAGAACATGTAAAAAACCAGAAAACCGACGAATATGGACATTCCAGAAAACGCAAGCGTCACGTAGGCGAGGGATCTGTTGACGGGCGATTTCAGAAAGCTGTACTTTATGTTTCTCACCCTCAGACTGGTTTCAAGGGATATCTTTTCGTGCTCCTCTGGAGGAAGTCCGTAGTGAAGATAGCATCTGGTGGGATAATTATTGTCCGGGAAATCTTTCAAGTGGATAAAAACGGTCCCTGGAAGACTTGCCATCTCTCCTTTGAAATTCAAAAAACCCTTCTCTCCTATTTCTTTTACGATGAATTCTTTGCTACCTGCGGAGAAGATGAGGGTGATTCTGTCTCCTTCTTTTATGTTCAGAGCATCTGCCACTGATTTACCAACTATCGCCTCACCGGGGTTCAGCTGTATGTCCTTTCCCACAAAACGGCCAAGTTCATCGGGTTTCACCCCGATCACAAGGACGTCCAGTCCATCCAGCCTGGCGGATCCCTCTGAGACGGGAAGGACTCCTTTCACCTGTTCTCTCAGAAGTTCTATCTCCTGATCTTCAATTTTGGTTGTCAAAAAGTTGAAGAAGAGAAATGAAGGACTTTTCGGTTCTGCAACAGCATCTGCTACTCCGAAATTTTCCTCTATTCTTTCACGTTTCCATGCACTTATGGAGTCAGAAAGAGTGAGCGATCCAATCACCAGTGAAAGACTGATGGCCAATCCCAGAACAACGACAAGTGAGGTCTTCAGATTTTTTGTGAAGTTTCTCAGGGCGATCTTGAGAACCACACACGTTCCCTCCAGCATGAAATGTTAGAATTCTTTTCGGAGGTGCTCTGAATGGACTTTCTGAGAGATGTACTTCAGGAGTACGGCGTTCGCTTTGAAGAATCACAAATAGAAAAAACCTTTCGTTACCTCAACGAACTCCTGAATTCACCACACAACCTCACTGCCCTCAGGTCATTAGACTCCGCTGTTCACAAAAACGTTGCAGAGATACTCATTCCTTTGAAGCATGAAAACCTGAGGGGATCACTCCTCGATGTAGGATCGGGTAACGGTGTCCCAGGGCTTATTTTAGCGATATTTTTCCCGGAACTCAAGGTGACACTTCTGGATTCCAAGGAAAAGGCTGTGCAATTTCTGGAACATGTTGTCAGGAAACTCAATCTCGAAAACGCTGCAGTGGTAAAAGAAAGAGCCGAAAACTTCTCAAGAGAGCACCGGGAAGAATACGACTACGCAACGGCAAGAGCGGTAGCACGCTTGAACACTCTCGTGGAAATATGCGCACCGGCCGTCAGGATAGGGGGGAAACTGCTCTTTTACAAAGGGCCTTCTTTTGAAGAGGAACTGAAGGAAGCAAGAAAAGCCCTCGATGAACTGAAGGTCGAACTGGAGGAGGTGAGAAGGTACACCCTGAAAACGGGTGAACAGAGGTGTCTTCTAGTACTCAGAAAGACGGATCGATCACCTGAGAAGTACCCGAGGAGGGTGGGGATACCATTCAAGAGGCCCTTGTTGTGATCGAAAAGGAAGTTTTTCCCGGTTCTCTGAACATGGCCATAGACAGTTTGATGGCAAAGTGGGCCTGGCTTGAGAAAAAGTCGTTTTTCAGACTGTATGGCTGGGAAAATCCGACGGTCTCTCTGGGAAGGTTTCAGAAAGAAAACAACTTGAAGATACCAAAAGGTGTGGATTTTGTGAGGAGGCCATCTGGTGGTCGTGCAGTACTTCACCATATGGAAATCACCTACTGTCTTGCCGTTCCAAGAGAAAGTTCTTTTGGTGACCTATCCGTTCTTGAGTTTCACAGACTGGTTCACAACGTGATAAAGGAGGCTCTGTGTGAGGTGGGCGTTCCCGCCGAGCTTTCGGATGGAAGACGTGGAAACACCGCCTTCTGTTTCGATGCGTCTTCGAAGTACGAGGTTGTGGTCGATGGGATGAAGATCGTGGGAAGTGCCCAGTTCAGAACAAAGGGTGCCATCGTTGAACACGGCTCGATCGTTCTGAGACAAAACAGAGAACTTTTGAGAGAGATCTTTGGAGAGGACGTTCCCCAGGTGAAGGGTCTTCTGGAGCTCTACGACGTGGACGTGAAACTTCTGGAAGAAACACTGCTGAGAAGATTCGAGAAAGTGTTTGGTTCTTTCGTTCGAACACAGTTGAATGATGATATGCTGAAAGAAGCAAAAGATCTTTCCAGATTCTTCGAGTTGAGGAGGAGATAGTTTGGGAAAACTCATCGTTGTGGGAACACCCATAGGGAATCTGGAGGACATCACCATCAGGGCTTTGAAAACACTCAGGAGTGTGGATCTGATACTCGCAGAAGATACCAGAAGAACAATGGTTCTTTTGAACAAGTATCGAATAAAAAAACCCCTTCTTTCCTTCACAGAGAAGAACTCGAAAAGAAGGATAAAAGAAGTCCTTCCACTTCTGAAAGAAGGAAAGATCGTGGCACTTGTGAGTGATGCAGGTATGCCGGTGATCTCGGATCCCGGGTACAATCTCATAGAGGAGTGCTGGAAAAACGGGATAGAAGTGGACGTGGTGCCGGGTCCCAGTGCGCTGACCAGTGCCGTTGCCGTGAGTGGTTTTCCCGGATCCAAATTCATCTTTGAGGGTTTTCTTCCACGCGGGAAGAACCGAAGGAGACTTCTCAGAGCGCTGAAGGAGGAGAAAAGACCCATCGTCTTTTTTGAATCTCCAGAAAGACTCATCTCTACCCTGAAGGATATTCTGGAGATACTGGGAGACAGAGAAGTATTCATCGCCAGGGAAATGACCAAGATGCACCAGGAGTTTTTCAGGGGGAAAGTGAGCGAGGCACTCGAGCACTTTGGAAAGAAGGAAATCCTCGGGGAGATCACGGTGATACTCTCTGGAAAGAGGTGAAAGAATGAAACAACCGTTCGAGAGAGTGCTGAGGGAGATCTGTTTTATGGTGAAGGTGGAAGGAAGAAAGGTGCTGAGGGATTTTGGAATCACCCCTGCACAGTTTGACATCTTACAGAAGATATACTTCGAAGGCCCGAAAAGGCCGGGAGAACTCAGCCTCCTTCTGGGAGTTGCAAAAAGCACCATAAGCGGTCTTGTCAAAAGACTGGAAACGGATGGCTATCTCACGAGAAGACCGGATGCTGCGGATGGAAGGGCTTACCTTCTTGCCATAACCAGAAAAGGAGAAAGTGTCATAGAAAAGGTCATAGAAAGAAGAGAAAGCTTCATAGAAAAGATCACGAGTGAACTCGGCCAGGAAAAAGCTGAAAACATTCTGAAGATTCTCAAAGAACTGAAAGACATCATGGAAAAGAATTTTTCCAAACAGTAAACTCTATCTTCATGCGGTGTTTTCAAGGATGCTTTAAGGTTGAAGAGGGAGGTGAAGATGTTGAAAAGGATCTTTTTTGCAGGGTTGTTGATCATCGCCCTTTCCTTAATTGGACAGAACATAAAGGATGTGGAACCAGACTCACCGTTTTTTGAAGCCGTGAAATACGTTGTGGATTCAAAACTCATGGAACTCGATGAAAACGGGAACTTTCGGGGGGCTCTTCTGGTCACAAGGTACGATATAGCACAGTACATATACAGACTCGTGATGAGGTTTGAACTGGAAAAGATCAGAGAAAAGATCTCCCTTCTAGACGAACTCGACATCATCAAGGCGGCGACCATCGCGCTGGACGAAAGAACAACGAAACTGGAAGAAGATCATAAATCGCTGAACTCCAGAATTGAAGATGTGATATCGAAGTTAACATCTGCGGCAAGTGACATTTCTGAACTTGGAACAAAGGTCAGTTCCCTCGAAGATGCCTACAGGAACCTTTCTCTTGCTTTTGCCAGTTTCAAGCAGGAAACGGGAGGATTCGACACGGAGATATTGAGGAGGATAGACACCGTCGAAAAGAAGTTGCAGGAACTGGAGAAAATCACCGGTGAACATTCTTCCAGACTGGAAGTTGTGGAAAGCAATCTGAAAAACGCAGAGGACAGACTCTCGAATCTGGAAGAGACGGTCACAAAACTCGGGACTGAAACGCAGAATCTTCTTGCTTGGAAGAAGGACGCAGGTGGTGACATTCTTCTTCTGAAAGGAAAGGTAGAAAGCCTGACGGAGCGCCTTAACGAGACTACAGAGAATGTGAAATCACTTTCCTCTGATCTTGTGAAACTGAGAGAGGAACTTCTTCAAGACATCTCAAATGTTTCTGGCAAAGCATCCAGTCTGGAAACAAAATTGACCGATCTTGAAAACAAGATCTCTCAAGTTTCTGGGAAAATACTCGATCTTGAAGGCAAAATAACAGAGGTTGAAAAAGATCTGGAAACGCTGTCTTCTCGCACCTCAAACCTGGAAAGGGCACAGATAGACTACCAGTCGGCGGAATCCAATCTGGAAAGAGAAGTGAAGGATCTCAAACGGCAGGTTGCCGCTCTTTCGGACAGATTGCAGAGTGTTTCGTCTGATGTGAAGGCGCTGGCTCAGAAACTCGCAGAAAAGGAGGAAGTCCAGAAAATTCCTGTCGACACAAACTTGCTGCTGATGATCGGTGTGGGAGCACTTGCGATCGTGCTGGGAATTTTACTGCTGTCAAGGTGAGAGGATGATGAGGGGAATTGCCCTTGCTGCTGGAGGTGTCAAAGGGGCGGCTCATCTTGCGCTCCTTGAAAAAACAGGGGACGTCTTCGATGTGGTGACAGGGTCTTCCATCGGCTCGATCGTTGGAGCCCTGTACGCCCTGTACAGCGATCCTCGCATGGTCAGGGAGATCACCTTCTCCATCATGAAAAGGCACCTTCAAGATTTGAAAAAGACCGAAAGCGAAGGTACGTGGAGAGGAATGTTTCAACGGTCGCTTTTCAAAGCGGATCTTCTGTTCTCTGTCCTCAAAGAGGTGTTTGGCAAAAAGAAATTCTCCGATTGCAGGAAAAAACTAGGGGTTGTGGTCTTCGACACGGAGAATATGGAGTCTCTCCTGGTGACAGAGGGTTTCCTCATAGACGCCGTTGTTGCAAGCAGTTCCGTTCCGGGTTACTTTGAGCCAATCTGGCTGGGAGGAGATCCCGTCCTGGACGGAGGTGTACTTTCTCCAACTCCCGTGTCACAGGCCAGGGAACTGGGAGCAGACTTTGTCGTTGCGTCCACCTTTAACAGGAAAAAGGATGGAAAGTTCAAAAATCATTTTGAGATGTTTTTTGTGATGGACAGGTGGAAGGAGATCATACTGGAACAGGAGGAACTCTCCCGAGCAGATTTTGTGGTGGTGCACAACGTGAGCGAGTCGTGGAACGAGTTCGAAAAGTACCATGAAATCTACAGAAAAGCCCTTGAAGATTTGAAAGGAGTGAAATGGCCCTGGTGATCTCTTTCGGTGGAGAGAACGGAGCGTACCTTGGAAGCATCGGTGTGTTGAAGGCCCTGAAAGAGATGGGAAAAGACGACGTGATGGTGAGATGCTGTGGTTTATCCGCAGTTCCATGTGGGCTGTTTTTTCTCACTCGCTCTCCCAACAGGACATACTCCATTCTGGTGAGGGAGTGGAGGAATCTGGAAAAGCTTCTGAACCCGTTCTTCTCAAGGGGAATCGACAGGTTCTCCATGTTCGATGCCCTCAGGATTCTGATGAGGGTGGGAGACAGCCTGAACGGGGTACGAAACCACGAACGCCTCTACAGGTACGTGGACAGACTCTTTCCTGCACAGAAGATTCCGGCTGGTCTTGAAATCTGGGTTTTCGATCTTCTGGAGGGGAAAGAAGTAGTATTTGGGGAAGGAAACGACCTGAGAGAGGCGGTGAAGGCATCTCTTTCTTTTCCCATTCTCTATAGACCATACAGGGACAGGTACGTTCCACTCTCATGGGTCACCGGTGTGCCGGAGGGAGACGTGATCGTGTCTTTTGAACTGAAAGAAGAAGCACAGTCTCCCCGGAACGCCCTTGATTATCTCTTTCTTTCAACGATTGCACGAACAAAGAAGATCGAAAAGACAAGGATGGAAAGGGCAAAACAGGTTCTGAGAGTGGAGTGTTCTTCTCACTCACCTGCGTTCACCGCACGGCGAGCCTACGAGAGAGCCCTGGAACTCTTTGGGGGGTGAAGAAATGAAGAAGGTTATGGTGATGCTTCTGGTCTTTGTGGGGCTTTTTGTGTTTTCGAAAACGATACACATAAAGGCAGATTTTGTGAGACCTTTTGAGGAAAAGATAGAGTACTCCGGAAACGTTTTTTTAGAGATAGAAGAGGAAAAATTCACGTTGAAGGCGGAAAGTCTTGTTGTGAGGAAACTTTCTGGAAAATGGAGAATCACAGAGGCGAGTTCTTCCGTGACTGTAACACTTGAAAATGGTGAAATCTCTGGAGACCATCTCGTGTACGACGTGGAGACAAGAGAGGGGACCATCACTGGAAACGTGACAGGTGACTTTCTGGACAGATCCAGTACGGAAACCATCCTCGTCAGTTGTGATGAGATCGTATTCGACCTGGAAGAGGACACCTTCATCGGCTCTGGAAGCGTTCAGATAAAAAAGGGAGCGGTGGAGGCATCCTGTGGAAAGTTCGTTTACAGAAGAGGTGATGGAATCATAGAACTTGCCGAAGACGTCGATCTGAACGACACCGAAAAGAACCTCAAGATGAAGGCTGACAGGGTAGTTATGGACCTTGAAGCCGACACGATGGAAGCGAGTTCCGTTGCCGTTACTCTAGAGGTGGAATGATGAAGGTCATCACCACGCACAGATCACCCGACTTCGACGCCTTTGCCTCATGTGTGGCGGCGAAGAAACTTTTTCCCGAACACCTCATCGTGTTGCCGGGAAATCCCGCAAGGAACCTTTCCGAGTTTCTGAAGATCTACTCAGATAGATTTGAATTTCTCTGGGAACACGAGTTCGATGGTGAGGTTTCGGATCTTGTCATCGTTGATACTTCCTCCCTCGATCGAATTCCAGAAAGGATCAGAGAGAGAATCCGGGATGCGAAGATAACGGTCTTCGATCATCACGTCGATGAAAAATCTCTCGACGGCGTGGTGGACAGAGTTGGTGCCACCATCACTCTTCTAGTCGAGCGCCTCAGAAAAGAGGGAATCTCCATAGATGCCACCGAGGCCACCCTTTTCATGATAGCTCTCTATGATGACACGGGAAACCTCCTTTTTTCCTCGACCACTCCTCGCGATCTTGAAGTTGCAAAGTTTTTGCTGGAAAGCGGAGCAAAACTTGATGAGGTGGCACTCTACACGAAAGAAGAACTCACACCTCAACAGATGGAGATACTGGACAGGTTGCTCGAAAACGCACGGGAGTATGAAGTGAACGGTGTTCCCGTGACCATCTCGATGGCCGAATACGAAGGTTTCGTTGGTGGACTGGGGCTGGTTGTGAGCAAGGCCTGGGAAATGAGCGGTAGCGAGACGTTCATTGCGATAGTGAAGATGGGGAAAAAGGTGTACGTTGTTGGAAGGACGTCCTCTCCGGACGTAGACCTTGGTTCGTTGATGAGAAGCCTTGGGGGAGGAGGTCATACAAGGGCCGCGTCGGCGACGATCGTAGGAAGAGAACCAGAAGAGGTCCTCAGTGAAATTTTGAACAGATTGCACGATCATGTAGTGCCCGTTCTCAGAGCGAGGGACATCATGTCATCTCCTGTGAAGGTTGTCCTTGCGGACATGACAATCAAAGAAGTGAACAGATTGATGGAGCAGACAGGTCACAACGGTTTTCCCGTTGTGGAAGGAAACAAACTGGTGGGAATCGTGACGAAAAAAGCGGTTGACAAGGCGATGAACCACAACCTGGGAGACAGACCCGTGAAATCCATCATGACGCCGAACCTCGTGGTGGCAACACCCGACACCCCTGTGACGAAATTGAGAGAACTCATGGTGGAGAACGCCATAGGCAGAATACCAATACTGGAAAATGGGATCCTCGTTGGTATCGTGACCAGAAGTGATGTGTTGAGAGCAATATTCGGAAAACCCTTCAAGAAGTACGTGAAACCCGTCTTCAGGGAAAACGGTCAGATCTTCAGAAACGTAACAGATCTTCTGATTAAACATGTAAAGCCACGGCTGCTCAATCTCTTCAGGCTCCTGGGAAAGTTCGGGGACGAGGTGAACATGCCGGTTTACGTCGTAGGAGGATTTGTGAGGGATCTGCTCCTTGGGATAGAGAACCTGGACATAGACATCGTGGTGGAAGGAAACGCCATGGAATTTGCAGAGTACGCAAAAAAGTTTTTGCCTGCAAAACTGGTGAAACACGAAAAATTCATGACCGCCTCCCTCTTTTTGAAAGGAGGCCTGAGAATAGACATCGCCACCGCCAGAATGGAGTACTACGAATCTCCCGCCAGACTGCCGGACGTTGAGATGAGCACGATAAAAAAAGATCTCTACAGGCGTGATTTTACGATAAACGCTATGGCCATAAAACTCAATCCCGGTGACTTCGGTTTGCTCGTGGACTTCTTCGGCGGATACAGGGATCTGAAAGAAGGCATCATAAGAGTTCTGCACACCCTCAGTTTTGTGGATGATCCCACGAGGATCCTCCGTGCCATCAGGTTCGAACAGAGATTCGATTTTCACATAGAGGAGACAACGGAAAGGTTGTTAAGACAGGCGGTCGAAGAAGGATACCTCGAAAAGACAACGGGTGCCCGCATAAGACAGGAGATAGAGAAGATACTAGAGGAGAAAAATCCGTTGAAATCCATCAGAAGAATGGCTGAATTTGACGTAATAAAGCACCTTTTTCCGAAAACCTACTACACACCCGTCATGGACAGGAAGATGGAAAACCTCTTCAGGAACATACCCTGGGTGGAAGAAAACTTCGGTGAAGTCAACAAATTCTATGCGGTTCTTCATGTTTTTCTTGAGTTCTACGATGAGGAAAGTTGGGAGGGTGTGAAAAAGAGGTACTCTCTCAAGAAAAACCTGATAAACGAAGTGAAACATGTGGAAAAGAGCGCTCAAGCCCTTTTGGAAATGCTCAAAGAGGGTGTACCGACGTCTTTTATATATCCTCTTGTGAAAGGCGTCAGCAACGAGACGATATGCCATTTTCTGGCTTATCTTGAGGGTGAGGAAGAAGAGAAATTCAAGGCCCACCTGCTCAAGATCAGAGACACAAAACTCGAGAAGATAGATGGGAACTATCTCATCGAAAAGGGTATCAAATCCGGTAAAATAATTGGAGAGGTGCTTGAGAAAATTCTCATGAAAAAACTCGATGGTGACACAAGAGACGAGGAAGAGATACTGGAAGAAATCCTCGCATCACTGGAAACGGAGGGATAGAATGGGTTTGAAGGAGAAACTGGAAGATCTGAAGAGAAGAGAAAAAGAGATAGAACAGGGTGGAGGACCAGAGAAGGTCGAAAAACAGCATCGAGCGGGAAAACTCACCGCGTGGGAGAGACTGGAATTACTCCTTGATCCTGGAACCTTCGTGGAGATGGACAAATTCGTCGAGCACAGAAACACCTACTTCGGCCTGGATAAGATGAAACTTCCAAGGGACGGGGTTATAACAGGGATAGGAGAAATAAACGGGAGAAAGGTGGCCGTTTTCTCACAGGACTTCACCGTGATGGGTGGATCTCTGGGAGAGATGCACGCGAAGAAGATAGTGAAACTGCTAGATCTTGCTTTGAAGATGGGAATTCCCGTTGTGGGAATAAACGATTCGGGTGGTGCCCGTATACAGGAAGGTGTGGACGCACTCGCCGGATACGGTGAGATATTCTTCAGGAACACCCTCGCCTCGGGAGTGATCCCGCAGATCACCGTGATAGCAGGACCCTGTGCCGGAGGTGCCGTCTACTCTCCCGCACTCACCGATTTCATCGTGATGGTTGATCAGACAGCGAGGATGTTCATAACGGGCCCAAACGTGATAAAGGCAGTGACAGGTGAAGAGATCTCCCAGGAAGACCTCGGAGGTGCCATGGTTCACAACCAGAAGAGCGGGAACGCCCACTTTCTGGCAAACGACGACGAGAGGGCAATGGAACTTGTAAGAAAGCTCCTTTCTTATCTTCCCTCCAACAACGCAGAGGAGCCTCCCATTGAAAACCCCGATCCAGAACTCGACATGTCCGATGATATTCTGGATGTTCTACCCGACAACCCGAACAAGGGCTACGACGTAAGGGAGATCATCAGGAGGGTGGTCGATCACGGTGAATTCTTCGAGGTCCAGCCGTACTTTGCAAGAAACATCGTGATCGGTTTTGGAAGAGTCCAGGGGAGAGTGGTGGGGATAGTGGCAAATCAGCCTTCGGTCCTTGCCGGTGTTCTGGACATAGATTCTTCGGATAAGGCTGCACGTTTCATAAGGTTTCTCGATGCCTTCAACATTCCGATATTGACCTTCGTGGATACACCCGGGTACCTTCCCGGTGTTGCACAGGAACACGGTGGAATCATCAGACATGGAGCAAAACTGCTTTATGCCTACAGTGAGGCAACGTCTCCAAAGATCACGTTGATCCTGAGGAAGGCCTACGGTGGAGCATACATCGCCATGGGTAGCAAACACCTCGGAGCCGATATGGTACTCGCCTGGCCCACCGCCGAGATTGCCGTCATGGGGCCAGAGGGAGCGGCGAACATCATTTTCAAGAAAGAAATCGAGTCCTCTTCGAATCCAGAAGAAACAAGGAGGAAACTCATCGAGGAGTACAAAGGGCAGTTTGCAAATCCCTACATAGCGGCGAGCAGAGGATACGTGGACATGGTGATAGATCCGCGGGATACGAGAAAGTACATAGCAAAAGCCCTCGAAGTGTGTGAAACAAAGGTCGAGTACAGACCGAAGAAAAAACACGGGAACATCCCATTGTGAGGTGAACCGATGGTTCAGATATTCGTTTTCGGCATCACAGCAGTTTTTCTGATCTTTCTGATACTGTTTTTCTTCTCTGTGCTTTTGAGATACTTCTCAAAACGTGATCGCCCCGCTGTTGTGGAAGAAAGGCCCCGTGGGGTAGAGGAAGAGGTCGTTGCGGTGATATCGGCGGTCATCGCGCAGGTTCTCGAAGGAGAGTACAGAATCGTTTCCATAAAGCGAAAAACGAACGAACGTGGATTTGAGGTGTGGAAAAAGAGCGGATGGAGGAGGAGAAGATGGTCAGAAAATTCCGGGTGGTGGTGAATGGAAAAGAATACGTAGTTGAAGTAGAAGAGATCGGAAACCCCCAGAAAGTTCAAGAAAAGCCGAAAACAAATCCTGTAAGTTCCGTTCCTTCCACTGCAGTGGAAGAGAAAAAACAGGTACAGGAACCAAAACCAGAAATCGTTGAAAGAGAAGAAATTCCGGGTGGTGAAGAAAAGCTCGTTAAAGCCCCAATGGCAGGAATCGTTCTGAAGATTCTGGTGAAAGAAGGACAGCAAGTGAAGGTGGGAGACAAACTGCTCGTCTTTGAAGCCATGAAGATGGAAAACGAACTCCAGTCGGAGTTCTCCGGGACGGTGAAGGAGATACTCGTGAAGGAAGGAGAGAACATAGAAACCGGTCAGGTACTCATGAAGATAGTGTGAAGGGGGGAAGGAAATGGAGCTGAAGGTAGTGACCTTCAAGCTGGGGAATCAGGTGTTCGGTGTGGACATCATGAAGGTCGAAAGCATCGTTGAGGTGGAAAAGATCGTGCCTGTTCCCGAGACAGCAGAGTTCATTGAAGGTGTGATGAACTTGAGAGGAAAGATCATTCCGGTGGTGAACCTCAGGAAGAAATTCAAAATGCCGGATATGGAAGACAAGACCAGGGCGAAGATCATCGTTGCCATGGTGAAGGACACGCAGGTTGGATTTCTGGTGGATGACGTGAGTGAGGTTTTGACCCTCACGGAGGAAGATGTAGAGCAGCCTCCCCAGAACCTTGCCGGAAGGGGAAGAGAGTATATCCTCGGTCTTGCAAAGGTGAGAGACGATATTGTGATCATTCTGAACATAGAGGAGGTTCTCACATCGGAAGAACTGGTGGAGATCAGCAACATCAACGTGTGAAACCCGGAGGTGTGTGAATGAGGATAACGAATACTCTGACCGGGAAGAAGGAGGAGTTTGTACCGTTACAACCCGGTGTTGTAAGGATGTATGTGTGTGGTCCCACCGTTTACGATCTGATACACGTGGGAAACGCACGACCTGCAGTCGTATTCGACGTGTTCAGAAGGTACCTCGAATACAGAGGTTACAGGGTGATCATGGTTCAGAACTTCACGGACATAGACGACAAGATCATAAACAAGGCAAATCAACTCGGCGTTGATCCAAAGATGGTGGCAGATACGTTCATAGCGGAGTACTGGAGGGATGCCCACGCACTTGGAATAAGACCTGCGAACTTTCACCCCAGAACCACCGATTTTGTCGATGACATCGTTGAAATCATAGAAAAACTCGTCGAAAGAGGATACGCCTATCAGACAAAAACAGGTGTTTACTTCGACGTGAGAAAATTCAAAAAGTACGGCGAACTCTCAAAGAAGAGGATCGAAGACCTCATCGCCGGTGCCAGGGTTGAGGTGGACGAGACGAAGAATTTTCCACTCGACTTTTCGCTGTGGAAGAGGGCCAAACCGGGAGAACCGTGCTGGAATTCTCCATGGGGTGAGGGAAGGCCGGGCTGGCACATAGAGTGTACCGTCATGTCGGTGAAAATTCTGGGTGAAAGTTTCGACATCCACGCAGGAGGAGAGGACCTGGTATTTCCCCACCACGAGAATGAAAAGGCCCAGGCTGAGGCTCTGACGGGGAAAATTTTTGCGAAGTACTGGATGCACAACGGAATGGTGAGATTCCTCGGTGACAAGATGAGCAAGTCGACGGGGAATATATTCACCGTTCGTGAGGCTGTGAAAAAGTACGGAAGAGACGGTCTGAGGTACATGATCCTCTCAAAACACTATCGCTCTCCGATGGATTTCTCGGAGGATCTTCTGAGTGATTACTCGAAGGCAGTTCGCCGTGTCTGGGAGATTCTCAGAAGATACGAAAGCAACGGCGTGACCGGCATTCCAAAGAGAAACACCGTTTATGAAGAGTACGTGAACAGATTTGTGGAGGCACTCGACGATGACTTCAACACGCCGGTGGCCGTGTCCATTCTCTTTGAACTTGCAAAAAATCTTAGCAAATCCATGGAAGAAGGCGATCAGGAAAATGCCCTCCTCTTCTATCACCTCATCAGAAGAGAGTTTGGTCCCGTTCTTGGTCTGTTCGATCTGAACGAAGAAAGAAGAGAAGTTGCAGGTGAGTCTCTCCTTGGAATATTGATAGAAGTGAGAGAGACTTTGAGAAAAGAGAAAAGGTACGACCTTTCCGACTGGATCAGAGATCGTCTGAGAGAGAATGGAATCATCCTGAGGGATACCCCTTCGGGAACAGAATACAGTGTCGAGTGAGGTGATCCTTTGTGTGGGAACACGTGAAGAAGGTGGATCCAGAAATCTACGAGGTACTGGTGAACGAACTCAGAAGACAGGAGTACGGTCTTGAGCTGATCGCCTCAGAGAACTTCGCATCCCTTGCCGTCATAGAAACCATGGGAAGTGTGCTCACCAACAAGTACGCAGAGGGATACCCTGGAAGGAGATACTACGGCGGATGTGAATGGGTGGACAGAGCAGAAGAACTTGCCATAGAGAGGGCAAAGAAACTGTTCGGTGCAGAGTTTGCAAACGTTCAACCTCACTCCGGTTCACAGGCAAACATGGCGGTCTATCTGGCTCTCGCACAGCCTGGGGATACGATCATGGGAATGTCTCTGTCGCACGGAGGTCATTTAACACATGGAGCACCCGTGAACTTCTCCGGCAGGATCTTCAAAGTGGTCCACTACGGAGTCAATCTGGAAACAGAAACGATAGATTACGATGAGGTGAGAAAACTGGCCCTGGAACACAGACCAAAGATCATCGTCGCGGGTGGTAGTGCTTATGCCCGAACGATTGATTTCAAAAGGTTCAGAGAGATCGCTGACGAGGTGGGAGCCTACCTGATGGTGGATATGGCGCACTTTGCAGGGCTGGTTGCGGCAGGGATTCATCCTAATCCCGTTGAGTACGCTCACGTGGTGACTTCCACCACACACAAAACCCTCAGGGGGCCAAGGGGAGGTCTGATCCTCACCAACGATCCGGAGATCGCCAAGGCTGTGGACAAAACAATCTTTCCTGGAATTCAGGGTGGGCCTCTCATGCACGTTATAGCGGCCAAGGCTGTGTGTTTTAAAGAAGCGATGAGCGAAGAGTTCAGAGAGTACCAGAAACAGGTCGTGAAGAACGCGAAGAAGATGGCGGAGGAGATGAAGAAAAGAGGATACAGAATCGTCTCCGGTGGAACCGATACACACCTGTTCCTCGTGGATCTCACCCCGAAAGACATAACAGGAAAAGCCGCAGAAAAGGCCCTCGAAAGCTGCGGCATCACAGTGAACAAGAACACCATTCCGAACGAGAAGAGATCTCCCTTCGTTGCGAGCGGTATAAGGATCGGAACTCCTGCCGTCACCACACGTGGTATGAAGGAAAAAGAGATGGAAGAAATAGTGGAACTGATAGATTATGTTCTTTCCAGCATCACAGACGAAAAAGGAACGGTGAGACCAGAGGTCCGGGAAGAGGTAACGAGGAGAGTGAGAAAGCTTTGTGAGATGTTCCCGCTCTATAGGGACAAGATCGAAGGGGTGGAAATATGAAGAACCTGGTCGTGGTGGACCATCCGCTCATAAAACACAAACTGACGATCATGAGGGACAAAAACACCGGTCCGAAAGAATTCAGAGAGCTTTTGAAGGAGATCACACTCCTTCTCGCTTACGAGGCAACAAGGCATCTGAAGTGCGAAGAGGTTGAGGTGGAAACTCCTATCACAAAGACCACAGGATACCGCATAAACGACAAGGACATCGTGGTGGTTCCCATACTCAGGGCAGGACTTGTGATGGCAGATGGTATACTGGAACTGCTTCCGAACGCTTCGGTGGGGCATATCGGAATATACAGAGATCCTGAGACGCTTCGTGCTGTGGAGTATTACGCCAAGTTGCCTCCTCTAGACGGTGATAAGGAAGTCTTCCTTCTGGACCCGATGCTTGCAACCGGTGTTTCCTCTGTAAAAGCACTCGATATCCTGAAGGAAAACGGTGCCAGGAAGATCACCCTGGTTGCCCTGATCGCTGCACCGGAGGGAGTGGAAGCGGTGGAAGAAAAACACAGTGATGTTAAGATATACGTTGCTGCTCTGGACGAAAGACTGAACGACCATGGTTACATCATACCGGGGCTTGGGGATGCGGGGGACAGACTTTTCAGAACAAAATGAAGGAGAAGGTGAACGCATGAGTTTGAAGAAAGAAGTGGAAAGGTTCATTTTGTCAGAGGATTACAAACCGATGGTTTTGAAGGAGATCTACAAAAGATTCAAAGCAAAGACGAGGGAGAAAAGAAGGAAAATCAGAGAAGTTGTGAAGAAACTTGAGAAAGAAGGAAAGATATTCAGGGACAGCAAGGGAAGGTACAGAAAGCTCGGGGAAGATCTGAAGGTTGGGACCATAGAATTCACCCGCAGTGGATACGTTGCCTTCGTCATCACGGACGAATTCGAAGAGATAGCAGTACCCGTTGAGGATACAAAATATGCCATGCACAAGGACAGAGTGGTAGTCGAAATAGTGGGTACCTGGCGAGGACTTCCAAGGGGACGTGTTGTGAGGGTCCTCGAGAGAGGCTTGAAGAGAGTTGTTGGTGTCTTCGATCACAAGGGGACCTTCGGATTTGTCGTGCCTGACGATCCAAAGATCGCCTACGACTTCTACGTTGCCCCTGAAAACATCGACGGAGCAAAGCCGAATCAGAAGGTGATAGCAGAGATATTGAAGTACCCCTCTCCGGGAAGAAATCCGGAAGCAAGGGTTGTGAAAGTTCTTGGAGATCTGGACGACCCATCCATTGACCTGCCCAGTGTGATAGTGAAGCACGACCTTCCAGAACCAGGAGAGTTTCCCGAAGAAGTGCTGAAGGAGGCAAATGCGATACCATCAAGGGTGAGAAAAAAAGATCTTGTGGGAAGAAAAGACATGAGGGACAGGGTCATCGTCACCATAGATGGAGAAGACGCCAAAGATTTCGACGATGCCATCTCGGTGGAAAAACTACCGAACGGGAATTACCTTCTCGGTGTTCACATAGCGGACGTTTCCCACTACGTGAAAGAAGGATCCGCTCTGGATCAGGAGGCTTTCAGAAGAGGAACGAGTGTCTACCTCATAGACACCGTCATACCGATGCTTCCGTTCAGACTCTCCAATGGAATATGCAGCCTTGTAGAGGGAAAAGACAGGCTCACGATGAGTGTGGAGATGGAGATAGACCGGGAAGGCCGCGTTGTGAAGTACGATGTCTTTCCCAGCGTGATAAGAAGCAAAAAGAGAATGATCTACGAAAGGGTTAACGAGTTCCTGGAAGATCCCTCTTCGGTGAAAGAATACGAACCCTTCAGTGAACTGATACACAACGCCGTGGAACTTGCCGAGATCCTGAGAGAGGCAAGGAGGAAAAGAGGTGCCATAATAGACATAGAAAGCGACGAAGTGAAGGTTGTACTCGACGAAAACGGCCAGGTGGTGGACATCGTTCCCAGAAAAAGAGGCATCGCAGAGAGGTTGATAGAGGAGTTCATGATAAGGGCAAACGAAACGATCGCGGAGATCTTCGACCACGCCGGACTTCCCTTCATGTACCGGGTCCACGAAGAACCCGATCCCGAGACGATCTTTCAGTTGAAGAACTACCTCGAAGCGATGGGAATAAGGGCAAAGTTCTCACACAACATACATCCCGGCATGCTTCAGAAACTCCTCGAGAAGGTGAAGGACCATCCCCTAAGAAGCAGTGTGGAGAGACTCCTTGTCCGATCGATGAAGAGGGCAATGTATTCCGCTGTGAACATCGGACACTTTGGGCTTGCCTCTTACGCTTACACACACTTCACCTCTCCCATAAGAAGGTATCCAGACCTTGTTGTTCACCGGCTTTTGAAACTGTATCTTGAGCAAAATGGATACTTCACACCTGAACAGATCGACAAGTTCTCCAAAGTGCTTCCAAAGATCGCAAAACACTGCAGTAGGAGAGAAAGAGTAGCGGATGAAGCAGAATGGGACCTCATCGCCATGAAGAAAGTCGAGTACATCTCCCGCCACATAGGTGAAGTGTTCGATGTGGTGGTGACAAACATCACAAAATTCGGTCTTTTCGTGGAGATTCCAGAAAAGAGCATCTCAGGTCTCGTACACATATCGACGCTCGACGACTACTATTACTACGATGAATCGAAGAACATGCTGATCGGAAGAAGGAAAGGGCGCATCTTCAGACTTGGAGATGTCCTCAAAGCAAAGGTTGTGAGGGCAGACAAGATCAGAGGGGAAATAGACTTCGAACTCGTAGAGAAGGAGGAGAAAGAAGGATGAAATCCTACAGGAAAGAGCTCTGGTTTCACACGAAGAAGAGGAGAGAATTCATCAACATAACACCCCTTCTGGAAGAGTGCGTGAAGGAGAGTGGTATAAAGGAAGGTCTTCTTCTGTGCAACGCCATGCACATCACAGCGAGTGTTTTCATAAACGACGATGAACCGGGTCTTCACCATGATTTCGAGGTATGGCTTGAAAAGCTCGCACCGGAGAAACCCTATTCCCAGTACAGGCACAACGACACCGGTGAAGACAACGCAGACGCCCATCTGAAACGAACGATCATGGGAAGAGAAGTGGTCATAGCGATCACGGATGGGAAACTGGATCTGGGGCCATGGGAACAGGTCTTCTACGGAGAATTCGACGGAATGAGGCCGAAAAGAGTTCTGGTCAAGATCATCGGAGAGTGATGGAATCGTGGAATTTTTGCTGACCGGCCTTGGAATCACCATACTGGTTCTTGGTGCAAACTGGCTCATAGAGGGCGCATCTTCGCTCGCTTTGAGACTTGGAATTTCCAAACTGGTAGTCGGTCTTTCGGTTGTGGCCTTCGGGACCTCTCTTCCAGAACTTGTTTCCTCGATCGTTTCCGCCTCAAAGGGTTACACGAGCATCGCCATCTCGAACGTGGTCGGAAGCAACATAGCGAACGTGGGACTTTGTCTTGGTCTTGCAGCCCTCTTCAGGGCAATTCCTGTCAAGAAAAGCACGATCAGATCGGAGATACCTTTCATGATCCTTTCGACGCTCTCTTTCATCAGTCTTTTTTTGAAAAACAACTACCTCTCATGGAACGATGGAGTGGTTTTCCTCTCTTTCATGGCGATCTTCATGTACTATCTGGTCACCTCTGCAAGGGATGTGGTGGAAGAGGAAATGGAAGAGATAAAGGAACAAAAGAGTGTTCCTTTGAGTGTTGCGATGATATCGGGAGGCATTCTGGCACTCTGGTTCGGTGGAAACCTTGCCATTGAAAACGCCGTTAAGATAGCAAGAAATTTCGGCCTTTCTCAGGCGTTCGTTGGACTCACCATCGTCGCCGTGGGAACTTCTCTTCCAGAACTTGTGGTCAGCGTAGTTTCGACGGTGAAGAAAGAGAGCGACATACTCGTTGGCAACATAGTGGGAAGCAACATCTTCAACATCCTGCTCATACTCGGTGTGAGTTCTTTCTTTAACAGACTGACTGTGGACGTGTCAAACTACACCATGGACCTGGTGTTTCTGCTCGTCACATCAATTCTTGTGTTCGTGTTTTCGGTTTCAAGGAAAAGGATATCTCGTCTTGAAGGAGTATCTCTTCTGCTCGTTTATTCCTTTTACATCTACCTTGTTGTAAGCAGAGGTTAGTGAACAAGCAGCAGCAGTAGCACCACCAGCAGAGTGGAACCTATGAAGAGTTCTTTGAAGTAGGTGTACTCGCTTCTGTCGATGATCACTTCCTGTTCCACAGACTGAACTTCGCTTTCCGTCGTTGCGGTGACTCTGACCCTGTACCTTCCGTCTGGAACCCCTTTCCCGTTCCAGATGATTTTGTTTGTTCCTTCAGAGCCCATCAGTCTTTTCGACCAGACAACTCTTCCCTGATCATCCAGTACCTCTATACTCAGGTTCGCTGGTTTGGACAGGTACACGTAAAAGGTCGTCTGATCTTCGTACCAGTCACCGTTTGGAGAGAACTTCTGTGGTTCTATCTTCAGGTTCAACTCAAGCACCTTCTCTTCCAGATATATATTCAGGGTTCTCTCTCCACGTGGAGATATCTGGACCGTCACAGTTTTTTCTCTGTATCCCTCTGCTTTAAAGGTGAGTGTCACCGTCCCGGCTGGTACGTAAAGAACGTCTTTCACACTGTAGACCTTTCCAATGTACCTTCCCTCTGCGAAAACTTCCACAGGATAGACGTTCGAAAAGACCCTCAGTGCACCGGCCTCTCTCAGATTGGCAAAGACCACGAACTCTCCTGGACTTGTGATGATGACTTCACCTTCGAAGGGAACGTACCAGGCCTTCTTCACAGTTATGACGAACTTTCCTGAAGAATTCAACGTCAAAACCATCTGACCGGTCACGTCCACCGTTCCCACGTAGTTTCCGTTTATGAAGACCTGTGAAAGGGGTTCTGAGTACACTACGAGAACGTAATTGCCCGCCATCACGGTGGCCGCCAGAACAAGAAAGATCGGCAGGAGTTTTCTCATAATTTCACCTCCTGTCTCTATTTTACACTGAAAATAAAAGACAAATGTGGTTCGGAAAACGAACTTGGAGCGTAGTATAATGGAAACCAGGGAAGGAGGGATCAAAGTGCTCAGTGAAAGTGTCGTCAGAGATGTTCTTTCGGCTGTTTTGAAAAACGGAGGAGATTTTGCCGAGGTGTTTTTCGAGAGAAAATACGAAAACCGCTTTGAGCTGAAGGATGGAAAGGTGGAGCGTGCAACGAGCGGGGAGATCGTCGGTGTGGGAATCAGGGGATTTCTGGGAACAAAGGCTGTCTACGCTTACACGAACGACCTCTCAAGAGACAACCTGCTGAACGTGGCAAAGAAAGTGGGAGAAGCCCTGGAAGAGACGAAAATCGAGGATCTCACCTTCAACTTCAACAGGACAAAGAGAAAGGAAAGGCACGTTGTGATCGTACCTCCTGATCGGGTGGAAAAAACAGAGAAAGTTGCTGTCATGAAAAGGGCCTACCAGGCGGCGAAAGACTATTCGAGTCTCATAAAGCAGGTGGTCGTCTGGTACTGGGACTACGATCAGGAGATCTTGGTGGCAAACTCCGAGGGAGTGTGGGCCGAAGACAGGCGTGTGAGGACACGCCTTATGATAAACGCCGTTGCCGAGAAAGATGGGGTTCTCGAAAGAGGTTTCTACGGTCCTGGGGCCGGGATGGGCTTTGAGTTCTTCGAACGAATAGACGTGGAGGAAGCTGCAAGAAAGGCTGCAAGGATCGCTGCTAGGATGGTTGAGGCAGAACCTGCTCCTGCCGGGAAGATGACGGTCGTGATAGCAAACGGGTTCGGTGGAGTGATCTTCCACGAGGCGGTGGGACACGGCCTGGAAGCAACATCTGTGGCCAAAGGGGCCTCTGTTTTTGCTGGAAAACTTGGTCAGAAAGTGGCGGCAGAATGTGTTTCTGCAGTGGACGATGCCACTATTCCAAATGGATGGGGTTCTGCGAACGTGGACGATGAGGGAACTCCCACACAGAGAACCTTACTGATAGACAAAGGGATTCTCGTAGGATACCTCGTGGACAGACTCGGTGCAAGGAGAATGGGGATGAAAAGCACGGGAAGTGGTAGAAGACAGGATTACACCTTCCCGCCCACTTCAAGAATGAGTAACACCTTCATCCTTCCCGGTGATTACCATCCAGAGGAAATCATCTCCGCCACAGAATATGGACTCTACGCCAAGACGATGGGTGGAGGTTCCGTGAATCCCGCAACGGGAGAGTTCAATTTCGCTGTCTCTGAAGCCTATCTCATAGAAAAAGGAAGGATCACAAAACCCGTGCGCGGAGCCACGTTGATAGGAAAGGGTCATGAGATTATACAGAAGATAGACATGGTGGGGAACGATCTGGCACGCGATCAGGGAATGTGCGGTTCGTTCTCCGGGTCGATTCCTGCCGATGTGGGACAACCCACCATAAGAGTCAAAGAGATAGTGGTAGGGGGGCGAAACAGATGACACTCGAAGAGTTCAAAGATAAACTGTTTGCGATCGCAAAGAGAAAAGGAGTGGAGGCACAGGTAAGTTTTGTGGAAACAAGGGAATTTTCACTTCGGCTTGCAAACGGTGAACTCGATCAGTACACGGACGCCGGAAAGTCCAGCATCGAGGTAAAGGTTCTGAAAGAAGGAAAAACCGGTGTGTTTCGAACGCAGGTTCTCGAAGATCCCGAACGCTGCCTCGAGGAAGCCCTGGGCAACCTTCGGGTCAAAGACAGTGAGGAAGAAGAGTTCTTCTTCGAAGGCGGCGAGTACAAGCCCATGGAAACCTATGCCGGCAAGTTTGAAAGGCTCTCTGTGAAAGAAAAGATGGAAATGGCAAAACGGGCCCATGAAAGTGCCTCAAGTGATGAGAGGATCATCATGGTTCCGACAGTGATGTATCGGGACTTTGTCACAAGAAAGCATCTTTCGAACACCCTGGGTCTCAACGCAAGCATAACGGCAGATGGAGGGTACATCTTCGTGATGGCGGTTGCAAAGGACCAAAACCCAAGATCGGGTTTCTGGTTCGAAATTGCAAGAGTTCCGGAAGATCTCAACCCCGAAGAGGTAGGAAACCGGGCGTCAAAGGAGGCCGTTTCCCTCATAGGGTCAAAATCGATAGAATCCGGGAAATACCCTGCTGTTGTGAGAAACACGGCCCTTCTTGATCTCATGGAGATGTTCATTCCGATGATTTCGGCAGAGAACGTGCAGAAAAACCTGTCACCCTTGAAAGGCAAACTTGGAAACCAGGTGGGAAACGCTGTTGTGTCCATAAAGGATCTTCCTTACCATTCCAGAGGACTTGCGAGTACTCCCTTCGATGATGAGGGAGTTCCTACGACCGAAAAGTACGTTCTGGAAAGCGGTGTATTGAAAACCTTCCTTCACAACCTGAAGACAGCGAAGAAAGAGGGTGTGAACCCAACTGGAAACGGTTTTGAAAACGGAATACAGCCCGTCAACCTGATGATGGTTCCGGGAAATTCATCCTTCAACGATCTTTTGAAAGAGATGGGAAAGGGCGTGGTCATAACGGAAGTTGAAGGAATGCACGCAGGTGCAAACTCCATATCCGGTGAATTTTCCCTTTTTGCAAAGGGATACTGGGCAGAAAACGGAGAGATCATGCACGGCCTGGAGGAGTTCACCATTTCAGGGAACTTCCTTGACTTTTTGAAGAAGATTGTTCTGATTGGAAACGACGTGAAGGTGTCCTACCGCACGATAGCGCCCAGTGTCCTGGTGGAGGTACTGGATGTGGCGGGAAAGTAAAGCTCTCATCTTTCTTCTTTTGACCGCCACTCTGCAGGGCTCAACGTTTCCACTGCAAAAACTCGTGGTGAGTGATATTTCACCCTTCGTCTACAACGCGGTCAGGTTTGGGATCGCCGCACTGCTTTCTCTGTGGATGTTCGGTCCAGGAAGGTTCAAGAGGGGATTTCTGCTGGGACTTGTACTCTGTGGGGCGTACATTTTCCAGATATGGGGACTGAGGTTCACCAGTGCAGCAAAGAGTGGCTTCATCGTCTCAAGTTTTGTCTTCTTCGTTCCGATCTTTTCTTTCCTTCTGGAAGGTGAAAGACTCAGAAAGATGCACCTTCTTTCTTTTGCACTCGGTTTTTTCGGAATCTACCTGCTCACAGGAGGAATGGGGAGTTTTTCCTCCGGAGATCTTTTCCAGTTGATCTGTGCTGTGCTTTTTGCGCTCCACGTGGTGTTGATCACCAGATTTTCAAAAGTGGAAAGAGAAAAGGATATGATGTTCTGGCAGTTTCTGGTCGTTGCGATGATCAACTTTGTATTTGGAGCAGGCAGTTTTCATCTTCCAGTCGATGCTCTGGCTGTTGGTCTGTACAGTGGTGTCTTCGCCACGGCTTTTGGGATACTCTGGCAGATGCGCTATCAAAAAGAGGTTGGAAGCAACACAACTGCCCTGGTTTACATGACTCAACCCTTCATCTCCCTGGTGCTTTCGATTTTGCTGCTTGGGGAGAAAATGAGTGTCTTGCAGTTTGTGGGAGGACTGATCACAGCTTTTGCTTTTTTCACCGGAACATGTGTGAGGAAGAAAAGGTCTACATAAATAGGGAGAGGGGTAGGTGGTCGCGGGGACGCACACTCGCGTTCCCCGAGGAAAGTCCGGACTCTGGAGCGGGGTGCCGGGTAACGCCCGGGAGGGGTGACCCTCGGACAGGGCCATAGAGAAGAAGACCGCCCGATGAGGGCAAGGGTGGAACGGTGGGGTAAGAGCCCACCAGCGTCGGGGCAACCCGGCGGCTTGGCAACCCCCACCTGGAGCAAGGCCAAGCAGGGGGTTGGGTTGCTCCCCCTATTCCCCCGGGTTGGCCGCTTGAGGTGTGCGGTAACGCACACCCCAGATTGATGACCACCCACGACAGAATCCGGCTTATACCCCTCTCCCGTGCTATAATTTTTTCACAAGGTCTCAATCGGTGGTGAAACGATGCTGAACAGAATTGAACTCGAATCGGAAGCCAGAGCGGTGGTCAGAGAACTGGAATCGCTGAGAAAAAAGAACTTTTCCAGGGAAGAAAAAAGGCTTCTTATGAAAGCCTACGAGTTCGCATGGATCGTTCATGAGGGACAGAAAAGGTTCTCTGGAGATCCGTTCATTTCACATCCTGTAGAGGTTGCAAAGATCCTGGCCGAACTTGGGGTCGACTCCACCACGCTGGCTGCGGCCCTTCTTCACGATACGATCGAGGACGGTGAAGGTGTCAGTCTCGATCAAATAAAGGAACTCTTTGGAAATGAGATCGCAAGGATAGTGGATGGGGTCACCAAGGTGAGCAGCATAAACGCTCCCGTCGGACCGGATCAGGATTCCAGAAAAAGAATGGAGACCATACAGAAGATGTTTCTCGCGATGGCCGAGGATATGCGTGTGATCTTCGTGAAACTCGCCGACAGACTCCACAACATGCGTACCATACAGTACGTTCAGGACCCGGAGAAGAAAAAATACAAGGCCTATGAGACCCTAGAGGTGTACGCACCACTGGCTCACAAACTGGGCATATATTCCATAAAATCGGAACTCGAGGATCTTGCTTTCAAGGTTCTGTATCCAGAGGAGTACTACAGGATAAAAGAACTCGTTGCAGAGAAAAAGAAAGAAAGGGAAAAGAGAACGAACGAGTACATCTCAATCCTGAAAAGCGCCCTCGAGGAACACAGAATAAAGGCCACCGTTGAAGGAAGGTACAAGCACTACTACAGCATCTGGAGGAAGATGAAAGAAAAGGGAAAAAAGTTCGAGGAGATCTACGATCTCATAGCCCTCAGAGTGGTGGTGAAGGATGTTACCACCTGTTACACTGTACTTGGAATAGTACACAACATCTGGAAACCCCTTCCTGGTAGGTTCAAAGACTACATCGCTGCTCCAAAATCGAACGGTTACAGGTCTCTCCACACAACGGTCATCACTGGATATGGTGAACCTCTGGAGATACAGATCAGAGACGAGGAGATGCACAGAGAGGCTGAGTACGGTCTCATTGCTCACTGGATATACAAAGAAAAGCCCGACGTGAAGACGGCAAAAGAATGGATAGAAAGGCTCCTTGACTGGAGAAAAGAACTCGCTCAGGGGTTTACAGAGTTTGAGGACATAAAGAAGGAACTCCAAATGGACGAGGTTTTCGTCTTCACACCCAAGGGTGATATCATCCACCTTCCCAAAGGTGCCACCCCCATTGACTTTGCTTACGCTATACACACGGAAGTAGGGCATCACTACAGCGGTGCAAAGGTGAACGGAAAGATCGTTCCCATCGACTATCAGTTGAAGAACGGAGACGTTGTGGAGATCATCGTGAACAAGAATTCTTCCGGTCCCAGCGTCGACTGGTTGAAATACGCCAGAACGCACAACGCACGGGCAAAGATCAGAAGGTTTCTGAAAGAAAAACTCGCTCCAGAACTTGTTGAAAAGGGAAAGGAAACCCTCAGAAGGATATGCAGAAAACTGGGAAAATCCTTTGAGGAAGTGATGCAGTCAGATGGAATAAAAAGGTACCTGAACTCTTACCCAGAGAGAGACTTCTTCATGAAAATTGGAGAAGGCAGTATCACGACGCAGGATCTGATAGAGGCCATCCTGGGAAAGAAAATTGTCGTAAAGAGAAAAACAAAGAAGAAAAAGGCGCAATCTCAGAATATCGTGACAGTCGACGGAATAGAAAGCATAGAGTTTCATATAGCCAGGTGCTGCCATCCAATAAAGGGAGATCCGATTGTGGCTGTTGTGAGCAAAAGGGGAATGAGCATTCACAGAAGTGATTGCAAAAACCTGAAGGGTATTTCTCAGGAGAAGATATTCCCGGCGGAATGGAATCTTGAAGCGTCGGAGATGTTCGATGCCTATGTAAGGGTTGTTCTCGATTCTGAAAAAAGCCTTCCCAGTCTTATAGACCGTGTGACGAACCTCGGAGCCGAGTTTGTCGGTGTGAAGACTTTGAAAGACAGAAATCCCATCCTCGTCCAGCTCCATATAAGGATCTCCAACACCGGTGAATTGAACGAATTTTTGAGCAGGTTGAAGGCTTACAGGTACGTTCTGGACGCAGAAAGGGTGATACAGTGAGAGCAGTTGTTCAGAGAGTGAACGAGGCGAAGGTGATCGTAGATGAAAAGGTGGTGGGAGCCATTGGGAAGGGGCTCCTTGTTTTTGTCGGTGTTGGAAAGGACGATACGGAGAAAGACTGTGAATGGCTCGCCGAGAAGGTATCTGGACTTCGGATATTCGAAGATGAAGAAGGAAAGATGAACCTCTCGATCATGGATGTTGGGGGAGAAGTGCTCGTCGTCTCTCAGTTCACACTCTACGGAGACTGCCGAAGAGGGAAGAGGCCTTCATTCACAGAAGCCGCTCCTCCCGAGAAAGGAAAGGAACTTTACGAGAAGTTCGTAGACCTTCTGGAAAAGAAAGGGTTGAAAGTGGAAAAGGGTATCTTCAGAGCACACATGCATGTTCATCTGGTAAACGATGGACCCGTCACACTCCTTCTGGATTCCTCCAGGCTCTTTTGAGGTGAGAGGGTGCTGATACACGTTTGCTGTGCACCGGATCTTCTCACAACGCTTTTTCATGTGAAAGATGCGGAGTTCTTCTTTTACAATCCGAACATCCAGCCTCCTCTAGAGTACAGAAAGAGAGAAGACGCCGTGAGGATCGTGGCGTCTTACTTTTCTCTGAAGGTGATTTTCGGGGAATACTCGGTGGACGAGGTGAAAAGGTGGTATTCCATCGTTCGAGATTACAGAGATCTCGGCGAAGGCAGTGAAAGATGCAGAAGATGTATCAGTTTCCTTCTGGAACGAACCGCTCAGGAGGCTTTGAAGAGAGGATACAATTTCTTTTCCACCACCCTCCTTGCAAGTCCAAAAAAAGATCTTTCCATGATCGAGGAGATAGGAAGGGTTCTGGAGAAAAAGTACGGTGTGGTGTTCTATTTCAAGAATTTCAGAAAGAAAGGAGCATATCAGGAAGGTGTGAGACTTTCCAGAGAACTGGGGATTTACAGACAGAACTACTGTGGATGCGTGTTCAGTCTCCTGGAAAGAAAAAGGAGGAAGCCACATGTTGAAGCTTCCAGAGAGAATAACAGTTTGTGACGGTGAAAAAATCCTGTGGAACGGTCTTGGACTCTCCGACTCCTCCATCCTCGAGACCGCAAAGACCGTTCTGGAGTCGAATGTTCCCGTGAAAGGGAAGGTCTACTGTTTTCCTGCAAAGACGGTTCTTGGGAAAATGGCAGTTTTTGTTGAAACAAGAATCGAGCCCCGTGATCTGATCGTCGATCTTTTGAACCATGAATTCCTCAAAACAAGGTGGTACAATGAAGAAGTGGAGAAGGTGGTGGAGGTCCTTTCTGAAAACTGGCGCCCTGGAAAAAGGGTCTTTGTGGCACAGGCAGAAAGTTTCGAAAAGCGCCTTCATCTCAGAGAAGAGATTTCTTCGTTTGTGGATGCTGTTTACAACGCTGGAGATTTCGACGCTGGAATTTCTCCTTCGAACGTTTCTTTTCATGAGGCAATTTCGGGGGGAAAGATCGCATTTTCAGATCCGGAAAAAGAACTCCGGGAAGCAGTAAGAAAGGCCCTGATGATGATCAGATATGTTGAACAGAGCGTGTCCTTTTACGAGAGACTCTACGAGTACACCTTCACGATGAAGGTACCCGTCTCGGACGCTGTGAGAATTTTCCTGATGACGGGAGACGTTTCGAAGACAGCCGACACGATGAAAAAAAGTGAAGAAGAGGTGTTCAGGGAAATTCTCGAGTTCGAACGAAATTTTCTCATTTCTCCAAGGATTCCCCTGGAAGCCTTCTTATTGCTAAGGGAGGGCTGAAGTTGCAGAACCTGATGTTTCTCATTGTTCCTTCCAGGCGTTCATACATAAAGATTGCACGCTCTGCCATGCGTGATTTTTTGTTGCTCAACGACTTTCCAAACAGCGTGGTTGTGGACATGGAGATCGTCCTTGGAGAGATCCTCGCCAATGTGATCAAGCACACCTACAAGAAGGATGAGACGAAAAAGATCGTTGTAAGTTATGTGGTGAAAGATAAAACCTTCTACATACTTGTGAGGGATTTTGGTGAGCCTGTGGATCCCTCCAGGTTGAAACCCATTCCTCCCGATTTGAAAAACCCCAGAGAGGGAGGGTACGGTCTTTACATAATCCATCAGGTCGCTGACGAGTTCAGAATACGACCCCTGAAACGGGGAAATCTCACCGTGGTCAGGAAAGATTTGAGGTGACACGATGGTTGTGAACGTCATCGGAGCAGGGCTTGCAGGGTCGGAAGTTGTTTACAACCTCGGAAAACGCGGAGTGAAGGTACGCCTCTACGAAATGCGTCCAAAAAAGATGACAGAAGTACACAAAACCGGGTACTTTGCAGAACTTGTCTGTAGCAATTCTTTCAAATCAGAAGAGGTCACAAACGCCGAGGGTCTTCTGAAGGCCGAGATGAAGATGATGGGATCTGTGGTGCTCGAAGTGGCAGAAAGAACGCGCGTTCCTTCAGGAAAAGCGCTGGCTGTGGATAGAAACGCCTTCGCAAGGAAGGTTACAGAAATCATAGAGGATATGGAAAACGTTGAAATCGTGAGGGAGGAAGTGACCAGTTTCAATCCCGATGAGGGTATCTGGATAGTGGCAACGGGACCGGCTACCTCGGAAGGGCTTCTTTCTTTTCTGAAGGAGCTTCTGGGAGAAGACTTTCTGTTCTTCTTCGATGCTGTCTCTCCGATTGTGAGCTTTGAGTCCATAGACATGAGTCGGGCTTTCTGGGGAGATAGATTCGGAAAGGGAAACGATTACATAAACTGTCCTCTCACCCAGGAAGAGTACGAGGAACTCTGGAAAGCACTCGTTGAGGCAGAGGTCATTGAAATGGAGGATTTCGACAGGAGTCTTCTCTTCGAACGATGCCAGCCCGTTGAGGAGATCGCTCGAAGCGGAAAAGACGCTCTGAGATACGGTCCTTTGAGACCGACAGGGCTGGTGGATCCTCGAACCGGTAAAGAACCGTACGCCGTGGTTCAACTTCGTCGTGAAGACAAAGAAGGAAAATTTTACAGCCTCGTTGGATTTCAGACCAGGTTAAAATGGGGAGAACAGAAGAAGGTCATCCAGAAGATTCCCTGCTTGAGAAACGCGGAGATCGTCCGCTACGGTGTGATGCACAGAAACATATACATCAATTCTCCCAGGGTTCTCGATCCCTTCTTTCGTTTGAAGAAACATCCCAGCGTTTTCTTCGCCGGCCAGATCACCGGTGTGGAAGGTTACATGGAATCGGCAGCGTCCGGGATCTACGTGGCGTACAACGTGTACAGGATCCTGAGGGGTCTTTCTCCGCTTCGTCTTCCTGAGGAAACCATGATGGGAGCGCTCTTCAGTTATATAATAGAAAAGGTCGAAGGAGATCTGAAGCCGATGTACGCAAACTTTGGACTGCTTCCTCCTCTTTCTGTCCGGGTTCGAAACAAGTTCGAGCGCAGAAAACGCCTCGCAGAACGGGCTATGAAGGCGATGAGAGAGTTTCTGGAGAAAAATCCCTGGTGAAGCGAGGGGGTAGGGGTGAAGGTGGAGTTCACTGTATCGGAAGACAGAATGCAGGCTTACGCTATCGTGAGGAAAGAAAGACCTGACGAACCTCCCCTGTCGAAGGAAGAGTTCATGAGTGCTCTGCAGTCTGCCAGGATAAAGTACGGAATAAAGGAGGAGATGATTGATGATCTTATAAAATCTCCAGTTTACAACACACCCGTTCTGATCGCAGAGGGCACTCCACCCGTCGATGGCGAAGATGGAAGAGTGGAGCTTCTGAAGAAAGTGGAGGGCGTTTCTCAGAGTGACGGTAGAGTCGATCTCAGGGAAATCCCTGCAAAGCAAAGGGTCATCGTTAAAAGGGGAGAGACCATTGCTCGCATCATACCACCCACTTCCGGCAAAGAGGGAAGGGATGTTTTTGGAAATCCCGTAAAACCAAAACCGGGAAGGATGCCAGAGTACCACCTTGGATACAACGTGACGATGAAGGACAACGAGATCATCGCCACAAAGAGCGGCATACTGATCATCGAACCGAACGGAACGATACATGTGAACGATACTCTGGAAGTGGAATCAGTTGACTATTCCACCGGGAACATAGATTTTCCGGGCAGGGTGATCGTGAAGGGTGATGTGAAGCCGGATTTCGTTGTGAGGGCCCAGGAAGACATCGAAGTGAAGGGGGTCATAGAAGCGGCAACGGTCGTTTCCTTCAACGGCAGCATCACAGCAGGTGGTATAAAGGGAAGAGGAAAGGCTTTCGTGAAGGCAAAGAAAACGATCAAAACGGTCTTCGTAGAGAACGCAGAGGTGGAAGCCGAGGAAGTGGTGGTGGAAAAGAACATAGAAAATTCCACTGTCAAAGCCAGTAGTGTAACGGTGACGGGAAGTAAAGGCAGCATAAGGGGTGGTGTGACAATCGCTCGAGTCAGGGTTGAAACCTTTCAGCTTGGCTCTCCCATAGGAGTCAAAACGAGAGTGGAAGTGGGTGTCGATCCGGAAGTGAACGAGAAGATAAAGATCATCTCTGCTCAGGTTTCGCTCGATAAGGCAAACGTTCAAAAACTCACCAAGGTTCTGGTTGAGCTCAGAAAGATGCAGAGCACTCTCAAGGACAAATTTCCCCCCGACAAGGAAGCTCTCCTGAACAAGGTGAGCAACACACTGATAAATCTCAGAGATTCCATACAGAAGAACGAGCAGGAGCTAAAAAGGTTGAACGAGATAGCTGAGGAGATGGCAAAGAACGCCGCGGTCATTGTGAAGGAAGTCGTTTATCCGGGTGTTGAGGTCGTCATGTTCAACAAAGTGTTTCGTGTGGAGAAAGAACTCACAAAAGCGGTTTTCTACTACAGAGACGGCGAAATAAGGGTGGGAGGTTATTCGGAATGACGATCAAGGTTCTTCCAAAATTGAGGAAACAGATCTGGGGCAGCCATCGCCTTGGAAGAATGTTTGGATCGGAAGAGAAGATAGGTGAGGTTTGGCTTCTCTCAGGACATCCTCTGTTCATCACCGAAACATCGGAAGGCCTGGATCTCAACAAAGACATGGAGAAGATCTTGGGGAAGGTCTTTCCTCGCTTTCCACTCCTTGTGAAACTCATCTCCGCCGAAGACTGGCTCTCGGTACAGGTGCATCCAGACGACGAAGAAGCACAGAAACTGGAAAAGGAACCCTGGGGGAAGACGGAAGCATGGTACTTCGTGGAAAACGGACAGATAGCCATTGGGGAAGATCCTGAAAAAATCAAAGAAGCATTTTCGAGTGGAAACTGGGATGAAGCGTTGAAAAAGGTGAATGTCCAGCCCGGAACTTTTGTCTTTCTTCCCGCAGGAACGGTGCACGCACTGGGGCCCAGCGGCTTTCTTGTGGAAGTTCAGCAGTCTTCAGATCTCACCTACAGAGTCTACGACTGGGACCGGGGCAGAGAGCTCCACGTGGAAAAGGCTTTCAAGGTGATGAAAAAAAGAAAGATTGAAGATCTTCTGATAAAGAACTTCGAAAAGTTCGAGTGTGAATACTTCAGGATCAGAAAGACGCGCGAGGAAACTCTGAAGGGGTTTTGTGCAATCGTTGTTCTTGAAAGAGGAGAGCTCGATGGAAGAAGGGTAGAACCCTTTGAAACGTTCATCGTTCCAGAGGGAGAGAGTGCCTATTTGAACGCACTCGCTCTTGAAATAAAACTTGGCAGTTTCTTCGAAGGATGGGGTGAGAGAACATAAAGAGAGTCTTCATAAGCGATCTTCACATAGGAGATGGGTCCGCCAAGGATGATTTCTTTTTCGATAGCGAACTTTCAGATTTTCTGGAAGACATACTGAATGAAAAAGAAGTGGAACTCTTCATCGTAGGAGACGGCTTTGAGATTCTCGAAAGCCGTGTTGTGAAAGAACTGGGGCTTGTCTCCTTCGATGAAGTACTGAAGAGCCTCGATGACACCGTAATAAACGAGATAGAGAAAAAGCATGAAAAGATCTTCGAAACACTCAAGAAGTTCGCAAAAAGACACACCATCTACTACGTGGTGGGAAATCACGATTATCATATTCTCAAAAACAAAAACCTGCAAAAGGCTTTGAAGGAAAGATTCGAGCACCTTGAGATCCTGCCCTACTACTACGATGAAAAAACAAAGCTCCTAGTTCTTCACGGTAACCAGTTCGACGTTATAAATCGCTTCTCACTGGACAGAAAAAGCGGAAAAGTAATACCACCGCTTGGCGATTTCATAGCGAGGTACATGATGGTGAACTTCGACGAAAACGTCATAAACTTTGCTCCAGAAGAGGTGGTACGAGACTATGACAACGTGAGACCTCTTCTCGATGTTTTTCACTGGTTCGAGTATGTAACGGAGATCTACGACATCGGTGTCGACCTGGTGGAACTCTGGTTGAAAAGCTTTCTCACCATGTTGAAAACGAGTGAAGCAAAGAGATGGATGAGAAACAACTTTCCAAGGACTCACTGGATCTCCAGGTTGTTCGTGAACAGGTTCGGTGGTCTGGAAATGGGCAGAATTCTTGTGAGGACGGTCTACACGTTCAGAAAACTTCGCAGGGTGGACTACCTTCAGAAGTGGGCCAGGATTGTACTGAAGGGAAGTCAAAAGTGGAAGAGATTCATGGTGGGCTACGCCGAAGATTTGGACAAAATTGACAGAGTCGATATACTTGTAATGGGACACGTTCACCACTTCACCTACAGGATAGTTCCAGCACCTGATGGAAAAAAACTGTACGTGAACTGTGGTAGCTGGAGGCCCGTTCTGGAAAAGATCGGGATGAAGAGAAAACACGGCTTTCACAAAAAGGCAGAGCTTCCGAAGATAACGATGGACTTTTCGAACGGCAGGGTTGAGGTGAAGGCGTCGATTACGAACATGATTGGAAAGATTTGAGGGGGAGACCATGATCTCTAACCCTGTTCTTGGTTACAGGCTGGATCCGGGAGAACCGGGAATTCCGTATTCGGCTCCCGCAAGTCGTAGTGTGCTCAGGGTACTTTCCCAGGAGATATCGAATCTGCTGGCGTTCAAGAAAGAAGCCCTCAGAGAGGGCGGGTACGTCGTATACAGCAACATAGCCCTCGATATGAGAAAGCGTGGATCCTTCCTTGCGGCGATCGCAGGGCGAACGCAGGTTTACATATACACTCCGGTGTCCCAGAATGGAGAGAAAGTGAATGATTTTCAGGACAGACAGGATGAAATAGAAAGAAAGATCCTGGAACTTCAAAGGCGTCTCAGTCAAGAAACCGATCCAGTTGAAAGAGAAAGATTGAAAGAAGATATAGAAAGGCTGAAACTGGCACTCAGCGTGTTGAAAGCAGGTCTCAGGACACCGGAACTTCTTGTAGGAGTGTTACTCGACAGCCTCGTCTGAGAATACCTTCAGGAAAGCATCCACCACCGACGGATCAAATTTTTTCCCCGATTCCTTTTTGATGATCTCTACAGCCTCGTCGTGGGTCTTCGCGCGCCCTTCCCACTCGGACGAGACGAAATTGGTGAGAACGTCGTAATAGTCACAAACGGCTATGATGCGTGCTTCAAGAGGTATCTCCTCACCCTTGAGACCATCCGGATAACCCGTTCCATCCCAGTTTTCGTGGTGGTGTCTTACGATGGGAACGGCATCCCAGAGTACTTCAAGAGACGCCAGAAAAACAGAACCCATGATCGTGTGATCCTGGGGGTATTGCTCGAATATCCGGATCCTCGTTGGTGTGTAGAGCATTAGTTGTTCGATACCTATCTTTCCAACGTCGTGGAGCATGGCGTATTCCTTCAAAAGAGAAAGCCGCTCTTCGGAGAGTCCCAGTTTTTTCCCAACGCGTTCAGCAAGCCTTGCCACCCTCTGAGAATGACTCCAGCCGTTCTCATCCTCTATCTCCATCAGAACCACCATCGCCTGAAGAAGACCACTCACCATTCTCCGAACCCAGCTTCCAGCGAGCATTTTCTCACCTGAAAGAACATAAGCCACGACAGCCGGGAGTTCTCTGTTGTCTCCAGGAGTCTCCAGAAGTTTTTCCTCTCCCCTGTAGATTGCGTAACCATCTTTTTCTCTCACAACCGAAACACCGGAGAAGGGAATCTTCTTCTTTAAGAAGGCTATATCTGATTCCTCCAGATCATCCACTCTCGTGTAAAGCCTGTCTATCTTCTCCACGATTTTTTCAAAGTCTTCTTCCTCGAAAAAGCACTTCATTCTCATCCCTCCAGTGTGAGCTCCAGCTTTCTATCCCTCACTTCTTTTTTCAGCGTGTCTATGAAATGATCCATTTCCACGTCCTTTATCTCTTTTCCTGAGCGTGTTCTCACAGAGAGTTTTCCGCTTTCCAGCTCTCTGTCTCCCAGCACGACCATGTAGGGTATCTTCTGAATCTGTGCCTGTCTTATTCGGTATCCCAGCGTTTCTCTTCGGTCGTCCAGGAAGACCCTGAATCCCTCCCTGGAAAGCATCGTTGCTACTTTCTTTGCTCCTTCGCTGTGTTTGTCCGAAATCGGAATCACCGCCACCTGGACCGGTGCAATCCAGGTCGGAAACGCTCCTGCGAAATGCTCTATGAGGATCCCAAAGAATCTCTCTAAAGAGCCGTATATCGCCCTGTGTATCATCACCGCTGTATGTTCTCTGTTGTCGGGTCCGATGTACGTTACGTTGAACTTTTCTGGCATCATGAAATCAAGTTGTATTGTTGCGCACTGCCATTCTCTTCCCAGAGAGTCCTTTATGTGAAAGTCTATCTTTGGACCGTAGAAAGCACCCTCTCCCTCGTTCACCCTGTAGGGAAGGCCAGCTCTGTCCAATGCTTTTTTCAATGCGTTCGTAGCTTTTTCCCAGATCGCCTCATCGCCCATGTGGTCTTCTGGCATCGTACTGAGTTCGACCCTGTAGGTGAAACCGAACTGGCTGTATATGGTGTTTATCAGTTCCAGAACACCGAGTATCTCGTCTTCGATCTGATCCGGTGTGCAGAATATGTGTGCGTCATCCTGAGTGAAGGATCTCACCCTCATGAGGCCATGGAGAACCCCGCTCCTTTCGTATCTGTGCACCCGGCCAAACTCGAAGAATCTCAGAGGAAGATCCCTGTAGGACACGGCTCTGCTTTTGTACACGAGGATGTGTCCGGGACAGTTCATGGGCTTTACAGCGTACCTTTCCTCACCTTTTTCAATGAAATACATGTTCTCGGCGTAGTGATCCCAGTGTCCTGAGATTCTCCAGAGTTGTTCATTCATTATGAGCGGGGTGAATATCTCCTGGTAACCCCTCTCCCGGTGCAGTTCCCTTGAAAAGTTCATCAGTTCGTTGAGCACGATGACTCCCCTGGGGAGGAAGAACGGCATTCCGGGAGCGTAGTCGGTGTTCAGCATGAAGAGCTCCAGCTGAGGTCCCAGTTTTCTGTGATCTCTTTTCTGGGCCTCTTCGAGGAACTTCAGATAATTTTCGAGATCTTCTTTTTTCGCAAAAGCGGTTCCATAAACCCTTGTGAGCATGGGGTTTTTCTCACTGCCTCTCCAGTAAGCTCCGGACACCGAAAGCAACTTGAAGTGTTTCACAACACCGGTCGAAGGAAGATGTGGTCCTCTACACAGGTCCACGAATTCTCCTTGACGATAGATCGTCACCGTGTCTCCTTCTATTTCCTCTATCAGTTCTAACTTGTACGGCTGATCTTTGAAGATTTCTTTTGCCTCGTCTTTGCTGATCTCTTCTCTCTCTATGGGAAGATTTTCCTTGATTATCTTTTTCATCTCCTGTTCTATCCTTGGAAGATCTTCCTCTGTGAGCTTTCCGTTTCTGATGTCGAAGTCGTAGTAGAAACCGTTCTCTATGGTGGGACCTATGCCCAGTTTCACGTTTTCTTTTCCGTACAGTCTCATGACGGCCTGGGCGAGGATGTGTGCCATCGTGTGTCTGTAGAACTCGGGTGCTTCGGGGTCTTCGAGTGTTACAAAACGTATTCTGCAATCCCTCTCCAGGGGCCTTTTGAGATCCCAGAGTTCTTCGTCCACGACAGCACCTATCACCTTTTTGATACCGACTTCCCGAGCGATTTCCATCGGTTTTGTTCCCTTTTCGTATTCCCTTTCACTTCCATCCGGAAGGACCACTTTTATCTTCATCGCTTTCCCTCCTTCAATTTTTCGTACAGTGCCCTGGCGACTTCGGGGGTTACCCACTCCGTCACATCGCCTCCGTACATGGCCACTTCTTTAACAAGGCTCGATGAAACGAAGGAGAACTCTTCACTCGCCGTCAGAAAAACCGTTTCCAGTTCACCGTACAGTTTCTTGTTGGCAAGGGCCATCTGAAGTTCGTACTCGTAATCTGTCACAGCCCTGAGGCCCCTCACCAGAACTTTTATACCATGTTCCTTCAAATAATTCACGAGCAAACCTCTGTGAACGTCTATTCTCACCCTGTCCACGTTTTTCAATGCGGATTCTACAAGTTTTCTTCTCTCCTCAAGACTGAAGAGGCATCTCTTTCGCGGGTTTTCGGTTATGAGAACCACCAGTTCGTCGAATATGCTCAGTGCCCTCTTTATTATGTCCACATGCCCCAGTGTTATGGGATCGAAGGAACCGGGATACACGGCTACCATCCTACCATCTCCTGCCTATGCATTCCACCTGAAAGAACGTTCTGTCCTCTACCCTGAAGGCTGTGAGTTTTCCTCCATAGACGCATCCTGTGTCTATACCTATTTTATCCGACGAAACGTAAGGCTTCTCAAGGGGAGTATGGCCGAACACCACCGTTTTCCCGGGGAGGGGGTTTTCGCTGTAGATGAACTCTTCCCTTATCCACACAAGATCGAAAGGATCCTGCTCCTCAAGAGGAATTCCCGGCTTCACACCACCGTGGACGAATACGAAATTTCCCTTTTCGTAATAGTAAACGGTGCTTTCGAAAAAATCCAGGTACTTTCTGATCTCATCAATGCCTCCAAAACTTTCCACCGTGCTTCTTGCTCCGTTGAAATACCATAGATCGCATCCGGAGTGATTTTTCACACAGTTCAGGAGCATCTCCTCATGATTTCCCCTCAAAAAGATACATCTGTGGTGTTTGGAAAGTTCCATCAAGAATTCCACCACTTCTTTCGAGTTCGGTCCTCTGTCCACGTAGTCTCCGAGGAAAACGAGTTCGTCTTCCTTTCCCAGTGGGAGTTTTTCAAGGAGGGCCTTTAAAGCGAAGAAGCAACCATGTATGTCGCCCACAGCGTACGTCATCAGATGATCCTCCCGTACATCATCCAGTTCCAGATGAAAGACACGGCCACACCAAGAGCAGGACTCAACCACCACCTCACGTCGGGTTTTCTGAATTTCCAGAGTCTATAGAGAAAACCGAGGGCAAGAGAAAGAAAAGCGAAAACCTCCTTTCCAGCAAGGAGAAAAACGAAGAAAGCAAGTCTTTCAGAGATTCCCTCTATATCGGAGATCTTTGGATCACCGGGCACGAAGTTGCGGAAAAGATACGTTATAGCCACAGAAACAGCGTTCATCCCGAGAAGATAGAAAACGAACTCCGACGTGAGATAGGAGTTTGCGAAGAGATCCTTGATGTAAAGATTCAGGATCAGAAACACGGCAAGAAGAGAAATCTCCAGCAGATCTATCGCCCGTTTCTTTCCTCTTCTGTGCAGATACACCCTGAGGACATCCCCCATCAGATGAACCGCCACTGCCACAAAGAAGACAACCGTACCGCTCACTGACTCGAACACAACGTCGAAGGTGAAAGCCAGAATCGCAAAGACAGACCAGATCATATGACCTATCAATTTCCAACCAGTGTACTCTCTTATCTTCGCGTTGTTCGTGAAACCATGATCTGCCACGACGTGACCGAGAAAAAGATGAAACGGAAACAACCAGATCACCTCCAGATCCTCTCTTCCAGTTTGGAGAAGAAGTTTTTCAACTTCTCGAACTTCACAAATTCCTTTATCATAAGGGAGGCGTTGATCTCAAGAGGTCCCTCTTCTATCGCCTCCATGTATATCTCCTCCAGTTTTCCTACAAAGCGCTCCACAGACCATTCTCTTTTCACGAACTCTCTTCCTTTTCTGGAAAGTTCGTTTTTGAGGCGGGTGTTCGTGAGGATCTCTCTCAGGGTTTTAGCAAAGACTTCTTCATTCTCTTCGTCCAGAAGTATCGCTCCCTCGCAACCCTTGAGGACATCTTTCACACCCTTCCACTTCAAGGCCACAACCGGAAGGCCGGAAGCCAGGGCCTCCAGAAGCACCAGCCCCTGTGTTTCCGTCTTCGAAGCAAACACAAAGACATCTCCCAGTTTGTAATACTCTGGTATTTCCTCGTGGTCAACGTATCCGGTCACGATGAGGTTCAGTTTTTTTTCTTTTGCGATCTCTTCGACCTCTTTTCTCTCGGGACCATCCCCCACCATCACGAAAAACAGATCCGGGGAGTTCAATTTCTCGAAGATTCTCAGAAGGAAATCCACGTTCTTTTCCTTCGCTATCCTTCCGACGTACAGCAGCACCTTTTTTCCTTCCAGTCCCAGTTTTTTCCTGAGATCTCCAGCCTCAGCCGATTCGAACCTTTCGACCTCTATCCCCGTTGGAAGGACCCTGATGGGCCTCTTCACCCCGTAACTTTCCAGTTCTGCCTTTATGTCCTCTGTCGGTGCAATCACCACGTTCACCAGATTGCAGAACCACGCACTGAAGTGTTCAACCATCCTTTTCGAGGGTGTGAAAGGCTTGGGGATGTAGTGCCTGTACTCAGGAAGGAGTGTGTGGTACGTGTGAACATGCGGAAGTTTCAGTTCCTCCTGAACCTTGAGCGCTTTGAATCCCATGAAAAAAGGTGAATGACTGTGCACCACCTGAATTTCTTCTTTTCTCACAAAATCCAGAATCTTTCTGGTTGAGGCAATGGAAATCCTGTGCTGTCTTTCTGAGGGAAAGGGGATGCTTTTCACTACAAGGACATCTTTTTCATTTTCCGGTGCAGAGGGTGCAACCACAAACACCCTGTGTCCCCGCTCTGTGAGCTTTTTCTTGTAAAGTCTTATGGACGTTGCCACTCCGTTCACCTGAGGTGCGTAAGTATCGCTGAACATCCCGATGTTCATACTCCATTCACCTCATCCACGAAGAAATCTTCCATATGAAGAAGAAAAGAGCAGAAACCCTGATCAGAACGACGAAGATCGTTTTTTTATCCATTCTATGAAAGAAAAAAACAGAGACAAGAAACAGTATCAAAACGGCCTTTCTTGGGTCAAAAAACACAGAAAGAAGGGGCAAGAATATGTAGGGGGAAAACGAAACCATCATCTCATCCGGAGATCTGCCGGTCGTCATTTTGTAGACACCAGACACAACCAGAGAGTAGATCATGAAACAGAGAAAAAGCTCTGCCACCTTTAACGGAACTCTCAAAGAGTTGTACACCACCACTATTTCGTTCCAGAAACCAAGAACGTTCACAAAGAACACCGTGATCGGTACCACAAAGGAGAACTTCTTCATGGACTCATCCAGCTTCACAGACATCATTTCACCTTCAGAATGAAGTACATACCCTCTTCGGAGAAGTACTCAACGTTCTCTTCCGTCTTTTCAACGGATACGCTCCTTCCTGTTTCTCTCTTCACCACCTTCATTGCTTTCTCAAAACTTTCTAGATCTTTGAAGACGAACGACTTCCATTCCGGGTAATAATCGACATCCGTCACTTCCTTTAGGATTTCGTTCACCAGAATAGATCCATTGAGTTCATTTTTGATACGCTCAACAGTGGATTTCCAAGGGGTGTGCACGCTAACACCAAAGGAAGGAAGCCGTGTGAACTCCCTCCTCTCTGATTTGAAGGACAGATCTGTCAGAAACAAGAAAAGCGCCACCACCAGAAGGATCAGAAGAAAGCCGTTTCTCGTCATTTTATCTTCTCGAGCAGAACTTCCAGACCTTTCTTTATGAACGGATCCTTTTCCGGGTCTATCTCTATCTGTTCTCTTGTCTCTGCGTGCAGTTCTTCTTCCACCTCTTCTTCAACCACAACGTCTGGTTCTATGCCTATTCTGTGTATGTCCTTTCCTGAAGGTGTGAGATAGTGTGCCGTGGTCAAAAAGAGTACTCCGCCGTTGCTCAGAGGAAATCCTGTCTGGACAGAACCTTTGCCGAAGGTTTTTCTGCCGACCACGGTGGCGATACCAAGATCTTTCAGCGCACCCGTTAGGATCTCGGATGCAGAGGCCGAGCCTTCGTTCGCCAGAACGACTATCGGAACGTTTGGATAGTTGTTTCCGTAAGACTCGTAAACGTCCTCTTCTCCAAAGCCGTTTCTCACCTTCAGGATCACGCCCTTGTCGACGAACATACTGACGATCTTCAGCGCAACATCGAGGTATCCTCCAGGGTTGTCCCTCACGTCGATGATCAATCCCTTGACACCCTTTTCGAAGATCTTGTCCAGCGCGTTCTTCATATCCGAGTCGGCCTTCTCACCGAATCGGGTTATTCTCACGTATCCGATTCTTCCCTTCTCCGTCTCTATGAACGAGTAGAGTACCATCTTTATCTCTATCTTTTCTCTGACGATGGTGAAAGTGAGTTTTTCTCCATCTCTCAAAACCTCTATCGTCACAGACGTTCCCGGCTCACCTCTCAGATTGTTCACCGCCTCCATGTACGTCATCTTGGAGACCGGTGTTCCGTCTATTGTTATGATGAGATCTCCCGCCTTCAATCCAGCTCGCCATGCCGGTGTTCCATACATGGGTGCTACCACCTTTATGGCACTGTGTTCTGTATCGTAAGTCACTTCTATTCCAAGACCGCCGTACTCTCCCTTCATTTCTATCTGGTTTTCACGGTAGGTTTCTGGATCCTGATAGTAGGAAAAGTCATCCCCTGTTCCCTTCACAAGTCCATCTATGGCATGATCTATGAGCTTGTTGATGTCCAGTTTGTCTGCCTCGTAGTAGTAATTCAGTATGTAAGAGAGAGAATCGAAGAACGGCTCCAGCGCCTTGTTCACTTCTTCTATGGTGAGGTCTGTCCTTGATGAACCACCGAGGATGAGAGTTAAAACCAGCACCAGAACGCTGATGATGACAAACCTGGAGAGTTGATTGAGTTTCATCATATTTCCTCCTTTCTACAGACTTTTGTGGCGAATATCATGTAAGTTGTGTGAGCAACCATTCTATCCACCGGTCTCAGTCTCTCTGGAACGGGCTTGTAAGGTCTGAAGAGACTTTCCCATACCTCCACCTTCACGAAGGGAAGTTCGTATAATCTCTTCAGTGTCTCTTGAACTTGATTCGTAGTTGGACAGACGGTTGCGAACCTTCCACCACCTTTCAGGGCTTCCCAGCATCGATCCAGGTAGTTCCAGGGATCGGGCACGTCCAGAAACAGCGCATCCACATCTTTCTCGTCGAACCCTTCGGATATATCCCTCACCTTTATTGTAACTCTTTCAACCAGTCCCCACTTCGTCAGGTTGCTCTGTGCAAGTTTTGCGAACTCTTCTCTTCTTTCGTAGGCGAAGACCTTTCCAGAGCTTCCAGCGGCCCGTGCGAGAACTGCACACATCGCCCCACTTCCCACACCTGTATCGATGACCCTGTCACCTTCCTTCACATCGAGCATCATAACGATGAAGGAAGAATCCTTTGGATAGACAATCTGAGTTCTTCGTTTCATGTTCATGATTTCATCGATCAGCCGGGGTTTCAGGATGTAGCCCTTTTTTCCAGATGACGTTCTTATGATGTCCCCGGTTTCTTTTTCAAGGACCTCGTTGAGATCGATCACACCAAGGTGTGTATGCATTTTTTTGTCTTTTTCCAGATCGATCAGAAATTCACTCCCGTCCTCGAACAAAAGAAGCACTCTGTCTCCTGGTTTCAGTGTATCGGCCACTTCTCCCACACCTCTCTTGGAAAACTGAATCTGATGTCCACGTGCTTGACGAGCACGTTGCGTCTTTTTCCATCCACAAGAATGTACACGTTGTTCACCCCTTCACGTTCAAAAAGACCGTGTAGAGCATCTGGTGTAGAAAGTATCTTTCCGCTTCAAAATCCATTCCCTTCAGCCTTTCACTGTAGAGGTCAAGAATCAAATAGTCTCCAACGAAGAAGTAGGCCCTGAGCACATCCTGAGGCACAAAACTCTTCAACCCCGAAGGAGGGGATGAGAGCGCCTCGAAGATCTCAAGGACAGGATTTTCCTTTGCCTCTATCACCTTGACAACAGGCAAAAGGTCTTCGCTCAGATAGCATATCTTCAACTCCGTTGAAAAGACAGCAACTGTCACCAGAAGGATTATAAAAGAAGCGTATCTTTTCATTCCTTCATCAACCTCTCAATGACATCCAGAAGTTCTGGCATATCTTCCTCTTCTCTCAGAAGAACCACAACCCCCGTGACCCCAACGGGAATATCGTATATGGGACATATCTCAATTCTGTAGTTCATCTCATCTGCAATTCTTTTTGCGATCTTCAAAGAATTCGAGTAGGCGGGAAGATCGAGCCCGTTCAGGTCCTTGGAGAAACTCCTCACGATCACCCTTCCATCACCGTATCCCACCAGGAAGACCGTGTCTTTTTCGAAGGGATCGATCCGCTCTCCCAGTGGTTTCACGATGTAACCAGCCGATTCTTTGAGTTTCAGCAAGACTCTGAACTGACCATCGCTCTCTGCAGTTTTTTCTACCACAACTTCTCTTTTTTCAAAGAGCACATCTCCGGGTGCGGCCGGTTTTCCCCTGAAGACGAGCCAGTCTTTTGCGACAATCTTCATAGAGTCTTCCGCCTGTTCGATATCGAAGTTTCTCTCACCTTCGTAGTTTACAACGATTGTTCTTCCGATCTCCTCTATGGAGTTCACTCTGCATGTGATTATCTTGATGTTTCCATCTGCCTGAACATAATCCACACCGAACAGTTTCAGGGTCTCCACTGGAACGCCTGGATTTGGCAACTTGTTGTTGTCGAGGATGTAGAGGTCTTCCACATTGGCAAGAACGTGGCCGTTGTACTCCAGGTACTTGAGACTTCCCACCGTTCCCGTGGACGGTGGTGTGATTTCGAAGATCTTTGAGTGTTCCAGAAGGATCTGCAGAGTCTCATCAAAGTTCAGCAGGGTTGCATCCAGCGTTAAAGTATCCGCCAGAGAAACGGTGACAAAAAGGATTGATATCAACCAGAGCACCCTCATCATCAGTATTTGAAGATACTCCTTCCTATGAACTCTCTCAAGATCGATTTGTCAGGAATATCCTCTATGTTCGTGATCGGCAAGAAGAAGTCCAGAAGTTTCAAAAGTCTCAGTGCCTCCGAGTACTCTGGGGTGTCCTCCGGAACCTGAACAAGAAGAGGTTCAGCAAAGATTCTGAGCACAGGAATTTCGTACACCAGAGCCGAGTTGAACATCGCATCTGCCTCTTCCTGATAGGGAAAGATGTTTCTTTCTTCCCCTTTTCTGACATTTGGCCACATCTTCAGGGTGTCGTACGCCGTGTGTCCACGGAACTTGTAGTCCCTCACGATCCTTCTGAGAAGACGGGTGTCCGTTGTTGTGACTCTGTTGTGATCGTCGATGTTCAGCTGTGTCAGGGCACTCACGTATATCTTGAACTTCTGTTCCTTCGGTATCGAAGCCGTCAGCCGCTCGTTCAGGCCGTGTATTCCTTCGACGATTATGATGTTGTCCTTTTCGAGTTTGAGAACTGGCCCCTCATCCTCTTTCCGGTTTTGAAGTTGAACTTCGGAAGCACCACCTCTTTCCCTGCGAGAAGATCCTGAAGGTGCCTGTTGAAGAGATCTACGTCGAGGGCTTCAATCGAGTCGAAGTCGTAGTTTCCGTTTTCATCACGGGGTGTTTTCTCCCTGTCCACGAAATAGTCGTCGAGGGATATGGCAACAGGTTTCAGCCCGTTCACCCTGAGCTGCAGTGAGAGTCTCTTTGCGAAGGTGGTCTTTCCAGAGGACGATGGTCCCGCTATCAGGACAAGACGCCTTCTTCTGTCTTTCGTTATTTCATCTGCTATGTCCGATATTTTCTTCTCGTGAAGCGCTTCGGAAAGGAGCATGAGTTCGGCTACCTTTCTTTCACTGTGGGCGATGAGATCGTTGAGATCCGAGACGTACTCGATCTCCAGAACACTGAGCCAGCGTGCGTATTCGAGAAACACCCGGGAAAGTTTTGGCATGTGAATCGTCGGTAGATCTCCCGTCTTTGGGTCCGGATGAACGAGGACGATTCCCTGGTTGTATGGTTGAACATCGAAGACGTTTATCCTGCCGGTGCTGGGTGGAAGGTACCCGTAGAAGTAAGCCCAGAATCCATCGCAGTGGTAGAGCTTCACGGTTCTCTTCTTTCTGTACTTGAAAAGCCTTACGGTTTTTTCGAGTCCTTCCCTTAAAAGAATCTCTCTTGCCTCATCCTTGTAGAACGTCCTCTTCTCTATAGGGAGGTCCTTCTGCACGAGTTCTTCCATCTTTTCTTTTATGGAGATGACCTGTTGAGAGTCAGGAACGATCAGTCTGTCCTTTTCGTAAATTTCGCAGTAGATGCCCTTTCCGAGGGAGTGAAGGACCTTCAACCTCCAGTCTGGGTTCAGTTTTCTCACAGCCAGACTCGCCAGAAAGACGAGGCCTCTCTGGTATATCCTGAGTCCGTCCGGGTCGGTGAGATCTATGAAGTCCAGTTCACCGCTTCTGTCCGGTGTTCTGAAGAGTTCCACTATGCGGTTGTTCACTTTCGCTGCGAGTATTCTGTATTTGAAGTACTTTTGATATTCTTCGGCCAGATGAAAGAGATCTTCCCCCTCTTCAAGGACGATCTCTCTGTTGTCCAGTCTGGAGCGAAGAACGACTTTTCGCACGCTTGCTCCCTCCTTGAAAAGGCTCACCCACAGTGGTAAAATTATAGCACGGAAAAGGTTGGGGCGTGGCCAAGTGGTAAGGCGGCGGACTTTGGATCCGCGATCGGTGGTTCGAATCCACCCGCCCCAGCCAGAGAAAAAGCCCCCGAAGAGGGGGCTTGTTTTGAATCATCAATTTTCATAGTATCTTCTTATCTCTTCGTTGAAAGGAAGGCTGAGTATCTCGTCCAGCACCTTCACAACCTGTTCGTAAGATTTCGTCCTCGGATCTCTGATGAGGATCTCCTCCAGTACCTTTCTGTCTCTTGAGATGAACGCCTCCAGATTCCATTCCATCCTCAAGATCCTTGGCCAGAGATAGAAGATCTTGATTCGGTGTGTGAGATCGGGTTCTACCTTCTCTCTGTGTATTCCGCTGCTGTCCACCCAGACCGGAAGTTCCATCACCAGATCGTCGGGGAAATCTTTGAGTGCTCCCTGATTTTCCACGTTCAAGAAGAGCCTCACACGCTTGTTGTTTGCTATCGCGTTTATGAAGGGAATGTGCTGTTCCCCACTGAGTCTTCCCTTTGGAAAGATCTCGGGGTGTTTCTCTGTGATCTTCAGGTGTGGATTTTCCTGGACTTCCTCTGCGAGTTTTATGAGGCGCTCTCTTGCCCTTCTGAGGTGTTCATGGAACTTCGGTCTTTCCACCTCGTTGTCTATTCCGCCGAACCTTCTGAACCACTTCTTCTTCGTCTCAAGGTTGTAATGGTACTTCCAGGTGCCGTTCCTCACCGTGTCCCCTATCGGGAGCATCCCGTAGAACCTGTACATGTCCATCGCAGCAGGGGACATCTGTGTGTCCCAGGGGTTCTTCGGTTCCCACTTTGAAAGTTCTTTTTCTATCCACTCGTCGAGAAGTGGGTATGCATCCTTTCCTCTGTATCTGAACCTGTTCAGCCAGATTCCGTGGTTCACCCCGGCAACCTGCCAGTCCACTTCCTCTGGATCAAGACCGAGTCTTTCAAAGACCTCGTAGACACCGGCAACTCCATGGCAGAACCCGATAATGTTCGCACCTGTCCATCTTCTCACCGCCTGTGTGATCTCAAAAACGGGATTGGCCGTCTGCATCAGATATGCTTTTGGCGCCATCTTCTTCATCTTCTCAGCGATCTCAAGGGCGAGTTTCACATCGGGATAGGAGGAGAGGACGTAGGTGTAGGTGGAGACCATGTTCAGTTCCTGACTGTCTATTCCTCTGTAGTAGCCGTGTTTTTCTCCTACCTTTGTGACCTCGTCCCACCTTTGAGATCCGCTGTCGTGATACCTCGGATCATAAGGGTAGGCGGTGTTTATGATGAAGTCCGCACCCTCTATCGCTTCATCGAGACTTTCCGTTTTCACCACTTTCACGGGTGAGTTCAGTTCTTCCACGTACTTTCTTGCCAGGATGTAGGAAGCGTTGAGTCTTCTTTCGTGAACGTCCATCAGGTAGATGTGTGTGTCTTCTCTTGAGAGTTCATCTGTCTGGGCGATGTCTTCCACAAGCTGGAGGGCAAACCTCACACTGCCCGCTCCGACGATGGAGATCTTCATGTTTTTACCCCCTTCTTTTTAAATTCGTTTCTGAGACGAATTAATTACCTGAGGAAATTTTATCACCAGCGAAGATCCCCGCCACAGAAAAAAGAAGAGGCTTGAAACTCACCTCAAAGCCTTCTTCTTCCATCATCTTCACTATCCGATCAGGTGTCAGAAAGTTGAGAACGGATCTGGAGAGGTACCTGTAGGCACGAAAATCCCCACTGAAGACTCCTCCAAGGAGAGGAACAAAGAGTTTCAGGTAGAGAGAGTAGAGTTTCCCGGTGAACCTTCTGGTGTTTGGAGGAAGAAGTTCAAGAATCACAAGTCTTCCACCTTTTTTGAGCACCCTGCGGCATTCTTTCAGAACTCTTCTTCTGTCGGAGAAGTTCCTGAATCCAAACGCCACTGTGATGACATCGAACTCTTCATCTTCGAAAGGAAGATCGTGGGCGTCTCCTGTGATGAACTCTGCACCTTTCACTTTCTTTTTTGCTATCTCCATCATCTCCAGCGAAAGATCAAGCCCTGTAACTTCAAGATGTGGTGCTTTTTCCTTCAAAAGTTTGATGACATCACCTGTTCCCGTGGCAAGGTCGAGGACCTTGTTCGGATGCTTTTCCAGGACAAGGGTCACCATCTGTTCTCTCCATTTCAGATCCATTCCAAAGGAGATGATCCTGTTTAGAAGGTCGTACCTTTCTGCTATTTCATCGAAGAGTCTCATCGAGAACTTCTGAGCCTTTCCTCCCAATCCCTTGCCTTTTTCATGTCTTCGAAGACCACAACTCCAACGATCTTCCCATCCCTGTAGAAGGCTTTGGTTTCACTGTCCAGCCAGTTTCCATCCTTCGTGAGGGTTCCCAGGACGGCGATGGGAAAGTCGCCAAACTTGAAGTAGGAAGACCTGAACTGGAAGTCGTACTCATCCGGAATGCCTCTCAGGTTGTTCGCCAGAACTTTCGCATGCGCCATGGCAGCCTTTGCCGTTCCACAGATGATACCGTTGTGCTCTGCGCAGTCCCCTATAGCGTAGACGTTCGACTCCGATGTCTTGAAAGTCCTGTCCACGAGGACACCCCTGTTCACTGCAAGACCGCTCTCTTCTGCAAGAGTTGTCTCCGGTACTATCCCTATGGAGCATAGAATAACCTTTGAAGGGATCTCCTCTTTGTCTGTAACGAGAACGTCGTTTTCTATCCTCTCAACATCTCTTCCAAGATAGAACTCCACACCGTACTTTTCCAGTTCCTTTTTTATCCTCTCCGTCAGGTCCCCATCGAGTCCCATGAGAGACGTTGTCTTTTCGACGACTCTCACCTTGAAGCCCTTCTTCGAGAGATTTCCTGCAAGTTCCAGACCGATAAAGCCTCCACCGATGATGACCAATTCCCTCTCTTTTTCTATGGCTTCTTTCAGTTTTTTTGCGTCGTCGATTGTTCTCAGGGTGAGCATTTTTTCAGAACCCGGTATCTGAAGCTTTCTGGGGCCTGCCCCCGTTGCAAGAACGAGGATGTCGTATTCGAGGGTTCCTCTGTCTGTTTCCAGAGTCTTTTTCTTTGTGTCGATCTTCTTTGCGGTCGTGCCAAGAAGGAGTTCAATGCCCTTTTTTCTGTACCAGTCCAGGGAATAGGGAAAGAGGTTCTCTTCTTTTACGTCCCCTGCCACATAGTGGCTGAGCATGGGTTTTGTGTAATAGGGAACCGTTTCCTTTTCGACGATGGTGACTTCGTGATCTTCCGAGAGTTGTTTTGCCAGTTCCACCCCACCGGGACCATTTCCGACTATCAGCACCTTCACGTTCATCACTCCAGTTCTTTCATGAGAAGATCTATCGCCTCTTCGACCTTCTTCTCGTCCACGCCAGCACCCCTCACCTCTGTGAAAGAAAGCACTCTGTACTTCGACTCCTTCAGAAATTCTCCTGACTTTCTCTCGACAGACGGAGCCCAGCCGTGCACACCAAAGACAAGAACGGGTTTTTCATAATTTGCTTTGTCGGTGATCTCGTAGATGACATACCTCATGAGTGGATGAAGATCCGCCTCATAGGTGGAGATACCAAAGATCAGCGCCTCGCTGTCAGGAATATCCTTCAGGATCTCACTCATTGCAGGATTTTCTTCGTCGGAGAACCTGTAAACAACCGGTTTTAGTCCTTTTTCTTTGAGAGAGTCAATCACCTTCTTCATGACGTTCTCCACAAAACCGTACATGGAGTCGTAGATCACCGTGATTTTTCCTTTCTCTGGAACACCCTTCGCAACGTTCACGTAGTGCTCAAGAAGTTTTCCCGGATCCTTTTTCCATATCAGCCCGTGTCCCGGAAGTATCGCTTTTATGTCGAGTGCGGAGAGTTTCTCTGCTCCCTCCAGAATGTAGTTTTTGTAGTGTCCTATTACAGTGACGATGTATTTTGTGACGTAGGGAAGGTATTCTTTCACCACTTCTTCGCTCGAGTCGTCCAGAGTGGAAGGAAGGGAGTATCCCCCCTCCCACATCGCATCCAAAGAGGATCCCATCGAGATAGGTCACCATCGTGTCGGGCCAGTGAAGCCAGGGGGCCATGACGAATTTGAACGTCCTTCCGCCTATCTCTTTTTCTTCACCGTCCGATACCACCGACACGTTCTTTATCCCATAGAAACCTTCAAGGAGTCTTTTTCCAAAGTTCGATGCGAGGATCTCCGCATCGTGTCCTATAACTTTCAGTGTTTCAGGCAGTGTTCCGCTGTGATCTGGCTCGGTGTGGTTGACTACGATGTGGGTGATCTTTTTCGGATCGATGAGACTGGAGAGGGTTTCTATGAACTCCTCTGTGTAATTTCTCTTCCAGCCGTCTATCAGAACGTTTGCACTGCCCAGTTTCACAAGGTACGCGTTGTAGCTGATGCCTTCGGATATCTCCCACACTGCCTCGAAATACTTTATCCGATCGTCGTCTATTCTTAAAATATAAATTTCTGGGTCGTCGAAGACCTTTTCAGTCCAGACTTTCGGCATACAGGACACCTCCAGGAGAAAATTAGTGGTTCCTAAATCATTATAGCAATCATCTGGAATTGCGTCAATAGAAATATTTGTGTTATAACGTTTTTCCAAATGTTTTTTCAAAATAATTTTTGTACTTCAAGAAATTTTTCCAGAATCTTTCTCCCAAAGTCTCTCCGTAAAGTACTTTTGCCCTGCTTCTTATATTGTTCTCCATCTCTTCTAACTGATCGAGGTTCGCAAGTTGTCTTCTTGTCAAGGATGTAACAATGTAAGAGATAGCTAAAGGTAAAGATTGAACACGCTTTTCGAGATTTTTCGAAACAGAGAAATTGTTTCCTGTTTCATAACCTCTGAAGATGTAGTAGACAGGTACTATCTCCTCCACAGCGCCATTCAGTAACATGTGGTAAACCAGCAGCATGTCTTCACCCACTGAGAAGTTCTTACCAAAATCTCCCAGCAAAGAAACGAGCAAAGAGTAGCTTTCTAACAAAACTTTTTTGGGTAACAAGGAATCTACCGGGTTAATCCTTCCACTCAAATGTTTCACTGTTTTATGAAAGTAATCCATGGGTTTTTTTTCTGTGTCAATGAACCACACATCACCGGTGCATTTTGCGTTTTTCATCAGAGCCAAGGAAACAGCTAGGAGCACATTGTTGCCGAAGTTTACAGTATCAAGAACAAGTCTGTCGATGCCATTCAACTGCAACCTGTCGTCTATATCGTGGAAAACAACGTACTCGCCATCAGCAGCCAAGGTTCCTTTGTATCTTGCAAGGAACGGTCCTTCGTTCTTTTCAAGGTTCAGGATTTTGTATGGAAACCTCTTGTCCTTAGACAAGAGCTTCCCGATTTCCTTATCACTTCCATCTGTGGAGCCATCATTCACAAACACTACTTCGAAGTTGGGATAAGACAACAAGCAAAGATTTTCAACAATTCTGCTGATGTACTTTCTGGCGTTCAAGAAAGGTATTACTATGGATACAGATGGGTACCGATTTTTTACAACTTCGAGTTGAGGGGAAAATTTCACTCTACTACTTTTTTCTTTTGCTCTTCTGAAGGTCTCTTCGCATATCCTGTCGTTAGTACCTATCGCTACAAGCCAGCTTCCAATGTTTTTCGCACCCTGAAGCATTCTTTCAAGGTTTTGGGCCAGTTGTTTTTTATCAGTGAGGGGTTTATCCTTTTCAAATAAAAGGCCTCAGAAAATGAACCTATGATTTCCTCGTGAAGCAATTTTACTCCAGCTTTTTCGAACAGATCCTTTAAACTGTAAAAATCTCTTTCAAAACCATATTCCCAAGTTCCGGTCTCCTGTGATATCTCTTTTGAGAGTTTATAAATCTGCGATCCACTGTACGGGACACCTACCACAATGAATTTCCCCACGCGAGCCATCTCTTTGAGCATTTTGACGATGTCCTCATCCTGGAAATGTACCACTACACCGATGTTGAAAACAATATCGAATTCTTTATCGGAAAATATCGTTTTGAAACCATCCATTTTCTTGAAGCTCACATTTCGTAGTTCGAAAAAACTGGCTACTTTCTTTGAGAGTTCTACGCTATCCTGGCTGATGTCTATCCCTGTGTAATAGGCGCCTCTTTTTGAAAGATCTATGGAAATGGTGCCAGAACCACACCCAGCTTCCAGTATCCTTGAACCCTTCAGTACAAAAAAGTGATTTAACAAATTCACAAACTCCGATCTGAAAGCTTTTCCTTCAGGGTTGTTAACAAGAGATAATATGTCATATTCAGTGTATTTTCTCCATAAATTATCCCATACGCTCTTTTTTTCCACATTTATCTTTGTAGGCGGTGATCCTATCGCACCTGTGATAATTTTGATCTGCGACTCCAGAGAGTAGTTGTCTTCCATGTATCGTCTGTATCTTTCACTCTCGTACTTTCTCTTTATAAGATCAGGAATTTCATCGATGAAATTAAAGATGAGATCCTCAGGCCACTGCTTTTTTGCTCCATGATAATTGTGTATCAAGGGTTTTATACCTCTTGCCATTGCTTCCATTATGTTGTACGGATGACCTTCATGAACACTTGTGGAAAGTACGTAGTTCATGTCTTCAAGGAATTCTTCTATGTTACGCACAAAGCCATACAGCTTGACGTTTTTCTCCAGGTCAGCTTCTTTGATGAAATACTTGAAGTAATTTGCATATCTTAGCTCCTGAAAATCCCCTGCCACGTGGAGAATGTATCTTTCATCGATGTTCTTCAAAAACCCGATCACCTGAAGCCACATCTCAGGAGCTTTCTTGTGATTTATGTGTGCCACCACGGCTATGTTGAAACCAGGAGATCGAACTTTGAATCTGAACCTGTTCAGATCTACCCCGTTTGGAACCACTTTGATTTTGTCTTTTATTTTTTCGTAGACACTCTGATGGTAGTTTTTCAGCACATCTTTCATGTGGTCGGCAACCAGTATAAGTGTGTCCACGTTGTTCCAGTTTATCTTTTCTGGATAGTTTGCAAGGGCTTCATAACTGTGGAGCCTGCAGAGAATTTTTTTGTTTCCTTTTGGCAGTTTGTTTGTTATCTCCACTGCCAGTTCGTTTGCCCACTCGATCCAGACGATATCTGCCCAATTGTAAGCGTCGACGATCTGCTTTCCATCTGCTGTTACAACGAGTTTCACTTCGTACATTTCGGAAAGAATATTTGCTATGTCTTTGATGAAATGATCAAGACCAGGAAGGCAGAGAAAAGCAACTTTTGTATCCTTTTTAAATTGCTTTTTGAGTGATTCGTACTTTTCTTTCATCTCTGGAATGTCAGAAAGTTCTGATGCTTTTCTGTAGTAATGAAGGGCCATTGCGAGGTTGTTCAATTGCAGTTGAGTGTCACCGAGCATGTCGTACACTTCCCACGTTTTCTCATTGATTCTCGTCAGATACCTCCAGGCTTCGAAGTACTCTCCTTTTTCAAGTAGAACCTTCGAATAGTTGAACAGTACGTCATCGTGAACAGGGTTTATCTTCAAGGCTTTTTCAAAGAAGGCCTGAGCCTCTTCTTTTCTGCCTTCGTAGTAGTGCACCATCCCCAGTGTGTTGTATCTTTCTGTTTCATCGTCGATTTTTTCTGCCATTTCTTTTGCCTTTGAAAAATCTTTTTGTTCTATCGCCTTTTGAATTTTTTCAAAAATTTCCATACTTTACCTCCTCGCGGACTCTATGAACCTCAAATTCTTCTCAAATGCTTTCACTTTCAAAGTGGAAAATCCTGCCTTCTCCAGGATGTTTTTCATCTGAGACGTTGTCCTGAGCACCCTGAAAGGAGGATAGTACCATACAAGATCGTTTCTATCACTCAAATCCGGAACGAAGAAGAAAAGAAGGACTCTTTCAGCATCTTCAACGAGTTTTTCAAGGTCTAGAGTCTCTTCTACACCAGAAACAACAAGGAGGTTTTTCGAGTTCTCTTTCAACTCTATTCCGAGTTCTTCCAGAACAGATTCCAGTCCGGGAAGATCTCCTCTGACTTTCAAATCCGTCAGGTCGGTCTCTGATAGTGCTTCAACGACGTACTCTTTTTTGATCTTGAATGGAGGATCTTTGTAGATCTCCTTTTCTCTTTCTCTGTAAATCTTCAAAGCCTCATCTGATGGAAATGGGGACGAGTAAAAGAAGTTTTCTTTTTTCTTCCAGGATCTGACGGGATGGATCACGCCAAGACCTGAGAACTTTTCCGTGATGTTTCCAGCCCAGATGGTTTCGTCTTCTTTTCTCATGAAAGGAAGGACTTGGTTCGGATAGAGAGCGTCGTATTTATACCTTCCCAGTGCAATGTCTCCCAGGTTTTCGTTTTCCTCCACTGCCTTCATGTGAAGTTCGAAGGCCCTTTTTGGGTCTTCTTCTTCGTGGATCTTTGCAAGCCGGTAGTAGTAGAACGGAAGTTTTGTGGTGTCTGTTATTTTCATCAGCAACTTCTTCGATTTTTCCCTGTCTCTGGTAGCCACAGCAGAAGCATAGAGTGCCACCGGGTGGTCGGAGATGAGGTACAGTTTTTCTGCGTCTTCTTTTACAAAGCCAAGAAGATCAAACGGGAACTCTCTGTAGCCTGAGAAGTACCTGTAGAGTTCTTCGTAGACACCTTCTGTGTCCGGATCAAGGCGTGTTTTCAGGTCTTCGATCACAGGCTTTATGAAGTTTGCCATCTCTGGTGTCAATTCCAGCGCTTTTCTGTATCTTGAAATGGCTTCGGAGAAGTTTCCAAGTTTCAGATAGAGATCTCCTATGAGTGCCTGGATGATGCCGCTTAGTTTTTCATCGCCTTCGATCTTTGAGAGTATTCTGATGAGTTTTCCTTCTGTTTCTCTCCGTTTCAGAAGATCGAAAATGAAAAGAAGACCGGGGATGCCTGTTCTCTCCACAAAGGAGTTTGTGTCTTCGTCTGTGAGGTATTCGAAGAGGAAATCTTTTTTCTCAATCAGTCTTTTCACGATGAATCTGGAGATCTTCTTTGAGACGGGAAGTTTCTTCAGAAGATTTTCGGAAACATCGATCTCAAATTCTGCTATCTTTTCTACCACGTTGTCGAAGAAGAGATTTTCGGAGTGTTCTGCTATTTTTTCCACGAGGCCAAGTGCTTTTTGAAAGTCTTCTCTGTCTTCTATTTCCAGGACGTGACGGAGTGTGACTGCAAGTTTTGATCTATCAACATTGCTTTCTATCGCTTTTGAAAGATGAAGAGCGGCTTCTTCCCATTTCTTCAGTTTCAGACACGCATGACACGTGAGAAGATGTGCTGTTCCGATCTCTCTTATACTCATGATGGTGAACTCGTACTTTTCTACCTGTGACATTGCCCTGTTCAGAACTTCAAAGAATCTGCTTCCCCATCGGTAAAGGTTCTCCCAGTCTTTTTTCCTCTCGTAGATGGCAAGTTTTGCGAAGTAAGGATCGGGATTCTCCGGGAAGGCCTTCAGTGCGGTATCTATCAATTCTTCACCTTTTTCGAGAAATCCTCTTGTTATCAGTTCCATTCCAAAAATATAGAGAAATTCCAAACCTATTGCCGGTACTTTTCCAATTTTTTTTATTTCCTGTAAAATCTGCCAGGCGATTTTGTTTTCTTCGTGCTTTTTACCACCTACCTTTTCTGTCTTATAAAGCTGTATCAAATAGTATATCTTTTCCACAGGATCTTTCACCGTTTCGAGATGTTTTCTTATGAGCGTTGCAGTTCGCTCGTATTTTTTCTTCTTCAGTTTCCTGGTCCAGATGTAGCCGTAGTGGTACACCTTGAACGGGGCATGAACCACTTTCGGCTTGTAGACAGCCTGGTTGTGAACGATGTTTTTGTAGTACACCGTCCCGTTTCTGAATATCCTCGGAGTGGAGGCCACTTCTGTTTTTTTGAAATCCCAGTCCAGATAACTCACCGTTGGAAGATAGATGGTGTTCACATCGTCTGGAAGATTTTTCAGAAAGTCCCTTATGTTCTTTCTGAACTCTTCAGAGACCTCTTCGTCTGCGTCCAGTATGAGAACCCACTCACAGGTGGGAAATTTCAAAGAGAAGTTCCTTGCTTCAGAAAAGTCGTTTTTCCACTCGTGGAAGTAGAGTCTGTCGGTGTACTCTTTTACGATCTTGGGCGTTCTGTCTGTGGAGCCAGTGTCGACCACCACGATCTCGTCTGCAACACCTTTGACACTCTCGAGAGCTCTTCTTATGTTGTGCTCTTCATCTTTCACTATCATCGCAACGGAAAGAAGGCATCTTCTCACACTCTCACCTCAACGGAATATTTCTACACATCCGACGTTTTGTCCTTGAACAAAAACAAAAGGGGGCGTGCGCCCCCCTTTTTGTCAGAGTTCCAGACTTTATCTCATCAACTGGAGGACGTTCTGCGGGAGTGTGTTGGCCTGGGCAAGCATCGCCATACTGGACTGGAGCAGGATCTGCTGCTTGGTGAACTCCATCATCTCTTTTGCCATGTCTGCATCTCTGATTCTGGATTCTGCGGCTGTGAGGTTTTCTGCGGCAACACCGAGGTTGGAGATGGTGTGTTCGAGCCTGTTCTGGATAGCACCGAGTGCTGCCCTTGCCGTGCTCACCCTGTGAATCGCTGCGTCTATGACCATGATTGTCCTTTCTGCACTGTCCTGATCGGTGACCTTGAGAGAAGCTGTTGTCAATCCAAGTGCTGCTGCACTCATGTCATCGATACCGGCAACCATGTTGTGACCTTCGTTGGCTCCGATCTGGAAGATGAGCTGAGATGCCGCTGTGTAAACAGCTTCCACCCTCACAACGGCACTGTCGACCACTTCGTTGGATGGCAGGGCTCCTCCAAAATCACTTATGCTGAGAACGTTTGTATCCCATGTAAAGGTGATATTTCCAAGTGCAGCTGTACCTGCTGTTATGGTAGCGATCTTAGAGGTAGAACCTCCAACGCTGAACAGGGTGATCTTGACATCAAGCTCGGATGTGACCGTTCCAGAGAATTGTCCAACTTCGATAACGTATGTTCCTTCAACAGCAGCCGAGGACACAGTTCCCAGCTGAACGTTTATGTTTCCACCCGTCACGACCTTTGCGTCGACCTGGCTTCTGAAACTTTCCAGTTTTCCATCGAGGAGTTTCTTTGTGTTGAACTCGGTTGTTCTTGCTATCCTGTCGATCTCTTCTCTGAGCTGATCGATTTCTTTCTGGATCTGTTCTCTATCAACGTCGGTGTTGGTGTCGGATGCTGCCTGGACTGCGAGTTCTCTCATTCTCTGAAGGATTGAGTGTACTTCTGTGAGCGCTCCTTCTGCTGTCTGGATCAGGGAGATGGCATCCTGGGCGTTTTTGATTGCCATGTTCAGACCCTTGATCTGGCCTCTCATCTTTTCGCTGATGGCAAGACCCGCTGCATCGTCACCGGCTCTGTTGATCCTCAAACCAGAGGAGAGTCTTTCAAGGGTTTTGCTCATGCTGTACTGTGTCTGACTGATGTTCCTCCAGGCGTTCAACGCACTGATGTTGTGATTGATCCTCATGAACCACTCACCTCCGTGTGAAAGTCTTTACTTCCCTGTACCCGGCGCCGGGTTTTCCATTATTTTTAATCGGAAGTCCTTCAGGGGATTTTAATGTTAAATGTTTGTAACGAAATGTTCTTCTGAAGATTTCAATATGGATTTTGAAGGTACAGGTACAAGAAATCGTTTACAGAATTCACGATGAACACTTTCCCGAATAATTGCTCAGAGAATTTTTTTATCAGCATATCTGGATCCCTCAGGCCGGTTTTTACAAGAAAAACATGTACTTGTTTCTGTTTCCCTATGAGAAGATCTGTTTCTGAATCTCCAACAACTGTAATCTCTTCGTCTGATGGTACATTGTTTTTTACCCAGTTGTACTTAATCAACAGATCTCCGTTTGGTTTCAAAGCCACAACATTGTCTACTATACTTTCGTTTCTCTTTTTCAGATCTTCAAGGAGGGCTTTGTGATTTCGCCTCAATGTCAGTATGATGTATTTTTCCTTCAACCTGTCTAATAAACTCCAATCAACAATGTCTCTATCAAGTTCTAAAACAGATGGATCTTCCAGTTTTTCTCTTTTGTATTCTCTGTATGACTCGTATTCCTGTTCGGAGACATTGCGGAAAAGGTTGACTATCATCGAATCCTGTTCGAACCTTCTCTTCAGTGTTTTGAACGTTTCAAGATCGAGGTTTTCAATTTTCCACCATGAATTGAACACAAAGAAATATCTTTCCCAAACATCTAACAACGTTCCATCGAGGTCAAAAATTATCACCCCTCGGTCACCTCGAACATCTCCTCAAAATATCTGTACATAATTCGCTTTTTCCTATCACTCTGAAACTCAGATGGATTGTAAGGTTTTCCCAGAAGTTCCAGTATTAACAATTTTACAATGTTGGAACCTGATTCTACGCTCAAAGGAAGCCCTCCGGAAGCGAATCTCAGATTTATATCTGTAAATATTACTTCATTTTCTGGAGTCAGAAAAAACTGAAAATTTGCAGGCCCAAATATTTTACACTTCGCCGCAATTTTTTCAATTTGATCACGAACATCAATCGAAAAGTCGTTTTCTGAGATAACAGCAGCGCCTCCCAACGTTTTGATTCTGATTCTCTGATTGTATGTGACCAGCTCACCTTTTTTGTTGAAGAAAGCATCGACTGTGTATTCTTTTCCATCGATATATTCCATTATTAGAGCGTCTCTATAAATCGTTGTTGCAAGTTCTAATTCCTCCCTGTTTCTACAAATGAAAAATCCTCTGCTGCCGCTTCCCACTGCTGGTTTGACAACCACGGGAAATTCATCTACGTCGTGGTAAGAGGTGTATATTTTTGGCGTTTTAAGTCCTATCCCCTTCAGAATTTTATAAGCATTTGCTTTATTATCCAGCATTTTGAATGTTTCATAAGGTGATATCATGAATTTCGAACGACTTCGTTTGAGTATTTCAGTCTGGTATTTTGAAACAACTCTGCATTCTTCAGAGTGCACCGGGATATAGATATCTATCCTTTCTTTGTTCAGGATTTCAATGAGTTGATCGATAAACTCCTTCTCTTCACTGGATCTGCTTATTACAAACAATTTATCCAGAAAGAATTTTGTAGGAACCTTCGTTGTTATATCGAAACCATATATCTCGAACCTCTCTCCAATATCCATTTTTCGCAGAACTTTCGCTAAATAAAGACCTGTAAGACCACCGCATGAACCTATTAGAATTTTCACCATCTCCACCTCCTTCTTTTCAATCTCATTCTATAATAACGAGGGAGGACTGTAAAAGAAGGAGGAATAACCTTGAACATCGCCATACTCAACCACTATGCCAGCATTCCGGAGATGGGAAGTTCGGAGACGAGGCATTTTGAACTCGCAAAAAGGTTTGTGAAGGACGGCCACAGCGTGGACGTCTACGTTGGGGACTTTTCGCACCTTTCAGGAAAAAGGTGGAGTGAAACGTTCGGATGGCGTTTTTCAAAAGAGGGAGTGAACTTCATAGTTGTGAAAACAAGAGAGTACTCTGGAAACTCACTCTCCAGGCTTCTCTCCTCTTATGATTACTACAAAAACGGGAAAAAATTGGTCGTTCAAAGAGAATACGACGTGATCATCGCCTCTTCACCACATCCCTTCTCCTGGAGTCTTGGCTGGTACTACGTGAAAAAAAAGAAAGGAAAACTCTTTCTTGAGATCAGAGACGTCTGGCCAGACGACCTTGTGGAACTCGGCTCAATCTCGTACTCTCACCCTGTCTCAAAACTCTTTGACTTCATGTGCAAAAAATACTATCCGAAGGCCGATGGGATTATCTCTCTTGTTCCGGATCTTTCAAGGCACTTTGAGAGACTGAGGGTTCATCCTGAAAGGTTCGTCTTTGTGCCAAACGGCGTGGATCTGAGCCGATTCGAAAATTATGAACACTGTCCCAGGGTAGAAGAAATTCTCTCCAGAGTGCCGCAGAACAAAATGAAGGTTCTCTATGCAGGATCGATCGTTCCGCACAACGGAGTGAAAGAGTTCCTTGAGATGCTCTCAGGTGTGAAAGAAGATACAAGAGAGAAATTTGTCTTCATCTTTGTGGGGCCTTCCCAGCCAGACTATCTTGAGGAGTTGAAGAAGACCTTCAGAAATCTCAGGAACGTCTTTTTCTTCGATCCTGTTCCCAAAAAGTGTGTTCCATCTCTCTTTCAGAAAGTGGATTTTCTTCTCTTCACCCTTTCTCCCACCAAGATGGCCCATCCCGCGGTGAGTTCCTACAAGGTGCTTGACTACATGGCGTCTGGAAAACCCGTTCTGTGCATCGACGTTGAGGGAATTTTGTTCAAAGAAACAAACGGTGCGATTTTCTTCAACGAAAGAAACCTCGAAGAAGTTCTGGAGGATCTTCTCAAAAAAGATTATTCACATCTTGGGCTGAAAAACCGAGAGTACGTTGAGCGTGAAAGAGACTGGAGCCGTCTTTACGAAAAGTTAAAAGAGTTCATCTTCTCCTGAAACAAAAGGTTAGGATAGAATATCTTATGCTGCATATTTTTAGATCAGGAGAGTGAACTATGAGACAGCTGACCGAGAAAGACTACCGCTGGAACTTTTTCGTCAACTCCATGGATTATGCCTTTTTCAGCCTTGGAATGACACTCGGTTCCATTTTCACGCTCTTTCCCGTTTTTGCGAAAAATCTTGGGGCGTCGAACGTGGAACTCGGTCTCATCCCGGCCATTGCGAACCTCGGCTGGGGTATTCCGGCAATATGGGGCGCAAAATACGCCGAAAGGTCCCCCAGGAAACTGAAACTGGTCCTGGAAGTGACACTCGGAGAGAGGCTTCCTTATCTCTTCATGGTCCTGATCAGTTTCTATCTTGCCGTGCCTTCTCCCAAACTGGCTCTGTACCTTTCCATTCTGATGATGGGAATCGCCACGTTCTCCATGGGGTTTCTGGGGCCACCGTGGATGAGCATGATAGAGAAGGTGATCGACCCGAAAAGAAGAGGCACTTTCTTTGCCATGGGAAACGGCCTGGGAGCGATCCTCGGTGTGGGAGGATCGATCATCGCAAAAAGACTTCTTTCAGAATACCCGTTTCCTGAGAACTTCGGTTATGTTTTTCTCACCGCGTTTGTCTTTTTCATGGTGTCTTTTGTCTTTCTTGCACTCACCAGGGAGGTGCCCGATCAGGTCACTCCGGATGATGAACCCATATGGAACTACATAAAAAACATGAAACACGTGTTTCTGGACGGAAACTTCAGAAACTTTTTGATAGAGAGAATCATCACCAGTTTCATGTTCGCCTCCAGTGGTTTCATCACGGTCTATCTTCTGGAAAAGTTCTCTCTTCCAGACGATGCCGCTGCGGCGTTCACAGCGATAGTTCTTACATCTCAGGGTGTTTCATCGTTTGTGTTCGGACCGCTGGGCGATAAGAAAGGACACAAGTTGAATCTTCTTTTCAGCAAGATCTTCTACTCCCTTGCCGTTTTGATCGCCTTCTTCTCAACGGATCCGTTTCATGCTTATTTCGTCTTCGCTCTGATGGGACTTGTCAACACGACCAACAACGTGGGTAACATGGCGATCACACTGGATTTTGTTTCTGGAAAAAGAAAGGAACTGTACATGGGATCTCTGTACTTTTCCATCGCACCGTTTTCCTTCATAGCACCACTCATCGGTGGGAAGATAGCGGATGCCTTTGGATACGGGTTTCTCATGGTCGCCACAGGACTGATCGGAACGCTTGCCTGTTTCTACGTTGTGAAATTCATCGTGGACCCGAGGGTGAAGAGGGATTAGTTTGCGAAGATTACGATCGGGCATGAGATTCAGAGGAAATCGTCTGGAAGATTGAAATTTCCCCACTCCAATGATAAAATTCTCAAGGTGCCTATCACACACGCTCCTGGATCCCACCCTCGGTGCCTGTAAAAAGGCCGGCGTGGGTGTGAAGGGAGCGGAGGTTTAAAACCAAAAGGATGGAGGTGTTGTCTGTGGCGGTTGTCACCATGAAACAGCTTCTGGAAGCGGGAGTGCACTTTGGACACAGAACGAGAAGATGGAACCCGAAGATGGCCCCCTACATCTACACGGAAAGAAAGGGCATCTACATCATCGACCTTCAAAAGACCCAGCAACTTCTAGAAGAAGCCTACTATTTTGTGAGGGAAAAGGCCAGTGAAGGTGCGACGATCCTCTTTGTAGGAACGAAGAAACAGGCCCAGGGTGTTATAAAGGCTGAAGCGGAAAGATGTGGTGCTTTCTACGTGAACAACAGATGGCTCGGTGGACTCCTCACGAATTTCAAGACGATCAGATCAAGAATAGACAAACTCATCGAACTCGAGGAAATGGAACAGAGCGGAAAACTCGATGAACTACCAAAGAAAGAGCAGAGCAGAATAAGAAGAGTGCTGGAAAAACTCAGAAAGAACCTTGGTGGGCTCAAGGAGATGAGGAAACTCCCTGACATCGTCTACATAGTGGATCCGAGAAAAGAAAAGATAGCCGTTGCCGAGGCGAACAAACTGGGTATTCCCATCGTGGCCATAGTTGATACGAACTGCGATCCTGATCCGATCGATTACGTGATACCCGGAAACGACGATGCGATCAGATCTATAAAACTCATCACTTCCGTTATAGCGGATGCGTACCTTGAAGGAAGAGAGGGAGCTCCTCTTACGACGGAGGAAGAATCGAAGGTAGAAGAAACCGTTGAGGGGACGATTGAAGAGGTCGACCTGGAAGAACTTGAAGAAGAGGAAGAGGTGTGAAAGGGGCGATCTCGCCCCTTCAAATTTTTTCCAGTTTCACCGCTGTTCCGTACGCGAGGATCTCTGCCGCACCGCTCATGATCATGGAAGAAGAGTACCTGAATCCTATCACTGCGTCTGCACCGAGTTTTTCTGCCTCTTTCACCATCCTTTCGAAAGCGATGTTTCTTGCCTCCGTAAGCATCTCCGTATAGCCTTTGATTTCCCCTCCAGCAAGGGTTTTCAATGCGGCGGCTATGTCCCTTCCCAGATGTTTCGACATCACCACATTTCCTGAAACCACCCCAAGGATCTCTTTCACCCTGTATCCCGGTATCTGCTCAACGGTGGTGACGATCACACTCCACACCTCCTCAGAAGTCTTTTGTTTCAAGAACTTTATAGGAAAGATAAGTAAACACCACACCAGCCAGGGTGTAAGCCAGAGACGGCCACAAGACAAGATCTCCCTTCAGTATGTAAAGGTAGGTGTTCAAAATGGAAAGGAGTTTGATAAAACTTCCAAGTGCCGTTGTTCCTGCAAGAAGAGCGATCGAAACGATGAGGGGCTTGACCTGATCGGAAAACAGCAAGGAAAAGAAGATGGTGATGGAAAACCACAGAAAGATCCCTATCGTTTCCACCAGAAGATAGCGAAACACAGAACTCGCATCCAGTGACTCACCGATGATCCAGCTGACGGGCAGTGGAAGAACGGCGAGCACCACAAGGGCCAGAAGGGTGAAAACAAGGGGAATGAAAAACTTCACCATGAAGAGCCTTCTTCTTTTGACTCTCACAAGTAAAAGTTCCATCGTTTCGTTCTCTATCTCTCTTGCAAAAACCGGAAAAGCCATTATGATTGCGAGTATTGGAACGAACTGACCAAGATTTTTTCCGTACCACTGTGTGATGATGTAAAAGTCCCATCTGGAGAGTTTCTTCATGAACTCATCTGTGACACCGAACTTTTCCAGAATGTTCTTCGGTGCACTTCTGATGATCTCAGAGAGATTTTGCGTGTAGTCCTTCACCACCACAAGTAGAACGAACGTTCCAAGAAGGATGAAGAACATCACAAGAAAGCGCACCCTCATATCCCTGAACTCTTTATTGAACATCTCTCTCACCCCTGACGATCGCCTCAAAGATGTCCTCGAACGAAGCATCTTCCACCTGAACGTTCTCTGGTATCTCTTCTTTTTTCATCAGATAGATCCTTTCTCCACTTCTGAGTGTTTTCAGAAGATAGCCACGCAGTTCATCCTTTGAAACGACGAGTTTATAGGAAGACTTTATATCGTCCAGATTCCCTGAAAGAACCACCTTTCCTTCTTTCATGATGACGACCCTATCTGCTATCTTTTCCACCTCCGCGAGCACATGGCTGGTGTAAAGTACGGATTTTCCGTCTTGACGTCCTCCCAATCCCCTAAAGGGGATAGGATTCCCTTTAGGGTCAGGAGGTTTTTGCCCACTCGAAGGTGGGCTTCCACGGTGACCACATGATCACCGGGCAACGAAGGTGTGAGTTGTACCTCACACCCACGGGGGACGCCAAAGCCCCTACTACCAGGCTCTCGCCTGTATACTTTTTCCTGATGTTCAATGCCCCTACCGCATCCCTGTGCCATTCAAAACCACAACCCAAGCACCTGAAGTTCCTCGTCGATGTTTTGTGTTTTGCACCACAGACAGGACACGTCTGTGATGTGTAGGACTCGTCAACGAAGACCACTTCAATACCGAGTGCTTCTGCTTTGGTCTTGATGAGATCAGAAATTTTTCTGAACAGCCACTGATGGATCTTCTGGTTGGCAGTAGAGTTGTAGTCGACCCTGTCTCGTATACCTCGAAGGTCTCCGATTGCGATGGTGCCTACTCCTTCTGTCAGGCACCACCCGACAAAGTGTGTTGTGTACTTGTGGAGAATGTCTTTGATCTGGTTATAGAGCTTTGCAAGAAGCCTTCTTTTTGCCCGAACAAGTTTCCTGTAGCGTCTTGAGCCAGGTTTCTTCTTTGCCAGCTTCTTTTGGAGCTCAGCGAGCTTTTTGTTTCGGTAGCGAAGCTTTGAGTTGAGCACTCCGCCGTTGTAGATAACTGCCTTGTCCTCTGTTGAGGCAACGATTGGGTGCACAACGCCAAGGTCGACGCCGACTACTTTACTACCAGAAATGTTCGTCTGGCTTTCGAATGAAACTGTCACATGGAAGAAGTATTTGTCTTGTCTTTTGTCGTAGACAAGTTCGACACGTCTTATGTCCACTTCCTTTGGGAGGGTTGTTGGTATGTAGAGAGGATCGTTTCCATTTCCCATCGCAAGTCTTAGGGTTCCATCTTCAAGAAGTTTTACTGCCTGGTTTTTCCAGACAACGTTTGTGTACTTTGGTGTTCTAAAGGGTGGTTTGAGGCCTTGGTTTGTTTTACTTGCCTTGAAGTAGGATTTGAGGGCTTCAAAGTATCTTTGCACCAGGGCTTGTTTGGTCTGAGAGTGAAGGGGAATGTTTTGTGCCCATCGAAGGATGTACTTTTGTACCGTGTTCATAGAAAGCCAGAAGCCTTTTTTCTTGTGGATTTTTCTGACAAGAGAAACTGTCTTGCTGTATACTCGTCCAGCAAGTTTTGATAGTTCTTTGCATTTTGTGTGGTACTCAGGTGGTGCAGGGAATTTGTATGTTTTCATATGTTTTGCCATGTTCTGCACCTCTGGTGCTATATTAACACTTCTTGCCATTCATCACGATCCCATAAATGGGATGTGCTTTCTGGCAAGTTTTCTGTAAGTGAGGGATCTTATGTGCTCGAGGATCTCACTTCTCACGATGGGATCGAGTCCCCATGTAGGTTCATCGAGTATGTAGAGGTCCACGTCCTCTGCAAGGACAAGCGAAAGGTAAAGGATCGTTCTCATACCGTGTGAAAGGTTTACGATCTTTTCGTTGGGGTCTATACCGTATCTTTCGAGCATCTTGAGGGATCTTTCCTCATGGAAGTTCTTTCCGATTCTTTTGAAGAGAGATACGATCTCTCTAACTTTAAGATAAGGGTAGAGTTTCTTTTCTTCTGGAAGATATGTGAACGTACCTTCCAGTTCGATCTTTCCAGAGGATATCTTCCTGAGGCCGACTATGCATTTCAAAGTGGTGGTCTTTCCTGCACCGTTGGGACCAAGAATGGCGAAAACTTCTCCTTTTTCTACCTCGAAACTGATACCGTCCACCGCCGGTTTTTCTCCATAGAACTTTTTCAGGTTCTCCACCTTCAACATCACTCATCACCCCTGTAAACCTCTTCTGCCAGTTTCAACACCCTCTCTAAAGGAATTTTCGCTTTTTTGCAGTCTTCCAGCATCTTTTTGAGTTTCTCCTCAAGTTGCGCTTGGAACTTTCCTCTGTTCACCCTCGATACGATGTAGCCTTCTCCTCTTTTCACCTCCAGAACGCCTTCCTGGACGAGTTCTCTGTACGCACGGGCAACGGTGTTCAGGTTCACCCCAAGGTCCTCTGCGAGCGATCGTATGGAGGGCACGAAATCACCTTCCTTCAACTTTCCGGACAGAATGAGCAGTTTGATCTTCTCTTTTATCTGCTCGTAGATCGGTTTTGAAGAGTGGAAATCGATCCTGAACCACAACGCTATCACCTCACTGTAATATTGTACTATTACACAATGATTCCTGTCAATTTTCATCTTGCGTTCTTTGTTTCGTTTTGTTAAAATAGATGATGACATCAATTAAATCAGGAGGGATGGCGTTGATCCTCAAAGAGATAAACCGTTTCTGCAGAGAGAAAATCACCGGAAAAAAGTTGTACGCAGTTCCAAAGCTCTGGATACCAAGGTTTTTCAAGAACTTCGAGGAGAAGTCTGGAAAGTACTTCGTCGATCCGTACGAATTCGCTGCGGCCGTTACGGACTGGGTCTTAAAGCACTCAAGGGATCTCGATTATTCACAGCCTCTTTCGTTCCTGAAGGGTGAAAGTTCTCCTGACTGGATAAAACGCTCTGTCGTCTACGGTTCTCTTCCGAGAACAACAACTTCGTACAATCACAAGGGTTCTGGCTACTTCGAGGAGGACGATGCCCTCGGCTTTCGTGAGGCGGGAACGTTCTTCAAGATGATCCTTCTTCTTCCGTTCATCAAATCGCTCGGGGTGGATGCCATCTACCTTCTTCCTGTGAGCAAGATGAGCGATCTTTTCAAAAAGGGTGGGGCACCGTCTCCGTACTCTGTGAAGAATCCCATGATGCTCGATGAAAGATACCACGATCCACTTCTTGAGTCCTTCAACGTGGAAGAAGAGTTCAAAGCCTTCGTTGAAGCGTGTCACATCCTCGGGATCAGGGTGATACTCGATTTCATACCGAGAACGGCCTCGAGGGACTCGGATCTCATAAAAGAACACCCGGACTGGTTCTACTGGATAAAGGTTGAAGAACTTGCAGACTACACTCCACCGAGGGCAGAGGAGATTCCCTTCAAAGTGCCCGATGAGGATGAACTGGAGATCATTTACGGAAAAGAAAGCGTGAAAAGACACCTCAAGAAGTTCACTCTCTCCCCGGATCGGATCGATTCAGAAAAGTGGGAAAGGATAAAGAAAGAAGAGGGCAATATCCTGGAGCTTATCGTGAAAGAATTTGGAGTCATCACACCTCCTGGTTTTTCCGATCTGATAAACGATCCTCAGCCTACTTGGGACGATGTCACGTTCTTGAGACTGTACCTTGACCATCCGGAGGCATCGAAAAGGTTCCTCGAACCAGATCAACCTCCCTACGTTCTCTACGACGTGATAAAGGCGAGCAAGTTCCCGGGAAGAGTGCCCAACAGGGAACTCTGGGAATACCTTGCAAACGTGATACCACACTATCAGAAGAAGTACGGAATCGATGGGGCAAGGCTCGACATGGGGCACGCCCTTCCAAAGGAACTCCTCGATCTCATAATAAGGAACGTGAAAGAGTACGATCCGGCCTTTGTGATTATAGCCGAAGAACTCGACATGAACAGGGACAGGGCGGCAAAAGAGGCAGGCTACGACGTGATACTTGGGAGCAGCTGGTATTTCGCGGGAAGAACAGAAGAAATAGGAAAACTACCAGAAATTGCAGAAAAACTCGTTCTTCCATTTCTGGCATCCGTTGAAACACCGGACACACCCCGTATAGCCACAAGAAAGCACGCTTCCAGAATGAAAAAACTGGCACCTTTTGTGACCTACTTTCTGCCGAATGCGATCCCGTACGTGAACACGGGACAGGAGATAGGCGAGAAACAACCAATGAACTTGGGTCTGGACACGGATCCGAATCTGAGAAAAGTGTTACCACCAACGGATGAATTTTTTGGCAAACTCGCTTTCTTCGACCACTACGCTCTCCACTGGGACAGGCCTGACAGGGGAGTTCTTTCCTTCATACGAAGGTTGTTGAAGATAAGAGAGGAGTTCCTCGGTTTCATCCTCGAAGGAACCTTCAAAAACCTCTCGAATGAGGATCTGGTTCTGTACTCTTACGAAAAAGACGGGAAAAAACTTGTCATTGCTGCAAACGTTGGAAAAGAGACGAAAGAACTTTCCGGTGGCAGGGTCTGGGACGGAAGAGAGTGGGAAGAGAAAGAAAGGGTGATTCTCAAACCGTTCGAGTTTGCCCTTGTTCTTCAGGATTGATCTCGTCGGGGCGCTCGAAAGAAACACGTCCCAGTTTTCCCTGAGACAGTTCTGTGAAAAACACTCTGATGGCACGATCCAGATCCGGGACTCCGCCTTTTTTGAGGAGTCCCCTTCTTTTTGCAAAGTTTTCGAAGAACGTGGTGAAATCTTCTTCGATTTCCTGATGGCGTTTGAAGATCTCGAACGCTTTCTCGAAAACCTCGTGATCGTCAATTTTCTCCACGGGAAGGCTACCAACCAGAAGAAGCTTTGCGGCGAGGTCTTTGCTGAAGATGTTTTTGTAGAGGATGCCCGGCGTGTCGAGGATCTTTACGCCGTTTTCCAGAGAAAACCACTGTATGCCCCTTGTTATACCGGGTTGAGCCCCTACCGAACTTGCTCTTTTTCCTTTCAGTTTGTTTATGATCGTTGATTTGCCCGTATTTGGAACACCCACAACCAGCACACGGGCAAGTCTGTCGAAGGACAGTTTCTTCAAAAACGTCTTCCTCGGTTCATCTTTGAAGGTGGTGATCACCCTTTTTCCCTGTTCTCTGAAGTATTCCACCCACTCCTTCGTTGTCTTTTCGTCCGCTATGTCCACTTTGTTCAGAACGATGATCGTGTTTTTCGATGAAAAATCCATTCCGTACGCCGATGTGGCAAAAGGGGCCCGGGCGTCCCGGACCTCCAGAACCGTGTTGACCAGTTTCAGAAGATCTCTGATCTGACGCTTTGTCTTTTCTATGTGACCAGGATACCAGTTCACAGTTTCAGGATCTCCCTGATCTTTCTTTCACTTTCCTTCATCAGATTCTCTGACTCTTCCCTTGTGTCCCCTCTCACGTGGATGTACACCTTGAGCTTCGGTTCTGTTCCAGATGGTCTGACGAAGATTCTGGATTTTTCGAACACGAAGGCTATGGTTTCGTTTGGAATTATTCCTTTGTAACCTCTGGAGTAATCGATTATTCCATCGTACTCTTTCAGGGAGTTGTATATTTCTATCGCTTTGCTGACGTCTTCGAACTTGAAGTTGATGAGTTTTTCCATGTAGTAACCGTACTTTCTGTAGAGTTCTTCGAGTTTTTCGTACGGGTCGTAGTTGCTGAAGGCTATCGCAGAGAGGACACTTCCCACAACACCATCTTTGTCCCTTGCGTGGTCTCCTGCGAGGTATCCACAGCTTTCCTCGAAACCAAAGACGAAGTTTCTGTCACCTTTCTTTGTGTGTTCTTCTATCAAATGACCGATGAATTTGAAACCTGTTGGTGTTTCTTCGAGATAGGCACCCCTTTCCTCACAGATGGGCCTCACCATGTCCGTGGTGACGATCGTTTTTATCACGAGAGGGTTTTCTACCTTCACGTGTTCGAGGAGAAAGTCCGTAAGGAGCACTCCAACCTGGTTTCCTGTGAGCCTTCTTCCTCTGTACACCACTCCCACCCTGTCGCAGTCCGGGTCGGTTGCAAGTCCAAGGGTCGCTTCCTTTTTGTTCAGCAAAACGAGCGCTTCATCTTCTTCGGGATTTGGAGTTGGGACTGTGGAGAAGTTTGGATCGGGTTTCATCTGTTCTTCCACAGGTCTCACTTTGAAACCGAGTCTTCTCAAAACCTCCGGAACATAGTTTGCTCCCGTTCCATGGAGTGGAGAGTAGGCAACGTCAAGGTCCGTTCTTCTTGGAAGGTTCGAGACTATCTCAACCACTTTCTCTATGTAACTCTCCTTCACCTCGGAAGGTACGTGTTTGAAACCTCCCTCCCTCACTCCGGAGATATCGACCTTTTTGTATATTTCGGTGATCTCGTCCGTGTACTCTGGTATTGCCTGAACGCCATCCCAGGTGTAAACCTTGTATCCGTTGTATTCTGGAGGATTGTGACTCGCTGTTATGACAACACCGGCACCGGCCTTCATGTGCCTCACTGCGAAAGAGAGAACCGGTGTTGGCGTTGGTTCTGGAAACACGTAGGCTTCTATTCCTTCACCTGCGAAGACCCTTCCGGCAAGCTCTGCGAACTCTCTGGAGTTTTTTCTCGTGTCGTAGGCGATCACAACGCTTTTCAGTTTTCTCTGTTTCATCCAGAAGGCGACGCTCAGTGAAGCCCTCTTCACCGTGTCCTCATCGAACTCTCCCTTTCTCATCACACCTCGAATTCCACCCGTTCCAAACAGGATCATCCCTTTTCACCTCCGGAGAGAATATTCTGCACCTTGAATCTGGGACAGACACCACAGAGATAGCAACCCTTCCATCTGCAATCCTCTGTGGTTTTCCCCTCGAGTGCCCTCTGGTATTCTCTCACCAAAAACTCCTTCGTGACACCCATGTCTATGTGATCCCAAGGAAATTCCTCTTCCGTTTTTCTTTCTCTCAGGTGCTCCTCTGGATCTATTCCTGTCAGGTCGAAGGCCTTTTTCCATACGTTGAAGTCAAACATCTCGCTCCACTCGTCAAAAAGCGCTCCAAGTTCCTTTGCCTTCACTATGAGATCCAGAAGTTTTCTATCACCCCTCGAGAAGATCCCCTCCAGAAGGCTCATCTCTGGATTGTGGTACGAGACCTTTGCAACTCTTTTTGCTCTGGTGAGGATTTTGAATTTTTCGTTTGCTTCCTCTGGAGTGATCTGTCGGGCAAACTGAAACGGTGTGTGCGGTTTTGGAACGAAAACGGCCACGGACGCTGAAACCTCCCTGAATCCGATGGCTTTGACCCTTCCCAGAAGGTCGACCAGTTCCTTCAGGTCTTCTTCCGTTTCACCGGGAAGACCAACCATGAAGTAGAGTTTTACCCGCCTCCATCCCGATTTCCTTGCCGCTTCCAGTGTCGAGAAGATGTCCTGTTCTTCTATGTTCTTGTTTATGATGTTTCTCAGGCGCTGTGTGGCGGCTTCCGGAGCGAACGTGAGCCCTGTTTTCCTGACCGACGCTATCCTGGAAGCGATCTCCACACCGAACCTGTCCATTCTCGTTGATGGAATGGAAATGGCGATCTTTCTTTCGGAAAATCTCCTCAGCAGTTCTTCCACAACTTTTTCGATCTGTGTGTGATCCATCGTTGAGAGCGAAAGAAGCGAGATCTCTTCGTATCCGGTGTTTTTCAGCATTTTTTCAGCGTTTTCGATGATGTTTTCGAGCGATCTTTCCCTCACTGGTCGGTAGTAAATACTCGCATGACAGAACCTGCATCCCCTTGTGCACCCGCGCGCAACTTCAACTACCGCCCTATCGTGGACGGATTCTGTGTTTGGAAGAATCTTTTTTACAGGAACCGGCTGGGCGTTCAGATCCTTCACGATCCTTCTTTTTATCGATGCTGGAAACTCACCTGATACGGGAACGACCTTTTTTCCTCGCTGTTCATAAAAGGCGGGAACGTACACTCCTTCGATCTTTGAGAGTTCTCTCCAGATGGTTTCCCTGTTTTCCCCCTTTGTTTCTTTCAACACTTTTGCGATCTCCAGGATGGCTTCTTCTCCGTCACCCACGAGGATCGCATCGAAAAACCCGTAAACGGGCTCTGGATTGGAAGAACAGGGTCCTCCCCCAAGGACGATGGGATCCTTCTTTCTTTCCCAGAAGAACAGTGGGATCTTCGAGAGTTTCAAAACTTCGACGACGTTGGTGTAGGAAAGTTCGTACTCCAGAGAGATTCCAACTGCGTCCATCTGATAGAGCGGTGTGTAGGACTCCATCGTGTAGAGTGGGATATCCCTTTCCTTCATCTTCTCTATCATATCAACCCATGGAAGATAACTTCTTTCTGCCCAGATATCGGGCTGGCTGTTCAGGATGTGGTAGAGTATTTCGAGGCCGTAGTTAGATGTACCTATTTCGTAAGTGTCGGGGAAAACCAGGGCGATCCGAAGTGAAACTTCTTTCGGATCTTTTACAACGCTGTTTATTTCTTTACCTATGTACCTGCTCGGTTTTTTGACCCATGGTAGAGTTTCGTTCAGGAATTTCAGGATCATTCTTTCACCTCAGTTTCGATTTTATCATTATATAATTGAATGGCGAGGTGGGAAAATGGATGAATTGATCGTGAAATATGCAAAAGACCAACTGGAACTTTTGAAGAGAATCGTGGAAAGATCAAAAGGAGTCTCTCTCCTCATAGATGGTGAGGATCTCTCTTATCAGAGGGAAATCTCCCTGGCACTGCCCGAGTACGTGGAGAAGTTTCCACCGAAGGCATCGGACGTGCTGGAAATCGATCCAAAGGGTGAAAACATCGGAATAGACGAGATTCGATCGATAAAGGACTTTTTGAATTACAGTCCGGAACTTTACAGCAGAAAGTACGTGATTGTCCACGATTGTGAGAGGATGACTCAGCAGGCGGCAAACGCTTTCTTGAAGACCCTTGAGGAACCTCCCGAGTACGCTGTGATCGTTTTGAACACCAGACACTGGCATTATCTGCTTCCCACGATAAGGAGTAGGGTCTTCAGGGTGAGTGTGAGGGTTCCCAGAGAATTCTGGGAAGCGGTGAAGGAGAAACTCGGAAACCTGTGGGAGGAACTTCCGCTTCTTGAAAGGGATTTCTCAATGGCTCTGGAATCTTACAGATCTGGTCGGGAAAAGATCCTTTCTCTTCTGGAAAACGTGAAATCTCTGGGATCCAACCAGCTTTTGAAGAAGGTGATGGCAAAGGATCTGGAGGGTTATCTTGCCTGTAGAGAGCTTCTGGAGAGACTTTCCAAAGCAGAACCAAAGGGATTCTTTGATCTTTTCGATCAGGTGGTGAACACCATCACAGGAAGGGATGCGTTCCTTTTGATTCAGAAAATGGTGAGAATCGTGCTTCACGAAAATGGATGGGAAGGAGCGGATGCCCAGAGGAACGTGTCTTTCCTTGATTCCATTCTCAGAGTGAAGACGGCGAACCTGAACACCAGGATCACTTTGATGAACGTTCTGATCATTCACAGAAAAAGAAAGAGAGGTGTTCACGCTTGGAGCTGAAAGCAAAAGCGGTGGGTGTGGAGATAATTCCAAAGGGTAAGATAATATACTACTCCGTTCCCAACGGTGAGGATTACTCAAAAGGAGATCTGGTCCTTGTGATGGGAGACTTCGGTCTTGAGGTCGGGAGGGTTCTCATTCCCGTTCGTGAAGTGAGCATAGACGAGGTCGGCTACGAGTTGAAAGCTGTGATCAGAAAGCTAACGGAGGAAGATATGGAGCAGTACAAAAAGAACGTGGAAGACGCATGGAAGGCCTTTCAGATCTGTAAACAGAAGATAAAGGAACACGGTCTTCCGATGAAGCTCCTCCATGCGAGGTACACCTTCGACAGATCAAGACTCATATTCTTCTTCAGTGCGGAAGGAAGGGTCGACTTCAGAGAACTCGTGAGGGACCTTGCGAAGATATTCAAAACCAGGATAGAACTGCGCCAGGTTGGTGTAAGAGACGAGATGAAGTTCTTCGGAGGACTTGGGTTGTGCGGGCTTCCAACGTGTTGTTCCACTTTCCTCAGGGAGTTTTCCAGTGTCACGCTGAAACACGCCAAAAAACAGCAGATGATGATCAATCCGGCCAAGATATCCGGGCCCTGTCGAAGACTTCTCTGTTGCCTCACTTATGAGTACGACTTCTACGAAAAAGAGCTGAAGGGAATTCCCGACGAGGGAAGCACCATAACGTACGAAGGGAAACGTTACAGGGTGGTCAACGTGAACGTGTTTCTGAAAACAGTGACCCTTTTCTCGGATCAGGAGGGAGAGATGATAAAGGTCCCGTTCGATCGTTTCAGGAAGGGGGAATGAAGATGTTCCAGGGGATTGGAAAGTTTCTGATCCTCATGGGACTCATCCTCGTGGCTTTCGGGGTTCTGCTTGTACTGTTCGAAAAGATCCCGTTTCTTGGGAAACTTCCCGGAGATATAGTGATAAGGCGAAAAAACTTCGTTTTTTACTTTCCTTTGATGACGAGCTTGATCATCAGCGTGGTGATATCTCTCATTCTGTACCTGATATCCCGAATGAGGTGATGGTATGGACGATCAGATAAAAAGGAAAGTTTACAGTTACATTGGATTCGCTGTTAAGGCAAGAAAGATCGTATTCGGAAAAGAACGTATCAGGGCGTATATAAGGGCCCCGAGAAAGAAGAAACTCATCATCATAGCGAAAGATGCCAGCGAGAGGACAAAGAGGGACACTATAATACGGTGTGAAAACAAGAACGTTCCGTACATTGTCATGTTCACCAAGGAAGAGTTAGGGAGGCTTCTGGACAAACCCGGTGTTTCTGTGGTAGGTCTGGAGGAGGACAGTCTGATTGAGGCTATAGAAAAGGTGGTAAAATAGACGAGGCGAGGTGATAGAAGTGGCCAGATTGAGAGTCTACGAGCTGGCAAAAAAACTCAACATGTCTCCAAAGGAACTCCTTCAGGAACTGGAAGAACTCGGCGTCAGTGTGAAAAGCCACATGAGTTTCGTGGACGAAGAGATCGCGAACATCATCATAGATCTGCTTGAAGAAGACAGAGGAAAGAAATCAAAGCAGCCTTCAAAATCAAAGAGAGAAAGTGACGAAGAGATAGAAAAGGAAGTCGTTGAAAAGAAAAAGAGGAGAAAAATCACATTAAAACCGGACGAGTTAAAACTCGACATAATCGCTGAAAAAATAGGTGTCCCTCAGAACAAGATCATACAGGACATGTTCGTGAAAAGAGGCATCGCACTGAGGCCGGGGCAGATCCTGAAACTCGAAGAAGTAGATCAGATCCTGAAAGAATACAAAGTGGAAGTGGAACTGGAAGAAGAACAGGCACCCGAAGAGGAGATCGATGAATTTGAGCTTCTGGAGAAGAAATACCAGGAGCTCTATGAGAAAGAGAAGGACAAATTGGTGCCAAGACCTCCTGTTGTGACGGTGATGGGACACGTCGATCATGGAAAGACAACGCTCCTTGACAGGATCAGATCTACAAGGGTTGCCGAAAAAGAGGAAGGTGGCATAACCCAGTCCATAGGTGCCTATCAGGTGGAAGTGAACGGAAAGAAGATCACTTTCATAGATACACCGGGGCACGAACTCTTCACCGAGATGAGAGCAAGGGGTGCCCAGGCGACGGATATCGTTGTTCTCGTTGTCGCTGCAGACGACGGGGTGATGCCCCAGACGATAGAGGCGTACAACCACGCAAAGGCGGCGAACGTTCCCATCATAGTCGCGATAAACAAGATAGACAAACCGAATGCGAATGTGGAGAAGACAAAACAGGAGCTCGTGGAAAAACTCGGTCTCATCCCGGAAGAATGGGGTGGCGATACGATCGTTGTTCCCATCTCAGCGAGGACCGGACAGGGAGTGGATGAGCTCCTCGAGATGATTCTCCTCGTTGCAGAAATGAACGAGATCAAGTGTTATCCTGAAGGACCCGCTAGAGGCGTGATCATAGAGTCCAAACTGGACAAAAAGATGGGACCCGTCGCGAGTGTGATAGTGAAAGACGGTGTTCTGAGAGTAGGAGACGCCGTCGTGGCCGCCAACACTTATGGAAAGGTGAGGAACCTGTTCGATGACAGGATGAGACCTATAAAGGAGGCACTTCCGTCTCAACCCGTTATGATTCTCGGGTTCGAGGATGTGCCGGACGTTCACTCGAACGTCTACGCGGTGGAAAGCGTGGAGAAGGCAAGAAACATCGTTGAAAAAAGACTGGAAAGGCTGGAGTCCCAAAAACAGACGAAAAAGCACGTGAACCTGGAAGAACTCATGAAGATGATGCAGGAAAAAGACAAAAAGATCCTGAACCTCATTCTGAAGGCAGACACCTACGGTTCGGTTGCGGCACTGAGAAACGCCATAAACAAACTCCAGTCCAAGGAAATAGAGCTGAACATCGTCCACGCCGGAGTTGGTGAGATCAGCACCAGTGACGTCATGCTGGCTGCAGCCGTGGACGGTGTGATACTTGGTTTCAGGGTGAAGGTGAACAACAAAGCCAGAAAACTCGCAGAACAGGAAGGGGTCGACGTGAGGACGTACTCCATCATCTACAAACTCGTTGACGATCTGAAACTCGCCCTGGAGGGAATGCTGGAGCCCGAAGAAGTGGAGGAAGTGATCGGACATGGAGAGATAAAGAAGGTCTTCAAGATCTCAAAGGTTGGAAAAGTTGCCGGCGTGCAGATGCTGGATGGAAAGGCAGACAAAGATGGTTTTGTGAGAATCTACAGGAACGGCCAGCTCATCTTTGAAGGAAAAATAGAGAGTCTGAAGCATTACAAAGAAGACGTGAAAGTCGTCGAGGCACCACAGGAATGCGGTATAAAATTTGCAGGTTTCGATGACATACAGGAAGGGGATGAACTCGAGTTCTACGTGATAAAGAAAGTGAAGAGGAAGCCCACCTTTGTAGAGGAGCAGATGGCTCAGGAACAGAAATGAAGGGGCAGAGCCCCTTCTTTTTTATTCGATCGTTTCGACCCTCACGTTGTCGAAGAAAACAGTCTGGAAGGTTGTTGCCATTCCTATTCCTCCTGAGAACACGTCGGAGTCAGTGACATCGATGACCTTTCTTCCGTTCATAAAGATCTGAATCTTCTCTCCGTCTGCAATGACCTTCAAGTACATCCAGTCGTCGCTCAGTTTGAAACTTTTGTTCTCTGCTATTTTCATATCTATGCTCCCGGCGAACTTGTGAAGGGCCACACCGTACTCTGAGAAAGATACGTAGAATCCTTTCTTTCCATCTTCGGAGAGTCTGAAGTATACTCTTCCTTCTGCTGAGCCTTCTCTTTTCAAGTTGCACTCGAGTGTGAAGTTTGTCCACTCACCCGGAGTGAAAATTCCCCGGTCTATGTCCATTCTGAGAATCTTTCCGATGGTTTTGTCTGCCTGGACTCCCTCTTCGACGTGGGGAGCTCTCCCAAGCACCCTCCATGGTCCAAAGGGTGCCACTTCTCCCTGACCGTACGATTCGAAATCTTCGAAGAAATCTTCTGTTCCAGTTGGCTTTACCACCTTGAAACCGAGATCCACCTTCGGTACTTCCACATTCACTTCGGGAAGAGGAACGGGAACCTGTACTCTCGATTCACAGCTTGTTCCCACAAAAAGAATCAGTGAACCCAGAGCCACAAGGAGTAAAAGCAATCTTTTCATAAAAACACCCCCTTGAAAAATCTTAAGTAAGATTGTATCACATTTTCTTTAAAGCAAGAATTTGTAACAAATTGAGTATCAGTTCAAATTTTTCTCTATGAACTCCACCATGTGATCGTAGTGTGAACCTTTCCAGTAGACTCTCCCACAGCTCGGGCAGCGTACAAACTCATTGAAGATTCTGTAAACTTTTGGAGGAACTCTGTCTTTCACACTTTCTTTAGGTACTTCTTCGAATTCTGTGTTGCACTCGATGCATCTTGTGAACGGCTTCATCCACCTTTTCAAATCGTATCTTTCCACCACTTCCACCAGCTGTTTTTTCGGGGCGGTGTTTCTCACGTAGTAGCCGAAGACAAGCTCTTTTCTCTTCAACAGACCCACATCGCGGGACAGGAGTATGGCATTTTCTTTAACTGCCATCCTGCAGAGTTTTTCGTCTTCTTCTTCGCCGAAGAAGGCGTAAAAGCCAAGCATTCTGAGAAACCTGGCGAGTTTTCCAAGATGGATGTCGAGTACGAACCGGGGCTCACCTTCGTATCTGGGGGTGACGAGCCATTCTGAGGGAATCTCTATGGTCTGAAACTCAGGATAAACGCAGAAAAATTCACCATCGTTCACCATGTGATCGAAACTCACAGGTTTTCCATTCAGTATGATAAAACTCACTTCAACGTGTGGCACTCCAAGTGCCTCTATTCTGTCCTTCACCGTCTGAAAGCCTGTGAAGCGATGGACTTTCACCCTTTCGTTGTCCTTGAAAAAATCGTTCAACCTGCCGAAGAATCTGAAAAAGGCGACTTTTTCATATTTCATTCTGTATCCCTCTTGTGATAGAATATCAGTGTATAAGTTTTACCTAAGTGGAGGTGATCTTCATGTTGAAATCCGGCGATAAGGCGATCGATTTTGAACTGGTGAACACAGAACTGAAAAGAGTGAAACTTTCGGACTATTCAGGAAAAAACGTGGTTCTCGTTTTCTATCCTGGTGCGTTCACGAGTGTCTGTGAAAAGGAACTGTGCACGTTCAGAGATTCCCTCTCCAAGTTTAACAGATTCAACGCAGTTGTTCTTGGTATCAGTGTGGATAGTCCCTTTGCGAACAAAGCGTTTGCAGAGAAGAATCACATCACGTTCGACCTTCTCTCTGACTTCGCTGGAAAAGTGGCATCCCAGTACGGAGGAGTGCACGAGAACTTCCTGGGTATTCCTGGCTACACCGTTGCAAAGAGGGCGGTCTTCATCGTGGACAGTAGCGGAACGATCGTCTACTCCTGGGTGTCCGACGATCCAGGGAAAGAGCCCGTCTACGAAGAGATAGAGATGGAACTTGAACGTCTTTCAGGGTAAAAGACCGGACGATTCTTCCGATAAAAGAACAGGGGAGGTGATAGTTTGAGAGTAGAGAGTGTCGGATACAATCCAGTATATCCGAACTATGCAGTACAGCGCTCTCTGTCCACTGGTAACACTCCCGTTATGAGCAAGGAACAGATGGAGCAGATCCTTTTCTTCTCCCTCTATCAGCAAACAGGTTTGAACTTGAAACTGGTGAGGATCGCAGGAGAGCTTTACTCTGGAAAGACAATGGATCAACTTGTGTGAAGGGGCGAGATGCCCCTTCACTCATGGGGGAGTGGGGCATGGCAGAGGAAATTTTAAGAAAACTCCTTTTCCATAAAAGATCGCTGAGAAAAGACGAAACGATCGACATTTTTAGAAGGGTGACCTATTTCTTTCCCAAAGATTTTGTTCTCACGAATTATCCCAGACAACCCGTTGCTGTCTTCAACCCGGGAGCGGTCCTCGTGGGAAAGAGTCTTCATGTGTTCCCAAGGGTGATATTCGATTACTACAAGTACGTGTCGTCGATAGGTCACTTCGTGGTGGACATCGATGATCTGTTCAATGGGAAAGTGAAAAAACCCATAGAAATGGAAATCGTCTTCTGGCCACGCGACATCCAGGAGTTCCTCGGGTGCGAAGATCCAAGGGTCTTTTTCAGAGACTCTCGGTTCGAGATACTGTACACAGCAAAAGGGTACAAAGACTGGTCACAGGAAGGAAAGCCGCACACGGACTTTCTTGCTTACGCTGTTCTGGACGAAGACCTGAATCTTCTGGAAAAGAAATACGTCTCCATAAAGAGCACGCTCGGTGATTTCATCCCCGTTTCGATGAAGGATAGCTCTTTTGTAGAATCGAACGTGATACTGACCAGGATAACGGTGGGAGATACCAAAGTCTGCTGGCGTGGAAGAATGGAAGGAGACTCCATAGATCTCTACAGCCTAGATCCGGTTTTCTTCCCGGAAAAATGGGAAACAAAAGTTGGATGGTCCACCAACGCCGTCAGGGTTAAGAGAGGGTACCTCATAGGTTGGCACGCGGTTCTCAAGGATCTCACCTACAAAAACGGTCTGGCGCTCGTGGATGGTAGAGGAAAACTTCTTGGAACGACAAACTACGTTCTCTCACCAAAGGGCGTGATCGAAGAGTACGGTGACAGGATCAGAGTGATCTTTGGTTGTGGACTTGTGGTATACGAAGGAAAGGTGATATGGATAGGTGGTGTCTCCGACTGGGCTATAGGTGTGTTCGAGGCTGACGAAGGTGAGATCATGAATTTAATGAAAGAAGCAACATGATTTTAACAACAGAGTGGTATGGTTTTCTCATGAGGTGAGAGCGTGTGCAGTTTCGTACTTTTTGAACAGGGAATTCTCAGCGATATGATAATGTGCACTACATCGAAGAGCCGGCCCCTCAGCGGACCGGGGGTTTTTGCGTGACCGCTGAGCAGAAAATCGAGGGGCCGGCCGAAAGGTCGGCCCCTTTTGTTTTTCAGAAGGAGGTGAAAGAATGAGAGTTCAGATCGGAGGACCCATCCTGGGAACGTCACGATTCAGAAGGTACGATCTTGGAGGATGCTCCCTGATGATCGGAAGGAAACACACGGGAAAACTACCAGATATTGATTTCTCCGCAAAGAGCGTTCAGGAAATCGGAAAAGACCTGATGAACGCTCTGGACGAATTCATCCTGGAAAGAGACGGAAAGGTGTTTTTGAAACTGGCCAGACCTCTCACACTTCGTTACTCGAGGGATCTGACGATCAGGATAGATCCGTTCCTGACACCTGCCTTCCTCATCTTCGAAGATTTTGAAGATGGCAGAGGATGCGTTGTGATGGCAAGAACCGAAGAGACGGCAGAAGACTTGATCAAAAAATTCGACGAAACGGTGAAATGGCCAGAAGACTTTCCAGGCTTTCTGAAGACAGTGAAGAAGAACGATCAGGTACTTGGAGTGGTGGGAAACGTTGGAAAGGTGACGGGAATATGGACGAGAGGAAGCATCGTGGTAATCTAGCTCTCCAGCCACTTTCTGTCCCAATCTTTTCGGGGAAAGAGTTTTTTCAGGGATGAAACGATGGTTCCAGAGACTTTCAGAAAGTAGTAGATGAAACGTACCGATGGATCTTCGATTTTGTAGTTGAAACGAAACACGTCTCCACGATATTTTCCTCTTTCCTTAAGGTATCTTTCGAACTCTGTACCAGAAAGGGGCAGAAGTTTTGTGGTGATATCGATCGGGCGGATCTTATCTCTCATGATCCGGCGAACAATTTTCAGAAACTTTGCATTCTCCTGCAGTTCTTCAAGACTTGTGCGATCGTCGAACATAATGAAACCCGGAGAAACGTAAAGATCGAGTTTAGAGAGAATCTCCAGAGCTTTCAGATTCTGTTCAACTGTGACTCCTTTTCTGAACCTGTCCAGCATGGATTGAGATCCCGACTCCAGCCCGAGGAAGACTCTTCTCAGACCACTTTCTTTCAACAGCCTGAACAACCTTTCATCTACCTCTGTAACTCTGCTTTCTATTGCGTACCTCAGTTTCAGCTTTCTTCTGATTATTTCGGTTGCTATCTTTGCTGCTCTCTCTTTAGAGATCGTAAAGTTCGCATCGCAGAAGATGACGTTTTCGATTTTGTACTCCTTCACCAGCACTTCCAGTTCATCCACCACGTTTTCTGGATCTCTCAGACGAATCTTCGGCCCGAACTTTTCGTAGAACGGAACAACGCTGCAAAAAGAGCACGAAGCGTAACACCCACGGGAAGTTATCACCGACGCTGCTCCCGTCTTTTCGTATATCCTTGGGAGGTTGTCCCGTACAGGAAAGGGCAGACTGTTCAGATCTTTCACGAGAGAGCGCGAGGGAGTGGTTTTTATTTCTCCTTCCTCTCTGTAGGCAACGCCATGGATCCTCCTCCAGTCTTTATCTCCAAAGATGGCTTTCACCAGTTCGTAGAAAGTGATCTCTCCTTCACCGAGAACCACAGAATCGATGCAGTGGTACTTTTCCAGTATCTCACGATAAGCAAAGGTGGGGAAAATGCCACCCACAGATATGTGCGCATCGGTTTTTTTTTCTCAGAGCTGAGATGAAGTTCAACACCTCCACAGCGTAAATCTGAAAGGGAAGAGTTACTCCTATCACCTTTGCTGGTATTTTTGAGATCTCTTCGACGGCCCGTCTTGGAGACCAGCCCTCGAGTTTCGTGTCCACAATCTGGACACTCATTCCTTTCTCTCTCAGGTAGGCAGCGATATAAGGTAGTCCCAGATGATCCGCTATCCCCACCTTTTTCATGGGGGGATACACCAGCAAAACGTCCGGCATTTTCCCCACCGATCTTTCAGTTCAGAATGCCAGATACACCATCGCTTCTGGGTTAACGACATAGAAGGTGAACGTCTCCGTCACAAAGAGCCTCACACTGTCTTTTTCCCTGTCTTCGTAGCCTATCGACAGATCCTGTCCAAGGATCAGTTTGAAGTCTCCTCCTCGCTCGGACACAACAAGAGCGTCTTCAATTCTGGGTGTGGTGATGACTCTACCTCCAAGAAGTTCCGTCACTCTTTTTTCGAGGGGATAATGCCCGGTCCCTTCTTTCAGGAGGTTGATCCATCTGTCCGTGTTTATGACGAGGGTGTAGGGACCATCTATACCCTCTTTTGAGAACGTCGAAAGAGCCCTCATCAGAGACTCGAGAAGATCTCCTGGAGAGTTTCCACACTGGATCTTTCGCTCTTCATTGAAGGAAAGAAGGCCCTTCACACCAGATTTTTCGCACCCTTCGAATATCACTTCATCCTCGAATTCAGCCACTTTTCTCACGGTCTCTTCAAGACTGGAAAGATCCACGTTTTCTTTTCCCCTTTCGAGGTTGTCGAGTTCCCACAGTCCAAGTGTGAACGTCGCTCTCAGTTCGATCAAAGGAAGGGATTTTCTCAATCCCCATTTCACAGTTTCATTCTCATCCGAGAGCACCTCGACTTCTCCGAGTGGATGGGCGGCGTATTCCCAGCCGTAGGGGCCTACCACGTCTACGAACCTTCTTCCATAAAGTTGTGTTTTGAATATCTCCCTTGCCCTGTTGTCTATCTCCTGCCACTGTTTCTCTGTCAAAGGAGCAAACGATCTTTTCAGAAATTCCATGTTTTTCACCCCTTTCAGATCTTCCTTATACCGAGGTCTCCACCTGCAGAGGAATCACCGGAGGTCTCTTCCTCTTCTATCTCTGTGATCGGCCTGTCTGTGAACAGATATGTTCTGAGGGCTTCGTCCCAGCCCGGCATGTTCCTTCTCAACCACTCAAGAAGCATCGCAGCGTGTTCCATCTCCTCGTTTCTGTTGTGCTCCAGGATCTTCCTTACGGTTTCATCCTGGGTGGTTGCGACTCTCTGGTGATACCAGGCAACCGCTTCTATCTCTTCCTTCAGACTGTTGAGGGCCCTGACGAAATCTCTGTCCTTTCCTGTGAGTTCAGAAACCGGTTCATGGTACTGATCTGCCATTTTCTCTCACCTCCATTGAATTCTTTTGAAAATGAAACATCCATTTAAATTTTACCACAAAAGTATGTATTAGAATCTCACTGTGGAAATCCAGATACAACCCTTCCCCAGGGGGAGCTCCTATTCCGGGGCTGAGAGGAGGACGGAAGTCCTCGACCCCTAGAACCTGATCCGGGTAATACCGGCGGAGGGAATGGGGAAGGGAAAAGAAAAAACCCTCCGCCCTGTGCGGAGGAATTTATTTTTATAGGGAGGTGCTTTCATGAGGGATGTTCTGATCTCCAGACTCATCGTCGAGAGGTACTTCGAAAAACTCAGAGACAGTCTGGAACTGGATGTTGCGATCGTTGGAGCAGGGCCAAGTGGACTCACAGCGGCGTACGAGCTGGCGAAGAAGGGTTTCAGAGTAGCAGTTTTTGAAGAAAGAAACGTGCCTGGTGGTGGTATATGGGGCGGCGGAATGATGTTCAACGAGATCGTGCTGGAGAAGGAACTGGAAGACTTTCTGAAAGAACTGGAGATCGAATACACTCTTAGAGAAGATCACATCGTGGTGGATTCCGTGCACTTTGCTTCCGGACTCCTTTACAGGGCAACGAAGGTAGGGGCCTTACTCTTCAACAACGTCTCTGTAGAGGATGTTGCCGTCCAGAACGGAAGGGTGTGCGGCGTTGTGGTGAACTGGGGACCCACGGTGAGGCTGGGACTCCACGTTGATCCCATCACGATAAAGGCTTCCTTCACCGTGGATGGAACGGGGCATCCTGCGAACGTGGTATCGCTTCTTGCAAAGCGTGGACTCGTTGAGATGAAAACGGAATTTCCCATGGATGCCGATGAAGCGGAGAAGTTCGTTGTGGAAAACACCGGTGAGATCTTCCCGGGACTTCTCGTTTCCGGAATGGCTGTGTGTGCCGTCCACGGTGGCCCCAGAATGGGTCCGATCTTCGGAGGCATGGTTCTGTCCGGTCAGAAGGTTGCGAAGTTGATAAGTGAAAAGCTGGGGTGAGATCATGACTCAGATGGAGATGGCACGGAAAGGTATCGTTTCCGAAGAGATGAAAAAGGTTGCCGAGTACGAAGGTGTGGATGTGGAAGAGGTTCGGCAAAAGATAGCAGAGGGAAGAGCCGTTCTTCCAAAGAACAAACTCCACAGAGTGAGTAAACCCATGATCGTTGGTGAAGGCTTCAGTGTGAAGGTGAACGCCAACATAGGAACATCTCAGGGGTTCTCCTCGATCGAAGAGGAAAAGGAGAAAGCCAGAGTAGCGATAGAGTACGGAGCGGATTCCCTCATGGTTCTCTCCACATGGGGGGACCTGAGAGAGATCAGAAGGACGATCGTGGAAATGTCTCCCGTCCCCGTTGGTTCTGTACCCATCTACGATTCTGCCGTGAAGAGCTATCAGATGAAAAAGAACGTGGTGGATTTCTCGGAGAAGGACTTTTTCGACATGGTGATCGCACACGCCGAAGACGGCATCGATTTTATGACGATACACGTGGGTGTGACAAGAAGGGTTCTCGAAAGAGTGAAGAACTCAAAGAGAATTCTGAAGATCGTGAGCAGGGGAGGAGCGATCATCGCCGGCTGGATGATAAAGAACAATAGAGAAAACCCGTTCTACGAACACTTCGATGAACTTCTGGACATAGCAAAGGAGTACGATATCACCCTGAGCCTTGGAGATGGAATGAGACCGGGAGCGGTAGTGGATGCGAGTGACTCCCAGCAGTTTGAAGAGCTCTTCGTGATGGGAGAACTCGTGGAGAGAGCAAGAGAAAAGGAAGTCCAGGTGATGCTGGAAGGACCCGGCCACGTTCCACTGAACGAAGTGGAGATGAACGTGAAACTCATGAAGAAGGTAGGAAAAGGTGTTCCCATCTTTCTACTGGGTCCTCTTCCCACCGACAGAGCAATGGGATACGACCACATAGCCTGTGCGATCGGAGGGGCTCTTGCCGGCTACTACGGTGCGGACTTTCTCTGTTATGTGACACCATCGGAACACATTTCCCTTCCAGATGTTGAGGATGTGAGAGAAGGTGTGATAGCATCTAAAATAGCGGCGGTTGTGGCGGATGTTGCACGTGGAAACAGAAAAGCCTGGGAACTGGAAAAGCGCATGGCTCTCGCCCGGAAGAACTTCGACTGGGAAACGATGTTCGATCTTTCACTGGGAAGAGACATTGCAAAGAAAAAGTACGAGGAAAGGCCATATCCCGACAAGGGTTGTTCCATGTGTGGACCCTTCTGTGCAATAAAGATAGCGGAGGAGTTCTCTTGAGGAAAGGCGTTTCCACAAGCATCATAAGGAGCAGACCGGATCTCCTTGAAACACTTCCACAGGCCGATGTGTACGAACTGGGTTTTTTCAAAATGGAGGACCTGGAACGCGTCCTCCACTTCTTTTCAGGCAGACACTTTGGGGTTCATGCTCCTTTCGTTTACAGATACGTCGATCGCCACCCAAACCCCACCTCGTTGAACGAAGAAAAAAGATGGGACACGTTCTCCGTGAACAGAAGGTGTGCTGATCTCTCAAAAAAGATCGGAGCCGATTACGTCGTTGTTCACTTTCCAAACGCCGTTCAGAAGGAAAACTGGCTTTTCATTTACGAAGAAGTGGAAAGAGAATTCTCCGAACTTGCCACCCTCGCCAGGGTCCGGGTGGAGAACGTCTACGGAAACGATCATTTTCACTCTGCGAAGGACTACAGAATCTTCCTTGAGAACACAGGTTGCAAGATGTGTGTTGATGTAGGGCACCTTCTTCTCGACGCTGAGATCTACCACCTTTCTCCTGTGAAGTTCATCGAAGAGCTTTCAGACCTGATCGAAGAGTTCCACGTATACTACGCTGACTTTGAAACTTACAGAAGGTGTCACCATGCTCCCTGGGGTGAGTTGAAGGACTTCTTCGAGATTCTGGAGTTCATAAGAGGTATGGATGTGGATTTCGTTATAGAACCAACTCCAGAGTGTAGTGAGGGCCTGGAAAAACTCCTCGAGTACTGGAGGGATCTGTGATGGTACTTGTGTTATCGGGCTTTGACCCTTCTGGAGGGGCGGGAATGCTTCAGGACGTGAAAATTCTGTCTGCACTCGGGATAAGGGCCCACGGTGTGATATCTGCCCTGACCGTTCAGAACGAGGAAAAGGTTTTCTCTGTGAGTTTCAGAGACTGGGAAGAAATGAAAAGGGAGATCGAGGTGCTCACTCCACCACGGGTGATAAAGGTGGGTCTTGCCCGTCCCGAAGTGGTGAAGAATTTGAGAGAGATGTTTCCAGATTCAACGATCGTGTGGAACGTTGTGCTTGAGTCTTCTTCGGGTTTCAGGTTTCAGGATCTGGGCGAAGTGAGAGAGTTCACCAGTTACGCCGACTACGTTGTACTGAACAACGAGGAAGCAAAAAGGGTGGGAGAACATGAAAATTTCATCGTCACCGGCGGACATGAAAAAGATGACAGGATAAGGGTGAGGTACAGGGAACTCGTCATCGAAATCTCCAGGGTGCCCGGAGAGTTTCACGGAACAGGGTGCGCCTTCTCCAGTGCAATTGCTGGTTTTCTGGCGCTGAATTACCCTGTGGAGGAGGCGATCAGAGCCGCCATGGAACTTCTCAGAAAGATCCTCGAAAGGTCCTCGAGTGTGGTGGAGACAGAAAAACTTCTTCGTGACTGGCACAAGTACGACGTCCTCAACACACTGGACGAGATCCTCCCGGAGTTTCTTGAGATAGGACCCCTCACGGTGCCGGAGGTTGGACAGAACGTTTCTTACGCTTTGCCCTGGGCACAGAGTGAGTACGAGGTGGGAAAGTTTCCAGGAAGGATCAGGCTCAAAGAGGGAAAGGCGGTGGCTGTATCCTGCGCTTCCTTCAGAGACAGATCCCACACCGCACGGATGACGATCACCATGATGCGTTTTTATCCGTACATGAGATGCACGGTGAACGTGAGATACAGAAAAGAGTACGTGGAGAGGGCAAGGAAAAAGGGATTGAAAGTCTATCATTACGACAGATCGAAAGAACCAGAGGAGATCAGAGAAAAGGAGGGCCAGTCCATGGTGTGGATGATAGAGCGGGCGATCTCGGAGTTGAAATCGCCTCCAGACTTGATATATAATGAAGGGTGGTGGGGGAAAGAAGCGATGATAAGGGTGTTTGGGAGAAATCCAAAGGAGGTTCTGGAGAAGATAAAACTCATGCTGAAGGAGTGAGAGCATGCCGAAGGCAGAAGGCAGAATCTTCGATTTCAAAGGGCACGATGCGATAAGAACGGACTTTCTGGAGGCCATAGATTTCGATGGAAAAGAAGAGTACATCAGAATCGAAACCGAAGAGTTCTCTGCCGTCTGTCCTTTTTCTGGACTTCCAGACATAGGCAAGGTGATCATAGAATACTATCCCGACGGTGGAAAGATAGTTGAGTTGAAGTCCCTGAAGTACTACTTCGTCAGTTTCAGGAACGTGGGAATATACCAGGAAGAGGCAACGAAGAGAATATACGAAGACCTGAAGAACCTCTTGAAAACGGACCGTCTGAGAGTCACCGTGATATACAACATAAGAGGCGGGATAAAGACAACAACGCAGATAGGTTCACTGGAGGGAAGAGAAAATGGAAAAGCTGAATGAGAGACTGATACTCCTGACAGGAATATTCGTTTCTGCTCTGACCATTTCGAACGTGATCGCGGGAAAACTTGTGAACATAGGTCCATTCCTTGTTCCTGTGGCGGTTCTGTGTTATCCCATCACGTTTGCTGTAACGGACATCGTGTCGGAGGTTTACGGGAAAAGAACCGCGCAGAAGGTGGTGTGGACCGGCTTTTTCACCTCTCTCATACTCGTAATCTACTCGCAGATCGCCGCTCTCTACCCTCCCGCCTCCATCTTTGAAGGGAACGAAGCGTTCATGAAGGTGTTCGGTGCCACGCCGAGGATCGTTCTTGCGAGTATCCTCGCATACGTTCTCTCTCAGTCCCACGATGTCTGGGCCTTTCACTTTTGGAAGAGGATCACAGGGGGATCACATCTGTGGCTCAGAAACAATCTTTCCACGATGGTCTCCCAGTTCATAGATACCCTCGTGTTCATCACCGTGGCCTTCGCCGGAACGGTTCCGGGAACTGCACTCTCCCAGATGGTCTTCTCTCAGTACGCAGTGAAACTGATCATCGCCGCGATCGACACTCCCTTCGTCTATCTGGGAGTGAAACTCGTGAGTGGTAGATGGGTTGTGAAGGAAGGGAGCTGATACCTTTGATAGTCGCGAGGGGACTGACGAGAAAGTTCGGAGATTTTGTCGCTGTCGATCATGTTGATCTTGTGGTGAGACCTGGTGAGATATACGGCTTTCTGGGACCAAACGGTGCCGGGAAAACGACCACCATAAGGATGCTCACAGGTGTTTTGAAGCCAACTGAGGGTGAGATAGAAATCCTCGGAATGAACATGAAGACACACGAGATGGAGATAAAAAAGAACATCGGAGTCGTTCCGGATGAGCCGAAGATCTACACTCACCTGACGGGGAAGGAATTTCTGGATTTCATCGTGGAAATATACGGCCTCAACGAAAAAGAGGTGAGCAAAAGGATAGCGGAGCTCTGCGAGGCTTTCAAGGTGGATTACCTGGGAAAGAGAGTGGGTGAGATGTCGCACGGAATGAAACAGAAGCTCATGCTGGTCAGTGTCTTCATGAGAAGGCCCAGGGTGATCTTTCTGGATGAACCCACGGTGGGTCTCGATGCAAAGAGTGCCAAAATTCTGAAACTTCTCCTGAGAAAGTACGCAGACGAAGGTGCCACGATATTCCTCACCACGCACATCCTGGAGATCGCGGAGAAGATGTGCGACAGGATCGGCATCATAAATAAAGGAAGACTCATAGCGGAGGGAACCATGGAAGAGCTCAGAAAACTCTCCGGTCAGGAGAAAGCTTCACTGGAGGACCTCTTCCTTCAACTCACGGCGGAAAACGAGGAAATAGAAGAGATCATCAGGGAGTTGTGAGGTATGAGAGAACTCTTTGTGCTCATGAAGTACGCAAATCCACAGGGAAAGAAAGGACTGTACGCGGTGCTCTTCACCGCACTGATGATGGGTGTGCTCTTTTACTCTCTCATGGGAAAGACCTTTGAAGAACTGCTGAACAGGTTCGGAGAGGAAGTTTTTGTTGCTTCTCTGACGTTTTCGACCACCCTGTTTTCTATGATGTTTCTACTTGGGATTTCTTTCTATCTTTCTCATTCTCTTGTTCTGGAGGAAGAGATCGAATTTCTCCTCACCCTGCCGATCAGAAGAAGTACGGTGGTCATCTATCAGATGTTGATGTCTCTCTTTTACCAGGCCTTTGTTTTGATAACGATGTTTCTGAACCTTCTGATGCTCTCTTTTCTCACCAGAGATCCCGTTCCGGTACTGTCTGGGATTTTGCATCTTTTCTTCCTTGTTTTTCTGGGATCTGCTCTGTCGATAGCTCTTGGGAGGATCTTGAATCGATCGATGGCACGCCGGCTTTCTTCGGTGGTACAGCTTCTTGCCGTTTTCGGGTTCCTCGCGATCGTGAACGTTCCAGACTTTGCCACCGTGGCAGGAAGGTTCATCGTTTCGAAGTGGAATATTCTGGCGTATCCCGTTCTTTCACACGTCAGGTCCATTTTTTTAATCCACGAAGCTCTTCTTGTAGTCCTTTCTTTTCTGGCCTTTTATCTAGTATCACAGAAAGCTGCCTTTGAACCCGTTGCGTATGGGAAAAGAGAAGAACAGGGGAAAAAAAGGTTTCCGGGGAGAGGATTTTTCAAGAAGGACTTCATCACCCTTTTTCGTGAAGAAAGGATGGTTTATTTTCTTTTCTATCCGGTGGGCTTTGGAGTTCTGATGACGATCGTGGGAAGTGCAGATTTCGGATTGATCTTTGCAGTTGGTATCTCTGCTCTCTACAACGCGACGATGACGGCGATGCTCTGGAGGAAAGAACTGGAAGTCTGGCCACTTCCCAGGATCTTTCCCGTCAGGTTGAAAGATGTCGTTCTTTCAAAGGTGCTCGTTCCATCCTTTCTGAACACCGCGGTTGTTTCAGGTTACGTGATCTTTCTGGTCTTCTACCAGAGGCAATTTCTCTACCTTTCTTTCATTCCCGTGTGTTTGAGTCTTTACTTTTTTGTCTCAGTAGTTGGGCTTTTTCTCTCAAAGTGGGAGGAAGCGGGCCAACTTGCAAACCCTGCGAAGGTCTTTTCCACGCCGGTGGTTCTTCTGGTACAGCTTCTTGCCCTCGGGGTGGTGGCCGCTCTCGGATACGTTCTTTCACTCGGGGCGCATCTTCTCTTCGCACTGGCTTTAATATCCGTTGTTGTGGGAAGTATCGGTGGATTTGCCGCAATTTTCAAGCGTTTTGTGGCTCGTGTAGAAAAATTTGAGACGTGAGATCCTTTCAAAGGGTGTCACCGGACCTTCCTGACCAAGAATCTGTGAACATTCCACCGCTTTTTCTAGGGCTTCTCTGCGAGATCTTCCTTTCAGAAGCTCGTGAATCAGCACAACATCGAACAGATCTCCAAGACCGATCGGATAAAAAAACGACTTCCCGTTTCCTGGAACATGGATATCGCCCCATCTTGCACCCTCTGGCCCCATTTTCACCACATCACATCTGGTTCTTGAACATTCTTTCTCGTTTCCTATGATGAGTGCCTTCAAACCACTGGTGTCGATCTTTGCTCTGGGACCGATGTCAATTACTACGTTGTGTCCTCTCTCACACACGGTTTTCAGAGTTTTCTTTGGGACTTCGCCCGTTGCGAAGACAAGATCATAATCGTCCATCGTGGGTGGAACGGCGATGTTTTCTCTGTTCACACCGATCTCAACGGCAAGAGGTCTTCCGTTACGGGCTATGAACAGTCCTGTTTTTCCATGAAGAATCGACATATGAGAAACATCGAAGCCCGATCTTTTAAGTTCGTCCATCAGGTGTTTTCCTCGAAAGTCCTCTCCAACGTTGGAGTAGAAATCGACTCTGTGTCCAAGAAGGAAAAGGCCGTACGCCACGTTAAGGCCTGACCCACCTGGAGATTCCCTGATGATTGTCTTGTGTGGATCTTCGCCGAACAGGAAGATGTCCCAGAAAGTCCCGCCAAAGATCGCTATCTTCAATGAAAATCCCTCCCATGATAGAATTTCAAAAAAACGGAGGGAAAACGATGAATCTCTGGAAATTATATCAGCCGGGAACACCCGCCGCGATAATAGCTTGGGGACAGCTGGGAACACCCCATGCAAAAACCACGTATGGCCTTCTCAGACACAGCAGGCTCTTCAAACCGGTGTGTGTCGTCGCAGAGCACGAAGGAAAGAAGGCAAGCGACTTTGTTCAGCCAGTTCGCTTCGATGTTCCCGTGGTTTCTTCGATAGAAAAGATCAAAGAGTTCGGTACAAAGGTTGTGATCGTCGGAGTGTCCAACCCGGGAGGTTACCTTGAAGAAAAGATAGCCCAGCTTGTGAAAGATGCTCTATCGAACGGTTTTGACGTTATATCCGGGCTTCATTTCAAGATCTCCCAGCAAACAGAGTTTCTGAAACTGGCCCAGGAAAGCGGAGCGAAAATCGTGGACGTTCGTGTTCCACCGGCAGATCTGAGAGTCTTCTCCGGTGACGTATATCGGAAGGGAATAAAGGTCGCCGGTGTCTTCGGAACGGACTGTGTTGTAGGGAAGAGGACAACTGCCGTTCAGCTGTGGGAGAGGGCGCTTCAGAAAGGAATAAAAGCGGCCTTCATGGCCACAGGTCAGACCGGTATTTTGATAGGCGCGGACGCGGGGTACGTTGTAGACGCTATTCCCGCCGATTTTGTCTCTGGTGTGGTGGAGAAGACCATCCTGGAGCTCGAAAAGATTGGGAAGGAGATTGTGTTTGTTGAAGGGCAGGGAGCACTGAGGCATCCCGCGTACGGTCAGGTCACCCTGGGACTCCTGTATGGTTGCAACCCCGATGTTGTCTTTCTGGTGCACGATCCATCCAGAAAACACTTTGAATCTTTCCCGAAGATACCAAAGAAACCCGATTTTGAAGAGGAAAGAAGACTCATCGAAACACTCTCAGATGCAAAGGTGATCGGTGGAGTGTGCCTGAACGGGACCTTCGAAACAAGCCTTCCAGTCTACAACCCGTTCTATCCGGAAGATCTCGACGAGATGTTGAAGAGGGTGGTCGAATGGTGAACGTTGTAATGGTTCCATGCTCTGTAGTGAAAGATGAAACGGTGGTCGTTGTGGACGTTCTGAGGGCCACCAGTACCATTGTCACAGCGCTTGCGAACGGTGCAAAGGAAGTTATCCCTGTAAAAACAGTGGAGGAAGCGCTGAAGAGGAAAGAAAGGGATGTTCTTGTGTGTGGAGAAAGAAATGCGAAGAAGATAGAAGGTTTCGACCTTGGAAACTCTCCTCTTGAGTACAAAAGCGAACTGGTCCTTGGGAAAACGATCGTTCTCACAACGACGAACGGCACTCAGGTGATCGAGAGGGTAGAGGGTGACAGCGTCATCGCAGCCTCTTTTCTGAACGTTTCTGCGGTCGTTGAATATCTGAAGGAGAAAGAGAACATCACCATCGTCTGTGCCGGAACCAGTGGAGATTTTTCCCTGGAAGACTTTTTACTTGCTGGAATGATCGTGAAAAGAATGAAAAGGGAAGATCTTCTGGACGGTGCACTCGTGGTGATGAGATACTTCGAATCTGTGCAGAACATAAGGGAGGAGATCAAGAGATTCTCCTCCCATGCGAAAAGGTTGATATCTCTTGGATTTGAAAAGGATGTTGATTTCTGCACGACAGAGGACCTTTTCCATGAAGTTCCCGTTCTTGTAAACGGTGCTTTCACTCTGAAAGAAGCTCGGTAAAGTGGAGCGCTTTCACTCCCATCTTCCTGCAGAGGTTTTTCAGAACGGTCTTTGGACCCACTTCCACGAATTCTTCCACACCCATTTTTTTCATCGTGTCCACCGATTGTTTCCAGAGGACAGGCCCTGTGATCTGCTCGATCACGTTCTTTTTTATCTCTTCCGGGTTTTCTGTCGGTTTTGCAGTGGAGTTCATCACTATGGGCCATTTCGGTTTTTTGAATTCTATCTTTTCCACCTCTTCCTTCATTTTCTCTCTGGCGTACTCCAGAAACGGTGTGTGGAAAGGACTTGAAACCATCAGTTCCACAACGCGGCGCGCACCCTTTTCTTTCAGGATGTCCATTGCCTTTTCAACGGATTCTTTCAGACCGCTGATCACCACTTGATCGTGCGAGTTGTAGTTTGCTATGTACACTCCATCTATCGAATTTACCACTTCCTCTATCTGTTCGATGTCGAGTCCTATAACGGCTGCCATGGTCCCCTTCCCAGGTTCGAGGGCTTTCGACATGTACTCTCCTCTTTTTCTCACAAGGTAAAGCCCTGTCTCGAAATCGTACACACCAGCCACCGCCAGTGCCGTGTATTCCCCAAGACTATGACCCGCCACGATGTCCGGGAGAATACCCTTTTTTTCCAGTTCGAGGTAAGCGATGTAACTCGTTATGTAGATGGAGGGTTGAGCGTTCTCCGTGAGTTTCAGGGTCTCTTCATCACCGTTCATGATCTCTGTGATGTCGAATCCCAGAACCTTTCTCGCCCTTTCGAATATGTCCTTTGAAGATTCGTACACGGAAAAGTCCTTTGCCATTCCAGAGTACTGAGATCCCTGTCCGGGAAAGACGAACGCCCTCACCGTTTCACCTCCAGTTTTTTCAACCTGAGGGCTATGGCGGCGGCAACGATCAGTTTTATCAGATCGAACCAGATGAACGGAGCAAAGCCGAGTGCCACTGTTTTTTTGATATCGTGAACGTAAAAGTTCAAAACGAACACACCAAGCAAGTATATGATTCCAAGACCCGAAAGACCAGAAACGAGATACCACACGAAGTTTTCTCTCTTCTCAGAAAGAAGTCCGATCACAAACCCTCCCAGAATAAAACCGAAGAGGTACCCACCGGTGGGACCGATGAGAACATGCGCTCCACCTTTGAAGTTCGCAAAGACAGGAAGGCCAATGGCACCGAGTAACACATACGTTGCAATCGATAGTGTACCGTATTTTTTCCCGAGCATGTAAGCGGCTAGGAAAACGAAGAACACCTGAAGAGTGAAGGGAACAGGACCGATCGGAATCGAAATCCATGCTCCCACCACGATGAGGGCTGTGAAAGTACCGGCCTTCACAAGCTGTTTCATTCTTCGACGTACCTCCTCAGTTTCTTCACCGTCTCCACGAACTCGTTCATGATGTCTTCTATGATCTGCTTCACAGGTTTTATTTCGTCGATCAGTCCGGCACTCTGTCCCATCATGAAAGAACCTCTCTCAAGGTCTCCCTCCACAACGGCTCTCCTCAGACTTCCCACCAGCATCTCCTCTGCCTGCATCGGATTTTCGAACTCCATTTCCTGAATCTTCCTCGCAAATGGAGTTCTGAGAACGCGTGCGGGATGCCCAAGTTTGGCACCGGTCACAATGGTGTCTCTTATAGAGGCCTTGACGATCTTTTCTTTATAGACGGGGTGAACATCGCTTTCCACACTCGCCACGAACCTCGTTCCCATCTGTATCGCTTCTGCTCCGAGGGCAAAGGCAGCAGCCATACCCCTACCATCCGCTATTCCACCCGCAGCGATCACGGGAATATCCACACTTCTTGAAACTTTGTTCACAAGAACGAAGGTGGTGACCTCTCCTATGTGGCCACCGGATTCCATCCCTTCTGCTATTACGGCGTCTGCTCCTGCCCTTTCAACCATTCTCGCGAGGGAATCTGAAGCCACAACGGGAATGACTTTTATGCCATTTTCCTTCAATTCCTTTATGTACTTTGTGGGATTTCCTGCCCCGAAGGTGATCACAGGCACCTTCTCTTCCACGCAAACCCTGACAAGATCGTCTGCCCATGGTGAAACAAGGATAACGTTCACACCGAACGGTTTGCTCGTTCTCTTTCTGAGATCGAAGATGGCCCTTCTCAGATCGTCGGGTTTCATGGCACCAGATCCAATGATTCCGAGCCCTCCCGCTTCAGAGACGGCGGCGGCGAGAACAGGGGTTCCCGCCCAGGCCATTCCTCCCATGAGTATGGGATACTCTATTCCAAGAAGCTCTGTGACTCTGGTTTTCAGATTCATTTCTTCTTCACCCCCAGCAAAAGTTTGGCCTTCGCCACGATGGTGTTTTCAACCTTTGCCACACCTTCCACCTGAACCGTGCCGAGTTTTTCACCTATCTTTTTCACCTCGTAGATCAGTTTGTCTCCTGGTCGCACTTCCTTTTTAAAACGTGCCTCGTCTATTCCGAGAAAGAGAGGTATTCCCTCAAGATCTTTCAAAAGAAGAATACCGGCAGTCTGGGCGAGCCCCTCGATGATGAGCACACCCGGGTATATGGGATACTCCGGGAAATGACCCTGAAAGACGGGATCAGAAATGCTGATGTTCTTGAAAGCGACGATCCTGTCTTCGGATTCTTCTATCACACCGTCCACCAGAAGGAAAGGATACCTGTGTGGAAGGATCGACCTCACGTAATCTATGTTCATGGCTCATACCTCCCCACAACGACCGAAACGTTGTGCCCACCGAATCCGAAGGAGTTCTTAATGAAGTTTCTGATCTCTTTCTGGATCGGCTCTTTTCCAACAAGACCTGTTCCTTCTGCCTCTTCCGTTGGGTTGTCGAGGTTTGGCATTCCGTGCACAAAGGAATGCTGCATCTGAAGAATCGAAAGGACGAGTTCTGCGGCACCAGCGGCACCGAGAAGATGTCCTATCAGGGCCTTAGAGGAGTTTATGGCCACGTTCTTTGCGTGTTCTCCCAGCACCTTCTTTATAGCCTTGAGTTCTGCCTCATCGCCGGCGGGTGTGCTTGTGGCGTGGCAGTTCACGTAATCTATGTCCTCAACAGAAAGACCGGACTCTTTCAGAGCCAGTTTCATCGCTTCTGCCGCTCCTCTGCCCTCTGGATCCGGTGCGCTGAAGTGGTATGCATCGTCCGTCATGCCAACTCCCTTTATCTCTGCTATGATCTTCGCACCCCTTGATTTTGCGACCTCTTCCGCTTCAAGAACGAGGATCGCTCCACCCTCTCCCATGACAAAGCCGTCTCTGTCTCTGTCGAACGGACGGGAAGCTCGTTTGGGGTCGTCATTTCTTCTTGAGAGCGCCCTCATGTTCGCAAACCCGGTGATCGGCAGGGGTGCTATCGTTGCTTCCGTTCCCCCAACGACGGCCACGTCTGCGTATCCATGCCTTATCAGAAGAGTACCGAGTGCCACCGCGTGCAGAGAAGAAGCACAGGCACTCACAGAAGAAAAGTTCGGTCCTTTCAGACCGTACTCCATTGCAACGACACCGGACGCCATATCGATGAGGATCATTGGAATCAGAAACGGACTCACCCTGTTGGGCCCCTGAGAGAGGAACTTGTTGTTTTCGCTGTCGAGTGTCAGGAATCCTCCCATTCCGGATCCTATGATCGTTGCTGTTCTTTCCGAAAACTGCTCGAAATTTATCCCTGCCTCTTCCACCGCTTCTTTGGTGCTGACGAGAGCGAAGTGAACGAACCGATCTGTTCTCTTCACGAGTTTTGGATTTATGTACTCTTCCGGTTTGAAATCTCTAACCTCTGCTGCGATTTGAACAGGTAAGTTAGAAGCATCAAAAGAAGATATTCGATCTATCGTTACTTTGGTTTCTCTAAGACCTTCCAGATTCTTTTCTTTCCCAACACCAAAAGGACTTACGATGCCCATTCCCGTTATGACCACCCGTCTCAAAATACCACCTCCCGACAAAAAATCTGGCATGATTATATCATAATCTCACAGGAAGTTTCAATCTCTGGCCTCGATCATGAGAAAGAAACAATAAATTTACTTCTCAGGTGATAACATATCTGAAGAAGGAGGGAATGGGATGAAGAAGTACGTTATTGTGACCGGAGGAGTTCTCAGTGGTATAGGAAAGGGTATATTCTCCGCTTCTCTGGCAAGACTCATGAAAGAATACGGTGTCGATGTGAACGTGCTGAAAATCGATCCATACCTGAACGTGGACGCAGGAACCATGAACCCGAACCAGCATGGTGAGGTCTTCGTCACCGAAGACGGTTACGAAGCGGATCTGGATCTCGGTCACTACGAGCGTTTCCTCGGAAGAGACATGACCCGCCACAACAACATGACGGCAGGTCAGGTCTACCTTCGGGTTATAGAAAAGGAAAGGCAGGGAAAATACCTCGGAAACACCGTCCAGATCGTTCCCCATCTCACAGAGGAGATAAAGGACAGAATAAGGTCTCTCGAGGCAGAACTCCTTGTGGTTGAGATCGGAGGTACCGTCGGTGACATCGAAGGTGAGGTCTTTCTGGAAGCAGTCAGAGAGCTGCAGATGGAAGAAGGAAGAGAAAACTTCCTCTTTGCCCATGTTACGTACGTTCCTTACCTTCGAACCACGAACGAGTTCAAAACCAAACCAACGCAGCAGTCGGTTCAACTTCTCAGAAGGATCGGAATCACTCCTGACATGATCATCGTGAGGAGTGAGTTCCCCCTCGACGTTCCCAGTATGAACAAGGTTGCCCTCTTTTCGGGTGTTCCCAGAGAATTCGTGATAAACCTTCCCGACACGAAGAACGTTTACGAAGTCCCGGAGATACTGAGAGACATGGGACTGCATGAAAAGATCTCTTCCAAGTTGAAACTCGATCTGAAGGACACTGGGTTCAACTGGTCCTATCCGAAGGCTTTCAAACCTTACAGGATAGCACTGGTGGGGAAATACCTTGGAACAGACGATGCCTACAAGAGCATCATAGAATCTGTGTTCTTGACGGGTGTGGAAAAGCCAACCGTGGTGGACAGTCAGATGCTGGAGGAGATGAGTGAAGAAGAGGTAGCAAAAGTTCTGGACGAGTACGATGCCCTGATCATTCCAGGAGGGTTTGGGAGAAGAGGAATCGAGGGGAAGATAAAGGCCATAAAGTACGCCAGAGAAAATAAGAAACCCATCCTCGGCATATGCCTTGGCATGCAACTCATGATCATTGAGTTCGCAAGAAACGTTCTCGGATACAAAGAGGCGAATTCCACAGAGTTCGATCCAAAAACCCCATATCCTGTCGTGGACTTGATGGAGGAACAAAAAAGAATTCTGAAACTCGGTGGTACGATGAGGCTTGGCGCACAGAAGGTGAAGATCTTTCCAGGTACAAAACTGCATGAGATATACGGTGGAGCAGAAGAAGTTTACGAAAGGCACAGACACAGATACGAAGCAAACGAAGAGGCCTTTCCAGAAATCTTCAAGAAACCCGGTGAGGAGGGATACAGACTCGTTGTTTCTGCAAAGTCGGAGTTCATCGAAGCCGTGGAAATAGAGGATCACCCCTTCTTCATAGGTGTTCAGTACCATCCGGAGTACAAGAGCAAGGTGGGAGCACCTCATCCGATCTTTGTTCACCTTAAGAAGGTCCTGGAGGGATTGCAATGATAGATATGCACCTTCACTCCACGTTCTCCTACGATGGAAAGGCAGAAGTGGAAGACATCATCGCTCAGGTGCAAAAGCTCGGAATAAATCATTTCTGCATCACAGATCACTACGAGTACGAAAACGGAAAACTCGTTCACGATTTCAACGTGGAAGAGTACTTCCTCACCATGGACAAATTCGATCTTCCAAGAGGAGCAGAGATCAGCTGGGACGGTGTGAAAGAAGCAATCTTTCCGGAAGGATTCGATTACCTGCTTCTTGGAGTGCACAGGTACGATGAGAACCTTCCGCCAGATGAACTGGCAAGGGACTACCTCGAAAGAACGCTTTACGTTATGGAAAGGGTGGAATTTCACACGCTGGCACACCTTGACTATCCTGCAAGGTATGCAAATGCCGATTTCAAAGCAAACAGAGATCTGATAGAGAAGATCCTGAGGTTTCTTGTAGCCCGTGAAAAGATCCTCGAGGTGAACACCGCGGGGCTTTTCAAACACGGAAAGCCCAATCCTGACTACTGGATACTGGAGATGTACTGGGATCTTGGGGGAAGATTCATCACGATCGGTTCGGATGCCCATGAAGTACAGCACATAGGCCGGGGAATCGAGGAGGTCATGTCAAAATTGAGAAGGTTCAACTTCGAATACGTTGTCGTTGAAGGGAAAAAACTTTTCACCAAAAAACTGAGGTGAAGGAATGCCCTTTGTTCTGAGTTTTCTTCTGGGGATGTTTGGGGTCTGGTTTTTCGGAAAACTCGCAAAGAAACTCAACATCGTGGACAGACCAGATGGGTTGTTGAAACCCCACGGAAGAGAGATTCCCTATCTTGGGGGGCTCGGTATATTCGCCGGTGTTCTGCCGTTTTTGTGGAAAGATACGGCTGTTCTTTTAACATCGTCTCTTGCTCTCACACTTGGTTTGCTGGATGACCTGTTTTCGCTGTCTCCTTTTTTCAGACTCGTTGTGGAGTTTGGAATTTCTCTGATTCTGGTCTGGAGGTACGTGGGATTCCACAACGTCTGGTATCCGATCCTCTGGGTTTTTTTCGTTGTGATCCTGATGAACGCTGTGAACATGATGGATGGAATGGATGGGCTCTGTGGAAGTCTTGTGGCCATTTCTTCTCTCTTTTTCTTCTTTCTGGTCAAGGGGACTTTCTTTCAGGATCTCTCGCTGGCGCTTCTTGGTGTTTCGCTGGGATATCTTGTCTTCAACTTTCCACCGGCAAGGGTCTTCATGGGAGATGCTGGAAGTTATCTCCTGGCCGTTCTACTCTCCACGATGATCATCTCTCAAAACCGTGTCGTCTCGTTCAACTCTTTTGTACCACTCGTGTTTCCTCTCTGGATATTTCTGCTTGATTTTTTCGCCAGTGTGATAAGACGGTTCAGAAACAGAAGATCGATCGTTTCCGGAGACAGAGACCACATGTACGACAAACTTTCACGGAGACTGGGAGTCAGAAAAGCACTGCTTGTCATGTGTTTGATACACTCTCTGTTGTGCGGGTTCAGTTTTGGGGCGATGGGAAACGCATTCACAGGAGTCTTGACTCTTGTCATTGCCGGTGTTTTCTCTTACCTCATCATAAAGGGTTTGAGACTGTTCGATTACGACTGATTGGGAGGGAAAGCGCATGGAAGTGCTGTTCTACATAATGTACATCGTTGTGGCTCTTTTTTCTTCGAAAAAGTTGACGTACGAATTCAGTGTTCCAAAATACGCCATCATCACGGTGTTTTTGAGTGTCATCTTTTTCATGAGCCTTCTGAAGATCCTGAGAAGAGAGAAACTGGAGATCAGGTTCAATATGGCTCATGTGGCTTTCTTTGCCTTCTCGGTTTCAGCCCTTCTTTCCACGATAAACGTCTATCGTGAAAATCCTGTCTACTTCCGTTATTCCTTCGATATAGCGATTTATGTTCTTCTCATGTTCTTCACTTCCATTTTCATTTCGAACTTCTTCGTCACAAAAGAGAGGATAAAAAGGTTTCTCACAGTCAGCGTGGCTCTGGCTGGTTTTGTTGCCTTCGACGCTCTTTTGAATTTCTACGGTGGCGTTGATATCTTCCTTGGAAAGATCGGTGATCCCTTTTCAAGGGCGAGTGTGAAGGCAACCATAGGAAACGTGAACTTCGTTTCGAACTTTCTTTCTCTGAACCTCCCGCTCGCCCTGTACCTCATAGCGTCGAACGATTTCAGAAAGAAAGAAGCATCCGCTGTGAAGGTGATCGCTTCTGTTTCTGCGCTTCTCATGGTCTCTGGTATTCTTGTCGGGCAGACACGTTCTCTCTATGTTGCGAACATCGTGTCTTTTGGTATCTTCCTTTCCTTCTATATGGTTTTTAGAAGAAAAAAGAGTCAGGAAAAAGCAGACAGGGAAGTTGCCGATATGAGTCGAACCCTTACGGTGTTCGTTGTGATCGCCGTGATCGCTCTTGTTGTTCTCTACAACGTACCGACTCCTCTGAACGGCTACGGAAGGGTTTCTCCTGCCGAGAGGATACAGGCTGTAGCGGAAGTGAGTTCCTGGCACGAGCGTCTTCTTTCCTGGCTTTCTTCCGTGTATCAGTGGAAGGATCACAGGATATTCGGCAGTGGGATCGGAACGTACCAGCTTCTCACGATAAACTACATGGGTGACGTGATAGAGGATCATCCAGAACTGATGTACGGCTGGAACAATTTCAAAAGAACACACAACGACTACCTTCAGGTTCTAGGAGAGATGGGGATCGTGGGAATTGCTTCTCTGGTCTTTCTGGCGCTCTCACTTGGTGTTCTGTTCTTCAGGATACTGAGGAGAGTTGAAACGAGGGACGATCTTTTTCTCTTTCTCGCCCTCTCCAGTTCTTTTATCACCTTCATGATGCACAGTGCTTTCAGTTTTCCAGCACATCTTCTCCCGAACGGATTTCTCGTGGTCGCTGCAGCCTCAATGGCAGTTGGTGGTTATTTCTACGGTGGAAGGGTCATGAGATTTGAGAGAAGATGGGCGGTTACACTGGGAACTATTGTGATCCTGATCGGTGTGGTTTCTTCGTATCTGAAGTGGAACCACTTCGTATCAGAAGTGTACTTCAAACAGGGAAACGCTGCATACCTTGCCATCAGAAAAATCGAAGAAGACCTCTCCAGATTGGACAGCTACGAGCAACAGGCAAAGAACGCTCTGGAGGAACTGAATTCACTCACGGGCCGCTACAGTTACCTGAGGCCGGATGAGTTCAAAAAGTTCGTGATGAAACAAAACCTTCCAGTGATACCATCTGACATGGAGATAGAAAAACTCAGACTCGAAACCATACAGAAGGAAAGACAGAACATACAGAGCACCATCCAGAAGATCGCATCCTATCGAACTCAGCTTCTGAACCAGAGAGTGGAACTTTATAGAAAGGCGAAGGAGAACTTTCTGAGGTCTGTTCACATCAACAGGGCTTACGGAAGGTCCTATTTTTATCTTGCTGCCCTTGCGGTGGGTGAATTCAGAGTCGATGAGTTGAAAAACCAGCTGAACACAAAGGAAGATTATGAAAGGTTTTTCAACCAGAACTTCGATGAGTACCAGAAGGTGATTTTTTCTGATTCTCGGAAAACTGATCTTTCGTTCCTGAAGGATCAAGATCTTTCCGTGATCGATTCTCTGGGAAAAGACAACCTGATCACCGCCCAGGCTTTCCTCGATTCTGTTTCTCTGTATCTTTCCTCACTGAAATCCTTCAACGAAAGAAATACTTACAGGGGTCTTGCGACAAGGTATGTGGGACTTCATCAGGTCATGAAGATTCTACTTACAAAGGCTCAGGATGATCTGATGAAAAAAGCCTTTTCCGAATTGGCTGTAAGATACTTCGATGAGTTCATAAACTACGCCAGGATCACCATTCATTATCTTCCCGGTGCATGGAACAGGTTCTCCGACTGGAAGCATTACGATCTCAGACAGGCCGTTGCGGGGCAGGATATCTACAGGTATTTCGCCATGAAGGCCTCTGAAGCGCAGCCTCTGACCGTAGAAAAGAACAGAGAGTTTCTATTTTACCTTGCAAGAAAAGAGATCTGGGCCGTTGAAAACATGAACCGAGTTGGTGTCTGGGGAGTGCCCGATGGAGTGCTGGATTTTCTCCATGCGATGCCGTTTGAATACATGTCTTCAAAAGAACACCAGGAAGCCCTCTTTGTCTTTGAAGATGTCCTGAGACTCTACGAAGAAAGTTACAGAAGGACAAAAGAATCACTTCCAGAGTACGAAAAGGCCGCTGAAAGAAGGTTTGAAAGCGTATTGAACGATCTGAAGGAATACCTCAGAAGCGACTTTGGAGAGGAGTATTCATCTCGTTTCGAAGAAATCTTCAAAGACCTGTTCGAAGACTTCAAGAACCAGAACTGGCTCTCTATAAACGCAGAGGAGATGAGAAAATTCATAACCGAGAAAAACTACACTTACAAACTGAATCCATGGCGAGAACTCCTTTTGAAACGGCTGAATGAATTTGGAGACTACTTAAAACAGAGAAATCTGGAATCTTCCAGAATCAATGAAGTCATCTCAAGAATCTACAACGATCTAATTGGTCTCAAGGAGGTTCTTGTTCTTGAAAGATACCTGAGATTTCTTGCACACTACAGGCTGATCCTGAACGATGCGAAAAACTTCCTTGAAAGCATCGAAAAGGCGTACAGTGCAACTAGTGATGAACAGTGGAAGATGATACTGGAGGACTGGAGTGTGAACCTTTTGAGCGACGAAAAATTCGAAACGAAAGAGCAAATCCTTGAATGGCTGGAGAGGTTCAAAGAGTATCTCAAGGATCTGGAAAACACCATCTGAAACCGGGGAGGGAAACCTCCTCGTTTTTTTAAAGCCCTCCTGTAATGAAGAAGTTCACACCACACCTTATTGATACTCATTCTTTTTTGATACATTTTCGCAATTTATTGGAAACACGGATCGGTTATTATACTATCTGGATGACAATTTGAAATCATTTTAAAAATTTACAGGGAGGTGCTTAACATGGAAGGCAGGATTCCTTTGCTCGGTGAGGAGTTTCCCAGAGTGGAAGTGAGGACCACACACGGAAAGAAGACCCTTCCAGACGATTACAGGGGAAAGTGGTTCGTTCTCTTCAGCCATCCAGCGGATTTCACACCGGTTTGTACCACTGAGTTCTTTGCGTTCCAGAAGAGGTACAACGAGTTCAGAAAGTTGAACACGGAACTCATAGGGCTCAGTATCGATCAGGTGTTCTCACACATCAAGTGGGTCGAGTGGATAAAGGAGAAACTCGGAGTTGAGATCGAGTTCCCGATCATAGCAGACGATCTCGGAGAGCTCTCTAGAAAACTCGGTCTGATCCATCCCAAGAAGGGAACGAACACCGTGCGCGCTGTCTTCGTGGTGGACCCGAACGGAGTCATAAGGGCCATCATTTACTATCCTCCCGAGGTTGGAAGAAACATCGACGAGATCCTGAGGGTGATAAGGGCATTCCAGGTGTCTGATGAGAAAAAGGTCGCCATACCTGCCAACTGGCCAGAGAACGACATCATAAAGGACGCGGTGATAGTACCACCCGCCACCAGTGTGGAAGAGGCAAGAAAAAGACTGGAATCGAAGGAATACGAGTGTTACGATTGGTGGTTCTGCTACAGGAAAGTTCAATAAAATAGCGTGGCTCCTTCGGGAGCCACTTTTTTGTTTTTCCCGCCTGTTATTTCTTTCTGATATTAAAAAAATGGAATTGGAACTTGACACAAGATATCGTTTTGTTTAAAAATACATTATGTAGTTGCTTGCAACACGCAACTAGCATTACGGGAGGGATCATCTTTGAACCTATCTCCAACCCAGCACAGAATCCTCAGACTTTTGATAGAAAACGAAAAAATCTCCATGAAAGAAATGAGTAAAGAGCTCTCCGTCAATCTCTCTACCGTATCCAGAAACTTCAGACCCCTTTTGAAGTCGGGCTTTGCCCTGAAAAAAGAAGAAGTCTCTCCGGGAATTCAGGGTGGAAGAAAAACAACGCTGTACACGGTAAATCCAAACAAGTTCTTCATCCTCGGTGTGGGAATGGAACAGAACAGGCTGATCGTGACAGTGCTGGATGCCAGGGGGAACGTCGTTGAGGAGATAGAGAAGCACGAGGAATTTCGTGGTGAAGAGATCGCTTCGGTTCTGATCAACTGTGTGAAGCCTCTTCAAAAGAAATTCTCAAACGTCGTTGGTGTTTCGGTTGGAATGCCGGGAATTATAAAAGACAACAGGGTGATTTTCTCTTCAGCACTCGACATAGAAAACTTCGATCTGGGAGAGGAACTCTCCAGAAGACTGAATCTGGAAGTTCTCATTTTGAACGATGCCAATGCGGCGGTGGTTGGATATGGACTCCAGAGAAGGAATGTGGTTTATTTTCTGCTCTCCGTTCCATACTATCTGAATTTATCTGTGGGTGTGGGAGCGGGGCTGTGGTTGGAAGGAAGATTGTACCAGGGGGGCACTGGCGCCTCTGGAGAGTTTGAAATGAACACTCTTCCATCTATTCTGAACGATTCTTCAACTCTCGATGAAGTCAATCTCGAAACGATGTCTCTCGAATCGCTTTCACATCTCATCCTTCGGCTTTCAGAAGTCGCTTCTTTTGTGATATATCTGATCGATCCAGAAACAGTTGTTTTCGGGGGAGACATCGTTCTTTTTTCCCCGGTTTTTCGTGAAGAACTGAAGGGGAAACTTCTAAATCGGCTGGAGAAAAGGCACGTTCCCAACGTTGAGATTCTCTTCGATGACAGAGGGCTCTGGACAATCGCGGTCGGAGCGGCGAGGGCTTTCTGGAAGAAGATACTGGAAGACTATGAATTCGCCCGGAAAATACTGTAAACAGGGAGTGATCGATGTGGATCTTGGAAAGCTGTTTTTCTGTGGTTTTGATGACTTCAACGAGGAAGCAAGGGAGGTAATACAAAAATACAGACCGGCCGGCGTTCTGATCTACCCTGGAGTTCTTTCAAAGGAGTATCTGTTCCTTGATTTCATGAACTTTCTGTCCAGAAATGGAAGATTCATCGTGAGTTCGGATCACGAAGGTGGACAACTTGAAGTTTTGAAGTACGTTCCCTCTTTTCCTGGGAATCTTGCAGCTGGAAAGGTTGATCCAGTCTTTACAGGCAGATACTGTGAGATGGCCGGGAGGATTATGAACACGCTGGGTTTCAACATGGTTTTTGCACCGGTTCTGGATCTGCTTTCAGAAAAAGGCTCTGCTGTAGTGGACTTGAGAAGCTTTGGATCAGATCCGGAAGTAGTAGCTTCCCATGGAATGGAAGCATGCATGGGATATTTCAAAGGAGGAGTGATTCCCTGTATCAAGCATTTTCCAGGGCACGGAAAAACCGCGGATGATTCGCATTATCTTCTTCCGACCGTCAATGCATCTTTCGAGGAGCTGTGGAGAGAAGATCTTTTGCCATTCAGAAGGATTTTCCAGAGTAGAGTGAAAACGGCTGTCATGACGGCACATGTGAAGTATCCTGCTGTGGATGATCTTCCAGCGACTCTTTCGAAAAAACTGATAACAGAAGTGCTTCGAGAAAAGTTGAACTTCAAGGGCCTTGTTCTCAGTGATGCGATGGAGATGAAGGCGATATCTGAAAACTTCTCCGTCGAAGAGGCAGTGAGGTTTTTCATTGAAGCAGGAGGGAACATGATACTCCTTGACAACTTCAGGGGATCTTCCCGTTTATTACGAATCTCTGAAGAAACTCATCGAGGACGGAAGTATCGAAAGGGAAAAAGTGGAGCGCTCCATAAAGATCGTTGACGAGTATTTGAGCGCGCTGGAAAACAGGTTCAACTCTGGACTGATCGCCGAAGTTGCAGAAAGAGCCATAGAGTGCACACGGATGAGAAAAGAACTTCTTGGCAGAGAAGTTGTTCTCCTGGTCCCATCGAACAAAAATCTGAGCCCGGCCGATACCACCGGTGACGATTACGATCTGATACCGGAGGTGGCGAAAAGGTTTTTCAAGGTGAGAGACGTCATCAGATACGATATAGAAGCAGGTCCTGACGATGTTGATGGGGAACTGATCTTCGATTTTGTGGTGAACGCTTCAAAAAATGAGCAGGTGTTGCAGGCTCATCTCAGCTTACCTTCGGATAGAACCATCTATTTCATCATCAGAAATCCCTTTGATGCGAAATTCTTCCCTGGAAGGAGTGTTGTCATCACCCATTCGACAAAACCCATCTCTGTTTATAAATCCTTTCAACATCTTTTGGGGAGGTGTTCTTCATGAGGAAGCTTCTGGTTGTTCTGCTCATCCTTCTTGTAACCATTGCTCTGCCGAAAACGAAGATCGTCTTCTGGACCATGTCACTGAAGCCAACCTTCACAGACTTCATTCAGGGGATCATTGACAAGTACGAGGCGCTTCATCCTGATGTTGAGATCGTGTGGGAAGATGTTCCATGGGATGTTCTACAGCAGAAGCTCTTGGCGGCTTTCTCCTCCGGAAATCCACCTGACGTTGTTAACCTGAACGCCCAGTGGACAATCGAATTTGCCCAGAAAAGAGTCCTGTTCCCCATCGACGAACTGCTTCCTGAAGAAGTTCTTAGTCAGTACTTCGACGACATGATGAAGGGTCTTACGTGGAAAGGACACATCTACGGAATACCCTGGTACACAGCAGTTGATGTTATCCTTTACAACAAGGAGATATTCGAAAAAGCTGGTCTTGACCCCAAGTACCCACCGAAGACCTGGGATGAAATTCTTCTTTACTCTGTGCTGATAAAGGAAAAAACTGGAAAGTACGGTGTGCTCCCGACAATTCTCCAAGATCCATCGGCGATATTCAACTGGGACGGGCTGAACCTCTACACCGTGGATGAGAACAACAGAATAAAGGAAGTCCTCTTCGACAGGCCAGAGTATGCACACACTCTGAACAAATGGGCGACTCTCTACAAAATGAAGTACATCCCGAGCGAACTGGTTCAGGGAGGAGAATGGACCAGGGCAACAGAACTCTATCAGGCTGGCGAACTTGCTATGCTGATCACAGGGCCTCAGTTTGCAGACAGGGTTAAATGGAACGCTCCCGAGATATACAAGAAATCCGACGTTGCACCGGTACCAGCTCCAAAACCAGGTGTGAGAATGAGTGGCTGGTATTCCACGCTGAACATTGTCAGAGGTTCCAAGAATCCGAAAGAAGCAGCGGAATTTGCCGCCTTTGTTGCAAACCTTGAGAACCAGATCGCTTTCTGTAAACTCGTGACCATATTCCCGACACTCAAGGCAGCAGTTAACGATCCCTGGTTCTCTGAGGACGATGGAACACTGGCTGCCAAAGCAAGAATCATGGGAGCCAAGTATCTCAAGTACATCACGTTCTACAACGATGATATACCGTTCAGAAAAGAGGCCTTTGACAAACTTAAGGATGCCATTGTTCAGGTGTTCCTGGGCCAGAAAACACCTGAAGAAGCCTTGAAACAAACAGCAAAATACTGGAGATACCTTATGAAGTCTCAGCAGTCGAAATAAAAATGTGGGGAGGGGAAAATCCCCCTCCCCCTATCTCGAAAGGAGAGAGAAGATGTCCAGAAGGAAGTACCATCTGAGTTTGAGAAAAAGACAATTGACTCTGGCTTTCTTCTTCATCACCATCCCAACGTTTCTCATGATCCTATTTATATATTACCCGTTGATATTCGGTGTGAAGATATCCTTTTACCAGTACGACATGGTGGGAGAGTCCATATTCATCGGGCTGAGAAACTACATTGAACTTTTGAAAGATCCCCTCTTCTGGAATGCTTTTAAAAACAGTCTATTGTATCTACTGGTTGTCCCGCCTCTTCAAATCATCTCGATGCTGCTTGCCGTTCTGGTGGATAAGGCCATAAAAGGAAGGAATCTGTTCAGAACGCTCATATTTCTTCCTGTTGTTACGCCTATAACCATTGCAGCCATCACTTGGCAGTGGATGTACAGAGAAAAAGGGTTCATCAACTTTTTGCTTCGATCCCTGCATATCACTGACAAGTCAATCTCTTTTCTTTCAGATCCCAATATAGCGCTCTTTGCGATAATGTTCGTCACCATGTGGAAAGGATTTGGATACTACATGGTGATATATCTGGCGGGGCTCCAGAGCATACCCAGGGAGTTGCTGGAAGCAGCAAAAGTGGATGGAGCCCGGCCATCTCAGGTGTTTTTCAAAGTGACCATGCCCCTTCTGAAACCGTACATACTGTTTTGTTCAACGATGTCTTCTATAGCGGCTTTGAACGTATTCGGTGAGATATATGCGATGACAAAGGGAGGACCAGCTCACGCAACGGAAACGATGGGGCTTTTCATATACAACAAGGCATTTGGTTACCTTCAGTTCGGGTATTCAAACGCGGCGGCGATACTGTTCAGTTTTGTTGTTATCGCCTTCTCACTTCTGAATTTCTACATTTTCAGGGAAGGAGGTCTTAAAAGCTATTATGCTTGAATTTAGAAAGTTTTTAACTTACGTGATTCTTGTGTTTTTTGCATTACTATCTGTTTGGCCTTTCTACTGGATAACGAAGACTTCTCTGGAAGCAGGGGGTAATGTCTATAAGTATCCACCCAATCTTTTTCCACACCCGATAACCTTCTCAAATTATGTCGGAGCCTGGAAGACGGTGAATCTGGGTGGTTATTATCTGAATACCTTGATAATAGCAGGTCTTGGAACCTTCCTGAACGTGCTCTTTTCCCTGATGGTAGCTTATCCCCTTGCAAGAATCGATTTCAAAGGAAAGCAGTTTGTCCTCTTCCTGGTACTTTTACCGATGATGATTCCTGTTCAGAACACGCTGATAGTCAACTACCTCACCTTGAGAAAGCTTGGCATGCTGAACACCTATCTCGGAGTTGTTCTTCCCCAGGCCGTCACTATTTTTGGAATCTTCATGATGAGACAGGCATATCTAAACATTCCCAAAAGCTTTGAAGATGCTGCAAGAATAGATGGCGCGGGAGAACTTTACATTTGGTGGCGAATAATAACTCCTTTGATAAAACCTGATATAGCCACGCTAGTTGTGTTTCAGGTCATAACCTGGTGGGACAACTTTCTGTGGCCCCTCATCGTACTTTCTGATTCGAACAAATATCCACTTGCTGTGGCTCTGGTGTATTTGAACAGCACTTTCCAGGTGAACTTCAGATACACAGCAGCTGGTATAGTTCTCTCTATTCTGCCTGTTATAATACTGTTCCTAGTCGCACAGAGGTACATAATAAACGCTATTGCTGGTGGTGTGAAATACTGACGAAGGAGGGAAGAAAATGAGTCTTACCCTGAAAGAAATCACCGATCAAAAGTATGAGTTGAAGAGTTTCTTTGAGAGTTTTGTTCTCGCGCTTCCGAACATGGATGTTTTCAGAGAGATAGAAGGTAAACTCACAGATGAAGTTCTCTTCGTCGGTTGTGGTAGTTCCTACAACCTTGCCCTCACGGCCTCTAGATACTTCGAAAGAGTTTTGAAAGTGAGAACAAAAGTCTTCCCCGCTGGAGAGGTGGCTTTTGAGAAGACACCAAAACTTGAAGGAAAACTCGCCTTTCTTTTCTCAAGAACGGGAAACACCACGGAGGTTCTTCTGGCAAACGAGGTTTTGGGAAGGAAGGGTTTCAAGACCGTGGGGATCACAATAGAGGAAAACTCGAAACTCTCAAAAGAAAGCGACATTCCACTTGTTTTTCCAATAAAAGAAGAAGCCGTTGTGATGACGAAGTCCTTCAACATGATCCTGCTTTCCTTGATGTTCATGGCGGATAGAATATCTGGTTCATCCGTCAGTCCATACGGTGAACTTGTCGAGTACTCCGAGAGGTTCTTCGATATTTCCTGGAAAGCCGTTGAAGGTATCGATCTGAAAAGATATGAACACTTCGTCTTTCTCGGGGTGGCCGAGTTCTACGGAGTCAGTCTGGAATCTGCTCTGAAGTGCATGGAGATGTCACTCACCTTTTCGGAGGCTTACTCAACCCTTGAGTACAGACATGGTCCTAAAGCGCTGGTCGACGGAGGCACTCTCATTTTTGTTCAAAAGGTCGCCGGAATGGATGAACAGGAGAAACGCCTGAAAAGAGAACTGGAATCACTCGGTGCCACAGTTTTAGAGATAGGAGAAGATGGGGACATTCCTCTCAGCAACGACTGGAGATCTGCCTTTTTGAGGACGATACCCGCTCAGATTCTGGGATATCAGAAGGCATCTTCCAGGGGTGTTTCTCCGGACAGACCACCTCATCTGGAAAAGACGGTAACGCTGTGAGGTGTTTTTCATGGTGATAGAGCGTGTTCTGATCGTGGATCCTGTTGATGGAGAGTTCACGGGTGATGTGGAGGTGGACGACGGAAAGATTTGTCGTATAAGAAAGAGAGAATGCACTCCCAGAGGAATTCTCATGCCGGGATTTGTTGATCCGCACATTCACGGTGTGATGGGAGCCGACACCATGAATTGTGATTTTGAAAGGATGGAAGAGTTTCTGTACTCTCAGGGGGTCACCACGTTTCTTGCCACTACCGTCTCTACCTCGCTTGAGAAGATGAAGGAGATTCTGGGGAAGGCAAGAGATTACATCTTCAAAAATCCGGAGACTTCACTTTTCGGTGTCCATCTGGAAGGACCGTACATTTCTAGGGAAAAGAAAGGAGCCCACTCAGAAAAGTACATAAGAACTCCCTCCAAAGAAGAATTGAAGGAGATCGATCTTCCTGCAAAAGTGCTCACCTTTGCACCTGAGATAGAAAACTCCGCGATCTTGCTAGAACTCTTAGAAAAAGCCATCGTTCTGTCAGCAGGACATTCGAACGCCACGTTCGAAGAGTTCATGAAGTTCTACAGAGAGGGAGTGAAGAGAATCACCCACTTTCCCAACGCACTGAGGACCTTGCATCACAGAGAGGTTGGTATCATGGGTGCGGGACTTCTACTGGACGATGTAAAAGTCGAACTCATCTGCGATGGAGTACACCTTTCAAAAGAGATGGTGAAGCTCGTCTACAGGGTAAAAGGAGCAGGAGGAATTATTCTGATCACCGATTCCATATCCACAGCAGGTTTCAAAGAGGGAACAACCACTCTGGGTGATCTTGTTGTGAAGGTGAAGGAGGATGTTCCACGTCTGGAAGACGGCACGCTCGCTGGAAGCACCCTTTTCTTTTCAAATGCTGTGAAGAACTTTCAGAGGTTCACAGGTGCTTCACTCAAGGAACTTGCCATCGTGTCCTCTTACAACGCTTGTCTGGAGTTTGGCCTTGCTGACAGAGGAAGGATAAAAGAGGGAATGAAGGCGGACCTTGTTCTTCTTGATGAGGATCTTAACGTCCTCATGACGGTGAAAAGCGGAGACACGGTCTTTTCAGCCTAACTCTTTCACCCTCTCTCTTGTGAGGGCTGCCCTCTTTTCCCATTTTCCTGAAAGGAAAAAGGCGAGTTTCAGCGTGCTTCTGAAGACGATGTCTGAGATCATACCGATCCATGCACCGAGGAGTCCCAGGTCGAAGTACTTCACCATTACGTAGGCAACGGGAAGTCTCACGGCCCAGATGGAGATGAAGGTGATGATCATGGGTGGGAGTGTGTTTCCCGTTCCCCTCAACGCTCCGTTCATGGTGAATTCCGTCGCCAGAAAAAACTGGAAGAGTCCTATTATCTTCACCGGAAGCTTTGCGATCTCTACTATTTGAGGATCGCTGGTGAAGATCCGTATCAGCGGTTCCGGAAAAAGAAATATGATAACACCCACAGTCACCTGAAAGAGAAGACTCAGAATCCATCCCTGGCGGATGACTCCAAGAACATGATCCCGGTTTCCCATCCCGTTGTATCTTCCAGCCAGGGTGGTGATGGCAACTGAGATACCAAAAGCGGGCATGAAGGAAAGCGACTCCACGTTTATACCTATTCTGTGTCCTGCGTAGGCCTCTGCTCCTGCCATCAAGAGAACGTTTGCAAAGAGAAGAACACCTGTGGAAAAAACGAAATTTTCGATGGCGGTAGGGAAACCAACACGGAGAATTTCCTTTTGAACGCTCCAGGTGGGAAAAACATAGCCTCTTTTGAGCTGGAACTCCTCTTTTTTGAAAATCACGAACGTGAGAATGGCACTTCCCACGAATCTCGAAAGAACAGTCGCGATCGCAGCCCCGCGAACACCCCACATAGGAAAACCAAATTTACCGAAGATCATAGCGTAATCCAGAAAGATGTTCAGAAGGTTCGTAACACCCGTGACGATCATGGGGGTTCTCGTGTCACTCAGACCTCTCAACATGGCCGAAAACACCGCCATGATGGAAAATCCCATTGAACCAGAGAGGATGATCTTCAAATACTCTTTTGCTGCGTCTCTTATTTCATCTTCCAGATTCGGAAAGATGTTCAGCAAACCATCGGAAAACATCGTGAGCGCGGTGAGAAGGAGCCCGGTGAAAAGAGCCAGAAAGATACCGTTCCACGCCAGTGTTCTCAATGCCCGTCTGTTACCAGCACCGAGAGCGTTCGCCACTGTGACGGTGACCCCCATGCTTGCAGCTATGAGAACTACCTGAACCACCCAGAAGATTTGATTGGAAAGTCCCACACCGCTCATTGCTTTCCAGGAATAGTGGCCTAGAAAGGCTGTGTCCGCCATGCCGAAGAGCATTTGAAGAACGTTCTCGCCCATTGCTGGCAGGGCGAGTTTTATCAGTTCCTTTCTGATTTTTGGTGCCTCTTCTTTTGAAAGATAATTCTTCAAAAGCGAGTATCTCATTTTCACCACCGACTACGATTCTACATCATTTGGTTCGGAAAGTGAACCATTTAGTAAAATAATTGAACTATTTCCTGAATGGACAGTCCAGATAATGGAGGTGAAAACGTGAACTCACAGGAAATTCTGCGAACACTCTTTTCCCTGGTGATGAAGTTTTCGAGGTTTCTCCCACCGGATGAAGAGATATCGAACATGAAAACAACTGAACTCTACGCTTTTTTGTACATAGCGCTCTTTGGTCCGAAGAAGATGAAGGAGATAGCGGAGTTTCTTTCTACCACGAAGAGCAACGTTACGAACGTGGTGGATTTTCTGGAAGAAAAGGGACTTGTGATGAGGGAGATGGACCCAGACGACAGAAGAACCTTCAGGGTGATACTGACTGAGAAGGGAGAAAGAACGTACGGAAAGATCCTTCAGAATTTTGACGGTCTTGTGAGATCGGTCCTTGAGAAGTTCTCGGAAGAAGATCTTCAGGTTGTGAGCGAAGGGTTCAGGAGGATGGTTGAAGCCTTGTCGAAGGAGGGATCAGGCGAATGAAGAAGTACGTGTTCACGATCGTGTACGTGGTGCTCGTCATCGCTTCTTTCGTTGTGGTTTTCTCTCTGGGAAAGATAGAGACCGGCCCTGAGGTTTTCCTTCCCGGCTACAACGGAGACCCAGAAAAGACCACCAACGAGAACGTGAAGAACCTTTTCAGGTTGAACCGGGATTTCGGTGGAAGTTCCTCCATCGTGATCGTGGTCGAAAGTTCTGAGAGCTTCTTCAAAGATGCACGGGCGCTTTACGATCTTCACGAAGAGCTGGCAAGGAAAAGTTACATCTCCAGTGTGATGAGTCCTGTGAACCTTCCGAGGTTTTCTGGTTTCAGAGTAGAAAGTTATTTCGAAAACGGAGCCGTTTCAGAAGATATCTTAAAGGATCCCAGTTCGGAGAGTTTCATAACGAAAGATGGAAAGTACGCTCTTTTGAACGTGATATTCAAAAAAGATGTGAACGCGAGGGAGAAAATTCCAGAGATAAAATCGGTTGTGTCCAGGTATTTTGAGAAAAACTACCTCTTTGGAGAGCCGGTTCTGGACAGTGCACTTTTCAAGGAACTTGTGAAGCAGACCCTCGTCTATCCTGTATTCATGTTCCTTGTCATCTTTCTTCTTTTCTACTATCAGCTCAGGTCGTTCAGAGCAGCGCTGTTTTCTCTGATCGTTCCTGTTCTGTCCACCTTCTTCGTCTTTGCCGTGTTCTTTGCAGTGGGAAAGACCCTGAACACCATGACCGTGATGACCATCTCCTTTCTTTTGATCATCGGTTCTGCCTACGGGCTACACTTTTACAACGCTCTTTTCAGGTTCGAAGACAGAAAAGAGGCGATCAGGCATATCTTCAAGCCTATCCTCTTTTCGATGCTCACCACCGCGGCGGGCTTCATGTCCTTCATATTCATAGACATAAGGGCTTTCAGAGAACTTGGAATCCTGGTTTCCTCCGGTCTTGCTGTTGTGGTACTTGTGATCTTCACCTCGGGCGTGGAACTCTTCAGAGATTACTCTCCAAAGAGGCTTCCCAGAAACTTTGGGATGAAGTACGTGGGAAGAAAGGCGGCAACGGTAGCACTCATCGTCTTTTTGATCGTGGCCGGTCTGTCACCGTTTTTGCTCCCAAAGGTTCCGGTGGGCTCGGACATGGTATCCTACTTCAGCAAAAACTCCGAACTGGTGAAGGCTTACGATCTCATCGTGGACAAATTCAATATGAGGGAACCGCTCTATCTGGTGCTGGAAAAGGACTCTTCCTTCGTTGGAACGGATTCCAAAACAATAAGGGAGCTGGTTGAAAAGATAGAGCAGAGCGGTTATGTGTCCAGCGTTGTCTTCCCGGTCGATATACCCGTTCCGATAATGTACGCTCTTTCCAGGGCCAATCCCTTTTTGAAAACCTTCGTTGGAGACAGAAACAGGATAAGACTCATCGTCAATCTCACTCCGGAGGGATACGAGCACGCAAAAGAGGTTGTGAAGCAGATCAACGAGATCGTTGAAGGAACAGGCTGGAATCACTACGTTGCAGGCTCTGTGCTGATATGGAACGACATAAACGACAGTATCCTCAGATCGCAGGTGCAGAGCATGCTCTTGCCTCCATCATGATCTTTGGCATGGTGTTTGCCATCTTTCGAAAACTTCTCTCTGCACTCAGTGTGATGGCTCCAATTGTCTTCACAACGGTGTTCAATTTCATTTTCATGGTGTTTTTCGGTATCAACCTCGATGTTTCCACCTCGATCACCTCCGGTATCCTCATGGGGCTTGTGATAGATTATTCGATACACATCGCCTCCGAGGAACAGAGATTGAAAGATCCTTACCTGGTCATCGAAAACGTAGGGCCATCTGTTCTCACAAACGCGCTTGGTTTGATCGCCGGATTCGCCGTTTTGCTCTTTTCTGAACTTGCACTCTTCAAGAACATCTCGATTCTCATGATGCTCGGTATCGGTGTGGGAGCCACCTTCACTCTGATCGTTCAGCCGCTGATTCTCCAGGGAAAGAAAACGGGGACCTCTTGACGTGAAAGCCTCAAGATGCTAAACTATTCAAACGGAGTGGTGTGCCGAGGTGGCGGAACTGGCAGACGCGCATGACTCAGGATCATGTGGGGGTTTCCCCGTGCGGGTTCAAGTCCCGCCCTCGGCACCAGAGGAAAGCGGAGGTTTTTCCTCCGCTTTTTTTTGGAGGAAAGCAGGGTGAAAGAAGTCGAACTCTTTGGAACGAGGGTCCTCTCTGGGAAGAGGGAGGAATTTCTGAACGAAATCGAAAAAAGGTTGAAAGAGAAGAAGAAAACCTTCGTGGTCACCATGAACGCTTCCATCCTTCTGAAGGCTGTGGAAGACAAAGAGTACCGTGATGTCATCAACTCCGCTGATCTGATCGTGCCCGATGGATCCGGTGTGGTCTGGGCGATGAGGTCCCTCACAGGTGATCACACGGAAAGGCTTCCTGGCATCGAGATAATGAAGTATCTCTGCGACAGATCGAGGGAAACTGGCTGGAGGGTTTACCTTCTCGGCTCAAAAGAAGAGATCGTCAAAAAGGCCGCCGATTCACTGAAAAGATCCGGCGTGAACGTTGTGGGATACCACCACGGCTTTTTTCGGGAGGAAGAGTCAGAGAGGGTGGTGAGGGATATAAACGAAAGATCCATCGACCTTCTGTTCGTGGGAATGGGAGTTCCTCGGCAGGAGAAGTGGATACACAGGAATTTCCCTCAACTGAACGTGAGACTCGCCATGGGTGTTGGGGGATCCATTGATGTCATTTCTGGAAAAAAGAAAAGGGCTCCAGAATGGATTCAGAAGATAAACCTTGAGTGGCTTTATCGGTTCTTTCAGTCTCCTGTCAGCAAAAGAAAAGTTCCCCTTCAGGTTCTGAAATTCGTCTTTCTTGTTTTAAGAGAAAAATTGAAAAACAGAAATCGAAGGCTCTTTTGAAGAGCCTTTATTTTTAAACGGGAGGTGTCTTCATGGAGTTTGAAGGAGCGGTTACCAGGGTCAGCGGTTGGCGGTGGTTTCTTCTGGCACTTCAGCACTTCGTTGCCATGTTTGGAGCCACCGTGCTGGTGCCACTGATCACCGGTCTGGATCCTCTTGTGGCACTCCTCACCGCGGGAATCGGTACCCTCATATTCCACTTTGTAACCGGTGGAATTGTCCCCGTTTTTCTTGGATCGAGTTTTGCCTTCATTGCTCCTGTCCTTGCGGTGAAGGAACTTTACGGGGACCTCTCCTACGCAACCGGTGGAATATTCGTTGCGGGGCTCTTCTATGTGCTCTACGCAGTGATCGTGAAGATCGTGGGACCCGAGAAGATAAAGAAACTCCTCCCGCCAGTCGTCACCGGTAGCATGATCATGGTGATAGGACTCACACTCAGTCCCGTTGCCATCCAAATGGCCTCCAGCGATTGGCCTCTCGCTCTAATCGTGATAGCAACCGTTGTCTTCGTCTCAACGGTGATCAGAGGTTTCTTCAGCATGATACCTGTGATCACGGGAGTCTTCGTTGGTTACATCGCAGGACTTCTCATGGGAAAGATAGACACCACCGCCATTTTGAACACGCCTTTCTTCAGCGTGCCAAAGATCATGCTTCCCAAGTTCGATTACGGTGCGATTTTCATGATCGTTCCTGTGACTCTTGCCACCTTCATGGAGCACCTTGGAGACATCACCACGAACGGAGCAGTCGTGGGGAAGAATTTCTTTGACAAACCGGGTCTTCACAGGACTCTTCTTGGAGATGGTCTGGCCACTGCAGTTGCCGGTTTGCTCGGTGGTCCCGCGAACACCACCTACAGCGAAAACACAGGGGTTCTGGCTCTCACAAGGGTCTACGATCCGTCCGTTCTGAGGGGAGCAGCTCTTGTTGCCATATTCGCCGCGTTCGTTTCAAAGTTCGGTGCAATCCTTCAGACGATTCCTCAGGCTGTGATGGGTGGTGTGAGTCTTGTTCTCTTTGGAATGATCACCTCGGTTGGTGTGAGAACGATGGTGAACGAACGAGTAGATTTCTCCAAACCCAGAAACCTCATGATAGCTGCTCTGATGCTCACGACCGGTATAGGAGGAGCGGTTTTGAAGGTGGGAAGGGTCGAACTCAAAGGAATCGGACTTGCCGCACTCGTTGGAATCGTTCTGAATCTGATTCTTCCAAAAAGAGACTGAAAGAGACGTGATACAATAAAAATAAGGAGGTGATAATTGATGGAGAATTTCGTCTTTCACAACCCAACAAAGATCATCTTCGGAAGGGGAACGATACCAAAGATAGGTGAGGAGATAAAGAATGCTGGAATAAAGAAAGTGCTCTTTCTCTACGGTGGAGGATCCATAAAAAGGAATGGAGTTTACGATCAGGTGGTCGAATCTCTGAAAAAGCATGGAATAGAGTGGGTGGAGGTCTCCGGTGTCAAGCCGAATCCTGTTCTTTCCAAAGTTCATGAGGCGATAGAGGTTGGAAGAAAAGAGAAGGTAGAGGCTGTGCTCGGTGTTGGTGGCGGAAGTGTGATAGATTCGGCAAAAACGGTGGCAGCTGGTATTCTGTACGAGGGTGATATCTGGGATGCCTTCGTTGGGAAATACGTGATAAAAGAGGCTCTTCCTGTCTTCGATGTGCTGACGATCTCTGCCACAGGAACAGAGATGAACGGAAACGCCGTCATAACGAATGAAAAAACGAAAGAAAAATATGGTGTGAGTTCAAAAGCCCTCTATCCCAGAGTTTCAATCATCGATCCTTCCGTTCAGGCCACACTTCCAAAAGAGCAAACGGTGTACGGAGCGGTGGATGCCATTGCTCACATCCTCGAGTATTACTTCGATGGAAGCAGCCCGGAGATCTCGAACGAAATAGCAGAGGGCACCATCAGAACCATCATGAAGATGACAGAAAGGCTCCTTGAAAAACCGGATGATTACGAAGCAAGGGCCAATCTTGCCTGGAGTGCGACCATAGCCCTGAACGGAACGATGGCTGTTGGAAGAAGAGGTGGAGAATGGGCCTGTCATAGAATAGAGCATTCTCTGAGTGCCCTCTACGACATCGCTCACGGTGCAGGTCTGGCAATCGTTTTTCCCGCGTGGATGAGGTACGTGTACAGAGAAAATCCTGCCCAGTTTGAAAGATTCGCGAGGAAAATATTCAACCTCGAAGGAGAGGGTGAGGATCTCATCCTGAGGGGTATAGATTCGTTCAAGAACTGGCTCAGGAAGGTGGGAGCTCCTGTAACTCTCAAAGATGCCGGTATTCCGGAGAAAGACATCGAGAAGATAGTGGACAACGTGATGCTCCTTGTGGAGAAAAATCTGAAACCAAAGGGAGCCACACTGGGTAGGGTGAAGGTTCTGGAAAGAGAAGACGTTCAAGAGATATTGAAAATAGCCGCAAAATGAAATAAAATACTTGATGATATAATAAGTACGACGCGGAGGCGTGTCCGAACTGGCTAAGGAGCCGGTCTCGAAAACCGGTGGGCCGCAAGGCCCTTGTGGGTTCGAGTCCCACCGCCTCCGCCATTTTTTGTATAATGAAAGCCAGGGGGTATGAGAAATGGATGTCGAAACCGTCGAAAAGGAAGCGATTGAGAAGTTGGAAAAGGTGTCAAACGCTCAAGAACTGGAACAGTTCAGAGTGGAATTTCTTGGAAAAAAGGGAAAGATCACCAGTTTGATGAAAAATCTCAAGAATCTCCCTCCTGAGGAAAGGCCCGCCTATGGAAAGAGAGTTAACGAACTCAGAGAGAAAGTGGAAAGGCTTTTCTCCGAAAAGAAGAAACAAATAGAGGAACTTCTTGAAAGAGAGAGAATGGAGAAGATGCGAGTGGACGTTACACTGCCGGGAGCCAGAAGGAAAGTGGGACATTCTCACCCTGTACTCAAAGTGATGGAAGAGATCGAGAGGATCTTCGTTTCCATGGGGTTCGATGTGGTGGAAGGACCCGAGATAGAAACAACCTGGCACAATTTCGATGCTTTGAACACTCCAGAATGGCATCCGGCTCGTGACGAACACGATTCGTTCTACATCACAGATGAACTTCTTCTGCGCACCCACACCTCTCCCGTTCAGATAAGGACCATGCTGGAGAGAAAACCTCCAATTGCCATCATATCACCGGGGAAAGTCTACAGGCGAGATTATGACGCAACACACCTTCCCATGTTCCATCAGGTTGAAGGCCTGCATGTTGATAGAGATCTCAGCGTGGCACATCTGAAGTTCACCCTTGAGGAGTTTGCCAGGAGGATGTTCGGGAAAAACGCCAGGATTCGTCTTCGACCAAGTTACTTTCCTTTCACAGAGCCGAGTTTTGAGGTGGATGTGTACCTCTCTGGCTATGGATGGCTCGAGATACTCGGTGCGGGAATGGTGGATCCAAACGTGTTTCTGAACGTGGGATACGATCCGGAGGAATGGACGGGGTATGCATTTGGAATGGGTGTTGAAAGGATTTCCATGTTGAAGTACGGTATCACGGACATCAGAGAATTCGTGAGAAACGATGTGAGGTTCCTCAGCAGTTACTGACGGGGGTGTGACGAGTGCGGGTACCGGAGTCATGGCTCAGAGAATTCATAGATCTGGACTGGGACATAGAAGAAATAGCAGAAAGACTCACTTTCTCAGGAACGAGCGTGGAAGACATCCTGAAACCCTTCAACGTATCCGGCAAAATCGTTACAGCCAGGGTAGTTGAAACTTTCCAGCATCCCAAATCTGACAAACTCCTGGTGTGTAGAGTGGATGCCGGAGAGAAACTCTACACCGTTGTTACAGCCGACAGAACGGTGAAGGAAGAAGACTACGTGATCCTGGCTCTTGAGGGTGCCACACTGAACAATGGAGTGAAGATCGCACCGCGCGAGTTCAGTGGGATCGTATCCGAGGGTATGCTGTGTTCTCTTGAAGAACTCGGGCTGGAGGAAAAGTCCGACCGTGTGTACCGTTTTCCAGAACCGGTGACTCCAGGTGTGAACGTGATAGAAGAGTTCGGTCTGGACGAGAGGGTGCTCGATCTTGAAATTACACCGAACAGGCCGGATTGCCTTTCCATTCTGGGGGTGGCCAGGGAACTTTCTGCCCTGAGCAGAAGGCCTCTGAAGAAACCTTCTCCCAGGGTTTCGTTCGTGGATGAAGATGTTCCTTTCGATGTGATCGTGGAGGATGTTGAAGGCTGTCCAAGGTACACCGCCCGCATAATGAAAGGAGTTACAGTGAAAGATTCCCCTCTCTGGTTGAAAGCAAGGCTCGTTGCCTCAGGAATGAGATCCCTGAACAACGTGGTCGATGCGACCAACTACGTGATGCTTGAACTTGGACATCCTGTTCACGCGTTCGATCTGGCGCGTCTTGGTAACGCCAGAATAGTTGTAAAAACAGCAAGTGGAGGAGAAAGGGTTCTTCTGCTCGACGAGAAGGAATACGAGATGAAAGGCGGAGAAGTTCTGATAACCGATGGTGAGAACATCCTGGCGCTCGGTGGTATCATGGGTGGAATGGAATCCGGTGTGAGTGAGAATACAAGGGATCTGGTGCTCGAAGTGGCTTATTTCGATCCTGTCAGGATAAGAAAAACGTCCAAATCACTCGGTATCAGTTCCGAATCTTCTTACAGATTCGAGCGTGGTGTCGACCCCAACGATGCAGACCTGGTATCTTTGAAACTTGCAGAGATGATTCAAAAACTCGCCGGGGGAGTTGTTCTCAGAAAATTCTGGGATGTGTATCCAAAGAAGATAGAACCAAAGAGGGTGTTTCTCAGAAAGGAAAGAGTCAAGAAGATCCTGGGGATAGAGGTCGAAGAGCCCGATAGAATACTCGAACGTCTGGAGTTTCAGGTGAAGAGTGTGGAGAATGGATACGAGGTCGTGGTTCCCACCTTCAGACCCGACGTGGAAAGGGAGATAGACCTGATCGAAGAGATAGGAAGGATAAACGGTTATGAAAAGATAGAACCCAGGATCATAAGCCTGCCCGCTGTGAACATCGGATGGAACAGAAAACAGATCTTAAGGAAAGAGATTTCTCACTTCATGAAAGGAATGGGATTCGATGAAATCGTGAGCTTTTCCTTTGTGAACTCTGAAAAAGTGAAAAAGTGGCCTGTTGTAAGAAAAGAGCCAATCTTCCTCACGAATCCCATCTCTTCGGATATGGATGTGATGCGCTACACGCTGTTTCACAGTATGATTCAGGTGCTGTCTGAGAACTTCAAGAGACAGAACAGAAATCTCAAACTCTTTGAGATCGGTAAGATCTACTATAGAGAGAACGGTGAGTACAGAGAAGTTGAAACGTTGTCTGCTGTGGCCTGTGGACTGGAAAATCCAGACGACTACACCGACAAAAGGAAGGTATCTTTCTACACTATGAAAGGGGTTCTTGACGAGCTGTTTCAAAGATACGGAGTACGTGCCGAGTACAGAGAAGCAGAACTGACAGGATTTTTCCCGACGAGAACCGCTCGTATCTTTTCTGAGGGAAAAGAACTTGGATTTCTAGGAATGGTCGATCCAAAACTTCTCGACGAGTACGATGTCAAAGAGGAGACATACTTTTTCGAAATCGATCTGGAATCGCTCGCCGAACTTGTTTCAGAGAGGCCGGTTTACAAACCCACACCGAAGTTTCCGGCTGTTCGAAGGGACGTTTCCTTCCTGCTTCCAAGAGGATTCAAATCCCTCGAAATACTGGACCTATTCAGAAAAATGGGTGAATCTCTCGTGGAAGAGGTGGGAGTGTTCGATGTTTACGAGGGAAAGGGTGTTCCAGAGGGTATGGTGAGTGTTACCTTCTATGTGATATTCAGACATCCAGAAAGAACACTGACGGATGAAGAGGTGAATCAGATCTTCGAAAGAATGGTTCAGCGTGTAGAAGAGAAATTCGGTGTGAAAAGAAGATTCTAAAAAAAAAAGAGGGGCTATCGCCCCTCTTCCGTTTTTGTGTTCAGGAGTCCCTTGAGAATCATTTCCTGTATACTCTGAAGCAGCTTCTGGTCTTTCGGAACGTCTCCCATCGAATTGACAATGAGTTCCGCAGCGGCTCGTGAGTTCAGATCCTTTGGTACGTAATTTTGCTCTTTTCCTTCCTCTATCAGTTTCTCAACACGTTTTATGAAGTTTTCGTATCTTTCTCTCAGAACCGACCACTTTTCTTTCTCCTCGAAACGGATCGTTGTTTTCTCCTTCTCTATTATTTCGTTCAGCACTGACTTGTTCAGCACGAAATCAACGTACGACTTCAAGAACTTTTTGATCTTGGCAAAGTAAGAGTTCGTCTCCTTTGTGACTGTGAAGAGATGGTTTTCCAGTTCCTCGAGTGCTTCTCTCCAGACTTCTTCGAAGAGCTTGTCCTTGCTCGGGAAGTAGTAGTATATGAGAGCCTTTTTCACACCTGCTTCCCGTGCGATATCTTCCATGCTGACACCGTCGTATCCATATTTCGAAAAGGCCCTCTTCGCTGCCTCCACTATCTTTCTTCTTGTTTCAGAGCCCAATTTGACCCCTCCACATCAATCCCTGTAGCGTTTGTCCACCGCGAGGAGCTTTTCCTTGTCCGCGTACCTTCTCATTCTCACTTCGTAGTTATAAACGCCTCTGTTTGCCGGGTAGATCTCTGAGTATCCTTCTTCGTACCAGAGCTTGTCTGCGTACTTCTTCCATTCGGCAGCGAGTTTGTCGATCTCAGGTGCAAGTTCGGTGATGATCCTCTCAGAACCTTCGTGCTGAGGCTTTGCGTTGAACGCTTTCACCATGGCTCTGAACACCTTCGGGTTGTCTATTATTGGGCACGGCCTGAAGAGGTTGTCGCTGTAAGGAATCATTCGTTTGTAAGCTTCGAAGAACGGTGATCTCAGAATATCGATGAGTTTCTTCTCGCGGATGCTGTCAACGGCAAACTGCTGAAAGACACAGGGTTCCACGTATCCTTTTGCGTTTATGTGGAGGTATTTGGCACCCGCTGCGAGACAACCGTTGGTGAGGAATCCGTGGTTCCAAAAGTCCGCAACGAAGGCGAATCTTCCGCTGAGTCTGATCTGTTCGAGTTTGTGGAATCTCTCATACCTCTGTTTGGGAGTGGGGACAAGGTCCATGGATGGATTCATTCCAACGGGCATGAACTGGTACACCCAGACGTAGGAGACACCTTGCTCTTCCAGGAAGTCCCAGAACTCATCTTTCATAAGGGTATCATGGTTCATTCTGGTTGCCGTCACTGAGGCTCCAAAGATCACACCATGCCTTCTCAATCTTTCCCACGCTTCGAGAATCCTCTTGAAGATGCCCCTTCCTCTTCTCCAGTCGGTGTCCGTTTCGAAACCTTCCACTGAAATGGAGAGCGTCACGTTTCCAAGTTCAGCCAGTCTCTTTGCAGTTTCTTCCTTTATCAACGTTCCATTCGTGTAGACAAGGAAATAACTATCCTTGAACTCTTCAAAGATGTCCATCAGGTGCGGCCAGAAGAAGGGTTCTCCTCCGGTGATGATGAAGAAGTATATTCCAAGGTCGTTGGCCTGTTTCAAAATGTCCCTGACTTCGTCGTGGGAAAGTTCGTACTTTCTGCCGTAAAGTCCTGCATAGCACCCAACACAGTTCAAGTTACACGCGTAGGTGGGACTCAGAACGAGAAGTTTCGGAAGAACGGTTTTGTACTCGTGCATCTTCTCCTGCCTTATGGGTTCTCCGAGTGCGAATTCGTTGATGATGAGGTTGTTTATGACCCCTTCCACACATTTTGGACTTGCCTTTTTAAAAACATTGACCCATGACATCACCATGGGATGTCTTTCTTTGGCGAGATCTGCAAGTTTTCGAAGGCCACTCTTCGAAGGCTCTTTCGTGAACATGCTGAGGGTACCGAATATCTTTCCCAGGGTTTCCACATCGGCGTTTCTCACAAAAGATCCGACGAGTTTTCCTGCCTGTCGATAGATCATTCCTTTAATTCCGCCTACTGGCATTGAACCACCTCCGTCTTTTTTTACTTACCGGTCGGTAAAAGATTCTATGCCCATAAGGTGAAATATACGTTGCATATTTGTTACTTTATGTTGTACCTTGAGAGATTTATCGCACAGATGGCTTCATCTTTCTCGTAACCTTTCAACAGATAATACGCCTTACATCCTCCTCCGCATTCTTTCAAAACTGGACACGTTGAACATGATTCGGGAGAGGGCAAGGGTTTGTATTCGTTCCATATCTCGGAAAACTTCTTTTCTCGTACGTTTCCCATGTAGTACTCTTTGTTGTATCTGAAATGCCCACATGGTACAACGGTTCCTTCAACGAGTATCGAGGCGTGGGTGATACCGGCGGAGCAAGGGGCACCGGATATGGATTCTTCCACGTAGAACGTCAGCCGGTCTCTGTAAGTATTTACAACTTCGAGAACGTATCTTATGGCCTCTTTCCATTCGTCAGGATTCATGTCCAGTTCTTTTGCGTGGATCTTTCCTCTTCCAACTGGGATGAACCTGTCCACGTACAGAGCTCTGACTCCCAGTTTCAGGGATAGTTTTACCATATCTTCGAACTTTCTCCAGTTCATTCTGTTTATCACGTTGAGTATCGTGACCTGAAAACCCTCGCTTATGAAATTTTTGATGCCCTCGATCGCTCTTTCGAAGTTGCCATTTCCTCTCACATAATCGTTCGTCTCAGGATCTGGTCCCTCCAGCGATACACCAATCAGCACATCTGGATTGGCTCTTTTTATTTTCCGAACCATTTCTCTGGTAGCAAGGGATCCGTTCGTGTTTATCATGAGTCTCTGACCTATCTCTCTGCCGAAAGCGAGTATGTCGAGAAGGTGTGGATGGAGAAGAGGCTCACCTCCCACAAGATCCAGGGCCCACACGCCAAGTTCCCTCAAGTCGATCATCAGTTCTTTTATCTCCTCGAAACTCAACTCATTCGGATGAGGCTCTCCCGCTTCGCAGTAACAGTGCTTGCATCTGAAGTTGCATCTTGTTGTCAACTCGTACTCTACTATGAGTGGTGGTTTTCGCATTCAATCACCTCCAGATAGATTTTAACTCCTGAGATTGATTCAAAAGGGGAGGACTCTAATTGTAATGATCCTTACAAGTCCAATTAAAGGTTTGGGAATAAAATCTATCGTGAGGTGATGCCACTTGGGAAAAAAAGTGTCCAAGAATCCCAGAGTACTCTCACAGATAGAACTCCTCAGAATGATGGCCGGTGGAGATGAGAATGCCCTCAGGGAAATAAAGAGAAGGCTGGGTTTTGATGAAAAGAAAGAAAGAGAGAACGATGAAAGACGAAAGATCTCCGATAACGTTTGATCATTTCTCTGTTTCTGTAAGCGGAGAGCAAATTTTAGAAGATATCACCATTTCCTTTGTTAAGGGAATAAATGTTTTATACGGGCCCCGGGGTTCAGGTAAATCCACCCTTCTTCGAGCGGTTGTCAAGTTGAATGATGAAATACTGGAAGATGTGACGGAAGGCGGAACAGTTTATCTCTTCGGACAGGATGTGAGAGAGCTCGATGACACCTATGTAAGAAAGAAGGCTCTTTACCTCGATACAAGTTTCATCGATGCTATGAACCGTTACAGTTTCGAAGAGTTTTTGGGATTGAGTCTGAAGAAGAAGGTGGATCTTGAAAAAATCTCCGAAAGATTGGATGATCTGGGAATACTGAAAATGTTGACGCTGGGACGCAAAACCCCCCTTTCTGTTTTTTCGCCTGCCGAAAAGATTTCCCTCCTCTTTTTCATACTGGAGCAGAAGCAACCTGAGATTATACTGATGGATTGTCTGCTGGATCACCTCGACGATGAAAATCTTGAAAGAATCATCGGTACGTTCTTCGAGATGAAAAAAGATAGGACCTTCATAATCTCCACCCGCATCCTCCAGAGGTTTCTCTACATTGCGGATTTGTTGGTAATACTGAATGATGGTAGAATCAATTATGCGGGAACTCCCAGAGATTTTGTTTTGAAGATGTGAAGAACCGTTTCACGAACGAGGTGATCCTATGGTACTGACCGTCACGTTGAATCCCGCGCTGGACCGGGAGATCTTCATAGACGATTTCCAGGTGAACAAATTATACAGGTTGAGGGATCTGAGCAGGTCTCAGATGACGCCTGGCGGAAAAGGGATAAACGTCTCTATAGCTCTCTCAAAGCTCGGGGTTCCTTCAGTAGCCACCGGATTCGTGGGAGGTCACATAGGACGAATTCTTGTAGAGGAACTGCGAAAGATTTCGAATCTGATCACAACGAATTTTGTTTATGTGGATGGGGAAACGAGAGAGAACATAGAGATCATAGATGAAAAGAATCAAACCATAACGGCCATAAATTTTCCCGGTCCAGAAATCGGTGAAGACGATCTGAATCATTTTCTGAGAAGGTACAGGATGACCCTTTCAAAAGTCGATTGTGTGGTCATCTCTGGAAGCATACCGCTTGGAGTAAGTGAAGACGTCTGTTACGAACTGGTGAGACTTGCGCGTGAGAAGGGAATCTTCGTCTTTGTAGAACAGACCCCCAGATTGCTCGAAAGAACACTGGCAGGTCCGGAATATCCAAACGTGGTGAAACCGGACTTGAGAGGAAACCATCTGGCACCTTTCGGTATGGAGCTCAAAACCTTTGAAGATTACGTTCGGCTTGCAGAGAAGATAGCAGAGAAATCTCAGGTCGCAGTTGTCTCCTACGAGGTGAAGAACGACATAGTTGCCACAAAGGACGGTGTGTGGATCATAAAATCGAAAGAGGAGATAGATGCGTCCCATCTGCTCGGTGCGGGAGATGCTTACGTGGCGGGAATGGTTTACTATTTTGTCACCCACGGAGCGAATTTCCTGGAGATGGCAAAATTTGGTTTTGCTTCTGCACTCGCTGCAACAAGAAGAAAAGAAAAATACATGCCAGATCTCGAGGCGATAAAGAAGGAATACGATCACTTCACCGTGGAGAGGGTGAAGTAAATGAGAGTGAAGGATGCCGTCATTTATGATATATCAGCCGTATTCGAAGATGAAACTGTGGAAACGGTCATAAAACTTCTGTCAAGGCAGAATCTCTCTGGAATACCTGTTGTCGACCACGACATGCGAGTTGTGGGGTTTGTCAGTGAAAGTGACCTGATAAAGGCCCTGGTTCCCAGTTATTTTTCTCTTCTCAGATCCGCTTCTTTCATCCCGGACACCAACCAGTTGATCAGAAATATAGTCAAAATAAAGGACAAACCCATATCGAATTACATGAGCAAACCACCTGTTGTGGTGAAGGAGGACGATCCTCTCATAGTGGCGGCGGATTATCTCATAAGGCATGGTTTCAAATCACTACCTGTGGTCGATGATAGTATGCAACTTGTTGGAATCGTCAGAAGGATAGATGTTCTGAGAGTGGTTTCGGAGGGGAAACTGGAGATATGAGAACGGTGAGAATCGAGACCTTTGGATGTAAGGTGAACCAGTACGAAAGTGAATACATGGCCGAACAGCTCGAAAAGGCCGGCTATACCGTTCTGCCAGCCGGCGAGGCTTCTTATTACATAATAAACTCCTGTGTGGTCACCCAAGAAGTGGAGAAAAAGGTAAAAAGGTTGGTTAAAAGCATACGAAGGAAGAACAGGGATGCAAAAATCATCCTCACAGGATGTTTTGCACAGCTCTTTCCTGAAGAGGCAAAGAAGCTTCCCGTGAACATGGTCCTTGGAATCTCGGAGAAGAAGAACATAGTCGATCATCTTCTCTCTCTGAACGGAGAACAGAAACTGGTAGTGTCGGCTCCTGATAGCCCCGTTTACGAAAAGGTGAAGGGAAGTTTTGAGGATAGAACAAGAGCCTACATAAAGGTGGAGGACGGATGTGACAACGGCTGCACTTATTGTGCTATAAGGTTTGCACGTGGAACGAAGGTGAGAAGCAAACCACTGGAGTTGTTCAAAGAAGAATTCGAGAAAATGGTGATAAAGGGATACAAGGAAATCGTCATCACGGGAGTCAACCTTGGAAAGTACGGAAAGGATATCGGGACCACCCTGGTCGATCTTTTGAAGATCGTAGAACATGTTCCTGGCGATTACAGGGTGCGTCTCAGTTCTCTGAACGTAGAGGACATAACGGACGAACTCGTGGAAGTTTTCCGGGACAACCCCAGACTGTGTCCGCATCTCCACATATCTGTTCAGAGTGGTTCAGACAGAGTTCTGAAGAGAATGGGAAGGCGGTACAGTTCCTCCGACTTTCTGAAAGTGGTGGAAAAACTGAGAAGTATCAATCCAGACTTTTCCATAACGACGGATATCATCGTTGGTTTTCCAGGGGAGACGGACGAGGATTTCCTGAAGACAGTGAAACTCCTGGAAGAGGTCGAATTCAGCAGGGTTCACATATTCAGGTACTCTCCCAGGCCAGGGACTCCTGCGAGTACCTTTTCCGATGCTGTTCCGGAACACAAGAAGAAAGAACGCTTGAACATTTTAAAGGAAAAGGCAAAAGAAGTGTCTCACAGATACAAAAGGCGGATGGTGAACAAGAAGAGGAGAGTTCTCGCGGAATGGTACATCGCAAAGGGTGTGCTTTCAGGATACGACGAATACTACGTTAAACACGAATTCGTGGGTGATGGTATAGGGGTGTTCCACAATGTGAGGGTGAAGTCTCTTTCGGAAGAAGGAGTGATTTCCTGTCGTGTTGATCTGGCAGAAAGGGCGGTTCATTCACGCGGATGAGTTCTTTCTGAACTACGAGATGTTTGAGGAGGTTTCTCAGGGACTCGTTTATGAAACTCTGCGAACGTACAACAGAGTTCCCTTTGCCGCTTACAAACACTACAATAGACTGATGAGGTCTGTTTCTTTTTTTGATATCCCCTTTTCCATGACATTTGAAGAGTTCGTCGACATACTGAAAAAGGGTACCCGGCAGATCGATCGTGAAAGCAGAATAAAAGTGCTTCTCTCTGTGAAAACTGCTGAGCTGTTCTTTGTTTTTTCGCCACTGAACATTTCAAGCGTCGAAGAGGGAGTGAATGTGAAGATATCGAAGATCAGAAGGATTCCCGATCTTTCTACACCGCCGAGTTTAAAGATAACCGGAAGAACGGACATTCTGCTTGCTCGGAGGGAGATTGGGGAATGTTACGATGTGATTCTGACGGGTGTGAACGGTCAGGTCTGTGAAGGAAGTTTCAGCAACGTTTTTCTGGTGAAAGAAGGAAGGCTGATCACCCCCTCTATCGAATCTGGCATCCTTGATGGAATAACCCGTGAAAACGTGATAAAACTTGCGAACAGATTGGAAATTCCACTGGAAGAAAGATTTGTGTGGGTCTGGGAACTGTTTGAGGCAGACGAGATGTTTTTGACCCACACGAGTGCAGGAATCGTTCCTGTGAGGAGGCTCAACGATCACCTGTTCTTCGAGGAAGAACCAGGACCAATAACGTCGACGTTGATGGAAAACTTCGAACCCTTCGTTTTGAATCTGGAGGAAAACTGGGTGGGAACGTGAAGCCTATTGGGAAATTGTTCGAGGAACTTGCGGGTGAAAACCCTCTGTTTTCTGAGTTGAAAACTAGGATGCTATTGATGGATTGGATAGGCCTTGTAGGGCCTGTCATTGCCAGACATACGGCAGTGGAGAAGGTTGAAAATGGTATCGTTCATGTCGTTTGTGATGATTCGTTGTGGCTGACCGAACTTTCTCTTCAGAAGGACAGAATTCTTCAAATACTCAACGAGAAAGCAGGAAGGAAGATATTCAGAGACATGGTGTTCAGGAGGGGAAAGATCAATGGAAAAGTACTCGGCTGAGAGCATAAAGGTTTTGAAAGGGCTGGAACCCGTTCGAATGCGCCCTGGAATGTACATCGGTTCTACAGGAAAGCGTGGGTTGCATCACCTCGTGTACGAGGTGGTCGACAACAGTGTCGATGAGTCGCTTGCGGGCTACTGCGACTGGATCAAAGTAACACTGCATGAAGATGGCAGTGTTGAGGTTGAAGATAACGGAAGGGGTATTCCTGTTGACGTTCATCCGGAAGAAGGAAGAAGTGCCCTTGAAGTGGTTTTCACCGTTCTTCACGCGGGAGGAAAGTTCTCCAAGGATTCCTACAAAATAAGCGGTGGACTTCATGGTGTGGGAGTTTCTGTGGTGAACGCACTTTCTGAATGGCTCGAGGTGAGAGTTTATCGAGACGGTAAGATCTACAGGCAGAGGTACGAAAGGGGAAAGCCAGTTACACTTGTTGAGGTGATCGGCGAAACTGACAAACACGGTACGGTCGTCCGGTTCAAACCGGATCCTCTCATATTCTCTGAGACCGAATTCGATCCTGACATACTCGAACACAGGTTGAGAGAAATCGCCTTCCTCGTGCCGGGATTGAAAATAGAATTCGAAGACAGAATAAACAACGAGAAGAAGACGTTCAAATTCGATGGTGGTTTGAAAGAATTCGTGAAGTACTTGAATCGTGGAAAAAAAGTGCTTCATGACGTGATATATCTGAAGAGAACGGAGAAAGTCAAGGTCAAAGACAAAGAAGACGAGGTAATCGTGGAAATCGCCTTTCAGTACACCGATTCTTATTCGGAAGAGATTCTTTCCTTTGCGAACACCATAAAGACTGTCGATGGAGGTACACACGTTACAGCCTTCAAAACAACCCTCACGAGGCTGATGAACGAATATGGAAGAAAACACAACTTTTTGAAGAACGGAGACTCCTTCCAGGGAGATGACGTACGGGAGGGACTCACCGCTGTTATAAGTGTGTATGTGAAGAATCCGGAGTTTGAGGGACAGACCAAGTCAAAACTCGGCAACGAAGAAGTGAAAGAAGCGGTGAACAGAGCGATGAGGGAGGAGTTGAAGAAAATTTTCGACGCCAGTCCCGATCTTGTCAGGACAATACTGTCAAAGATAATGAGCACAAAACAGGCAAGAGAAGCAGCAAGAAGGGCAAGGGAGATGGTGAGAAGAAAGAACGTACTTCAGAGCACCACCCTCCCCGGAAAGCTGGCAGATTGCAGTTCTACCGACCGTGAAAACACCGAACTCTTCATCGTAGAGGGTGATTCTGCTGGAGGATCCGCCAAACAGGCACGTGACAGGGTGTTCCAGGCAGTTCTTCCGATCAGGGGAAAGATCCTGAACGTTGAAAAATCCTCCCTGGATCGTCTGCTGAAGAACGAGCAGATCAGTGACATAATCGTTGCGGTTGGGACCGGAATAGGAGACGATTTCGACATAAACAAACTGCGATATGGGAAGATAATCATCATGACGGATGCCGATATCGATGGGGCTCACATCAGAACACTCCTTCTGACACTCTTTTACAGGTACATGAAACCATTGATAGAGGATGGAAGGATCTACATAGCGCTTCCTCCGCTGTACAGGATAAGGGTCGGAAAAGAGGATTTCTACGTGTACAGTGATGCGGAGCTGATGGAGTACAGGAAGATGTTTGAGGGAAAAAAGATGGAGATACAAAGGTACAAGGGACTTGGAGAGATGAATCCGGAGCAGTTGTGGGAGACGACCATGAACCCTGAGACCAGAAAGATAATAAGAGTGACCATAGAGGATGCTGAAGAGGCCGACAGGCTCTTTGAAATCCTCATGGGAAACGATCCATCAAGCAGAAGAGAATTCATAGAAAGGCACGCACTGAAGGTAAAAGAACTCGACATCTGAGGCCATGAGGTCTTTGAGAATCGTTTTGATGATACTTGTTGCGATGTATGCTCTATTTTTTATGAAGACTTTTTCAAATCCTGGAGAAGCAGTGGCCGTTCCAGAAAAGATCGCACACAATTTGATAGAAAATTTTAACATTTCCAGAAAAAGTATTATAATAGATTCGAGAAAAGTTGCTGGAATAGTCTTCAGCGAGGGGAATTACTACCTGTGTTCTGACGATGGCAATCTGGTTTCTTCTGTTTTGAGCGAAGAGCTTTTCAGGCTTTACCCTTTGTTTCTGGAAGTGAAACTGGAGGGGTTGCAACTTTCAGAGGAAGGAAAAAAGATCCTGAGTCTTCTGGAACCCGTTCTGAACAGTGGTTTTGTCTCGACCGTTTTCTTTGAGTCAAAAAAGGTGATTCTCATCAAAGGTGTTACACTTTCTTTCAGAGACTGGCGGGATTTTGTGAATAATTTTGAGATGTTGAAGTCGCAGATAGACTTTCTCGAACCAAGGAGTGAGTATTTTCTGACCGAGAGTGGTATTCTGATAAAAATAAGGGGTGATTGATTTGCCAAAGGCGTCCTTCTTCACCTCCATAGATATAGGTTCCAGATACATAAAGGGCCTGGTTCTGAGAAAACACGATCAGGAGTGGGAAGCGCTCGCTTATTCGAGTGTGAAGTCTAGAGGGCTGGATGAGGGAGAGATAAAGGATGCCATAGCCTTCAAGGAATCTGTGAACACACTTTTGAAAGAACTGGAGGAGCAGATTCAAAGATCTTTAAGAAGCGATTTCATCATATCTTTCAGTAATGTGAATTTCGAAAGAAGAGACGTTGTGTCGGAGAAAGATTTCGGAGAAGACAGGCGAGTGATAAACCTGGACATCCTCGGAGAGATGCAGTCAGAGGCCCTGGGAAAACTGGAGGAAGATGGAAAAAAACCCCTTCATCTCTTCTCCAAGAGGTACCTTCTTGATGGTGAGAGGATCGTTTTCAATCCCCTCGACATGAAAGCATCGAAGATCACGGTTGAGTATACCTCCATAGTAATCCCTGTGAGAATTTACGAGATGTTTTACAATTTCCTGCAGGATATAGTGAAGAGTCCCTTTCAGCTGAGATCTTCTCTTGTATCCACGGCAGAGGGGGTTCTTACTTCGTCGGAAAAGGACCGCGGTGTGGTGGTTTTGAATCTGGGATACAACTTCACGGGTCTTATAGCCTACAAGAACGGTGTTCCCATAAAGATCGCCTACGTTCCCGTCGGTATGAAACACGTGATCAAGGATGTTTCCGCTGTTCTGGATACTTCCTTCGAAGAAGCGGAAAGGTTGATCATCACCTACGGCAACGCGGTTTACAGCGACATCAAAGAAGAGGAGATACAGTACAGGGGACTGGATGGGAACACGGTGAAGACCACAAATGTGAAGAAACTCGCCGTCATCATACACGCCCGCCTCAGAGAGATAATGAGTAAGTCGAAGAAAGTCTTCAGGGAAGTAGAGGCAAAGATAATGGAAGAGGGAGAGATAGGAATACCCGGTGGAGTCGTCCTATCGGGTGGGGGTGCCAAAATTCCCAGGATAAACGATCTGGCGACGGAGGTGTTCAGGGTTCCCGTGCGAACAGGATGCTATGCAAATTCGGACAAACCGTTGATCGTCAACTCGGACGAGGCTGCCTACGATCCTTCGTTTGCTGCTGCCTTTGGGAACGTCTTTTCATCGATGGAGAATCCATACGAGGAAGCACCGGTGAAACGGGAGAATCCTTTTAAAAGGATTTTCAGATTGTTCAGGGAATTGATGGAGTGATCGGGAGGTTAAGAGTATGGGCTTTGATCTTGACGTTGAGAAAAAGAAGGAAAGCAGAAACATACCCCAGGCGAACAACCTCAAGATAAAGGTCATAGGAGTCGGAGGTGCGGGGAACAACGCCATAAACAGAATGATAGAGATAGGAATACACGGCGTTGAGTTCGTTGCCGTGAATACGGATCTACAGGTACTGGAGGCCTCCAACGCCGATGTCAAGATACAGATAGGAGAAAACATCACGCGTGGTCTTGGTGCCGGTGGAAGACCGGAAATAGGCGAGGAAGCAGCCATGGAAAGCGAGGAGAAGATTCGTGAGGTCCTCGAAGATACCCACATGGTCTTCATAACGGCAGGGCTCGGTGGTGGAACGGGAACGGGAGCCTCACCTGTCATAGCCAGGATAGCCAAGGAGATGGGGATTCTGACGGTGGCAATCGTTACCACTCCTTTTTACTTCGAAGGTCCTGAAAGACTCAACAAAGCGATAAAGGGCCTGAAGAAACTCAGAGAACATGTCGATACTCTGATAAAGATCTCCAACAACAAACTCATGGAAGAACTCCCGAGGGACGTGAAGATAAAGGATGCCTTCCTGAAGGCAGACGAAACTCTTCACCAGGGAGTGAAGGGTATCTCAGAGCTCATAACGAAGAGAGGATACATAAACCTCGACTTTGCGGACATAGAGTCTGTGATGAAAGACGCAGGAGCGGCGATCCTCGGAATAGGAGTCGGAAAAGGTGAACAGAGGGCCAGAGAAGCGGCGAAGAAGGCCATGGAGAGCAAATTGATAGAGCATCCCGTTGAGAACGCCAGTTCCATCGTCTTCAACATAACGGCCCCCAGCAACATCAGAATGGAAGAGGTACACGAAGCCGCCATGATCATAAGGCAAAACAGCAGCGAGGATGCGGATGTGAAATTCGGACTCATCTTCGACGATGAGATACCCGAAGATGAGATCCGCGTGATTTTCATTGCAACAAGATTCCCGGACGAAGACAAAATACTCTTCCCGGAAGGTGACATTCCCGCCATATACAGATACGGTCTGGAGGGACTCCTTTAATGCTCAGAAGGTACAGAAAACTGGGGGAGATACTGGTCGAGAGGGGATTCATAACCAGAGAAGAACTGGAAAGGGCTCTTGAGATACAAAAGCAACTGAAAAAGCCCCTGGGAGAAGTTCTTGTGGAACTGGGTTACATCACAGAGGATCAGCTCCTGGACGCCCTCAGTGAGCAGTACAACGCACCGATTTTGAAGGACCTTCCCAAGAACATTCCGCTCAACGTGGTTGGTTCTCTTCCGAAGAACATCATAGAATCTCTCCACGTGATTCCCATCGATAAGAAAGAAGACGGTACTCTCGTTGTCGTCACAGATAACGGAACGAACATTCCCAGAATAAGGCAGGAAATACGTTTTCTCACCGGAAAGGATCCAGAGATCTACCTGGTTGCAAGCAGAGATTTTTCCATGCTGTACCAGACTTACGTGCTGGGTGTACCCCTTGAGCTCTTCGAAGAACCTTATGTTGCCATAGAAGAAACGGAAGAACAGGTAGAAGAGGCAGAAGAGTCTGAAGAGGCGGCAGTGGAAGAGGCACCGATCGTTCGGCTCGTAAACAACATCATAAACCGCGCCATAGAAATGGGAGCGAGCGACATCCACATAGAACCGATGAAAAGAACCGTGAGGGTGAGGTTCAGGATAGATGGTGTTTTGAGAAGGGTTCTGGAGTATCAGAAAGGACAGCATAACTCCGTTGTGGCACGTATCAAGATCATGAGTGGTCTCGATGTTTCGGAGAGAAGACTGCCCCAGGATGGTAAATTCTACACGATAAAGGGTGGAGAGCAGTACGACTTTCGTGTATCGACCATGCCCTCTACGTTCGGCGAGAAGGTTGTGATGAGGATCCTGAAAGTTTCTGCCGCAAACAAACGTTTAGAGGAACTCGGATACAGCGAGTACAACTACAAAAGGATTCTGTCGATTCTTGAAAAACCCTATGGAATCATCCTAGTTACCGGCCCGACAGGCAGTGGAAAATCCACAACACTCGTCGCCATGATAAATCACCTGAAGAGTGAAAGTGTGAACATCGTCACCGCTGAAGATCCCGTGGAGTACACCATCGATGGTGTCACTCAATGTCAGGTTTTCCCGGAGGTAGGGCTCACCTTTGCGCGATACCTGAGGGCGTTTCTGAGACAGGATCCAGATATCATCATGGTTGGTGAGATCAGAGACAGGGAGACAGCCCAGCTTGCCGTCGAGGCCTCTCTCACAGGACACCTAGTTTTGAGCACGCTCCACACCAACACAGCGGCGGGAGCCGTGTCAAGGCTCATGGAGATGGGTATAGATCCACACCTTCTGGGCACCTCCTTGATAGGAGTTATAGGACAGAGGCTCGTGAGGAAATTGTGTGACGAGTGCAAAATTCCAGGAGAAGTGAAAGATGAGAACGCAAAATCCTATTTCGAGCGCTTTTTTGGAAGAGTGCCTGACCAGATCTATTACCCTTCTGAAGAGGGATGTCCTGTCTGCAGGGGAATGAGGTACAGGGGAAGAATGGCCATCGGAGAGGTTTTGATAGTCGATGAAGAGATGAGGGCGCTGATATCCTCGAGGGCCAGTGAGATGGAAATCGCAAGACGCGCCATGGAAAAGGGCATGCGTCCCATGTTTGTGGATGCCCTTGAGAAGGTAGCGCAGGGCCTGACGAGCCTTGAGGAAGTCTTCAGGGTGACCACCCTGCCATGAAGTACTTTTCCAGAAGCCCGGAAGACTGGAAAAAATCGGACGAGGAAAAAGAGCGGAAAGAAAGAGAGAGGAGAAACAGAATTCGCCGAAGGGCGAACTTTATTGTTGTTTTGAACCTCGCCATTGTGGTTTTCCTCTTCTTCTTCACGAAAGCCTTCTTTCCCAACAGACCGGAAGGTGTTGTTGGACAGTTCCAGATAGTGATTGACTCGAAGGAGTCGTACCTTCCAGACGAACCTCTTGGTATCAGGGTGAAGATCTACAACAGAGAAAGGAGAAAGGGAAAACTTGTCCTCGAAGATTTTCTATTCTCTGTAAAGAAGAAAGAAAACGTAGTATACGAATTTCACTATCCACAGCGGGTTGAGAAAGAACTCGATGCCTTTGAAAGTGTTCTGGTCTTTGATCTGGAAAGAGAAGTGGAGCTGATTGATCTGGACGGTGGGGATTACCTGGTGACAGTTTCCATGAGAGTGAACGGCCAAAGAGTGACAATAGGAAAGATCGTGACGGTCATCGAAGAGTGGAGGGTCGAGGTCGATAACCTGAAGGACTTTTACTTTCCATACGAGGAAATCGATTTTTCGACCTATCTTGAAAACATCAGTTCCAGACAAAGGGATATAACAGTGAAGAGTGTGACTTTGAAGATTCTGGAAGAAGATGAAAGAACGATTGTCGAGAAGAAGACAACGTTGGGAAGTGCCTTCAGAGCGGCTCCCATGGGAACGGTAGAAGTTCACAGAGAAAGCCTTTCCGCTCCTGAAAGGCCGGGGGATTACCTCATCGTTTTAGAACTTGAGACCGAAGAAGGCACCCTGAAACGCGTTTTGCCCTTAATCGTGACCGAAGAATACCAGAAAAATCTGAGAGGAACAACCTTGGTGGTTGAAGGGGCAAAATTCGTGAGCGTTGGTGAAAGGTACGACTTTTCTGTGAAACTTTTGAACGAAGAGAAAAAGAGAAAGTACTTTGTCCTAAAAAGCGTTCTGATCGTCATCACCAGAAAGGAACCCGTTTTTTCTTACTCCAGGTCGGATGAATTCAGAATCGTTCTGGATGAATTTTCCTCCAGAGAGATCTTCAAAACAACGACGTACGATCTTATAAAATTCGACGAACCTGGAACCTACAGAATGGTTGTGGTGGTGGAAAGCGAGGATGACAGACTCGTAAAAGAAATGGAGATAATCGCCTCTGAGTGAGGTGAGAGTTATTCCGCATGAGAACAAGAGGATAGACTGGCTCATCGTGGTCGTTGTTGGCGCGTTGATGGTATTTGGATTGTTCACTTTGAGGAGTGCCACCTACGGAGAGAACGAAACGCTGTTTTCGAAACAGGTGATCTGGGATGTTCTTGGTTTTTCACTGATGATCTCGATTCTTTTCGTAAAGGACAGCACCATAAGAAGATTTTCCGTGGTCCTGTACGTGATCTCTGTTGTTTTGCTGATAGCACTCCTTTTAAAGGGAACGCCGATCGGTGGTTCCAGAAGATGGTTCAAAATAGCGGGAATCAGTTTTCAACCTTCAGACCTGGCAAAACTTTCCCTCATCGTTTTGCTTCCGTATCTTCTGGAAAGAAGGTGGTTCTGGAAGAGCCTTTTTCTCACTCTCGTTCCCGGAATACTCGTTTTTCTGGAACCGGACCTCGGGACCGCTTTCTCCATGGGATTGATCTGGCTCTTTGCCGTTCTGTCTTCCAAGGTCGATAAGAAGCCCCTTCTTGTTCTCCTGGTGGTTGCTCTGATCCTGCTTCCCGTGTTCTTCTTTTTTGGTCTGAAGGATTACCAGAGGGCAAGAATTCTTTCCTTCCTCAACCCCGAGGAGTACGGAAAGAGCTATTCCTACAACGTGCTTCAGTCCATACATGCGATCGGTGCCGGGGGATTTTTCGGTACAGGTTACATGAAAGGAAAAGCGAATCTGATGGGGTACGTTCCCGTCTCGTACACGGATTTCATCGTGTCCGTCATTGGAGAGGAATTTGGTTTTCTTGGTATCGTGTCTCTTCTTTCGCTCTTTGGTCTTTTCTTTTTCGAAGTTTCAAGGTGGATCCTGAACGTGAAGGACGAATACTGGGAGATCCTCATGGTTTCTTCGTGTGGTCTTCTCTGGTTTCATGTCTTCGAGAACGTTTCGATGAACCTGGGTCTTCTTCCCGTCACGGGTGTTCCTCTTCCCTTCATCAGCTACGGTGGAACGTCCACCCTCGTGTTTTCTCTTATCGCCGGCCTCATCTTGAAAGGAATAGCGATTGCAAGGGTTGAAAGGAAGATGTAGAGAACCTCTTTTTTCTTCCGCAAGTCTTAAAACCGAAGGGGGTGAACACCATGAAGCGTTTTTTTCTTCTTTCGGTGGTGGCTTTTTTGCTTCTGACATCCTGCCTGCCAATTCTTGAAGAAAAACACGAGTTCATAGTGGAGGTAGTGGGAAATGCGTATTTGAACGATGTCAAGAATTGGTACCAGCCATCTTACAGTGACTACTTGATTCAGGAACATCCCGTGCTGTTGCTCTATGTATGAAAGTGGCACAGATCCTAACTCTCCTTACTCCCAAAGACAGATTTTTTACGAGAAAAATGGTGATTTCGTCGCCGCGGCTGGAGTGATTGTGGGTACAGCTGGAGAGATTGTAGATACAGAAAGGCTGACCAGTATCTGGCAGAATTACACACCGATTTACGATGTGGACGTGTGGTACCAGTACGATGAAGACGAATGGCAGGCTCGCGTAAGACCTCTTTCACGTCTTGAACTTGTTGGAAACAGGGTGTTTCTGGTGAAATTCGTAAAAGACGGTGAATACTTTCGTGTTCTATCTATAACGGAGCCGAGTTATGATCAAGCCAACGATGTGTATCATCTCGGACAGGTTGATAGAGACAGCACACACGGCTTTGCAGTCTTCGTTCAGGAAGTTCTATCGAGCAAAACGGTAACTCCTGAATCAGAGAGGAAAATCCTCGGTGCGGAAGTTGTGTGGCCAGAATAACCAGGGAGGTGTGAGCGATGAGAAGGTATCTGTTTATTTTGCTTGTTCTTGTTTCGATTCTTTCCTTCTCGTTCAACGTGAAAAGCATCATCATCTTTCCCGAAAAGCCGTACTTCACGGTGGACGTGTGGCTCGACAAACCGGAGGGATCTGTCTACAACGTGGGAGAGAGGATTGAGATCTTCGTGAAGTCTTCAAGGGATGCCTACATACTGGTCTACGATATAAACGCCCAGGGGAAGGTAACGCTCATTTTTCCGAACAAGTACGAGAGCGATAACTTCGTTCGTGCAAACGAGATCAAGAAGATCCCATCCAGATCAACTTACTCTCTCAGGGTCTCTCCACCATACGGCAAAGAGTACATTCAGGTGATCGCCAGTACCACTCCAATTCCCATCTTCAAAGAGTTGAAAGAACTCGGCACAACGCAGATGTTTCCCACCCTGTCTGACAACGTCGAAGAGTACGTTCAAAAGAGGCTGAAACCCTATCTCACAGGAGAGTGGGTCTCGGACATCACGTATTTCTACGTGGGAAGGGCACCTGCCTTTGGTACTCTGATCGTGGACTCAGATCCTCCCGGGATGACAGTTTACGTGGACGGATCTTACAGGGGAAAAACACCCATCACGATGACAGTGGACGAAGGAACACATTACGTGACGGTGTACTTTGAGAACTACACTTTCTATAAGGAAGTGTACGTGGGGGAAAATCAGACCGTACGTGTGATAGCCAGACTTCCTTTTGCAAAGCTTTCGCTCAGCTCTTCACCGAGTGGGGCAGATGTGTACATAAACGGAGACTACAGAGGGAAAACTCCTCTGACATTGAATCTTTCGCCTGGAAACTACAGTGTGACTTTCAGAAAAGAAGGTTACCGTGAAGAGACCCGGTACATCACCCTCGGTGAGGGAGAGTCCCGATCCATTCACATCGATCTGAAACCGCTTCGGGCAACTTTGAGGTTGAGAACGGATCCTGTCGGTGTGGACGTCTACATGGATGGAAGGTACGCTGGAACAACCTCTGAGAGTGGGTTGACCATCGTTCTTGATCCTGGAACCTACAGTATAAGGCTCGAAAAGGAAGGATACGAAACGGACAGTTTCACGGTGAATCTGAAAGCCGGTGAAGAAAAGGAAGTGTTCAGACGTCTTGAGGAAAAGGTGGTCTTCTCTGAGGTCAGGATAGAGACCCAGCCATCCGGGGCCACGGTGTATCTCAACGGATACTACCACGGCGAAACACCCATTACCATCTACGTTCAAACTGGAACGTACGAGATCACGATCGTCAAACCTGGATACAGAACGATCGTCAAAACGGTGACCTTCGACGAAAAGGAAGAATATTTCAAGTTCATCCTGAGCAGAATCGAGTGAACGATGATAAAATGATCTTGAGGAGGGTAGAGGAATGGAAGCAACGATCATGGTAATTGACGAATCAAAGATCACATTTCTGGCTGTGAAAAACGCCCTCGAAAAGGAAGGATACAGGGTTCTGTGGGCAAGAGACAGACAGGAAGCCATCTCAACCCTTCGTAGAGAACATGTGGATCTTGTCTTTGTGGACATCTTCGAGGGTGAAGAGAGTCTCAACCTGATAAGAGAGATACGTGAGAGTTTTCCCGATACAAAAGTGGCCGTTCTGAGTGCCTATGTCGACAAAGACCTTGTTATCAATTCGGTGAAAGCGGGAGCGATCGACTACATCCTGAAACCCTTCAAGCAGGATTACCTTCTTGGCAGGGTGAAGAAGATACTGTCTTCTCCTGAAACATCAAGGGTGTCTGTTTCTGTCAGAAAGAACATCGAAGATATGGAGATAACTTTGAAGTTCGAAGAGATCGTGAGAAAAGAGATAAAGCGCTGCAGCAGAGCCGGAGGACATTTCTGTGTCATGTACGTTAGATTCAACGGTGTGATGAGGAATTACGAGGCAATCAAAAAGTTCTTCAGAGAGACGGATTACATTCTGCCGATTTCTGCCAGCGAATACGTCTTCGTTCTAACACTTACGGGAAAGCATGGGATCACTGCTGTTACAGGAAGGATGAAGGAAAAACTTTCACAGAGTTTCGAATACGTCTACGTGTGTTATCCAGATGATGGAAAGACCTACGAAGAGTTCATCCTCTCGCTGAAGAACAGACTGGCAGAGCTAGGGGGGAAGTGAGTTGAAGCTGGTGGAATCCGTTCCAAACTTCAGCGAAGGAAGAAGGAAAGAAGTGGTTGAAAAGATCGTAGCCGAGGCCAAAAAATACGACAGGGTCTGGGTTCTCGACTGGTCCATGGACGCAGATCACAACAGATCGGTTGTGACCCTTGTGGGAGAACCTGAAAACCTCATAAATGCCCTCTTTGACATGACCAAGAAAGCGGTGGAATTGATCGATCTTAGAAACCACACAGGGCAGCATCCGAGAATGGGAGCAGCAGACGTCATTCCTCTTGTTCCTCTCTACAACGTGACGATGGACGAGTGTGTCCAGTATTCGAAAATCCTGGGAAAAAGGATTGGCGAAGAACTAGGTGTGCCGGTTTATCTCTACGAGAAATCCGCCACACACCCTGAAAGGGAAAATCTCGCAAACATCAGGCGAGGTGAGTTCGAAGGGTTCTTCGAAAAGATAAAGGATCCCATGTGGAAGCCTGACTTTGGGCCCGATCGTGTTCATCCTTCCGCCGGAGTGACGGCAGTCGGTGCCAGAGAATTTCTCATAGCCTTCAACGTGAACCTTGGAACAGGGGATGTGAGGATAGCAGAGAAGATAGCAAAAGCAATCAGGTTTTCGAGTGGTGGTCTCAGGTACGTCAAGGCAATAGGCATCGAGTTGAAGGAAAAGGGAATCGTACAGGTATCGATCAACATCACCAATCACAAAAAAACACCCCTGTATCGCGTCTTTGAGATGATAAAGATGGAGGCCGAACGCTACGGTGTTCCCGTTTTGAGCTCTGAAATAGTGGGGCTCTTTCCACTGGATTCCCTGATACAGACGGTTTCGTATTATCTGAGAACGAACCTCAACAGTAAAAAGGTCATAGAATCGAATTTGCTCGACATACTGGTCAAGGAAGCCGGGAAATGAGGATAAGAATCGTTGTGGGTGGAAAGCTGGATAATTTCATAAAGATGGGGGTGGACCATTACAAAAAATTTCTCAGGAGGTTTTGCAAAACCGAGATCATCGAGTTGAAACGCACCCATGGAGGAAGCGTCGAAGAAATTGTAAAAAGAGAGACAGAGGAACTGAAAAAGAGGGTCTTACCCGGCAGTTTGATGGTGGTTATGGACAGAAGGGGTGAGAACCTCTCTTCAGAGGAATTTGCCGGGTTCCTCAAAGAGGTGGAGATGAAGGGAAAAGATATCACGTTCCTGATCGGTGGGCCTTATGGACTGAGTGAGGAGATACTCTCCGAGGCCCACCGTGTTTTTTCTCTGTCCAGGATGACCTTCACCCACGGGATGAGCGTTCTCATAGTTTTGGAGCAGGTGTTCAGGGCGTTTAAAATAATACGTGGAGAAAATTACCATTACTGATGGAGGTGGAACGGAAGTGGAAGATCCTGTCAGTAGCATGTTGACACTCGGTCTTGAAGGTTTGCTGCTTGTTGTCTTGATCTATCTTTCTAACTTCTTTTCCTCTTCAGAAACCGCCCTGACCCTGATGAGCAAGGTGAAGATCAAGGAATTTCTGGAAAAGAAAGAGGAAGAATCAGAAAGGGAAAGTTACATCCATCTCTTCAACAAGTACCTCACGACGATCCTGATAAGCAACAACCTCGTCAATTTATTTGCCTCATCCATCTCCACTCTGATCTTCCTGAATCTTCTCAGAGGAGTGAGCGAAGAACTTGTGGCAGTGGTTTCCACCCTCTTCATTACCGCCGTTCTTCTCATATTCGGAGAAATCACCCCAAAAGTTATGGCAAGGGCCGAGCCAGACCGTATCTTCCAGAGATCGATAGGTGTGGTCAGGTTTCTCACCAGGGTTTTCGATCCTGTCGGAAGACTTCTGGTGAAGATCTCCGACGGTATCATCGCTTTGAGGCATGGAAAGAAAATATCCGAAGATCTGTTCATCACCGAGGAAGACATCGTCTCCATCGTTCAGGTTGGAGGCGAAATGGGAGTCATAGAGCAGGAAGAGGAAAGAATAGTGAAACGTGCCTTCGAAATGAAACAGATAGCCGTCAAGGAGATAATGACGCCCCGCGTTGACATCGTAGCGATAGAGGAGAACCAGACGGTGAGGGATCTCATTGAACTGATAGAAGATGAAGGCTATTCCAGGATTCCTGTCTACAGGGAGACCATAGACAACATCGTGGGGGTCTGTTACGCCAAAGACGTCCTTTCAATTCTGGCGGAGAAGGATTGTGAAGAGGTAAAGAACATGAAGGTGAAGGACATAATGAGAGACGCCCTCTACGTGCCGGAGACCATGAACATAGATGAACTCCTGAAAATCCTCAAGTCGAAAAAGATCCATATAGCTATAGTTGTGGACGAGTACGGTGGAACGGCCGGGATTGTGACCCTCGAAGACATAATAGAGGAACTCTTCGGTGATATCATGGACGAATACGACTACGACGAAGTGTCCGGTATAAAGAAAATCGGGGAGAAGACTTACATTGTCGATGGTAGTACTCCCATAAACGATCTGGAGATAGAGTTGAGAATCCAGTTTCCGCAGACAGAGTACGAAACGATAGCAGGATACCTTCTGGAACACTTCAAGAGGATACCGAACGTTGGTGAGGAGGCTGTCATCGGTAACCTGTACTTCAAAGTGCTGGCAGTCGGTAAAAACAGGATAGAGAAGATCATGATAAAAGTCCTGGAGGGGGGAAGAGATGAAACCGGAGAAACTGGTGGAAATGGCTCTGGAGGTTCGGGAAAAGGCTTACGCTAGATACTCTGGATTCAGAGTAGGGGCTGCTCTTCTCACAAAGAGCGGAAAGGTGTTCACGGGAGTGAACGTGGAGAACGCTTCCTACGGCCTCACCGTGTGTGCAGAAAGGGTGGCCGTGTTCAAAGCGGTTTCTGAAGGAGAAAGAGAATTTGTTGCGATCGCAATAGCTTCGGATTCCCCTGAAAAAACTGTTCCCTGTGGTGCCTGCAGGCAGGTGCTCTACGAATTCTCTGAGGACATGGATGTGATCATGGCAAACAGAGACGGAGATTACGAGGTGGCGAGGTTGAAAGATCTTCTACCAAGAGGTTTCAGACTGGGAGGTGATGAACATTAAGTCGGGTTTTGTTGCGCTGGCTGGGAAGCCGAACGTTGGAAAGTCCACTTTCATAAACACTGTTCTGGGTAGAAAGGTTGTGATCGTCTCCGATAAACCCCAGACCACCAGAAACAGGATAAACTGTATCTACACCGACAAAGACGCACAGATCGTATTCGTGGACACCCCGGGCATACACAAACCACTTCATCGTCTGGGAGAATACATGGTGAGGGCTGCCGTTCAGGCTCTGAAGGGAGTTGATATTGTCCTCTTCATGCTGGATGCCGCCGATGGTTTCACCAAAACAGATGAACAGGTCGCAAAGATCGTGAACGAATCCAGAACAAAAACCATCATCGCCGTGAACAAGATAGATGTAGCAGGAGAAGAAAAAGCAAAGTCGGTAGGAGAACTCGCGAAAAGTATGGTTGAAAACGCTGTTTCTGTTCATTACATATCTGCCCTGAAAGGAATCGGTGTTTTCGAGTTGCTTGACAGGATAAAGGAAGAACTTCCAGAAGGTCCGCAGTACTATCCTGAGGACATGATCACGGATCGCCCACTCTCTTTCATGGCGGCTGAAATCATAAGGGAGAAGATCTTCCACCTGACTCGTCAAGAGGTACCGCATTCCACCGCCGTTGTCATCGAGGAGATAAAAGACCGACCGAACGGCGTCCTTTACATACGGGCCAACATATACGTAGAACGTGATTCACAGAAGGGGATATTGATAGGGAAAAACGGAAGCATGATAAAGAAAATAGGAACCCTTGCACGTGAAGAGATAGAATTCCTTGTTGGAAGGAAAGTGTTTCTCGATCTCAATGTCAAGGTGAAAGAAAAGTGGAGGGAAAAAGACTTCATAATCCTTCAGGAGATCGGCCTGAAACACGATATAGAATGAGGTGATGTTCGGTGAAGTGTCCAGGATGCGGTGCCAACATACAGTTCGAAGATCCAAAGAAACCGGGATACATTCCAAGAGAAGCCTTTGAAAAAAGGCTGGAGGAAGGGAAAGAAATTCTGTGCCAGAGATGTTTTCGAATAAAGCACTATGGAAAACTGGAACCTATAGAGTACGATTGGGATTTCAGGAATCAGTTGAAATCTTATCTTGGTGGTTTCGAGGTGGTTCTGTGGGTGATCGACATCTTCGATTTTGAGGGCACGTACAGAGAAGACATAGCAAACCTGCTGGAAGGAAAGGACGTTGTGTATGTGATCAACAAGCTCGACCTTCTTCCCAGGGCAGTTACCGTCAAGGAAGTGAAAGAATGGGTGAAAAAGAGAATAAAGGCGAAAGACCCCGAAAGAATAAGAATAGTGAGTGCCGAGAAGAATTACGGTCTGAAGTCCCTGGTAAAACTGCTTGCACGATTGACCGATAAAGCACTGGTGATAGGGGTGACAAACGTTGGAAAATCCTCCCTTTTAAACAGGATATGCACTCACGAAAATACCATCAGTTCGTTTCCAGGAACGACCCTTGGAATACTGAGGAGGAAGGTAAAAGGTGAAAATCTCTACCTTTACGACACTCCCGGTATTATGACGAAAGACAGAATCCTTGATCTTCTGGATCCGGAATGTCAGAAGACGATCCTTCCGAAAGAAGAGCTCTCCAGAAAAACCTTCAAACCAGAGAGGAACAGAACGATCTTCATGGGAGGATTGTGTCGTTTCGACGTAGATTACGAAACGGAGAGAAGCCCCATATTCTTGCTCTTTTCCTCCAGAGAGGTTACCTTTCATGAGACAAGGAGAGAAAGAGCAGACGAGTTGATGAAAAACAGACTGGGAGATCTTCTAAAACCTCCCTGCTCGAAAGCGAGGTACGAAGATTTCACGTGGAAAAAGGAAAAGTTCGTTCTGAACGAAGGAGAAGAACTGGCGGTGGCAGGACTGGGATGGATGAGCGTCAGAAGAGGACCATTGACGGTCGAAGTTACCGTCCCGGAAAATGTGAAACTCGTTGTGAGAGAAGCCCTGGTGAACCCCAACCGTTAGGCAACGGGAATGCCTCTTTTCTTTGCCAGATCCTCCAGTACTTTTCTTTCTTCTCTCGAAAGGTTCTTTGGAATTTCAACGTGTACGTTGACGAGGAGATCGCCCCTTCTACCGTACTCACCCGGCAGTCCTTTCCCTTTCAGACGGAAGACCGTCTCGGGCTGTGTGCCAGGTGGTATCTTCAGCATGGTTGTGCCACCTTCTGGAAGAGGGATCTCGACGGTTGTTCCCAGTATCGCCTGGAGGTAATCTATCGTGATATCGTATATCAGATCTTTTCCAGATCTCTTGAACCTGCTATCCGATCTCACTCGAACGGTGATTATCAGATCACCGTAGGGTCCACCGTAATAACCCGCGTTACCGCCGCCGGGTATTCTCAAATGCCCTCCGTCTTCGATGTTTGGAGGTATTTTTATCGTTCTTCGCACTCTTCTGAGAACTCTTCCACTTCCTCCGCACTCGTGACACAACTCTTGAGGAACTCTTCCTGTTCCGCCGCATTCGTCACAGGTTCTTTCACTGACGAAGTATCCAAAGAACGACCTTTTTTCCTCTCTGATCCTTCCCGTTCCACCACAGCGTGGACAACTGATGTATCCCGAATCTGGTTCCACACCGGTTCCTCCGCATCTTGGACACGTTTCGTACCTTTCGTATTCGATGGGAATCTCCGTACCGTTGATCAGGTCAGAAAGGTTCACTTCTATGGTGTAGCGTATGTCCTCTCCCCTTCGAGCGTATTCCCTTCTCTCCCTTCGTCCAGACTCTTCACCGAAGAACACGTCGAATATATCCCTGTTGAAGATGTTTTCGAACTCTCTGAAAACGTCTTCGAAAAAACTGCCACCGGTTTCTGCTTCTTGATAGACGGGTTGTTCCCCAACGTATCCAAAACGATCGTACATGGCCCTCTTCTGAGGATCGCTGAGGACCTCATAGGCTTCCTGAATCTCTTTGAAGCGCTGCTCGGCTTCTTTTCTGTTTTCTGGATGTCTATCTGGATGCCATTCCTTTACCAGCCTTTTGTACGCTTTTCTTATCTCTTCCTGCGTGGCATTTCTCGGAACACCGAGGATTTCGTAGTAATCCTTTTTTTCTCTTTTCATGGAGAATCACTCCTTTTTATCGGGAGATTCCTCATCTTTCTTTCTTGGTCTCACGGCCACCTTCACCTTCGCTGGCTTCAGTACTTTCCCGTGGAATTTGTAGCCACTTTCCAGCACTTCGAGTACAGTGTATTCCTCCACGTCGTCCGTTTCGACTCTCTCAACTGCCTCATATTCGAACGGATCAAAAGTCTCTCCCACCTGGATCTTAGAGAGACCTTCCTTTTCCAGTGTGTTTAGAAGCTTTTTGTATATCAACTTCACACCCTCGTAAAAGGATTCCTCATGATCCTTCTGGTTCAAGGCCCTTTCGAAATCGTCGAGTATGGGAATCAGTCTTGAGATGAGGTATTCGTTTGCGTTCTTTATGAGTTCTCTTTTTTCCCTGGCGACCTCCTCACGGTAATTTTCGTATTCGGCCTTGAGTCTTTTGGCGTATTCTTCGAGTTCCCTGTATTTTTCCTTCAATTCCTCACATTCCTGAGAGAGATCCTTCTTTTCTTTTTCAGACATTCTATCACCTCCTGGCGGCCGATGTGAAGTACTCTGAAAGTCTGTTGAGTACGTAGTTGAAAACCCTGTGGTTTCTGTCGTACCTGGTGATTTTTGAGGTGAAAAGATGAACACTTCCAATCGGCGATGATCCTTTGTAGTATCTACCGGAAAAAACGGCGAATCTTTCCAGTTTTTTACTCCCGATCTCTTTTCCGATCTTCACCGTGACGTCTTTGTCGTTTCCTATGAGACTCTCCAGGAAACGATGGTCCTTTATCTCTTCCAGAAGGTGCTTTATATCTTCCAGAGAGAGCGTGTCATCTTTCAGGAGATTTTCAAAACCAACGTCTATGTACCTTTCCAGTTTTTCGTTCATCACGGATTCTATGAGTTTGAGAATACCGCTTCCTCTGAGAGTTTCTACCTTTCCTGTTAGCACGTCTTCAACTGTTCTTCCCCTCAAAAGGAAGTTCAGCTGTCTTTCTATTTCCTCCCAATTCAAATCCTCATGGATTCTGATGGGAGTGATCTTCGAAATGCCGAATTCTGTCAGTATCGAGAAAATCAGGTAATCCTCGGATACCGGTATGAGCATCACCCTGAGTATTTTCAAATCTCTGGGATTTGGTCTTTCTATGAGGACGTACCCTTCAGCCAGCCGGGCAAGAAGATTTCCAGCCAGAAGCAGGACCTTTTCTGGATCTGCGAGCGGAATGGACCTGAAGGTGTCCACCTCCAGGTTCAGTTCTTCGGTTTCTTTGGAGAGCTTTACCATTTCTTCGTAGTAGAATCTGAGTCCCTTGTCCGTTGGGACCCGGCCAGCCGAGGTATGGGGCTGGTATATGTAACCAAGATATTCCAGTTTCTTCATATCGTTTCTTATGGTGGCACTGCTAAAATTTATGTTGCTCACTTCGAGAACCCTCTGTGAGCTGACGGGTTTTTTGTTTTCTATGTACTCTTTCACAATGCAGTAAAGTACCTTTCTCTGGCGGTCGTTCAGGTTTCTCTGGTGTTCACCCTTATTTGAGAGCCTTCTCATTTTAGCACTCCTTTCTTTTGAGTGCTAATAATAGTTTAGCATACATCTTGAAAGAATTCAAGGTCAGAAGAGGGAAACGAAGGACTTGATTTACGAATGGAAAATTGCTACCATATTATACAGGGGCCGAGGTGGCGGAATGGCAGACGCGGCTGACTCAAAATCAGCTGGGGGATGACCCCGTGCGGGTTCAAGTCCCGCCCTCGGCACCAGGAGGGGCTCTGGGAGCCCCATTTGTTTTTAATGAAGGAGGCTGATCGATGACCAGGGTCGTAAAAGTGGATCCTCTTTTTCCCGATGAAAGATCCCTGAGAGAAGCTGCCGATCTTCTGAAAAAAGGAGAGGTTGTTGTCTTTCCGACAGAGACGGTCTACGGAATAGGTGCGGATGCTTACAACGAGGAAGCGTGCAGAAAGATATTCGAAATCAAAGGAAGACCCGCAGACAACCCCCTGATAGTCCACATATGTTCGTTTTCTCAACTCGAAGAGGTGGCAGATGGATATGAGTCTTTCAGGGACTTTCTGGAGAGATTCTGGCCTGGTCCTTTAACGGTCATACTCCCAAAGAAATCCCAGCGAATTTCCGATGTGGTCACTGCGGGACTTCCCACGGTGGCTGTGAGAATGCCGGCTCACCCGGTGGCCCTGAAACTGATAGAAATGCTGGGGGATCCCATAGCTGCCCCGAGTGCGAACCTGTCTGGAAGACCCAGCGCGACGAGCGTGGAACACGTTGTGGAGGACTTCATGGGACGGGTGAGCCTGATACTGGACGCAGGGAACACACCGTTTGGTCTGGAATCCACCATAATAGACCTGTCAAGGGAAAAGCCTGTCCTTTTGAGGCCAGGCCCTGTAGAGGTTGAAAAATTGAAAGAGTTCTTTCCCGATCTTGTTGTACCTGATTTCGTCAAAAAGAGTGAGTTCAGAGGAAAACCGCTGGCACCGGGCATGAAATACCGTCACTACGCTCCCTCAAAGCCGTTGATACTCGTGGAAAACCTCGAGAAGATGAAGGACGTTTTGAGAGAGTTTCCCGATCACGTTGTGATATGTGTCGAAGAAAGGAAGGAGTTGTACAGAGACAGAATCGTCATAGGTTCTTTGAAAAATCCCTACAGCATAGCACAAAATCTGTTTGCAGCACTCAGAGAAGCGGAAAAGAGAGAAAAAGAGTATATAATTGTTGAGGGGCTGGAGGAAAGGGGCATACTCTTTGCGGTGATGAACCGATTGAGGAAGGCTGCCTCCAGGATCGTGAGGTGAACGATCTAGATGGATAAAACCCAGGAACGAACCGATAAGTTGCTCTTGCTTCTTTCTATTTTGATAATGGAGTTTTCCAACGTAAAGGAAGAGAGGGATGTCCTTCTCAGTTTGTTGAACCTTGTGAAGAAGGTCGTCGATGTGAACGATCTGGTTCTGGTCGACGAAAACAAGCGGGTTGTGCTGGGAAGAGAACTCGATGTTTCAAGATTCGAGGAGTTCATAGAATGGGCTACGAAACAGGCATCCCCGGCTTTTGTGGAAGAAGCAGGAGGATACGTCGGAATCATACCCCTGGTCAAACTCGGAAGGTCCTTCGGGAGTCTGATTGTTTTCATGGATCACCAGCCTTCGATGGAAGAGACGGAGATCTTCAGAATTTTTTCGTTTCTTTCTTCCATCGTACTGGAAAACGTCAGGCTCTACAGAGAACTTGAAGAAACTTATGATTACGTGAACACCATACTCAACAACCTTCCGGAAGGTATCTTCGTTTATTCAAACGGAGAAATACGTTTTCAGAACGAGAGATTCGCAAGGGAAAATTTCCCGGAAGAAGTTATGAAGAAGGCGATGGAAATTTCAGAAGAGGCGATCTCGCTTGGGGTTCAGAGAACTGGAGAGATCGAATCTGAGGATAAGTTCTTTTCCATCACTTCCATTCCTTTGCTCTACAACGGTGAAACACAGGCTCTGACGATCGTGGAAAACATCACGGCATCGAAGGAACTGGAAAGGCTAAAACGCATAGACAGGATGAAGACAGAGTTCGTTGCGAACATATCCCATGAGCTCAGAACTCCTTTAACTGCCATAAAAGCCTACACGGAGACCATGTATAACAGTCTGGAGGAACTCGACACGGATACCCTGAAGGAATTCTTGGAAGTTGTACTCGATCAGAGCAATCACCTTGAAAATCTCCTCAACGAACTGCTAGATTTCTCCAGACTCGAAAGAAAAGCACTGCAGATAAAAAAGGAAAAAACCAACATTTGTGAGTTGTTGGAAAGTGCCGTCGGTGCCATCAAGGAGTTCGCAGCTTCTCAGGGTGTAAAAGTCTTTCTGGAAAAGAAGGTTCCCTGTTTCGAGGCGGAAGTCGATCCAACGAGGATGAAACAGGTTCTTTTGAACCTTCTGAGCAACGGCGTGAAGTACTCGAAGAAGGATGAACCAGAAAAATACGTGAAGGTGGTTCTGGACAAAGATGAAAATGGAATCCTCATCGTTGTGGAAGACAACGGTATAGGGATACCGGAACACGCCAGAGAAAAGATCTTCGAACAGTTCTACAGAGTTGACTCTTCCTTGACTTACGAAGTTTCTGGAACGGGTCTGGGACTTGCCATCACAAAAGAGATCGTGGAACTCCACGGCGGAAGAATATGGGTTGAGAGTGAGGAGGGGAAGGGATCCAGGTTTTTCGTGTGGATCCCGTATGATCATGGCACTGAAGATAATCGATAAGATACTCGAGGGTATCGACAAACTTCCATCTCCAAACATTGTTGTTCAAAGGATAGTGGCAGTGTGTTCAAAACCAGATGCTTCTTCCTCGGAAGTTGCCAGCACCCTCATGATGGATGCGAGTCTCAGTGCCAGGGTCTTGAAGCTTGCAAATTCTGCTTATTACGGGATTCCCCGGAAAATAACAACCCTGAGTGAAGCAGTCATGATACTGGGATTCAAGACCGTCAGGAACCTCGCTTTGAGCGTTTTCACCTACGATATGATCTTCAAGAACGGATCTTCCAGCATCGACAGAGAAAAACTCTGGGCGCATTTCATAGCAACGGCTGTTGCCTCGGAGACCATTGCAGAAACAGTTGGTTATCCGCTGAAGGAAGAGATCTTCATAGCGGGCCTGCTTCACGACATAGGAAAAGTGGTTTACGACTTTCTTCTCTCCGACGTTCTGGAAATGGAGGTAAAAATCGCTCAGAAGTTGAAGAAGAACCTGATCGAAGTCGAAGAGGAACTGGAGGTGCCCCCTCACACCGAAGTTGGAGCAAAACTTCTGAAAAACTGGAATTTTCCGGATCTTCTCGTTTTCACCGCGGACTATCATCATCGAGTTGAAGCAAATCCGAACGAACTGTTCATCAATCAGGTGTCGATGGTCCATGTTGGAGATGTCCTGGCGAATCTCATGATGAAAGGTGCGTCCCTCTCGTGGGGTGATCCTGTTCTTTCTCCTTTTGCTCTGAACACTCTCAGGCTGAAGCCACGTGTTGTTTTAAGAGTTTTTGAGAGAACCAGAGAAAAATACGAGAAGGCAAAGGAGTTTCTGAGCCTGGATTAGGAGGTGAAAAGAATGCATCCTCTCTATAGAAAGGCGATGCTGGAATCGGAGATACAAAAACTTCTGACCGAGGCACTTCAACAGTTGAGGGACCCGCGTTTGAAGAAAGAATTTGTGACCTTCTCTCGCGTCGAACTTTCAAAAGACAAGAGATACGCTGACGTCTATGTGAGTTTTCTGGGAAGCCCTGAGGAGCGAAGGGAAGCAGTGGAGATACTGAACAGGGCAAAGGGATTCTTCAGAACCTATGTGGCAAAGAATCTGAAACTCTACGTTGCTCCAGAGATTCGCTTCTACGAAGACAAGGGAATAGAAGCGAGCGTCAGGGTACATCAGCTGCTGAATCAACTGGGATTCGATCCGTTTAAACGCGAAGAAGAGGAAGGTGAAGACAAAGAATGAAACACGGAATCCTTGTAGCGTACAAACCAAAAGGTCCAACCTCACACGATGTGGTGGATGAGGTACGGAAGAAACTGAAAACACGTAAAGTGGGACACGGTGGAACCCTGGATCCTTTTGCCTGCGGTGTGCTCATTCTAGGGGTGAACCAGGGAACGCGTCTTCTTGAGTTCTACAAGAACCTGAACAAGGTCTACTGGGTGAAGATGAAACTCGGATTGATTACAGAGACCTTCGACATAACTGGAGAAGTCGTTGAGGAAAGAGAATGCAACGTCACGGAAGAGGAGATAAAAGAGGCCATCTTTTCTTTCGTTGGAGAGTACGATCAGGTGCCGCCGGCTTACTCTGCAAAGAAATACAGGGGTGAGCGGCTCTACAAACTGGCAAGAGAGGGTAAAATCATAAGACTTCCTCCAAAGAGGGTGAAGATCTTCAAAATCTGGGATGTAGTGATAGAGGGAAAGACCGTCTCTTTCAGGGTGGAAGTCTCACCCGGAACCTATGTGAGGTCTCTCTGCATGGACATCGGATACAGGCTGGGTTGTGGAGCGACCGCTGTAGAGCTTGTGAGAGAGAGCGTGGGGCCGCACACCCTCGAAGAAAGTCTCAACGTCTTCGAAGCATCGCCGGAGGAAATAGAAAACAGAGTGATACCGATGGAGAGGTGCCTGGAGTGGCTCCCGCGCGTGGTGATATTTCAGGATTTTTCCGAAAGGATCCTCAACGGATCTCAGGTGTTTCTGGAGATGCTGAAAGAATGGGATGAGTTCAGGAAGGAAGACACGGTGAGAGTTTTCGATGAAGAAGGAAACCTTCTTGCACTTGCGGAGGCAGAAAGAAACGCTTCTTTTCTTCGTACATTGAAAAGACAGGGCAGGAACGAACGTGTTTTGAAATTGAAGAAGGTTTTCAACATGAGGTGAAAGAATGGTTGTCAGCATCGGTGTTTTCGACGGAGTACACATCGGGCATCGCAGGGTTCTTGAGAAACTCAGGGAAGTGGCCTCTTCAAAGAAGATGCCCGCTCTTGTGTTCACCATTTCTCATCCCCCTGAATATCTCTCACCCGATTTTCCAGGACTTTTGTTGTCTGTAGAAGAGAGAGTGGCGATTCTTTCAAGATTTTCGGAAGTGGTCGTACTGGATTTTTTTCAGATCAAAGACCTGTCGCCGAAAGAATTTGTCGAAAAGTATTTGCCAGGTGTCTTCGGAGTGGTCGTTGGAAGGGACTTCAGGTTCGGAAAGAACGCCGAAGGGGATACTTCTTTTTTGAGAAAAAACGGACTGGAAGTGTACGAAGTGCCCGACACAATCGTTAACGGAAAGAAAGTGAGCAGTTCTCTGATCAGAAAACTCGTCCAGGAGGGAAGGGTGGAAGAGATACCACCCTATCTTGGCAGGTACTATGAGATATCAGGGATTGTCTACAGAGACAGGCAGTTCGGAAGAAAACTTGGGTTTCCAACGGCCAACATCGACAGGGGAAGAGAAAAACTCGTGAATTTGAAAAACGGAGTATATCTTGTGAAAGTGAATTTGCCGAATCAGGAAGAGAAATTCGGTGTCATGAACGTGGGGTTCAGACCCACCGTGAGCGATTCCACGCACGTGAAGTACGAGGTCTACATACTGGATTTCGAGGGAGATCTGTACGGTGCCCACCTGAAGGTGGAGGTTCTGAAGTTCATAAGACCAGAAAAGAAGTTCAACTCAATTGAGGAGTTGAAAAATACGATCACTCAGGACGTCGAGACTGCAAAACGATTGATGGATGATATAATCAATTCGAAGTTATCCAGAAGGGGTGATGGTGAATGAAAAAGTTGACCTACACAGCCATGTGGCTGGCCGTTGGAGTTGCCCTCGCCTACCTTCTGCATCTGGTGAACCTTGGCAGGATGTTTCTGCCGCTTCATCTGGTCGCCATGCTCGCCGGAGCGGTTTCCGGTGCTTTTGTGGGAGGGATTGTTGGAGGGCTTCTTCCGGTTCTGTCTTTTCTGACCATGGGTATGCCACCCTTTCCGATGTTTCTGTTCATGATTCCTGAAGTCTTCGTGTACGGTTTCATTCTGGGGGTGATGGAGAAGAAAAATATTTCCTCAGACTCGCCGTTGCGGTTCTTCTTGGCAGACTGGTTTACTCGGTATCTTATTACGCTTTAGGAGCACTCATTGGAATAAAACTTCAGCCGCTCACCTCGATTCTTCTGAGCTTCACCACGGGGATTCCCGGTATTGTGCTTCAATTTGTTCTTGTTCCACTCGTCTATAGAAGACTTCAATTGATACTTGAGAAGGGAGGAAAGGAGAATGCCTGAGATCATCTACGCAGCAGCTCCAGGTGCTTCAAACGGCAGTGCCACAGCCCCGGCAAGCAGTGGCTGGGGAAGTCTCCTCTTCATGCTGATCTTCTTCATAGCGATCTTCTACTTTCTGATCATCCTTCCACAGAGAAGAAGAGAAAAGCAGTTTCAGCAGATGCTGAGTCAGCTGAAACGGGGAGACACAGTTGTCACGATAGGTGGTATCGTTGGAAAGGTCATCGATATCAAGAAAGACACCGTAAAGATCAAAACTGCCAACGCCACAGAACTTGAAATCACAAAAAGGGCCATATCCACCGTCATAAAGGAGAAGAATCAGGAGGGATAACCGATGAGGGGAGACAGGGTAAGGCTTGTGGTAGTGCTGATCGTACTGGTCGGTGCTCTACTGGCCCTCTTCTGGCCCAGTAAGGGAGGATGGACATCCAACATTCGCCTTGGACTGGATATAAAAGGTGGTGCGAGGATAGAGTATCTCGTTGAAGTGGAAGAGGGAACGGAGACCCCTTCCGATGTGGTCGACGACGTGTGGACGGTTCTGAGAAACAGGCTCGATGCGGCCGGCTACACTGAAGCGTCCGTGAAGAAAGTGTTCCGCGAGAACAGATCCTACATAGTCGTGGAAATACCCGGTGCAACCGATACCGTTCAGGCAGAAAAACTCATAGGTTCAACGGGTGTGCTCTATTTTGCCCAGGTGCTGGACGAATACGACGGTGAAGATCCTTACAAGGTACCAGAGCTCTCTCTTGAAGCTAAAAGAGAAAAGGCGACCTGGCTCAAAGGAAGAGACGGAAAATGGTACCTTGTGAAGAAGGAGATAATGGGAAGGAAAGACCTGGTTCTTGAAGCACCACGGATCGTCTACGCCAGGCCAGAGGTAGAAACGAGAGCGGGAAGATACGGTTACAAAGTTTCGTTTGAACTTGCCAAAGAATACGTGGACAAATTCAAAAAGATCACACAGGCCCTTTACGTTCCCGAAGGTACTTACGATCCAAAGAAAAGGCTTGCGATCGTTCTGGATGACGTTGTGCAGTTTGCAGGGCAGGTTGTTGCCATCATACCGGATGGAAAGGCCGAGATAACAGGAAACTTCTCCCTCGAAGAGGCAAAACAGCTTGCCGCCATTTTGAGAAGTGGTGCTTTACCTGCAAGACTTGTGAAGACCTCCTCTGGATGGGTGGCGCCGCTTCTTGGTCGTGACGTGATCGATGCTTCTCTGAAAGCAGGAATAATGGGACTTATCCTTGTCCTTGTGTACATGCTGGTTTATTACAGAACGATGGGGCTTGTTGCAGACCTTGCCCTCATCTACAACACGATACTTCTTCTTGGTGTGATGGCAGCCGGTAAGTTCATACTCACCCTTCCCGGTATAGCGGGTATCATCCTCACCATCGGAACGACGGTGGACGGGAATGTGATCATATACGAAAGAATAAAGGAAGAAATGAGATCAGGAAAACCCGTTAAGACATCCATAGCGGCAGGTTTCGACAGATCGCTTTCGACGATTCTGGATGCGAACATCACAACCATCCTCACCGGACTCATACTCTACTATTTCGGAACGGGAACCATCAAGGGGTTTGCCATCACGTTGATAATCGGTGTTCTCGGCAGTATCTTTGTGAACCTCGTGTTCAGCAGACTTCTCCTCGACAGCCTCGCTCCTCTCATAAAACCGCCCCGGGTTGAAGAAGCTCAGGGAGGGAGCAAACAATGAGAAGAGAGATCGATTTCATGGGAAAATCGAAGTTCTTCATAACGGTTTCACTGATACTGATAGTGGTTTCTCTCGTCTCGATATTCACAAAAGGCTTCAACTTCGGAGTGGAGTTCACAGGTGGCTCCGAAATCATCGTGCGCTTTGAAAACGTGGAGATCACAGAGTCCGATATAAGAAACGCGATCTCTCGGATCTCCGATGAATTCGCAACGGCCAGGATCGTTCAGGTGCGCTCCGCGGGAGATCCTGCAAGCGTTCTGAAGTATTCGATAGTCGTTCCCAAAACCTACGAACCAGATGAAAAGGAGAGAATTCAAAAAGAACTCGAAAGTCTTCTTCCGGGGAAGGTTGTTTCTTTCAACGAAATCAGTGGGACAGCAGCAGAGGAGATCAGGAGGGGTACATGGACAGCCATTTTGGTGGCGCTGGTGGTTCTCCTCATCTACATCACCATACGGTTCAGATTCGTGTTCGGTGTGGCAGCGATCGTTGCTCTCGTTCACGATGTTCTCATCACAATGGGCTTTTTCTCGCTCTTCGGGTACGAGATCAACGTGGCTGCCGTTGCAGCCTTTCTGACGCTGCTTGGCTATTCGTTGAACGACACCATCGTTCTTTCGGACAGGATCAGAGAGAACATGAGGAGATACCGTGGAAGGAATATGGCTAACATCGTGAACATGAGCATAAACCAGGTACTTGCCAGAACGATCAACACCTCTCTTACCACGTTCTTCGTCGTCTTCGTCTTGCTGCTGTTTGCGGGAAACGCCGTAAAACCTTTCGCCTTTGGAATGACGATAGGGACGGTGATAGGAACCTACTCTTCTCTGTACGTGGTCTCCCCCATCGTTGTGAAATGGTCAAAGTGAGAGGGGCGAAAGCCCCTCTTTTAAAATTCCACCCTGCTCATGTCTCCCAGAATGAGACTCAAAGTTGCAGGTCTTCTTGCAGAACTTCTGACCGAAACTCCCTTTCCCAGAATGGAGGAGTCTATCCTTTTTTCTATGCCCACTATAGAGCAACTGTCCATCACTATGCTGTTTTCGATCTCACAGCTTTCCAGGATCACGTTGTTTCCGATGGATGTGTAAGGTCCCACGTAAGTATCCTTTATGAGGCAGTTTTCACCTATGACCACGGGGCCTCTGATCAGTGAGTTAACAACCCTGGAATTTTTTCCGATCATCACTGCTCCCTGAATGGTGGTTTTGTCGTCCACCTCACCGAGGATCTCCTCGTTTGTTCCCATGAGGATTTTTCTGTTGGCCTCCAGCAGATCATCGGGTTTTCCCGTATCCTTCCACCAGCCGTAGATGATGTATCCTTTTACCTTCTCACCTTTTTCTATGAGATACTCTATGGCGTCGGTTATCTCAAGTTCACCCCTCCAGGAGGGTTTTATGTTCTCTATACCCTCGAAGATCCTGTTTCTGAAAAGGTACAGCCCCACGATGGCGAGGTTACTTGGAGGAACCTTTGGTTTTTCAACGACCTTTACGACCCTGTCTCCTTCCATCACGGCTACACCGAAACGGGTTGGGTCTTTAACCGGTGAGAGCAGGATGGAGGCAGCATAGTCTGACCTCTCGAAATCTTCAACGAACTTTCTGAGATCTTCGAGGATAAGGTTGTCTCCAAGGTACATCATGAAGTCTTCATCACCGAGGAAGTCCCTGGAGACCCAGACGGCGTGGGCAAGTCCTTTTGGTTCTTCCTGAACGATGTAGGTGATTTTCAGACCGAAGGGGTTGTCCCCCACAACCTTTCTGAATTCCTCCGCGTTGTAAGGACTCACGACGATTCCTACTTCTTCGATTCCAGCCCGTGCAATGTTTTCCAGACTGTAGAAAAGGATGGGCCTGTTTGCGATGGGTATGAGATGTTTTGCGGTGGTGAACGTCAGGGGCCTGAGTCTGGTACCTTTTCCCGCACAGAGCACAATCGCTTTTTTCACCATTACACCTCCTTTCTCAAAAATTATATCAATCGACCATGATAGAATAAGTAAGGAAAAACTATTGGGAGGTGAACGAACTTGAAAGTGATACTCCTGAAAGATGTTCCAAAGATCGGGAAAAAGGGTGAGATCAAGGAGGTTTCCGATGGGTACGCGAGGAACTACCTCATTCCCCGTGGCCTTGCCAGAGAGTACACCAAAGGTCTTGAAAAGGCAATAGAACATGAAAAGGAGATGGAAAGAAGAAAGAAAGAGCGTGAGAAGGAAGAAAGCGAAAGAATACTGAAAGAGCTCAAAAAGAGGACTCATGTCATCAAAGCAAAGGCAGGTGAAGCCGGGAAAATCTTCGGGGCCGTTACGGCAGCGACTCTTGCGGAAGAGATTTCAAAACTCACCGGTCTGAGCCTCGACAAAAAATGGTTCAAACTGGACAAACCCATAAAAGAAATCGGAAAGTACTCGGTGGAAGTAATTCTGCCTGGTGGTGTCAGGGACACAATAGAGATCAGGGTGGAGAGAGAGGAATGAACATAATAGGGTTTTCAAAGGCTCTTTTTTCCACCTGGATCTATTACTCTCCGGAGCGGATTCTCTTCGATGCGGGAGAGGGAGTTTCCACCACTCTTGGAAGTAAGGTTTACGCCTTCAAGTACGTCTTTCTCACACACGGTCACGTGGATCACATAGCAGGATTGTGGGGTGTTGTGAACATAAGAAACAACGGGATGGGTGACAGGGAAAAACCGCTCGATGTTTTTTACCCCAAAGGAAACAGAGCAGTTGAGGAGTACACCAGTTTCATAAAAAAGGCAAACCCCGAACTTCGATTCTCCTTCAACGTTCATCCCCTGGAGGAAGGAGATAGGGTGTTTCTCCGGGATGCAGGTGGTTTCAAACGGTACGTTCAGCCTTTCAGAACAAAACATGTGGCGACCGAGGTGAGTTTCGGGTATCACATCTTCGAGGTTAGAAGGAAACTGAAGGAGGAATTTCAGGGACTGGACAGCAAAGTGATCGCCAGACTGGTGAAGGAGAAGGGGCGGGACTTTGTAACCAGGGAGTATCACAAGAAAATCCTCACCATCAGCGGTGATTCTCTGGCGCTCGATCCAGAAGAGGTAGAGGGAACAGAGCTTCTGATCCACGAGTGCACCTTTCTCGATCCCCGTGACCGGAGGTACAAGAACCACGCTTCGATCGACGAGGTCATGGAAACGGTGAAGAAAGCGGGTGTGAAAAGGGTGATCCTTTACCACATTTCAACACGCTACATAAGAAGTATCAGGAGTGTCATAAAAAAGTACAGGGAGATGTTGCCTGACGTGGAAATCACCTATATGGATCCGAGGAGAGTGTTCGAAATGTGAGGGGGGATAATATGGAGGCGTGGGTATTCTGGCTTGTTCTTGGTGTCATACTCATGGTAGCGGAGATCCTCACACCCACCTTTTTCATTTTCTGGTTCGGGGTGGGAGCACTCGCAGCTTCACTGGTATCCCTGTACCTGGGTGTTTACATTCAGATAATCGTCTTTGCCGTTGTTTCAATAGTTCTGGTTCTTTTTACCAGGAGACTGGTTCAGAGCTGGGAATCTCCCAGGAAGATCCACGTTGAAGAGATCGTTGGTAAGGTGGCGCTCGTTATCGAAACGATAAACAACAAAGAGGGAACCGGTCTTGTGAAGATCAACGGAGACGTGTGGAGGGCATTTGCAGAAGACGATGAGGAAGTCATCGAAAAGGGCGAACACGTGAAAATACTGAAGGTGGAAGGAGCCCACGTTGTTGTGAAAAAAGTTTGAGGAGGTGAGGGGTATGTTGATAGCCCTTGTTGTTATCGTTCTGTTTCTGGTGATCGTTGCCGCCAGTTCTCTGAGAATAGTGAGACCTTACGAACGTGGTCTGGTGGAAAGGCTTGGAAAGTTCAAAAGGGAAGTTGGAGCGGGTATACACTTCATCATTCCGTTCTTCGAACGCATGATAAAAGTCGATATGAGGGAGAAAGTGATCGATGTTCCACCACAGGAAGTGATAACGAGGGACAACGTGGTTGTAACCGTCGACGCTGTCATCTACTACGAGATCACGGATGCCTACAAGGTGGTGTACAACGTGAGTAACTTTGAAATGGCCACCATAAAACTCGCTCAGACCAATCTAAGAAACGTTATAGGAGAGCTGGAACTGGATCAGACACTCACTTCCAGAGAGAGGATAAACATGAAGCTCAGAACGGTCCTCGATGAGGCTACCGACAAGTGGGGTGTAAGGATCACCCGTGTTGAGATCAAAAAGATAGATCCTCCTCAGGATATCACAGACGCCATGAGTAAGCAGATGAAAGCTGAAAGAACAAAAAGGGCGGCTATACTAGAGGCTGAAGGTTACAAACAGGCTCAGATCCTGAGGGCAGAAGGTGAAAAGAACGCAGCAATACTGAGGGCAGAAGGAGAAGCCGAAGCGATAAAACGAGTTGCTGAAGCGAACATGCAAAAACTCATACTCGAGGCGCGTGGGCAGGCCGAGGCAATAAAACTCGTCTTTGGTGCCATACACGAAGGCAGACCAACAAAGGATCTTCTCACCGTCAGGTATCTGGAGACCCTCAAAGAGATGGCGAACGGCCAGGCGACAAAAATATTCCTTCCGTTCGAAGCAAGTTCCATACTTGCAAGTCTGGGGGTCATCTCGGAGATGTTCAAAGAAAAGGGCGAGGACAAGAGGGATGAGAAATGACGTGGTTTTTTGAAGGACTTCTGTTCTGTGGAGTGGGACTTGCCACTTCCATTCTCTTCTCTTACTTTTACCTCAAAGAGAGGGAAAAACTGGACTTAAGTGCTTTCAGGATTTTCAACGAGTTCACTGTTCTGGGACTCATCTTCCTGTTTTCCTGGGTCTTCAACTCCATGGTTTTTCGATTTCTGGTTGCCGTTCTTGCTGTACTCTTTTTTCTTGGAGAATCCGCTCATTTTTTGATGGGTATAGACAAGCAGTATCGCATCATGTTTCTGTCCTTCGAATACAACGACAGGGAATTCAGCCTGTACCAGATCAGAAAGAGACTGTTCAGATCTTTCGTGAAACCTGCCCTGAAATTCTTTGGTTTGTACGCCGTCTTCTCGAACGTTGATCTGAAGAGTCCTCTGATAGTTCCAGCGATATTGCTCCTTGGTGTAACAATCGGTTTACTGAACGGAATAAATAAATTCGACTAATTTGGTAGAATAATAATGGAGGTGAAAAAATGGGTATTCTGTCTGAAAAGGACGTGGCGTATCTCAAGGATCTTTTCAACAAAGAACTGGAGAAAAAGGTGAAGGTGCTGTTCTTCAAAACCGATGACAAAGCACGCTGTCAGTACTGTGAAATCACGGAACAGGTGCTCAACGAGCTGGTTTCCATCGATCCAAGGATTGAACTCGAAGTTCACGATTTTGACACCGAAAAAGAAGTTGTCGAGAAGTACCAGGTGGAACTGGTCCCTGCCACAATTCTGCTCTCCGAAGAGGAAAAAGACTACGGCATAAGGTTCTACGGTGTTCCTTCGGGCCATGAATTTGGCACGCTCATACAGGATATCATCACCGTTTCAAAGGGAAAACCACAGCTTTCTGAGGAAAGCATCCAGAAACTCCAGAATCTTGAAGAGCCGATAAGGATAAGCGTGTTCGTCACCCCGACGTGTCCTTACTGTCCAAGGGCGGTTCTGATGGCCCACAACATGGCTATGGCAAGCGACAAGATCATTGGAGAGATGATCGAGGCGAACGAATACTGGGAATTGAGTGAGAAATTCGGTGTTTCCTCTGTCCCGCACATCGTGGTGAACAGAGATCCTTCAAAGTTCTTCGTAGGAGCCTATCCTGAGAAGGAGTTCATAAATGAGGTTTTGAGGCTTGCAAAGGGGTGATGAAATGTGGTCTTCTTTGACACGGGTTCTGTGAAGAAAAAAGAGATCAAGGATAAATACGACATAGTGGTTGTCGGTGCCGGACCAGCAGGTCTTGCTTCTGCCATATATGCAAGAAGGGCGGGACTGTCTGTTCTTGTTGTTGAAAAAGCAATTGAGGGTGGGTACGTGAATCTCACCCACCTGGTTGAAAACTACCCGGGCTTTCCAAAGATATCCGGTGAGGAACTCGCATCGAAGTTCAAGGAACACGCGGAAAGCTTTGGGGCAGAAATTTACAACGCAGAAGTTGTAAAACTGGAAGTCAAAGAGGATAAAAAAGTGGTCGAACTGGATGACGGTAAGAGGATAGAGGCACCTGTGGTGATCGTTGCAACGGGTGCCAATCCAAAGAGGCTGAACGTTCCCGGAGAAAAGGAGTTTTTCGGAAGGGGAGTCTCTTACTGTGCAACGTGTGATGGGTATCTGTTTGCAGGAAAGGACATTGTGGTTGTTGGAGGAGGAGACAGCGCGTGCGATGAATCGATCTTTCTCTCCAATATTGTAAACAAGATCACCATGGTCCAGCTTCTGGAGACCCTCACTGCGGCGAAGGTTCTCCAGGAAAGGGTGTTGAGCAATCCGAAGATAGAGGTGATTTACAATTCCACGGTGAAGGAGATACGGGGAAAGGACAGGGTTGAAGAGGTCGTCATAGAGAACGTGAAGACCGGCGAAACGAAGGTGCTGAAAGCAGATGGGGTGTTCATATTCATAGGACTGGATCCCAACTCCAAACTGCTCGAAGGACTCGTGGAACTGGATCCTTACGGTTACGTCATAACGGACGAAAACATGGAAACAAGTATCAAAGGTCTGTACGCTGTTGGGGACGTGAGGAAGAAAAACCTCAGACAGATCGTAACAGCCGTTGCAGACGGGGCCATAGCGGTGGAACATGCCGCAAAGCATTACTTCTGATTACCCAGGATCAAAACAACCTTTCCTTCCAGTGGATGATCGGGTGGGGGTGTCTGATCGGACACCATCCACCCTTTATCTTTCAGTTCTACATCCTCGATACCGAGCTCTTCCAGCACAAGGAGGGCATCTCTCACCGGCAGGCCCACTAGATCGGGCATTAGACCTCTTATGAGGGTTATTTTTTTCTTCTCTTTTTCCGTTAGAAGTTCCACTATCTTTCTAAACACAGGAGCGGCAACATCACCCCCATAGAACGCTTCGGAGGGACTGTCCAGATGCACCATTATTGTGTATTTGGGATCATCTGCAGGGAAGAAACCTACAAAGAGTGAGTGGTAGAGATTCTGGTATTTTCCTCCAACGGCTTTCTGGGCCGTTCCGGTTTTGCCAGCGATTTCCAATCCTCTGACCTGTGCGAGTTTTCCCGTGCCTTCTTCAACGACTTCTATCATGGCTTTCTTGATCGTCTCTGCTGTTGTTTCAGAAAAGACTTTCCTCTTCTGAACGGGGCTTTCTTTCAAAATGGATGGTTTTATCCAGTATCCACCGTTGGCAAACACGTTGAGAAAAGCCACAAGTTGAACGGGTGTGACCCCGATTCCCTGGCCTATGGAGATCTCCGCTGGATCTATGAGTGACCACTCTTTTGGATTTCTCAGTACCCCATCGATTTCCCCTTCCATTTCCATTCCTGTTTTTTCACCAAAACCTGCTTTTTTCAGCCACTCGTAGAATCCTTCAACTCCTATGTGCCTTACGATCAGATCTCCCACCCTCACACTCATAACGTTACAGGACTTTACGATTCCCGTGAGAAAGTCCACTTTTCCATGTTCTTCTATGTCTCTTATGATGATGTTCAGGTTCTCAACCGGTTTTATCATCCCCTCACATTCTACGGAGAAGGACGGCGAAGCAGACTTTGTCTCAAGAGCGATGGCATAAACCACAGGTTTTATGGTGGAGCCGGGTTCGATGTAACCGCCGATTAGGTCGTTCCAGTCTCTTGTGGTCACCATCGATAGAATCTTTCCTGTCTTAGATTCCATGACAATGGCGTGTCCTGCCTCCGCGGAGAATTCTTTCACCGCATCGGAAATTATTCTGTAGACATGCCTTTGAAGATCCAGGTCTATGGATAGATGGACATCCTGGCCATCCTCTGGAAGGACGTAATCGGTGAGCACTGGAGAGAGCCTTGCACCTTTGTAGAGAAACTCCAAGGTGCCCTTTCTCTTTCCTTTTAAAGCGTCGTCGAAGAAACCTTCAACGCCACCTTTTCCTTGACCGTTCAAAACCGCACCTATCAACACACCTGTGCTGTAGTCTTGAAACTTTTTTCTTCTGTACTCCACTTCCAGGCTGACAAAAGGTAGGATGTCGGGATCAAGCCTTTTCAGGACGCTTTCCTTATCCTCTGCCTCTGTTAGTCTGTAGAATCTGTACTTCAGGACTTCTTCCGGATCTTTTTCGATACCACAGGCCTTCAGAGTCCTTTCAAGAGCACTTTTGCTACCATGTTGTCTTTTGAAGAATTCAACATCCAGATATGCAACGTACACCGGGGAATCGTAAGCGATCTTTCTTCCTTTCGCGTCCAGAATACTACCGCGCTTTGGAGGGATTGAAACATACCAGTGGGACTTCTGTCCTGCAGGGGGAAAGAAGAAAAGGTTTATGAACGAGACCGCCAGAAACAACGCAAACACTGCCAGAAGCAGAGTCAGCCTTTTCTCCATCTAATTCTTTCACTCCGCAGGATGCACAACATCGAAATAGGAGGAAATGTGGTTGAATTCTTCTCTCAGAGTTTGATACGTTGTTTTCATCTCTTCTATCTTGATCTCCAGCTGTCTGTTGGCCTGTGTCAGTTGAAACGTCAGAACCCCCATTCTCAACGCTGTTATTCCCATGAATATCAACATGACGACCATGATGATCGTAAAGACGAGTTGATGAGAGAATACAAGAACCCTTGACTTCTGGTTTACCTTCGCTGGCAGTTCAATCTCCTCCTTCCTCCACAAGCTCCGCTGCACGCAAACGAGCACTTCTGGAACGAGGATTCTCTCTCACTTCTTCTTCAGAAGGACGCACTGGTTTTTCCGTCAGAATACGGAGTTTTCTGGAATTTCTGAAAGCCTCCTTTACTATCCTGTCTTCCAGAGAATGAAAAGAGATCACCACTATCCTGCCACCGACCCTCAAAAGCTTCTCTGCCTTGTTCAGGAGGAATTCCCTCAAATTCTCAAGTTCTCTGTTGACGTATATCCTTATTGCCTGGAACGTTCTGGTGGCGAAATGTCTCTTTCGACGCCTTATCTCATGGGAGGGAAGAGCTTCGCTTACAGCTTTTACAAGATCGAGAGTGGTATTGAGGGGCCTGTTTTCTACGATCTTTCTTGCTATTCTCCTTGCGTATCTTTTCTCTTCTCCATACTCGAAGATGATACGGGCCAGTTCCTCTTCGCTCAGTTCATTCAGTACCTTCTGGGCTGTTATCTCGCTTTCCAGATCCATACGCATGTCGAGTGGCTCTTCTCTTTCGAAGGTGAAACCTCTGTTCTCTCCCTTCAATTGATAGGTTGAAACACCAAGATCCAGCAGTATTCCGTCCACTTTTTCAATTTCAAGAGTTTTGAGTAAGAAATCTGCATCTCTGTAAGAGGCTTTGAAAAGACTCACTCGATCGGAAAAATCCTTTAGCTTCTTCTCAGCGATTTGAAGAACCTCTGAATCAACGTCTATCCCGATAAGTTTGCAACCAGGACAGTGTTCCAGAATCGCCCGTGCGTGTCCTCCTTCTCCCACCGTACAATCCAGAATGATCTTTTCATCCTCAGGTTTCAGATATTCGATCACTTCTCGAACCATTACTGGAATATGGTAGTGGGTGTATTTTCTCATCTTCTTACACCTCTGGATGGTGGGATTGGACTTCGCTTGCAGGAAATTATAACGTGTTTTTACATAAAAGTCAAAAAATGACGAACATAATTCGAAGTATCCAAAACGGTCTTCTGGTGGGAATTATCGGTATGAATAGTTTGATACACAGGTGTATACCTGTTGTGTTGGAGGAAGAAGACGGCGTCGTTGCTTATTGTTACTTTTTTGTTTATCATTCTTAATAATTAAGTGCTAATATATTTCACCGGAGGTGAGACGTATGAGAAACCTGAACGACAAGATGAAGGATATCTTTGAAAAGAGTGTAGAGGATCTTAAGGACAGGAACCAGAATTTACTCAGACCTGAGCACATTCTCCTTCAGCTCCTGTACGACGAAAACGAGGTCACAAAGATACTGGAAGAACTCAATGTGAACACGGAAGAGATCGCCGACGAACTGGAGAGCTACATCGATTCCCAGTACGGAATATTCTATGGATTCTCCGATCAGGTGTACGTTTCCAGGGAACTTTCGTACATCCTGGAACTGGCAAGAAAGGAAGCCAGGCTCTTCAAGCAGAAAGACGTGGGGCCTCTTCACTTCCTTCTGGGACTCCTGAGGGACGGTTCAACGCATGCAGCGCGCGTTCTCAAAAAGTACGGAGTGGACTACGAAAGGGTGCTTCAGAAAGTGAAAGAGCACGAAGATGAGTTTATGGATAAGCAATCACCGATCACGGCGTTTGCCACAGATCTGACGAAGCTTGCCAGGGAAGGAAAGATTGGTCCCATTATAGGAAGGGAAAAAGAGATCGAGCGCGTGATCGAGATTTTGATGAGGCGAACGAAAAACAACCCGATACTCATCGGAGATCCTGGAGTTGGAAAGACAGCCATCGTGGAGGGACTTGCGCAGAGGATCGTGGAAGGAAAAGTGCCCGATCCTTTGAAAGATGTGCGTGTGTTGATGGTCGACCTTGGCAGGATGATAGCTGGTACCAAGTACAGAGGTGAGTTCGAAGAAAGGCTGAAATCCTTCCTCGACGAAGTGATGAAACAGAAAGAAAAAACCATTCTGTTCATCGACGAAATCCATACCATAGTTGGAGCGGGAGCAGCTGAAGGGGCAATGGATGCTGCCAACATGTTGAAACCTGCCCTTGCCCGAGGTGAGATCAGGGTCATAGGAGCGACCACGCTGGATGAATACAGAAAACACATAGAAAAGGACAAAGCGCTCGCAAGAAGATTTCAGCCGGTTCTGGTGAAAGAACCCAGTGTGGAAGAAACAATAGAGATCCTGAAAGGTCTCAAGAGGGTTTATGAAGAACATCACAAGGTCAAAATAGAAGACGAAGCAATAGAGGCCGCTGCAAAGCTTTCTGCAAGATACATAACAGACAGATTCCTCCCGGACAAGGCGATCGACCTGCTGGATGAAGCGGCTGCGAGGGTGAAACTGGGCTTCTCAAAACAGGAAAAGGATGAGGCAAGGCTTCAGGAACTCGAAAGAAAGATAAAAGAGCTCGAGAACAGAATCGACGAGCTCACCGTGAGGTCCCAGTACAAAGAAGCTGCGGATCTCAAGAAAGAACTTTTCAGACTGAAGAGCGAATACGAGTCCTTGAAGAGTGGAAGACCGGTCGTCACAGCGGAGAAAATAGCGGAAGTTGTGGAATCCTGGTCTGGTGTGCCCGTGTCCAGGATAGTGGAGTCGGAGAAGGAGAAGTTGCTCAAACTTGAAGAGATCATACATCAGAGACTGGTGGATCAGGAAGAGGCCGTCAGGGTTGTGGCAGATGCCATAAGGAAAGCACGCGCGGGGATAAAAGATCCAAACAGGCCTGTTGGAACGTTCCTCTTTTTGGGACCAACAGGGGTTGGAAAAACAGAACTCGCAAAAACACTCGCTGAGGTGCTCTTTGGAAGTGAAAACGCCCTCATTCGAATCGACATGAGTGAATACATGGAAAAGCATGCCGTTTCCAAACTGATTGGAGCACCACCGGGTTACGTAGGATACGAAGAAGGTGGTCAGCTCACAGAGGCTGTGAGAAGAAGGCCGTACAGTGTGATCCTGCTTGACGAAATAGAAAAGGCTCATCCGGACGTGTTCAACATACTGCTTCAGATCATGGATGATGGCAGACTGACCGATGCCAAAGGAAACGTCGTGGATTTCAAAAACACGATCATAATAATGACGAGCAACATAGCAAGCGATCTCATCCTGAACTTCGTCAGAGAAGGTAAAAGCTTTGAGGAGATCGAGGAAAAAGTGAGGGAGGAGTTGAAACACTACTTCAGACCGGAGTTCATAAACAGGATAGACCACGTGGTCGTGTTCAAACCACTCACCAAGGAACACATGAAACAGATAGTGGAGATCATGTTGAAGAGACTCGAAGGTCGTTTGAAGGACAGAAACATAAGACTGACCATCACCGATGCAGCAAAAGAGTACCTCGCAGAGAAAGGGTACGATCCAACGTTCGGAGCAAGACCGCTGAGAAGGCTCATTGAAAGGGAGATAGAGACACCTCTGGCCAGGATGATCATAGCAGGCGAGGTCAAAGAAGGTCAGACGGTAAGGGTGGACTTCGACGGTGAAAAACTGATACTCGAGGTTGCAAGAGAAGTTGAGAAAGTAAATTGAGGGGGACTATCCCCCTCTTTTTCTTTCCCAGTTCAACTCCGCTATGGACTTTTGGAGGTAGAGGGGTTCTATTTCGTAGTAATGCACAAATTTTCCTTCTTTAAACGCCTTTTCTGTTTCCTCAACGAGCACTTTCGGTGATATGAAGATTTCTTCTTCCAGAACGGTGGAGGGTTTTGTCTCACGCAGGATCTTCTGAACCTCCTCGTCTGAGAGAACAGCAGGTTCTTTGATGGTGTTCAAGAGGTCTTTCTGTTTCGAGTAGACTGCAAGGTAACGATAGCCCTTACGTGCCCTTTTGGAAACAAGGACCGTGCCATCGATAGGAAGACTCTTCACGGCCATTTCGAAAGAGTTCAAAGGAACAACGGGAATATCGAAAGGAGCCGCCATCCCTATAATGGTTGCGATTCCAACCCTGAGTCCGGTCAGTGTTCCAGGACCGATACCCACTCCCACAGCGCTCAGATCTTTTACAGAGATACCATTTTCACTCAAAAGTCTCTCTATCAGAACAGGCAGCACCTCTGCGTGTTTTCTCTGCCCTGTGTAGGAGACTTCGATTACATCTTCATCTCTTTTCAGACCAACCCTTATTCTTTGAGAGGTATCCAGCGCCAGCACGATCATTTTTTCACCTCATATTATGCTGTCCACTTCCTGAACGAAGAACTCATAGTTTCCTGGATCCCAGCCTTTTGTTTCAAAAAAGTACTTCATGAAGTCTGCCACCACTTCATCTCTGTTTTTGCTTTTCACAGCGGAGTACGGTACGTAGAGTGTGTATCTGTTACCATCTGAGTGTATCTTCATATAATCGTAATCTTCCAGATAAGAGGCTTCTTCCACAAAGACGTTCAGGGTTGCCCACTCTCCGAGGGGAAGCCTGGTGGCATCGGTTTCCGGGATTAAGGCCTTCAAAATAAAACTCGGAATTTGTTCCTGATCTTCCAGAACGTTGATCCTGAGAAATATCCTTCCTGCCGACTCCGAGTTCACAACATCTAGAGTGATACCAGTTTCTCGCAAGATCTCCCTGATTTTCCTCTCGAGGTCTCTGGTATCTTTGTCCTTTCTCCGGTAGAAGATCTCCAGACTGTCCATCAGTTTCAACGCCTACACCCCTTTCCTCACGCCAAAACCCTCTTTCTCCACATTACCAAGAGGTTCCACGTGTATCGTCAAGTCTTCTATATCGTCTCTTTTGCTCATTATCTCTTCTCTTATTTTCACGGTCAGGTCGTGGGCGTCTTCCACGGTCATCGATCCATCAACTTCTATATCCATCTCTATGTAATATTTTGTTCCTACTTTTCTCACCCTGACCCTATGGGGGTTGTGTACATCTGGAAACTTTTCTAAAACCCTGAAAATGTCCGTGTATATATCTAATTCCGATTCTTTCATTCCATCCATCAACTCGAAGGCAGCCTCGTAGAAGATCTGGAAAGAAGTTCTGAGGATCATTATCGAAACGAATATCGCAAGAGCACTGTCCAACCACCACCAGCCAAGCGTCTTCATCGCTATCATTCCAGCCAGCACGGTGCCGGAGATCATGATGTCGTTTCTCATGTTCAGAGCGTCACTGATCGTAGCGAGACTGTTGAGACGTCTTCCAAGCGACAGTTTGTACAGGAAGAGGAAAGTCTTTCCTGCAGCGGAAGCTCCAACCACGAAGAAGGCAGGAAAAGACAGCTCCAGAGAGATCTCGCCGGTGATCAGTCTTTTTACGGACTCTATCAACAGGGAAGCTCCTGCATAGAACATGATGAACGAGATGATCTTTGAAGCCACAGTTTCCGCCCTTCCGTGACCATAAGGATGTGTTCTGTCGGGGGGTTTTCCTGAGATGCGCGCCGACAGGAGGATGACAAAAGATGTGAATATGTCAGTTGACGTATCTATTCCATCCGCAAGTATCGCATAACTTCCTGTGAAGAGTCCTGTGATCACCTTCAACAACGCAAGGATGGTGTTTCCAACGATTCCAACCCATGCACCTTTTTTTATCTCATCGTGTCTTTCCAACGAACCTCACCTCAATGGGTAAAGGCCCACCGGGGGTGGGCCTTTTTCATCTCTTTATGGAATAGAAGGAAGAAAGCCCTCTGAACTCTGCCACTTTTCCAAGTTCTTCCTCAATTCTCAGAAGCTGATTGTACTTGGCGATTCTTTCACTCCTGGACAGGGATCCCGTCTTGATGAATCCGGCGTTGGTGGCCACAGCAAGATCTGCTATGAAGGTATCTTCGCTCTCTCCGGATCTGTGGGAGATGATGGCCGTCATGTTGTTCTTCTGAGCGAGTTCTACGGCATCGAGTGTTTCCGTGACGGTTCCTATCTGGTTGAGCTTTATGAGAATGGAGTTCGTCGCTTTGAGTTCGATTCCCTTGGAGAGTCTCTTAACGTTGGTCACGTAGAGGTCGTCTCCCACGATCTGAACCTTGTTTCCTACCCTCTTGGTGAATTCAACGAACGCATCCCAATCTTCTTCCGCGAACGGATCTTCGATGGATATGATTGGATACTTTGCTATCAGTTCCTCGTAGTATCCCATGAGCACCTCGCTGGACTTTTCCTCGCCATCAACGAAGTAGACTCCTTTTTCTTCGTCGTAGAAAGAGGATGCGGCACAGTCGAGGGCGATGAACACCTGTTCGCTGGGTTTGTAACCAGCTTCCTCTATGGCTTCAATCAGTATCTTTATCGCCTCTTCGTTGGATGAGAGGTTCGGTGCGAATCCACCTTCGTCACCGACCGCCGTCACATGCCCAGAATCGTGAAGAATCTTCTTGAGGGTGTGGAAGATCTCTGCTCCTGCTCTCAGGGCTTCCTTGAAACTGTCAAATCCTGCCGGAACGATCATGAATTCCTGGAGGTCGAGGTTGTTATCTGCGTGCTGACCACCGTTTATTACGTTCATAAGAGGAACGGGAAGTACCTTCGCGTTGACTCCACCGAGATATTTGTACATCGGAAGTCCAAGGTAATTCGCTGCCGCTCTTGCCACTGCCATGGAAACAGCGAGAATAGCGTTGGCACCGAGTTTCGATTTGTTTTCTGTGCCGTCGAGTTCGATCAGGGTTTTGTCCACAAGGGGCTGATCGAAGGCGTTCATGCCGATCAGAGCAGGTGCGATTGTCTCGTTGACGTTTTCTACGGCTTTCAGTACGCCTTTTCCGTGGTACCTTTTCTTGTCTTTGTCCCTTATCTCCAGAGCTTCGAACTTTCCGGTGGATGCTCCAGAGGGAACGATCGCCCTTCCCACAGTACCATCTTCCAGAACGACTTCGGCTTCAACGGTGGGATTTCCTCGAGAATCGAGAACTTCTCTTGCCCTCACATCAACGATTTCCACGTACACAATCTCCACCTCCTCGCTTTTTTGATTCCATCAATATTGTACCCCATCCTGATTAAATCTCTATTTGAGTTTCGGTTATAACATCGAGTATCTCTTCCGGTTTTATGAGTTCTCCGTTCACTTTGTTTATCGTTCTTATGACCTTCGACTTTCTGTCGATGGCACTGATCAGTTCCTTTGCGTACTGCCCCAGATTCATCTCGGCGATGATAATTGTGTTCACCTTCTCCACCAGCTTTCTGAATCTCGAAATGGGAGCTGGCCAGATCGTAATGGGTTTGAACAGTCCCACTTTGATCCGGTCGCGTCTTGCTATTTTCACAGCCTTCAGAGCACTTCTTGCGACAATACCGTACGCCACCACCAAAATCTCTGCATCTTCCACTTCGTACTCTTCGTACAGGGCGAGTTCGTCCGAGTGAAGCCTTATCTTGTTGGTGAGCCGTCTTATCAGTTTCTCCGCCACATTAGGAGAGCTGAGAGGAAAACCAGATTCATCGTGTACAAGACCGGAAACGTGGAACTTGGTCCTTCCCATCTCTGCCATTGGTAGCGGTGTGGGTTCTGCGTACTCGCTCTCGGAAAACGGAACGAACAACTCTTCTTCACCGAAAGATGTGTCTTTCAGTCGTTCTATGACGAAAAGATCTTCGTCTTTTGGAGGATAGAAGCTTTCCCTCATGTGCCCCAGGGTCTCATCCATCAGAAAGATAACCGGTGTTCTGTATTCTTCTGCCATGTTGAAAGCGGTGATTATGTGACGATACACTTCTTCCACCGTGGAAGGGTAGAGGGCAATTATGGCGTGATCACCATGTGTTCCCCATCTTGCCTGCATTATGTCTCCCTGAGCCGGTTTTGTGGGAAGACCCGTGGACGGTCCCAGCCTCATGACGTTGACAAAAACGCACGGAGTCTCTGTCATTATCGCGTATCCGATCACTTCCTGCATGAGGCTGAATCCGGGGCCACTCGTTGCGGTCATGGCCTTCACACCGGCAAGAGAGGCCCCAACGACGGCTGCAGCACTGGCTATTTCGTCTTCCATCTGGATGAACACGCCTCCGACCTTTGGTAACTCCCTTGCCATGACTTCGGCTATCTCTGTGGAAGGTGTGATGGGATAGCCAGCGAAGAACCTGCATCCCGCTCTTATGGCTCCCAGGGCACACGCTTCGTTTCCCTGCAAAAACATCATCTCTGGCATCTTTCTTCACTTCCCAGTACCTCTATTGCCATCTCAGGACAAATTTTCTCGCATCTCAGACACCCGACGCATTTTTCTTCGCGTATCACGGGTCTTCCCAGTTCATCGCTTGTGATGGCTTTTGTGGGACAGATCCAGGAACACAGTTTGCAGGCCTTGCACCAATCGTAGTTTACCTCGATTCTATATCCCATAACCTCACCTTCTCAGCTGAGGAACATTAAAAACACACCGGCTACCGTTGCGGATCCGATCACACCCGCCACATTCGGTCCCATTGCGTGCATGAGTATGTGATTGCTCGGATCTTCCTCCTGGGCGAGTCTCTGAGCGACTCTGGCAGAGTCTGGAACGGCGGAAACACCAGCAGCACCTATGAGAGGGTTTATCTTGTCTTTCAAAAAGAGATTCATGAGTTTTGCGAACAGAATACCAGAACTCATGGACACGATGAAAGCGGTGGCTCCCAGGAAGAATATTTTCAGGCTTTGAGGTTGTAAGAATACGTCCGCCCTTGCAGACGCTCCAACGGAAAGCATGAGAAGTATGGTCACCGTGTCGAGAATGTATCTGCTAGCTGCTTCCACCAGTCTCTTTACCACCCCGGCCTCCCTGAGGAGGTTTCCAAGCATGAGTGAACCAACGAGTGGCAGTGACTTTGGTATCAGAAGGGCGGTGGCGATGGTTATGATGAGGGGAAACGAGAGTCTTTCGAACCTGCTCACCTTTCTGGGAGGTTTCATGCGTATTTTCCTTTCTTCCCTACTGGTCAGCATTTTTGAAACAACAGGCTGTAATATCGGTATGAGGGCGATGTAAGAGTACGCAGAGATGGCAATGGGAGCGATGAGTTCAGGAGACAGCGTGTTGGTGATGTAGATGGCGGTGGGTCCATCTGCCCCACCGATGATAGCGATCGATGCTGCCTGTTTCAATGAAAAACCGATCATTTTTGCAACAAAGAGTGTGAAGAATATCCCCATCTGGGCAGCGGCACCGAGGAAAATGGTTATCGGGTAAGAGAGCATGAAAGAGAAATCTGTGAGAGCACCGATTCCAAGAAAGATGAGAGGGGGATAGATTCCCAGGTCGAGACCCTTCTTTATGTAATAGAGAAAACCTCCTTCGTTCAGAATTCCTGAAGCCTCAGGTGGAATGTTCGCGAGGATGATGCCGAAGGCGATCGGTATCAGCAGAAGGGGTTCTGAGTGTTTCACTATCGCCACGTAGAGCAGGGAGATCGCTACTGCAAACATGATAACGTTTCCAATTGTGAGATGAGGAAAGGCGGTTTGATTGAAGAAGTTCTCCAGTGTTGATAAGACGGACAACTCTTTCCCTCCCTTTGTGCAGCCAGAGATATTCTAGCACAAAAGAAGAACCCCCTGCGGGGTTCTTCTCAGTGAATGTCTTCCAGTTTGTAAGGTGTTTTCTGATAGATACAGTAGTTCAGCCAGTTGCTGAAGAAAAGATGGGCATGGCTCCACCAGGTGAGAACAGGTGTTTTCGTCGGATCGTTGTCTGGGAAATAGTTAGCCGGAATGGGTACCTTCAAATTTCGGTTTATATCCCTGTAGTATTCATCTCTCAGGGTGTATCTGTCGTACTCTGGATGTCCTGTCACGAATATCTGCCTTTCGCTTTTGTTTGCAACCACATAAACCCCGGCCTCGTCCGATTCTGCGAGGATTTCCAGTTCTGGGATTTTCTCTATGTCTTCTTTTCTGACCTCCGTGTATCTGGAGTGCGGTGCCCAAAAGAAGTCATCGTGCCCCCTGAAGAGGACCGTTTCCTTCGTAACTCTGTGCCTGTAAACACCGGAGAGCTTCTGGGGTAGTTCGTACTTCGGTACACCGTAGAAGTAGTACAGCCCCGCCTGAGCCGCCCAGCAGATGAACATGGTCGAATACACGTTGTGACGACTCCACTCCATGATCTCCGTGAGTTCATCCCAGTAATCCACTTCTTCAAAAGGCAAAAGTTCCACAGGGGCTCCTGTGATGATGAATCCGTCGAACTTTCTGTCCTTCACAGCAGAAAACGTAGTGTAGAACCTCAGGATGTGCTCGATGGGAGTGTGTTTCGGTGTGTGCGATTCCGTATAGAGCAATGTCACGTTCACCTGAAGAGGAGTGTTTCCAAGGAGTCTGAGAAGCTGTATCTCCGTCTTTATCTTGTCTGGCATCAGGTTCAATATGAGTATTTCGAGAGGGCGGATATCCTGGTGTATCGCCCTCTTTTCCGTCATCACAAAGATTCCTTCTTTTGCCAGAATCTTGACAGCAGGAAGACCACTTGGAACGTTTATTGGCAATCTTCATCCCTCCTGAGATCTTCTGAGAGCCTGATCGAGATCTTCTATTATGTCCTCCACGTCCTCTATTCCAACAGACAATCTTATCATATCTGGAGTGACTCCTGTTTTCAACTGTTCCTCTTCGGTGAGTTGCTGGTGGGTGGTGGAAGCAGGATGGATGGCCAGTGTTCTTGCATCTCCGATGTTGGCAAGGTGGGAGATGAGTGTGAGACTGTCGATGAACTTCTTTCCAGCCTCTTTTCCTCCTTTTATACCGAAGGTCACTATGGCACCGTATCCCTCTTTAAGATATTTCAGAGCATTTTCTCTGGTTTTGTTGCTTTCAACGATCGGATAGTTGACCCAGCTCACCGCAGGGTGTGTCTTCAAGAATTCAACGACTTTGAGTGCATTCTCACAGTGCTTTTTCATTCTCAGACTTAGGGTTTCAAGCCCCAGAATGAACAGGAACGCGTTAAACGGACTCATACAACTTCCAAGGTCTCTCAGAAGCTGCGTTCTGCATTTCACTATGTAAGCGGCTTCTTTGAACGTTTCCACGTAACTCACACCGTGATAACTGGGATCCGGCTCCACGAGTTCTGGAAATTTCCCGTTCTTCCAGTCGAACTTTCCATTGTCCACTATCAGTCCACCGATCGATGTGCCGTGTCCTCCTATGAACTTCGTAGCAGAGTACACGATGATGTCTGCTCCGTGTTCAAATGGCCTGAAGATGTACGGTGCCACTGTGTTGTCCACGATGAGAGGTATTCCATGCCTGTGAGCGATTTCTGCTATTGCCTCAAAATCCGGTACCGTAAGACCCGGATTCCCAATGGTTTCAAGGTACACTGCTTTTGTTTTCTCCGTGATAGCTTCTTCTACGTTCTTTGGATCTGTCTCATCCACAAACTTCACCACAATACCGGACTTCCTGTACAGCGTGTGTTTGAAGAGATTGTAAGTTCCACCGTACAGGGCGCTTCCACTGACGATCTCATCACCGGGCCCTGCTATGTTCAGGATGGCGTACGTGATGGCTGCCTGTCCGCTGGAAACAGCGAGGGCACCAACACCACCTTCCAGTGCCGCTATTCTCTCTTCAAGAACACTCACCGTTGGATTTCCGATCCTCGTGTAGATGAACCCGGGCTCCTCCAGGGCAAACAGTCTTGCTGCGTGATCGGAATCTTTGAAGACATAAGAGGTCGTCTGGTAAATGGGAACGGCTCTAGAACCTGTTGTCGGTTCAGGAGGTTCATAGCCCGCGTGGAGTGCCCTCGTGTTGAATCCGTACTTCCTCCAGTCCAATGTATTCACCTCCCATGATAGAATTTCTGGTGTGCTCTATCAAGAATTTAGTACTACCTTACTGAATCTTCGTGTCAAATTGTGGGTATTGAACGTAAAATGTATTTTACACTATCTTAAAACCGGAGGTGGTACCTGTGTACCTTCTGATCGATGTTGGAAACACCCACTCCGTTTTCTCCACAACGGAAGATGGCAAAGTTTTTAAAAGATGGCGCTTGTCCACAGGAATTTTCCAGACAGAGGACGAACTCTTTTCGCATCTGTATCCCCTTCTGGGTGACGCTATGCATAAGATAGAAGGTATCGGAGTGGCTTCCGTTGTTCCTACACAGAACATCGTTATAGAACGATTCTCAAGAAAGTATTTCAACATGGATCCCATCTGGGTGAAAGCGAAGAACGGCTGTGTGAAATGGAACGTAAAAAACCCGGGGGAGATCGGAGCAGACAGGGTAGCGAACGTCGTGGCTTTTGTGAAAGAGTACGGTAGCAGCGGTATCATCATTGATATGGGAACCGCCACCACGGTGGATCTTGTGGTGGAGGGTTCTTACGAAGGTGGAGCCATACTTCCTGGGCTCTTCATGATGGTTCACTCGCTCTTTCGAGGGACAGCGAAACTCCCACTCGTTGAGGTGAAACCGGCGGATTTCGTGGTGGGCAAGGATACGGAAGAGAACATACAACTCGGCGTTGTGAATGGAACGGTCTATGCCCTCGAAGGAATAGTGAAGCGAATAAAAGGAGTGTACGGTAATCTGCCGGTAGTCCTGACGGGTGGACAGTCGAAGATCGTGAAGGAGATTTTCGAACACGAGATCTTCGACGAAGACCTGACCATAAAGGGGGTGTTCCATTTCTGCTTCGGAAGATGAGAGTGCTCCTTGTGAATCCGTGGATCCACGACTTTGCAGCGTACGACTTCTGGTTGAAACCCCTTGGTCTTCTTTACGTTGCCCGCGCAATGGAATGGATGGGATACGAGGTTCACCTTGTGGATCTTCTCAACAGACACGATCCCTATCTTCCACGCTTTGTGAAAGTCCCAAAAGACAAAAAGTACGCTACCGGAAAGTTCCCGAGCAGAGTGATAGAGAAACCAGAGATCCTTCGCTTTGTTCCAAGAAAATACAAAAGATACGGAGCACCCCCGGAATTTCTGGAGTGGAGACTCAGGGAGATAGGAGAGGTAGAACTTGTGATGGTCACCTCTACCCTGAGTTACTGGTATCCCGGTGTCTGGGAGACAATCCGTTTTCTGAAAAAACGCTACGATGTTCCGATCGTTCTGGGGGGAATATACCCAAGACTCTTTCCAGAACATGCGTCCAGAAGTGGAGCACTGGTGTTTCCTTTCGGTGATCTTGTTTTCCTTCCATCTTTTCTGGAAAAACTCGGATTCCCCTCGAAGGAGATACCGGAGAACTGGTTCGAAATTTTTGATCCAATGTACGAACTCTACGAGAGGGTAGGGTATCTTGTTTTCACCACAACGCTTGGTTGTCCCTTTCACTGTTCCTATTGCGCAGTTCACAGACTATGGAAAGGCCTCAGAGTGAGAAGCCCGGAGAGAGTGGTAGAGACTGTCGAGAAGTACCTGGACATGTTTCAGGTTGAGGACGTTGTTTTCTTCGACGATGCGATACTGGCATCTGGACGATTCAAAGAAGTATTGAAACTCATCGTCGAAAAGAACTGGAAGGTGCGCTTTCATCTTCCAAACGGAATACACGCAAGACTCCTCGATGAAGAAACCGCTCTTTTGATGAAAGAAGCGAACTTCAAAACCATAAAACTGGGATACGAAACCGCCGGGAAGCTCCAGAAAGAAACGGGAGGAAAGGTGTACGATGAAGATCTTGTGCGCGCCGCTCGGATTCTAAGAAAAGTTGGTTTCACAGAGGAGGAAGTCTCAGCGTACATTATGGTGAACATGCCCGGTCAGACAAAAGAGGATGTGCTGGAGGCCGTAAGGGTTTGTTTGAACGAAGGGATCGGTGTGTCGGTGAACGAGTACACCCCTATCCCAGGCACAGAGGACTGGAAAAAACTTGTCAGAGAGAAAAAACTGGATCCAGACGTTGATCCTGTTCTTTTGAACAACACCGTTCTTCCATTCTGGTGGAAGTACGGAATGAGCCCGGAAGAGATACAGGAGATAAAACAGCTCGTTCAGGATCTGAAGATCAGATATTCGAAGGCATACACAGGATCTCGACGATCCTCAGATCGAAAAGATTAGAAGAGTTCGCCGGTTTTATAACGACGGCAGAGTCGAGGCCACTTTCAGTTCCCCCGCAGGCCACGACGAGTTCCGTTGTTCTCACAAGTCCTGCATCGGCCGCCATCAGAGATATCTCCACAGCCACCTTCACACCTTCGCTGAACATCCTCAGGGTGTTCGCTATGATTTCCAGAGGATAGATGCCTCCGAACTTTTTTCTGAGACACCTCTCTCCAGCGGAGAGGGCGTGGGTGGCGGTGAGAACTTCATGTCCTTTTTCTTTCAAAAGTCTTCTTGTGTTTTCATCGAACTCCTGTGTGTCCGGCTCTTCGAAACCGGTGTGATGTGTCACCACGATGAGTTTCAAATCCTTCGCCATTTCCAGTGCCATCTTCGCACTGTACCCCGTGGCAGAAGCTATCAGAAGCTTTCTGGAAGGAAGACTTCGAGCCTTTTCGATTGCTATCTCCAGGGTCTTCTTCGTGTTTGTCCTTCCTGGTTCTCTGAACAGTATCATGTTTCATCCCCCTTCCTTCAGAAATTTCTTCCAGATTTCGAGGGATAGAACCGGATCTACTGCGTTTACTTTTGAAAGAAACTCTATTTGATGATTGTAGTCCATAAATTTGAGGATTTCCACGATCCTTTCCAGTCCAACACTTCCTTCGTTCAAAAGTTCAACAAGCCTGTTGTAATTGATGTAACTTACGATTTGATCGTCGATCACAAGTTTCTTTTCACCGTGCACTTCTCTGTACGTGAGAAGGCCTTTGAAGTTCTTCCAGTCTGACACGATCTCTTTCCAGACGGGGGCACTGTCTCTTCCGCCAAGAAGATCCTTTCCATCCTTCACCAGGGCAGCTACGTACTCATCATCTCCTCCTATGAACCAGGCGTTGTTTTCTGCCGTTCCCGTCTTTCCTGCCACTGTCTTTCCCGGGATTCTTGCTCGAACACCCGTCCCTCTTTCCACGACTTCTTTCATGATCCACTTCATGATCTCGCTCGCTTCCTGTGGTGTTCTCACGAAAGATGGTACGATCGATACGACCTTTGGATACCCCCTGTAAACGACTCTCCCGTTTCGGTCCACTACTCTATCTATGATGTAGGGCTGAAGGACAACACCTCCGTTGAACACTGCCGAATACGCTTTCACCAGTTCTTCTGGGGACGTTTCAACGGTTCCCAGGGCGGCGGTGAGGTCGTCCGGATATCTGGATCTCAGTTTCAATGTTTCTGTGATGAAAGTTTTCGCGTTCTCCGGTTGAATATGAGAGTACAGCAGCACGGAAGGGATGTTTCTGGACTCCACGATGGCCTCCTCGAGACTGACCATCCCCCTGTATTTTTCATCGAAATTCTCCGGTTCCCAGTTTCCCACCCTGACAGGAAGGTCGATCAAAAGATTCGAAGGATTCATTCCTTTCAGGAGGGCGTAGTAGTAATACAGTGGTTTTATGGCGGATCCCACCTGTCTCCAGCCCGTTCCATATTCGATACCGATTCCCCGATAGGCCACTATCTCGCCCGTCTTCGTCTTCACGGCAACGAAGGCTGTCTTTTCGTCCTGGATGATGTTGAAGACCCGTTCCTGCAAATCTCTGTCCAGCGTGAGAAACACCTTGTAGCCGTGCCTCAGTTCGTTCAGATCAAAACCTGCCCTCTGGGCTTCCCTCACGATCCTCCAGAAAAGCTCCTCATCCACTGTGAGCCAGTGCACCTGGAATTTCAGTTCTGAGAGCTCTTCGACATATCTCTGGTACGTTTGTTGATCGATCTTTCCCTCCGAAAGCATCCTTTCAAGTACGATCTTTGCTCTTTTTTTGGAAACTTCTGGGTTCTTTTCGGGGTTGAAGTTTTCAGGAGACTTGATCAGAGCAACAAGGACGGCCATTTCTGGTTCGGAGAGTTCCCACAGGTTCTTCCCGAAGTAATAGAGTGCTGCTGTTTGAAATCCGTAGATTCCGTTTCCCATGTAAACAGAGTTTATGTACATCTCCAGGATTTCATCTTTTGTTCTCGTTCGTTCGAGCCAGAACGAGATGAAAATCTCCTTCAGTTTTCTGACGATGGATTTGTCCGTGGAAAGATAAAGAGTCCTTGCAAGTTGCTGGGTGAGAGTGCTTCCTCCCTGTGAAAAACTCAGGGTCTTTATATCCACCAGAATTGCCCTTATGAAACCCTTCAAATCGAACCCGGGATGCCTGTAGAAATCTTCGTCCTCAGAAGTCAAAAGAAGGTTTACGAAACTCTCCGGCACGTTCGAAAGATCTATCCAGACGTTTCTGGAAATGAAAAGTGGTGTTCCGTCACTGTAGAATACCCTGAAAGTCGGAACAAGCCTGCTTTCAGGCGGTGGTAGATCTTTCGTGAAAAGGAAGTAAAGCCCCCAGAGTGTTGAGAAGACAAAAGCGGCAGAGATCAAAAAAGACACAAAGAACTTCCTCATCGACTACCTCGCTCCAGATCGATCAGAAATCTCTTCCATTCAAGACCGGCACTGAACCCTCCTAACCCTCGTTTTGAAACTACCCGGTGACACGGTATGTAGAGGGGAAGAGGATTTTTCGCAAGGGCCTGTCCAACGGCTCGTGGAGAGGTGTTGAGTTTTTCTGCGATCTCTCTGTAGGTTCGTGTCTCACCGTATGGAATCTTTCTCACTTCTTCCCAAACCTTCTTTTGAAAGGAAGTTCCCCTGATTTCAACCGGGAAAGAAAACTCTTTTCTTTTGCCAGAAAAGTACTCTTCCAGTTCTTTCTTCACTTTCGGTGGGCAGTTTGATTCATCGCTTCCCAGTTTTATTTCGACCACCTTTCCGTTCTCAACACGAACGGAGATGTTTCCGGGAAGATCTTTCATGAAAAAATCACCACCTCCTGATAGAATTATAACAGGCTCGTTCGAGGAGGACTCCATGAATGGTGTGTATATTTGCGAACGGTCGCTACGATGAAAGAATCGATCTCTCAAAATGTGACAGGATTGTAGCCGTGGATGGTGGGGCGAACTTTTTGAGATCGAAAAACATCGTTCCCGACGTTTTCGTCGGGGATGCCGATTCGGTATCAGAAGAAACGATGGAGTGGCTGAAAAAACACGGTGTGATGATGAAACTGTTTCCAGAAGAAAAGGACGAAATAGACCTGGAACTTGCACTTCAACAGTTTGAAAGTGAAGAAAAGATTGTCTTCGGATGGCAGGGTGACCGCCTGGATATGATCCTTGCCCTCTTCTATTTGCTGAAACGTTTCAAAAACACCGTGCTTGAGTCGGAAAATCTAACGATTGGCTACGTGGAGGGAAAAAAGGTTCTTTTCGCCAGGCCAGGAGAAAAGTGGTCCATACTCCCACTCGGTGCTGATGCGGAAGGGGTGAGTCTCAGGGGATTCAAATATACCCTGGAAGATGCAAAAATGCCTGTTGTAAAGCCGTACGGCGTGAGCAACGAAGCGGTGTCCAGTGAGGTTGAGATAGAGGTTAAAAAAGGAGGTGTGATCTTCTTCAGATGGAAGAGAGAACCCTTGTGATACTGGGAGTAACGGGCTCCATAGGAACACAGACGCTTGATGTTTTGAGAAAGATAGAGGGCATTCGACTCGTGGGGATCTCCTTTCACACGAACGTGGAACTGGCAAAAAAGATTGTGAAAGAATTTCAAGTGGAAAACGTGGTAGTTACCGGTGATGTTTCTTTTGAGTGCAGTGCGAAGGTCTGGAAGGGGCCTCATGCGCTGGAGGATATGATGGAAGCGCTGAAGCCAGATATCACGATGGTGGCGGTTTCTGGTTTCAGCGGGTTGAGGGCCGTTCTGGCCGCTCTGGAGCACTCAAGAAGGGTCTGTCTTGCGAACAAGGAATCTCTCGTATGTGGGGGGTTCCTTGTGAAGAGGAAGTTGAAGGAAAAAAGTGTCGAACTGATTCCCGTGGATAGCGAACATAGTGCGATATTCCAGGTAATCGAACCGGATGTTCAGAAAATCGTTCTGACGGCATCGGGTGGTGCGCTCAGGGATTGGGATCTGGAAAAGATAGAGACTGCAACACCAAACGACGTGCTGAAACATCCCGTCTGGAGCATGGGGGCACGCATCACGGTGGATTCCGCCACTATGGTGAACAAGGCTTTTGAAGTTCTGGAAGCGATGGAACTCTTCGATCTTCCCTTCGAGAAGATAGATGTGAAAATACACAGAGAGGGACTGGTTCATGGGGTTGTTATACTGCCTGACGGGAATGTGAAGATGGTGTTCTCACCGCCTGACATGAGGATTCCCATAAGTTATTCTCTTCTCTATCCAAAGCGTGCTGCCCTTGGATCTTTTTCCCTCGAGACGATGAAAATCTCTTTCGATCCAGTAAACCCGGAAAGATACCCGGCTTTCTTTTTACTGAATCAGATAAAAGACTCCTACGCCCTCAGAACGGCCTTCAATGCAGCAGACGAAGTGGCAGTTGACGCGTTCTTGAAGGGTAAAATAAAGTTTGGAGGAATACACAGGGTCATAGAAAGAACTCTTGAGAGGATCGACGGATATCCGGAGCCGGAGAACCTGGAAGAAGTGGAACAGATCCACGATGAAGCGCGAAAAATCGCAGAAAGGGTGACAGAATGGTTGTCATCTATTTCATCCTGATACTCACCGGTGTGATCATGGTTCACGAACTTGGACACTACCTTTTTGCAAGAATTTTCAAAGTGAAGGTCCTGGAGTTTGCTCTGGGATTTGGACCCAGAGTTTTCTCTGTGAAAGGAAAGGAAACCACCTTCAGGTTCAACGTCTTCCCGATAGGTGGATACGTGAGGATGCTGGGCGAAGAAGGAGAGGAGGTAGTGGAAGAAAGAGAAAAGAGTTTCTACGCCAAACCAGCGTGGCAGAGACTTCTGATAACCCTGGCAGGTCCTCTTTTTTCCATCGTTGCGGGATATGTTCTTTTTCTTCCCATAACGCTCCACTGGGGAATTGCCCTACCGGGTGTGGGAGAGGTCCTTCCGAACAGCCCCGCAGAAGAGGCAGGGCTCATGGGAGGAGATATCATATACTCTGTGAACGGAAGGATCGCCTTCGATACCGCTATCATATCCGAGGAGATCCAGAAAGGACTTCCCGTGGAACTGGTGGTCGTCAGAGACGGAAAGAAAGTGCCGATTCGAATCGTGCCCAGGATGTACCCTGAAACCTACGAAATCGTTCTGGAAAGTGCCGAGGGAAGACCAGAAGGAAAACTCGTTTCAGTCAACGGAAACCCGGACCTCTCCATCCTGAAGGACTACGTGAACGAGTACGTCACTTTGGGGTTCGAAGGTGGCACGGTCAAAGGCATCCTGAAACAGTTCAACGAGATACCAAAGCGATACATGATCGGTATCTCCTTTGCGGGTCTTGCTCCCATCTTCAAGGAAGATTTCTCTGTTTTCCAGCGGGGAGACAGAATCGTTGAGGTCGAGGGCCAGAAGATAGACAGCTGGCAGGATTTGATAGTACTCTATCAGAGGTTGACCCTTGGTGATAGGGTTTTGATGCTGAGTGTTCAGGGAGAAAATGTTGAGTGGTGGAGAGGGCTTTCAGGTACGGTAGATGTGACGGTGGAAAGGGCAGGAAAGTTGATCAAAGTGCAGATCGACACTAGTTCTTTGAAGACGGTTTTGGAAACCCCCGGTGTTCTAGAAAACGAGGTGCCGCGCTACAGACCTGAAAATTTTGTGGAAACTGTGAGCCTTTCGGTGAAAGCATGTAACTACGTACTCTGGGCAACGGCCTCTTCTTTGAAGAACTTTTTCCGAAACGTTCAGACGGGTCAGATAGTCGGTGTGGTGGGGCTTGCGGGAGTGATCGGACAGGCTTCTAAGAGCGGTATGGAGGCCATACTCACCGTTGTAGCCATCATAACGATCAGCCTGGGAGTTCTGAATCTTCTTCCGCTTCCCGCACTCGATGGTGGCAGGATCGTTTTCTCACTCGTGGAGATGGTGACCAGAAAGAGACTGGATCCACAGATTGAAAACATCATTCACTTTATTGGTTTCATACTCCTCATGGTTCTTTTCCTTTACATCACGTTCCTCGACATAGGAAGGTTGATGGGAATATGAGAAGGTCCGTCAGGGTTGGAAGGGTGACGATAGGTGGAGGAGCCCCGGTGAGTGTACAGTCGATGACCACAACGAAGACATCGGATGTGGAAAGAACCGTGCTTCAGATAAAGCGACTCGAAGAAGCGGGATGCGAAATCGTGCGCGTGGCCGTCCAGGATGAAGAGGATGCAAAGGCGATCAGGAAAATAAAAGAGAAAGTTTCCATTCCCGTGGTGGCGGATATACAGTTTGATTACAAGCTTGCGATCCTTTCCGTGAAAAACGGTGCGGACAAAATAAGAATAAATCCGGGGAACATGAGCAAAGAACGTTTGAGGGATGTGGTCAGTGTAGCGAAGGAGTACGGTGTACCCATCCGCGTTGGGGCGAACGTTGGGTCACTGAAACACAGGACATCAGAAAGATGGAAGGACCTGGCAGAGTCTGCTCTCGAAGAAGTGAGGGCCCTCGAAATGGAAGGTTTCTACGATATCGTCGTGTCCGTGAAGAGTTCGAACGTTCTTGAGACGATAAGAGCAAACGAGTATATTGCCGAAAGAGTGGATTATCCCATACACCTCGGTGTGACGGAAGCGGGGGTTGCGGAAACCGCTGTTGTGAAGTCTTCGATTGCCATTGGTTATCTTCTGCTGAAGGGAATCGGAGACACGATAAGGGTATCGATAGCCGGAGATCCCGTCCGAGAGGTGATCGTGGGGAAGAAAATCCTGATATCCCTCGGACTGAGAGAGGGCCTGGAAGTGATAGCGTGTCCCACATGTGGAAGGGCCGAGATAGACGTTGAAGAACTGGCACAAAAAGTTGAAAGCAGCCTTTTTCACATCAACAGGAACCTGAAGGTGGCGGTTATGGGATGTGTTGTGAACGGTATCGGTGAGGGAAAGGATGCCGATCTGGGTGTAGCGGGTTTGAAGGATGGTGCGGTGATATTCGTGAAAGGGAAGATAATGGAAAAAGTTCCGAAGGAGAGGGTCATCGATCGCCTGAGGTTTTACATAGATGAACTCTTGAAGGAGGTGGATTGAATGAACATCAAAAAATGGATCACACACGACTTTCCCGTTGTGGAAGAGACGGCAACCGTCGGTGAGTGTCTTCGCAAGATGAGACAGTACCAGACGAACGAGTGTGTGGTAAAAGACAGTGAAGGACATCTCAAGGGAGTTGTGAACAGAGAAGATTTGATAGATCTGGAAATGGACTCTCCCATTTCTGATAGGATCTCTCTTCCGGAGTTCTTCATCCACGAGAACGATAGCATCACCCACGCCCTTCTTCTGTTTCTGGAACATCAGGAGCCATATCTTCCTGTGGTCGATGAGGAGCTCAGGGTTGTGGGAGCGGTGAGTCTTCACGATTTTCTCGAAGCACTGGTGGAAGCGCTCGCCATGGATGTGCCCGGAATCCGTTTTTCTGTGACTCTGGAGGACAGACCCGGGGAGTTGAAGAAACTCGTAGACGCACTCTCAAGCGGTAAAATAAACATCCTGTCGATTCTCACAGCCAGAGAGCTCGACGGAAAAAAAGAGGTCGTTGTGAAAGTAGATACGGAGGATGAAAAACTGCTTCGTGATCTTCTGAGAATGGTCGGAATAGAAGTGGAAAGCATGGAGAAAGAAGAGGGATTCTGAGAATGGAGATGCTACTTGGAATCGTTCAGGGACTGACCGAATTTTTACCAGTTTCGAGTTCGGGCCATTTGGTTCTCTTTTCCCACGTTTTCAAGATGGATCTCAACGCTTATCAAACAGCGATATTGCATCTTGGAACGCTCGCTGCCGTTGTCGTTTTCGCCCTTGAAGGTATAAGAAGGAGTTTGAGAAACTGGAGGGTGATTCTCAACCTTGTGATCTCCACGATACCGGCCGGTGTCTTCGGTGTTCTTTTCGAAAGTCGTGTTGACGAAGCATTTTCTTCCCCTGTTGTTCTTCCACTCTTCTTTTCCTTCACGGCGCTCGTACTTTTGTTTACCAGTTCGTTCTCCGGTGAGAAGAGGATGGAAGAGATGACCATACTGGATGCCACGCTGGTGGGCCTGGCACAGGTACTGGCTCTTTTTCCCGGTGTCTCGAGGAGTGGAATCACCATAGCGACGCTCCTCTTTTTAAAGTACAGAAGAGAGGATGCCCTCCAGTACTCTTTTTTGATGTCCATACCGGTTGTCCTGGGGGCGGGTATCCTGGGAATGGAAAAAGGAAACATCTCACTGACAGCACCTTTTTTTGCTTTCTTATCTGGAATTTTAGCGCTCTACATACTCTCAAGAAGTGTCAGGTCCGGTAAGATGTGGCAGTTCGCTTACTACTGTCTTTTTGTGGCGATCGTGAGCTATTTTGTGGGGTGATGTGAATGAAGATGGAAATCCTTCTCACAGGCGGTAGTGTCTTCGTGCCGGAGAGACTGAACGCTCATTTCTCCACCGTAGTCTATCTGGAACACGAAAGCAGAAAGATCCTGATAGATCCGGGAAACCTTCCTTCGATAGATGAACTGGAAAAGAGGTTTTCAGAAATCGGTGTTTCACCCGAAGAAATTACAGACGTTTTTTTCACTCATTTGCACCTGGATCACATTTTCAACTCCATCTTTTTCGAGAACGCGACTTTCTATGTACACGAAAGCTACGCAACAAAGAATTATCGATCCTTTGGTCCTCTTCTTGGAAGACTTTACTCTCAGGTGATATCTTCCTGGAAGAGGATTGTTCCGTTGAAAGGGAGCGAAGTTCTCATGGATGGAAAGATGAAGGTTTTTCACACTCCCTGGCACGCCAGAGAACACCTTTCTTTCCTTCTTTACACGGAAAACATGGGGAGGGTACTTGTGACGGGAGATGTGATACCTAACAGGCTTAGTTACTATGATATAATCAAAGGGTACGAAGAAGGTCATGCGAAGAGGTTCCTCTCCGATGTGGGAGACGTTGATCTTCTGGTGTTTCCACACGATGCACCACTGAAACCGGAGGTGAAAAGATGAGAGTGGTCTTTGTTTCATACGAGGTGTTTCCGTTTGCAAAGGTGGGAGGTCTGGCAGACGTTGCCGGAACGCTCCCAAAGTACCTGGAAAAGCAGGGAGTAGAGGTTTTTATAGTGATGCCAAAGCACAGATTGGTTGAAAAGAACGCGGAAAAATTCGACTACGATCTCAAAAAGGTGGCCAGTGATATTTCCGCCTCCTATGTGAAAACAAGCGAAAAATTCGATATATATGAGTCCACACTTCCTGGAAGCAACGTGAAGACCTACTTCGTGGCGAACGAGTACTACTTTTCGGCCGACGATGTTTACGCTGGTCCTGATCTCGGAGAGCAGTCGATATTCTTCTCTGCTGCCACGCTGGATCTGGTGAAACACCTCGACCTCAAGCCCGATGTCATCCACGTGAACGACTGGCAGACAGCGCTCATCCCCGTTTACCTGAAGACCCTTTACAGGGACGATCCGTACTTCTCCAAAACCGCAACAGTTCTCACCATACACAACCTTGGTTATCAGGGTGTGTTCGATCCAAAGTACCTTTCTTTCTCTGGTCTCCCAGATTACGTATTTTCCATCGATGGTCTTGAGTTTTATGGTCAGCTGAACTTCCTGAAGGGCGGGATTGTATTCAGCGATGTGATAAACACGGTGAGCCCAACCTACGCTGAGGAGATTCAAACGGAAGAGTACGGTGAAAAACTGGATGGAGTTCTGAGGATGCGATCAAAAGATCTATATGGAATCCTGAACGGGATAGATTACGAACTCTACAATCCCGCAACAGATAGGCGAATCTACGTCAACTACGATGTGAATCACCTGGAACTCAAATGGGAAAACAAGGTGAAACTTCAGGAAGAACTGAAACTTCCTGTGAAAAAAGAAACTGCCGTGGCAGGTCTCATCAGCAGACTCGTCCCACAGAAGGGGCTCGACCTTCTGCTCGACATCATGGACTATCTCACGCTCTTTGATCTTCAGATCGTTGTTCTGGGAACGGGTGATGAATACTACGAAAGCGCTCTGAGAAAGTTCCAGGAAAAGTATCCAGATAAGGTTTCAGTGAACATAAAGTTCGACGTGGATTTGGCACAGAAGATATATACGCCGGCTCTGATATATTCCTCATGCCCAGCAAGTACGAACCGTGTGGCCTTGGACAGATGTTCAGCATGAGATACGGAACAGTTCCCGTTGTAAGGTACACCGGTGGGCTTGCGGATACGGTGAAGGAATACGATCCTCAAACCATGGAAGGAACCGGGTTTGGTTTCAAACCCTTTGATTCTTCATATTTTTTGAAGGCCATCTCTCGAGCGCTGCATTTTTACTACAGAGAGAAAGAACACTGGAAGAGGATCATGACGAACGCTATGAACACAGATCTCTCATGGGACAGATCAGCAAAGGAGTACGTGGAACTTTACAAAAAAGCCCTTGCCAAAGTTGGAAAGTGAGGGGGAGAAGAGATGGCTGAGTTCAGAAAGGATCCCATAATAAAGAGATGGGTCATAATAGCCACCGAGAGGGCAAAAAGGCCCAACGATTTTGTGAGAACAAAGGTTGAAGAGGTTCAGGAAGGATTCTGTCCGTTCGACTATGGAAACGAGCACACCACGCCTCCCGAGATCTTCGCTTTCAGACCGGCCGACACAGAACCGAACACGCCCGGATGGTGGGTTCGGGTCGTTCCAAACAAGTTTCCGGCAGTGGACCCAAACACCCCCCTGAGAAAGTATGGAAGAGGCATGTACGACGCCGCTATGGGTTTTGGATACCACGATGTTGTTGTGGAAACACCCGATCACAACTCTCACCTGGCCGTCATGGAGTACAAGAACGTGGAGGAAGTGATCTGGGCCTACAAGATAAGATACGAACAGCTCATGAAGGACGAGAGGATAAGATACATTCTGATCTTCAAAAACCACGGAAAAGATGCAGGAGCCTCTCTCAGCCATCCCCACAGTCAGATAATTGCCCTTCCCATCATGCCAAAGAGGGTTCAGGAAGAACTTGAAGGATCCAAAGAGTACTTCGAGTACAAGGAAAGGTGTCCTTTCTGTGACATCATCGATGAGGAGAAAAAGGAAAGAGAAAGGATCGTTGAGGAGAATGACCACTTCATAGCTATAGAACCGTTCGCTTCAAGGTTTCCGTTTGAAACATGGATCCTTCCCAAACGACACATGAACAGCTTCCACATGATATCGGAAGAGGAAGTAACCTCTCTTTCAAAGATTCTGAAAAACGTCCTGTATCGAATCTACTCGGCTTTGGACAATCCTCCGTACAATCTCCTCATACACACGGCTCCAACGAACCTGGAGGGAAAGGACTATTACCACTGGCACATCGAGATATTTCCAAGGCTGACGAAAGTGGCAGGATTCGAATGGGGAACAGGTTTCTACATAAACACCGTTCCACCGGAAGATGCCGCAAAATATCTGAGAGAAGTAACAATAGAGTAAGTTTGAAATGTTCGGAACCTTTGTGATAAAATGCAAGTTAGAGAACCCGTGAGTAAGGAGGAATGGTAGAATGGAAGTTTTGAAAGTCAGTTCAAACTCGAATCCGAACAAAGTGGCTGGTGCGATCGCTGGTTCTCTTTCCAAGAGCGACAGGGTTGAGATTCAGGCGATTGGCGCGGGGGCTGTGAACCAGGCAGTGAAGGCACTGGCGGTTGCCAGAAGGTTCCTGGAGGAGTCCGGTAAGGACCTCTTTGTCGTGCCGGGGTTCATCGAAATCAAGATAGGGGACGATGTGAGAACGGGTATATCTTTCAAGGTCTTTCTGGAGAACAGCAAGAATGAGGGATGAAGCCCGAGGTCCAGCAAATTCTGGATGCCATGAAGGATGATCCAAGGATCAAAGCCATCGTTCTTCAAATCATCAGAATGTCTTCTGAAGAAAGAGAAAACTTCAGGAAAAAGGTCACCTACTACTTCATGAACAAAAACTCGGAGGTCGATGTCGAAGCCTTTAAGTTCTTCAAAGTAGTTCTGGAAAACATCGAAGAACTTTCTGAAGCTATTGAACAGGAATGAATATGTAGCGTTTCGATCTTTCTGTTTCAACTTCGAACACCATGAGATCTTTTGAAGGACCTTCTTCTACGTCGACAAAAAGTTCTCTGTTCACAACGAACAACTTCCCAGACGGAACGTTCCTGTAGTATCCAACAAAACCGATGCGTTTGAATTGCTTTCCTTTCAATTCCATCAGGAGCACTTTCAGTGCTCCTTCTATTTTTTTCCTGTCAACATGCGTTTCCCTTTTTACCCTCATCCTCCTCAGGACAGAAAGGTCCATTTTTGAGAAAACAGCCGGTGTGTTTGAGGAAACCGAATGAACCCTGGCAGGGAAAGAGACGCTCTCCGAGAAAACTGAGGTTTTCAGTGACATTTCATCGAAAAGCTGTGTATCGACGGTTGAAATTTCCAGGTTTCCAGATCGAAGAGAGATCTCAGCAGTTGGGAAACAGTTTTCGACCCGTATCATCTCGTTTTCAAGCTTTTCCTCGTGAACCTGTGGTTCTCTTTTCAGCGAAAAAACGTTCACTTGACTCTGGAAGATTTCTTCGATCACAGAAGGAGGAAAAAGATCCACCTCTATACCGCTCACCTTTGGACCTTTCAGTTCTAGAATGAACCCTTCCAGCCATCTTTTGAAAAAGTAGATCACTCGCCTGAACATACGTACTCCAGCGCCCTGTCCAGTCTTTGAAATGGTTCAAGAACATCAAAGGCTTCCAGAAGGTTCAACAGTTTTTCCAAACGATCGTCCGAGAGTTTCCCTATGACCTTGAGCGCTGTTCCTTTGAATGGAAGAATGACTTCTTCTTCAGAAATGCGAACCGGCTCTTCTACTTTTTCATTTCTCTCAACAAGGAGGACCAATCTTTCATCCACTTCCAGAAGCTCCGGATCGCGGACGAATATGAAATCCGGATTCTTTTCCATCTTCTTCAGCAATGTTCTGGCTATGAGTTCTGTTTTCAGATAGACCTCGAGAGAACCACCGTACAGTATTCTTTGGAGTTCGTTTGGAACCACAGGTTCGGTGTACTTGAACTCCTGTGGAATACCCCGTTCGTCGACGGTGAGAAGCCCTCCCACGAATTTTCCATCCAGTTTTTTTGATTCCAGATAGGCAATTGTCATGTTCTCACATCCATGAACAGTCCTTTGCTCTCCTCTCTCAGACTGACCTGTTTTCTCTTCTGGATCCTGAGATTGTAGGAAGAACGATTTTCATTCCTTCCTTTTCCCTCCGTCGAAGTTCTCACCTCGACACCTTCTGCGAAAACACTTCTTTTCACCATGCTTTGTTCTCTGTTGAACTGCTGCACCAGATGCTGTCCTGCTATTTGTTGCATCAGTGCCTGCTGATTCAAAGTCTGAGAGATGCTCTGGGTGGACTCTACACCTTTGACAACAAAACCCTGGAAGTCAACTGGTCTGATCATCGCCCATCACTTCCCTTTTTATTTTCAAGAGGGCAAGGCTCACGATCTGAGAAACCCTGGACTCGGAAACACCCAGAACGCGTGCTATTTCTTTCAGGGAAAGCTCTTTTTCAAACCTCAGTGAGAGGACGAGTTTTTCTTTCTCGGACAACTTCTCAATCGCTTTTTTTATTTTCTCTTTTAAGATCTCCCGGTACGCTGTTTCATCTGGTCCTTCTGTTTTCAACGCTAACTCTTCATCGAAGGCATCTATCATGAGAATCTGTCTTCTCATCATCTCGTTTTTGGCGCGAATCACTTCTTTCAGTTCCAACCCGGTTTTCCTGGCCAGTTCCTCGTCCGAAGGGAACTCTTCACTCTCGTGTATCGCTTTCTCCACAAGTTTCACATTTTTTCTCAGATTTCTTGGCATCCAGTCTATCCTTCTCAGGTAGTCATACATTGCCCCCTTCACTCTTTTTATTACGAATGTTGTAAAACTCGCTTTGGACGGATCGTACCTTTCAAAAGCAGAGAGTGCTGCAAGGATTCCTTCCTGAATGAGGTCTTCTACCTCCACGTTCGGTGGAAGGGTCTGCACCAGATCTTCGGCTATTCGTTTTATAACAGGAAGCAAACTCTTTATTGCCCTTTCTTTATCCCACACTAGATTTCCTTTATTTCTAATTGTTCACCACCACCCACCTTCCTCACAAGAAGCTTTCCAGTGGCTATGTTGTACTCGACACTCCTTGCCCTGTTACCACCGGTGTCTTCTGCCACAAGTTTTATTCCGTGTTCTTTCAGGTGTCTTTTCACCGCTTCTACGTTTCGCTGACCTATGTTCATTCCTTTGGATTCGAACATGCTGGCTCCACCGGCAATTTTTGCCTCCATTCTTTCTCTCTTTGCCCCAAGTGCCTCAAGCTCTTTCACCAGCGTTTCAATTGCCGTGTCTGCGTACTTTCCGGGTTTGTCGGTCTTCCCTCCGCTGTCCGGAAGCATTACATGGGCCATACCACCAACGGCCGCAACGGGGTCTCTCACACACACGGCAACACACGATCCCAGTCCCAGGGTCACGATCACCCCCGGGTTTTTCATAACGGCGTATTCTCCAATACCTATTACCTTTTTCATTCCTGAACACCCATCCTTTCGAAGATCTTTTTCAGGTACCCTGGCTTCGGTACCAGCATCAGATATGAGGTCAGCGGTTCCTCTTCCTCCACGGTGAGAGATGTCTCGACGAACACCACCTGATCATCGACGCTCTCTCCTAGCTCCTCGATCGAAACTTCTGCAAATATCGCAGAAATCATGTCCACCACAAGTTGAGGTGGAAGCGTGTCTATCTTGAATCCCAAAAAGTCTGCAAGAGCCGAAACGTAGGTACCACACATGATGTTTCCCACTTCCTGAAGCGCCGAAGCAGCAAACTCATCGAGCTGTAGTAAATTTTCAGGTGCGTGTCCTATGAGTATCTCCAGGATCTTTTTCACCACCTGCGTTCCCATTATGAGGAGGACGTTACCTTCTATCTCTCCTGTCACGGGCATCTTCACGCCTACAACGATCTCTTCTGGATCTTTCGCCACGAATATCACGTCGCTGAGGGGGATTATCTCCACCGTTGGAACGGAAATCTCCACCTTCTTGTTCACCATGTAAGATATCGCCGTTGCAGCGTTTCCGGCTCCTATGTTTCCGATTTCTTTCAGAAGATCCTTTTGTCTTTCGGAGATGTTCACTCGATATCTCCCCTTTCCTTGTTTCTCATTTCAATTTCCTTTCTGAAAACGAAAGTCACTAGTTTCTTTTCCAGGGATGGAGAAACGTTCAAAAATTCCACTCCGTACATTCTCTCACCCGTTTCAAGAATTCCTGCTTCTCTTACGATCCGGGCAGGCTGATCCACCAGTTTCAGGTTTTCATCCAGATCCATCGTAACGTATATGATCTGTCCCACCGTTAAGATGTCGTTCACCACCATCAGCATACCACCTGCGCTGAAATCTCTCGTCACAAACCTCTTCAGTGGTTCATCTTTGGAGGAGACCCTGTAGAATCCCTCTAGAAAGATCTTTATCCTTTTGAATCTTCTTCTCTGTACCTTTCTCAACCTGTTTGGAAACAACACTTTGGTGATGGGAAAACCATCTTCGTCCCTACCACTTTCCAGTACAGCCGTTCTGAACGTGTATATCGCAGAACTGTCCACGATCTTCACTGTACATCGCGTTCCTCGCGGAAGAGGAACCAGTCTTCCCTTGAAACTCGGCATGGAGAGTACCAGAAGGTTTCTTTCGAAATCAACGTCGTGAACGCTACTTTTGTACTCACCTTCGAGATCCTCCGGATAGGAAACTTCCACAATGACACTCTGTCCGGGCCTTATCACATCAGAAGCCTTCACAAGTTCGGTGTAATACTGCATCGTATCACCCTATCCCAAGCATCTGTCTTATTTTGGTCAGGAAACCCTCTTTCCGAACAGGCTCTCTCAGGATCTTTTCTCTGAGCCCATATATCGCAAAAGACGGCTGGGACTTCCGGTGACGCTGAACGAACGGTTCCTGCGAGACCACACTCTTGTGAACCACGGGATCTTCTTTCACCACAAAGGAGTGTTTTATCGTGAAGCCAACGAATCTTTCGATCACCCTTTTCAGTCTGTCCACAGCGATTCTTCCTTCTCTCATGTTCTTTGCCATGTTCATGACAAGGAAAACTTCTTCTGGAGAGACTCCCTTGACGGACAGAATTTTCATCAGTGTGTAAGTGTTTATGATGGAAGTTGGCTCCGGTGTTGTCACAAGGATGAGGAAGTCAGACTGCAGGTAGAAACTGTCCAGGTTCTCGTTGTACCCCGGTGGAAAATCTACTATCAGATAATCGTATTTTTTGAGAAGCCTGGAAAAACAATCGAAGAAACGTCTTCGATCGCTCAGATTGAAAAGGAGAAGATCCTCCATGTCAATTCCAAAGCTGAGAACATCCACACCGTATTTTGTGCTGAAAACGATGTCCTCGATCTTCATATCGGATTTGAAAAAATCTTTCAGTGTCTTGGGCGCCATGAAACCAAGGAGGATCTCGACGCTTCCAAATCCCACATCTGCATCCAGCAAAAGCACATTCGCTCCTGTTTCTTTCAGCGCCAGAGCAAGGTTGACCGCTATTACGGATTTCCCCACACCGCCTTTTCCGCTGAGAACACTCACTATCTTCGGTTCACTTTTCCTGAGATGTTCCGCCTGATCCGGCACAGCTTAACACCTCACTGGTTACGATCCTCGCGAGTTCCACGGAATTTGCTTCGAAGATGTCGTCTGGCACTCTCTGACCGTTTGTTACAAAGGCGATTGGAATGTCTGTGATTTCTGAGATGTTCACAAAAGTACCATAAACGGATGTTTCGTCCATCTTCGTGAGGATGAGATGTGTGGGTCTCACCACAGAGAATTTCTCCAGAATTTTCTTCATGTCGTCCAGTTTGTAGTTCATGGCGACGACCAGAAACGTGATGTTCGGTTTCACAGCCTCTGCCAGGGCTTTGACCTCGCTCATTTGAAGATCGTTCTGATGGCTCCTTCCCGCGGTGTCGATGAGAAGAACGTCGTAATCCTTCAGTGCCATCATTTCGTATTCTGCTTCCTTTGGTGTGTATGCGATCTTCATGGGAATATCCATTATCTCCGCGTACGTCTTCAACTGTTCGGCTGCGGCTATTCTGTAGGTGTCCAGTGTGAGTATCGCCACACGCTTTTTCTCTTCTATCTTGAACCTTGCAGCAAGCTTTGCAAGTGTTGTTGTCTTACCAACTCCAGTTGTTCCAACAAAGAGAACCTTTACATTCTCAAAGTCCGGTACTTTCGTTCTTATGATGTTGGAAAACTGCTCAGAGAGAATTTTGAAGGCTTCTTTTGAGCCGGGATCCAGATCACCGTACTTCATCTTCAAAAACTCCACTATTTTGTATCTGATTTCCGGTATTATCTCCTGTTTTTCCATACCGTAGGAGATCTTCGACAGCCCTTCTGGAAGGGTCTGGCTCTTCTCTTTCACAAGGATTTGTTTGATTTCACTTATGGTTCTCTTTATCTCGTCGAACTCGTCCTTAATATTATCGTCCAGGCTTCGTCTGTTCTTTATCAGGATCTCCTGAAGTCTGTAAGTAGAAGCGTTTTCTACCTTCTTTTCCTCTTCTTTTTCTTCCACGGCGGCGGTTATCTCGAAGTACGTCTTTCCTCCTATTCCGAAGAATCCACCTTTTTTTATCCTACGAGAGCTCAGGATAACGGCGTTATCCCCAAGTTCTCTTTTTATCATCATCATCATCGCTTCTCTGATGCTCTCGGCGAGGTATTTTTTTATTTTCACAGTTTCACCACGCCTTCAATCTGGAGGGTGTAATCGTCCGGTATTTCATCGTAGGAGATCACAAAAACACCTGGGACACTCCTTGCTATGTATCTGGAAAGGTACGACCTGATGCTGGAAGAACAGACTACAACCGGCTGATACCCCTTTTTCATCAGATCACTCAGGGCAGCAGATATCCTGTTCATGAGTTCTCGTGACACTTCTGGATTCAGAAGGAGTTCTCTTTCTTCCCCCACTTCCTTTATCGATTCGGCGAGTTTCTGCTCCAGTTCCCTTTCGAGGACTACCGCGTGTATTTTACCGTCATCGGAGCGCACCTGAGAAGCGATCTGCCTTTTCAGAGCCTTTCTCACACTTTCCACCAGGAAATCTATGTCCTTGCTCTTTTCTGCGCTTTCCAAAAGTGTTTCGAAAATGGTCGGAAGGTTCCGGATGGAAACACCTTCCTTCAGGAGTCTCTGCAAAACCTTTTTCACCTCAGCTGGTTTCATAACGTCCGGTATGAGATCTTCAACCAGTTTCGGGAACTTCTCTTTCAGACCTTCAACAAGGAGTTCGAACTCCTTGACTCCGAGCAGTTCATCGGCGTGTCTTCTCAGCACTTCAGAAAGGTGTGTGGCGAAGACGGTGGGAGGATCCACCACGGTGTAACCCTTCTGCTGGGCTTCTTCTTTTCTCCACTCTTCTATCCAGTACGCCTCAAGGTTGAAGGCGGGTTCCCTGGTTGGTATGCCGGGTATTTTCTCCTCAGCGGTTCCAGGATTTATTGCGAGGAGCCTGTTTGGAATCAGCTCATAACGAGCAACCTCACTTCCCCTTATCTTTATGGAATACTCGTTTGGTTTCAGAAGGACACTGTCTCTCACCCGGATGGGAGATACCACAAGACCCAATTCGAAGGCAAGCTGTTTTCTTATGGATGTGATCCTGTCGAGGAGGTCACCGCCCTGGGATGGATCGGCGAGGGGAATCAGACCGTATCCGATCTCCACCTCAACGGTGTCGCTCTGTATCACCTCAGCCACCTCTTCAGGGGTTGACAGTACAGGACCACTCGGTCTTTCCGCGGGCGATGGACCTGCGAGTTCTTCCTGAGGAACGGCCCTTGAGGCATAGACCGCAAGCAGGATCAAAGCCCCTCCCAGAAGAGCACTGAAAAACGGAATGGGAGTGAAAAGTCCCAGAAAGATCAAAACACCGCCTGTGAGGATGATGACCTTCGTTTCGCGAGAAAGTTCCGACACCAGGTCTTTTCCGAGATTCTCCTTCGATGCTGCCCTGGACACGATGATACCGGTTGCAGTGGAAACCAGCAAAGCGGGTATCTGGGCGGAAAGTCCGTCTCCCACCGTGAGGATCACGTATTCCTGTGCCGCTTCCCCAAGACTCATACCGTGCCTCAAAACACCGATGAGAAGCCCACCAACTATGTTGATGAAAACGATTATGATACTCGCTATGGCATCCCCTCTCACGAACTTACTGGCACCATCCATAGCACCGTAGAAATCCGCTTCTCTTCTTATCTCCTCTCGCCTTTTCCTTGCTTCCTCTTCTGTGATCAGGCCGCTGTTCAGATCCGCGTCCACACTCATCTGTTTTCCTGGCATGGCATCGAGGGTAAACCTTGCCGCTACTTCCGCTATCCTCTCGGCACCCCTTGTGATGACCACAAACTGGATGATGACCAGTATCAAGAACACTATCAATCCCACAACGTAATCTCCCCTGACCACAAAATCCCCAAAGGTTCTTATGACCCTTCCCTGAAACTGTGGACCTTCCAGAAGGATGAGCCTCGTTGAAGCCACGTTGAGTCCCAGCCTGAAGAGTGTTACCACAAGAAGCAAAGTCGGGAATGAAGAAAGTTCCAGTGCGCTTCTTATGTACATCGTGGAAAAAAGTATTATCATCGAGAGGGTTAAGTTGAGAATCTGAAAGAAATCCAGCATTCTATCTGGAATTGGAAGTACCATCAGAAGCACGATGGCCACTATCATCAGAGAGACCACGATATCGACGTTTTTCAAATTCTCACCCCTTTTCTCGTGTAAACGTAAACGAGTACTTCTGCCACTATCCTGTAGAATTCCACCGGTATCTCCTCACCTATCTCCACCCTGTAATACAGCGTTCGGGCAAGAGAAGGGTTTCTCACGATTGCAACACCGTTTTCCCTTGCGATCTCGATGATCTTCAGGGCCAGATGGTCCACACCCTTCGCCACCACGGTTGGTGCGTTCATCGTGTCGGGATCGTACTTCAGGGCTACGGCAAAATGCGTTGGGTTGGTGATCACAACGTCGGCCTTGGGGACCTCCTCCATCATTCTCCTTCGTAGGATATCATACATCATCTGCCTTTGCCTTCGCTTCACCTCAGGGTTTCCTTCGACTTCCTTGAACTCGTCCTTCACTTCCTGTTTTGTCATTCGAATGCTTTTTTCGTAATCCCATCTCTGATAGGCATAATCGAACACGGCCAGTGCAAGAAGGGCTATGCCACTCTTCAGAGAAACTTCAGATGCCACATCCCAGAGGTTCAGAAAGGCATCTTCCAGTTCCATGTCACTCAAAAGAACCATCTCGTACCAGCGATCTTTCAGTACCTGATAAACGACAACACCGATGACCACCACTTTCATAACGGCCTTCAAAAGTTCGACCACTGATCTCAGAGAAAACAGTCTTTTGAACCCTTCCACCGGATTTATCCTGTTCAGATCGGGTCTGAGGGTTTTGAACGCAAGAAGAAACCTCGTCTGAATCGCCCCCACCAGAATTCCAGCGGCCATGGTGAAGAGCATAAGGGCTCCGATCATCAAAAGAATATCTTTAAAATATCCAAGAGCGCTCAGAAGATCTTCTGTTTCTTCGAGGGAAAGAAAGGCACTGACATCCCGGGCGATGCTTGCGATCCCCTGTGGTCCGAATATCTTCAAGACAACGGCGAATATGAGGAAGGTGATAGCCATGTTGAGTTCTCTTGAGACGGGAACTCGACCTTCCTCTCTTACTCTCCTTCTCTTCCTTGGAGTGGCGCGCTCTGTTCGTTCGGCTTCAGCGAACAGTAGAGGAACTATTTCCCAAGAAGCTCTTGAATAGCGTTCCAGACAAGATTTGAGATACTCTGAGCCATGTCCGCCCATATCGGCAACATCCCCGCTATCAGAACGAAACCTATCATCACCTTCAACGGCAGTCCAACCATGAAAACGTTCATCTGTGGAATGAGTCTGGAGACGATTCCCAGTACGATGCTGACGATGAACATAAACGCGATGATGGGAATTCCGATCTTCAGGATCATCACGAAGAATTCATCAGACCTTTGCACGATGTAGGAGAAAAAATCTTCTTTTAAATTAACAAGGTTCACGGGAAACACTTCTAAAGAATCCTTCAGACCCTCGAAGATCAGAAGAGGTCCTTTTATGAGCACAAAAACTGTCAGACCCAGAAGGTATATCAATTCCCCTGTAGGGTTCGTCTGCTCTTCTCCGAACGCGAGCACTTCCTCCATACCAAATCCCATCTGAAAACCAAAGATGTAACCTGCTCCGTTGAATGCCTGAAGGAAAAGATACACGATGAACCCAAGGCTGAATCCCACGAGAAAGTTAAACAACAGGTTCAGTGTTAAGGTGAGAACGGGCGTATCGAGTGGCAAACTCATGTTCGACGAGTAAAGGGTCAACCAGCTCGTAAAGAGCGCAAGGAAAACCTTCACGACAACCGGAAATGCCCTTTCAGAAAAGAAAGGGGCGATCACAAAAAAGCCTGTAAATCTTGTGAACAAGCACATCCACGCAAGGAACTTTTCCTCCAAAAAGGCAAAAATCTGATCCAAGGTTACACCCCGAGGATCTTCTTTATGTTCTCCTCAAAAGGTGGTTTGATGACACCCTTTTCCGTTATGATCGCTGTTATCAGAGAGTTTTCTGTGACATCGAAGGCCGGATTCAGAACCTTCACCCCTTCAGGAGCGATCCTGTTTCCTCCACAGTGGGTTACCTCTTCTGCCCTCCTCTCCTCTATTGGTATTTCGTCACCGCTTTTTATCGTAGGGTCTATCGTAGATATCGGAGCCGCCACGTAGAAGGGAACGTTGTTTCTTTTCGCCAGAACGGCAAGGGAGTAAGTTCCTATCTTGTTTGCGGTGTCTCCGTTCAGAGCGATTCTGTCGGCTCCCACGACCACAGCGTCTATCATTCCTCTTTTCATAAGCCATCCTGCCATGTTGTCCGTTATGACGTAGACCTCTATACCGTCTTTCATGAGCTCCCAGGCGGTGAGCCTTGCCCCCTGAAGGTAGGGACGCGTCTCGTCGGCGAACACCCTCACACGTTTTCCCGCCTCCACGGCGGCTCTTATCACCCCGAGGGCCGTGCCGTAATCCACCGTCGCAAGCGCACCTGCGTTACAGTGAGTGAGAATTGTCGAACCATCCTCTATGAGTTCTGCTCCGTTTCTGCCGATCGCCCTGTTCGTCTCTATGTCCTCCTGTGCCATTTTCATGGCTTCTTCTTCGAGGATTTCACCAAGGTTTTCGTTTTTCAGGTTTTCAAGAAAGACTTTTTCCATCCTGTTCAGGGCCCAGAACAGGTTCACGGCCGTGGGCCTGGTTCGAGATAAAACTTCCTTGACCTGTTTCATCCATTCCTTCAGATCTCCTGAACGGTACTCTCTGAAACCCAGAACGTATCCGAAGGCAGCCGTGACACCTATGGCAGGTGCTCCTCTGACGATCATCTCCTTTATCGCGTGTGCGACCTCTTCGTGTGTTTTGCATTCTACGTACTCCTCGATGAAGGGAAGTTTCCTCTGGTCCAGCAGCCTCAAGGAGTTTCCTGTCCATTCCATCGTCTTTGTCTTTAACTTCATTCCCCGCTCCCTCCAAGTTTTATTTCTATATGACTGTTCTTCTTGAACTCTTCGAACGTTTTGTTGAACCAGTCGTTCCAGATCTGTGCTTTTTTCTCCGAGAGCAGTTTGTTGATGATTTCCTCTTTCACCTCTTCGAACTTTTTGTAAGAGGAAGCCCTCTTTTCTACAACTTTGTAGAGCATAAAACCACCCTTCGATTCGAACGGACCGAGTATGGCACCCTCCGGCGCTTCAAAGATGACACTCTCCAAATCCTTTTCAAGTTCTCCTTCTTCGATCCAGCCCAGGTCTCCTCCTGTTGCCACCTTTGTTGCGACCTCAAGGAAATCCTCTCCCTTTCTGATCCTTGAGAGGGCCTCATCGATTTTTCCTTTTTCTTCGGCGGAGATCCTGTAGAGATGAACGGCAGCCGGCACTCTGTACGCCTCTTTGTTCTGGTTGTAGTAATTCTGGGCTTCCTCAACCGTCACCGTTGCATCCTGGGTGATCTTTTCCTGAAGTCTCTGAAGCGAAAGCTGGGTTTTCAGGTGCCATTTGAGGCGCTTTTTGAACGTTTCAAGATCACCGTAACCTGCACTCTGAAGGAACTTATCCAGATCTTCAAGGGTTATCCCCATCGACTCCACCGTTTCTTTCAGTCTTTTTTCGACTTCTGCATTCACCTCTTCATCTGTTACACCGACCCCCTCTTTTTCTGCAAGCTGCTGTATGAGGAGATCGTCTATCAGTGAATTCAAAACTTCCATTTTGTATTTCAAAAGGAGTCTCAATCCCTCCTCGGTTCCTGTGAGAACGTTGAAGAATCTCATATCGATCTGTGCGATGCTTTTGAGAATACCGTTTATATCCGCTTCGAGTTCGAGAAGATCCGAAGTGATCGGCTGGCCGTTGACGATGGCAACCACCGTGCTCGATGTGGTCGTTGCCTGCGAAAAGAAAGTGGCCGTTGTCACCAGAAGAATTACGAGGAAAACCTTTTTCATTCCTCATCTCCTCCTTTCGCCCTGTTCCAGTATTCGTCCAGTTCCCTCAAAGACAGTTCCTCCAGCACCAGTCCATCCCTTTCTATCATCTCCTCCATCCTCCTGAACCTCTCCACGAACTTTCTGGTGGCCTTTCTGAGGGCAGATTCGGGATCGATCCCAAGAAACCTGGACAGATTGACTATGGAAAACAGAAGATCACCGAGTTCTTCCTCTGCTTCATCCGTGCTTCTGACCTTTTTGAGTTCTTCAAGTTCTTCTTCTATCTTCTCATACACCCCCTCGATGTTGTCCCAGTCGAATCCCACCTGTGCAGCGTTTTCCTGAATTCTTCTTGCCATGGAGAGGGCAGGAACGAGAGGATTTATCTCTCCAACCCTCGATGATTTCTTCTTTCCTTTCTCCTGAGCCTTTATATCCTCCCATTGTTTGTAGGAATAACCGGAACTGTCTCCAAAAACGTGGGGATGGCGTCTGATGAGCTTGGAATTCAAGTGTTCGACCACATCATCTATGGAGAAGGCATTTCTCTCTTTTGCTATTTGAGAGTGGAACACAACCTGGAGCAAAACATCTCCGAGTTCTTCTTTCATCATTTCGTCATCTTTTTTATCGATCGCCTCGATCAGTTCGTAACACTCTTCGATGAGATAGGGTTTCAGACTCTCATGAGTTTGTTTTCTGTCCCACTCGCAACCCTCCGGGGAGCGAAGCTTCTCCATGATGGACACGAGTTCTTCGAAGAGTTTTCCCGTTTTTCCCATTTTAGAACCTCCTCTTCAAAAGCACGATTTCTACTCTATCAGAGACATCTTCCGTTCTGTCTGCAATGTCTCCTATGCTTCTGATGAGTTCTTTCGCTTCGAGTTTTGTGCATTTGTCGGTTTCCATTTCAAAGAGCTTTCTCAGTGCGTTCCTTTCCACCAGATCTTCTTCGTGCTCGTACCTTTCAACCTCCAGAACATAATCTCCTACCCTGTCCATTTCTTCGAAGAGATATTTCAGCGCCATCTTCAACGATCTAAAAGCCTTCAGAGAGTAATCCATCTGTTTCAGGACGAGATCCTTTATCTCTGGAGGAATCTCAGGCTTTTGAAGAGCGAGAATATCCGCCACGTATTCAGCCTTGTTTGCAACCTTGTCCAAAGATTCTATCAAGCCGAGGAGGTCTCCACGGAAATTCGGCAGGAAGGCACCACTGTACATCTCCAGTTCGGTCTTTCTTCTGAGTCTGTCCGCTTCACTCTCCAGTCTTTGGGCACGCTGATAGAGAATGTCGATCTCATCCGATCCTTCCAGGAAATTTTTCAGCAGATCGAACACACAGACCAGTGTTTCCTCAACCTTGTCCACGTGTTTGAAAAAGAGTGAGATTATGTCCGACTCTTTCTTTCCCGAAAGCCACACCTTCTCTCGCCTCCAGAAGACCCAGTATCCTGTCAAAACGCTCCCTTGAGATGAGTTTCTTTTCAAGAAAATCCTCAAGCCTTTCTCTGGAAAGATTCTCCAGAACCGGTCTGAAACTCATTCTGTGGACGGGAAGAACTCCGTGAAGACGGATTTCGTTCAAATGATCCTTCGTGGCATAACCCTTGTGTTTGTGGAAAGAAAACTCAGGATACAGATCGTGTAGTTTCTCCATCAATCTGTCTCTGACCACCTTGGCGATGATGGATGCTGCTCCTATGAGTTTGCTTTTCCTGTCACCACCGACCAGACAGGTACCGGGAACGCCCAAATCTAATCCTTTTCCGTCTATGATCACGAAAGAGGGTTTCACAGGGAGATTCTCCAACGCTCGGTTCATAGCCATCTTTGTAGCGTTGAATATGTTCTGAAGGTCTATCTCCTCCGGTGTGGCCATACCGATTCCAACGGCTGCCTTTTCCATTATCTCATCGAACAGCTTTTCCCTCGTTTTCGATGTGAGGAGTTTGGAGTCGCACACTTCCTCTATATCGTACTCCAGAATGACGGCAGCAGCCACGACTGGCCCCGCCAGACAACCTCTGCCGGCTTCGTCTATCCCCGCGACCACACCGTACTCTTTTCTGTAGAAATCATCTACCTTCACCACGTGTTTCCCTTCCCCTGTAATAAGGAGCCGGAACGTAACTGACAGAGGGTCTTTTCGGTTCGGACTGTTTGTAAAGATCCATCAGATCGTACACTTCCTGTGGCATATCGGTGCTCACCTGCAAACCGAGTTCTCTCAATTTGTCAACGGTCAGAGGATAATCGTGTGTCCAGTTCCCTTCACAGAGTTTCTCTGCTATTTCCTTTGCTTTCTCCTCTGGCATCTTATCCTTCAGAATTTCTGTGACGAATTCCTTTATCTGCCTTATCGCTTTCTCGGCTATATCGGCCAGTATCAGCGTCTGATCATCAACTTCGTTCACATCCTTCTTTCTGACGGCGGCGAGAATGGAGGGTGCCGGCATGTTTCCAATCTGGGGATCGAGGGGTCCAAGGACGGCGTTTTCATCCATGACAACTTCGTCCGCTGCAAGCGCTATCAGAGTTCCTCCAGACATAGCGTAGTGCGGAACAAAGACGGTGACCTTTCCCTTGTGCTTTTTCAGCGCCCTTGCTATCTGTTCTGCTGCCAGAACCAGTCCTCCGGGCGTGTGGATTATCAGATCTATCGGCATATCCTCCGGAGTTAGCTTTATCGCTCTCAATACCTCTTCGGAGTCTTCTATATCTATGTAGCGCCTCACCGGAAAACCAAAGAAGCTGATGGATTCCGTTCTGTGAATGAGTGTGATCACACGACTGCCTCTCTTCTTTTCGAAGGTTCTTATCAGGGTTTCTCTTGCCGACTTGAGAGCAGAGTTCTTCAAAAATGGAGTAATGAGAGAGAAAATGAAAATCATCCAGAATATCTGGAAAATCAGGGTACCTATATCGAGCACAGTCAACACCTCCAGATGATATCCGATGATATCCATCGTGTACAATTCTATCACATATAAAAAAATGCGGGCTCTTTCGAGCCCGCCAAAGCCGTGGGGGGTGTATCTCAAGGGGGATAGGGGGGTCAACTTTCATCTTCCAGTCTTCATTGTAAATGTAACAGGTTAAGAGAACATTCTAATTTCTTTCCTAAACGGGTACCGTATTTTTAAAATATTGTGAAGTTCTGTCAGGAACTTTCTACGTTCTGTTTGTATGACTGCTGTACCGTAAGAGAGGTTCAAAATGATACAATAGAAAATCGTAAGCAATGTGGAGGGATACCATGCTGGTTTATCTTTTACCCTCGCTCTTTCTTGGATGGTCCCTTGGTGCGAACGACGCGGCGAACGTTTTCGGTCCTTTCGTTGGATCTGGCCTCACTCCCTACAGGAGAGCCACGATCGTGGCATCTGTTTTCGTTGTACTCGGAGCGGTGATGGGTGAGGCAAGAGGCCTTCAGAATATAGGTTCGCTCAGCACCTCTGATCTTGTCGCTTCCAGCATCTCTGTTCTCTGCGGTGCCCTTACCGTGACGATCATGACGAAGTTTGGAATACCGGTTTCTACATCCCAGGCGGTGGTTGGAGGAATAGTGGGAGCAAACCTCTCCACGATGGGAATTCAGGGGCTCGACCTTCCCGCTTTGACGAAGATATTCATCGTGTGGTTTCTGACACCAACGGGAGCACTGGCTTTGAGTCTGATCTTCTATCCGGCTTTTTCGTACATCTTTCGAAAGATCCCAAGCGTTCAGATGCAGGACAGAGTCATAAAGGTTTTCGCATGGGTCTTTGGAGCATACGGGGCGTTCTCACTTGGTGCGAACAACGTTGCAAATGTAACGGGGGTGTTCGTGGGAAAACTCCTCACCGTTGAGCAGGCAGCCTTTCTTGGTGGAGTTAGTATCGCCTTTGGTATCCTCACCTACAGCAAAAACGTGATGATGACCGTCGGGAAGAAATTAATAGAGTTAGATCACTTTACATCTCTTGTGGCGGTTCTTTCTCAGGCCGTGACCGTCTGGTTTTTCAGTCTGGTGGGCATTCCTGTCTCTTCTTCTCAGGCCATTGTGGGAGCCGTTCTGGGAGCAGGGTACGCGAGGGGAATGAGGTTAGGAAACAAGAAAGTTTTAATCCGGATACTGAGCGGGTGGTTTCTCACTCCCGCTGTCTCCGGTATTTTTTCTTTTTTTCTGAGCGAATTTCTGATAAAATAACAGGCGATAAATCACATCCGGGAGGTAGATCCTATGACATTGCGTATGAAGGTTTTTGTGATCATACTGGTCGTTCTGGCGGGGCTTGTTGTTAGTTTTTACCTCATATACCAGAGTGTTTCAGGTGCTGTTGTAGATGCGGTCAAAAAGAACGCGCAGGTTCAGATCGATGTTCTCTCCAATTACTTCGCCGAAAAGATGAACAAGTACGTAGAGAGGGCACGCGCTTTAACACAATCGATGGAAGCCCAGCTTCTCGACACCTACTCCATGGCTTCCAACATGGTCAAACTGGTGAAAGAAGCCTCCAGTACGATTCTTGCAGGCCTCACCTTTGAGGAGATGACCGGTTCTGGTTATATCGCCACCGCAAACGGTCTGGAACAGATAGATTCCTCTTCAACCATCTATCAGAAGTACATGAATCTTGTGAAGAGTTCAAAGGACCCATACGTTGTGCTGGCGGATACCTTCAAAAATAAACCCTCACTTGTCGTTCTTGCTCCACTCGGTGCCTTCGGTGCCGGCACACTCGGTGGTGTTGGCTATGTGATAGATCTTTCCGAAGGAAAAAATTTCTGGAATACAGTGGTCAACGGCGGAAAACTTGGAGAAAGCGGCTACGGCATACTGGTATCCGGTGATGGGAAAGTATTGATACACAAAGACATGGGAAACTTCATGAAAGACGTGAAAGAACTTGGAGGATTTGAGAAAGCTTTCAGTGAAGCAAAGAGTGGAGGAGAAAGATACGTAGAGTACGAGTACAATGGAGAGAAGAAATACACCGTGTGGGCGAAAGTGCCAGGATACGACTTTTACATCTTCTCGACAGGATACCTCAACGAACTACTTTCAGAAGGAAGGAAAGCGACCTTTGGGACGATAGTGACGTACGTGGTATTTGGAGGCGTGATCTTTGGGGTGTTGTTCTTCTCGATGATGCCAGTAGTGAGAAGGATGAAAGAGCAGGTAGAGAGAGTGAAGAGATTTGGAGAAGGGGACCTGACGGTAGAATTTGAGGCGAAAGGAAAAGACGAGCTGACACAGGTAGAACAGAGCCTGAAAGAAGCGGTATCCTCACTGAAAGAGATGATCAAAAACATCATAGAGGCATCAAACGAGCTGAGCAAAGCATCAGAAGAGATAAAGGCCCTCTCAGAGGAGAGCCACAGATCGGCAGAGAACCTCCACGAAGAGGCAAAAAGAATACTGGATGAGGCGAACAACATGAGCAGTGCACTCACAGAAGTGACGAGTGGAGTAGAAGAAGTAGCGGCGAGTGCACAGAACATCTCGAAGATCACCCAGGATCTGACGGAAAGGTCAGAGGCGGTGACGAAAGCGGCAAGAGAAGGAACAGAGAGCGTAGAAGGGGTAAGCCGTGTCATAGAGAAACTGAAAGGGTCAACAGAGAAACAGAGAAACTACCTGAAGGAACTTGTGGAGTCAGCCAAGACCATAGGGGAGATAGTGAACACGATCAGCTCGATAGCAGAGCAGACGAATCTACTTGCACTGAACGCAGCGATAGAGGCGGCAAGGGCAGGAGAGGCAGGAAGGGGCTTTGCGGTGGTTGCGGATGAGATCAGAAAACTTGCAGAAGAGAGTCAGAAAGCAACAGAAGACATAGCGAAGATGCTGAGCAGTCTGAGGGGGACGATAGGGCACGTGGAAGAAGGGTCGAAAGAGGTCTTTGAGAGTGTGGACGAGATAGCGGTGAAGGGAGAAGAGATCACAAAGAGGTTCAAAGAGATCCTTGGAAGGATAGAAGAGATCAACAGCATGATAGAGAACACGGCGGCGACGGCTCAGGAGCAGGGGGCTGCTGCAGAGGAGATGGCAAGTGCGATGGACAACGTCACCAAGGTGGTGGAAGGTGTCGTGGAGAGTCTCTCAAGAATGGAGTCCCTCATAGAAAACCAGACCACCTCCTCTGCTAAGGTGAGTGAGGCGGCAGAGAGACTTTCTGAACTCTCCGAACACCTCTCCTCGCTCGTTAAAAAGTTCAAAGTGTGAGGTGAAAGAATGCAGGCACGCTGGATCGGAAACATGATGTTTCATGTCAGGACAGATTCCAATCACGATGTCATAATGGATGCCAAAGAAGAGGTCGGGGGAAAGGATGCCGCCCCCCGGCCTCTTGAACTTGTTCTTTCTGGCCTCATGGGGTGCACGGGAATGGACGTGGTGTCCATCCTGAGGAAAATGAAAGTGGTCGACCGGATGAAGGATTTCAGGATAGAGATCGAGTACGAGCGAGCAGAAGATCATCCCAGAATCTTCACCAGGGTTCACCTGAAGTACATCTTCAAGTTCGATGGTGAGCCCCCAAAGGACAAAGTCGAAAAGGCTGTTCAACTTTCTCAGGAAAAGTATTGCAGCGTCTCTGCCATCCTGAAGTGTTCCTCGAAGGTGACCTACGAGATCGTCTACGAAAGTTGAGGTGGGGAACATGTGGGAGTTCTACATGCCCACGGACGTGTTCTTTGGAGATCATATCCTTTCCAAAAGAGGTCCCGTGATGAAGATACTAGGAAAAAGAGCACTCATCGTTACGGGCAGAACATCTTCGAAAAAGAACGGCTCACTCGATGATCTAACAGACCTTCTGGAAAAGCTCGACATTTCCTATGTCGTCTTCGATGAGGTCGAAGAGAATCCTTCCTTTGCGAGCGTTGAAAGGGCAGCCGAAAGGTTCAGAGACGAAGATTTTGATCTCGTGGTGGGGCTTGGTGGTGGAAGTCCCATGGATTTCGCCAAGGCGATTTCGGTTCTTTTGAAGGAGAAAGATCTCAATGTTGAAGATCTCTATGACAGTGAGAAGATCAGAAGATGGCTTCCTGTTGTGGAGATCCCAACAACAGCGGGAACCGGCAGCGAGGTGACACCGTACTCTGTTCTCACGGATCAGGAAGGAAACAAAAGAGGATGTAGGTTGATGTTTCCCGTCTACGCCTTCCTGGATCCCAGGTACACTTATTCCATGCCGGAGGATCTGGTCCTGTCAACGGGTGTTGATGCCCTCTCCCATGCCGTGGAAGGTTTCCTTTCCAGAAGGGCGACTCCTCCATCGGATGCCCTCGCCCTTGAAGCCATGAAAATCATTCACAAATATCTTCCCAAAGCCATGGGCGGTGATGAAAAGGCCAGAAGAAAGATGCTGATAGCCTCCTGCCTTGCCGGGATGGTGATCGCCCAGACGAGTACAACCCTTGCCCACGCCATGGGGTATCCCCTCACCACGGAAAAGGGAATAAAACACGGAAGGGCAACTGGTATGGTCCTGCCGTTCGTTATGAACGTCATGAGAGAGGAAATTCCCGATCGTGTCGATGAAGTGAACAGGATATTCAGAAAAAGTCTGCTGAATTTTCTGAAAGATCTGGGTCTCTATCAAAGGGTTGAGGTCTCTCAGGAAGAGCTGGAAAGGTGGTCTGAGAAAGCATCAAGGGCAAAACACGTGTCGAACACACCGGGGACTTTCACAAAAGAAAAAATCCTGATGATCTACAGGGAGGCCCTGAGTGTGTGAGAGTCCTTTTTCTGTGTTTTCTTTTCGCCCTGCTGTTCTTTGCGAACCTGTACAGGTTGTTTCCAGACGACTATTATGATTACATTTCAAGTTATTCCGGTGATATAGATCCCAGGCTCATCCAGAGTATAATCTGGGTAGAAAGTAACTTCGACAGAACCGCTGTGTCCTCAGCGGGTGCGTTTGGATTGATGCAGATCATGCCATCGACGGCGATGTGGTTGAAAGAGAAATTTGCTCTCGCTCAGGACTATCAAAACCCGGAGGGAAACATACTCTACGGGATCGTCTATCTTCGCTTTTTGAGGGACATCTACGGTGATCTCGACAGGGCGATCATGGCTTACAACGTTGGACCCAGCGCTTTGAACGATGGAAGATACATCGAGAGTGCACAAAGATATCTGAAGAAGGTGAAGAGGATATATTTCATCTATCGTTTTCTCTATGGCGAGAGGTGATACAAAGTGAAAGTGACAACCGGTCGAGAGATGAAAGAAATCGATGAGATCACAATAAACGAATACGGTATGGATTCGAAGGTCCTTATGGAGCGAGCGGGTATCTCGGTTCTTCTTGCTTTGGAAGAGGAACTGGGAAACCTTTCTGGACAAAGATTTCTCGTTCTCTGTGGAGGGGGAAACAACGGGGGCGATGGATTCGTTGTTGCACGAAACCTTCTGAATGTGGCCAGGGATGTTCTTGTTGTTTTCCTTGGAAAGAGCAGAACACCTGACTGTGATTACAACTACAACCTCTACCTCAGATTTGGAGGGAAAGTCCTCGAGCATTTTGACGCTTCTCTCCTGAAAGAGTACGATGTGGTTGTGGATGCAATCTTTGGAACAGGATTGAAGGGAGAAGTCACAGGTGAATACGCAAAAGTGATAGATTCTGTGAACAACGCGAACACCTACGTTGTATCGGTTGATATCCCATCTGGTGTGGATGCAGACACGGGGAAGGTTCTTGGAACCGCCGTGAAAGCAAACCTCACGGTGACTTTCGGAGCGCCAAAGGTGGGACACCTCATTTTTCCAGGAAGGGAATACGCAGGAAGACTGAAGGTCGCAAACATTGGACACCCTCGATCTCTTCTGGAGCCACTCAAAAGGCATGTGATAACCAGAGAGATGGCAGTTTCGCTGCTGCCAGAAAGACCAAAAGATTCTCACAAAGGGACATACGGAAAGGTGTTGGTTGTAGCAGGTTCAAAGCTGTACTCTGGAGCACCTGTTCTGACTGGTATGGGAGCCTTGAAGGTGGGAGCGGGGCTTGTGACTCTTGTGGTGCCCTTTCCACAGAATCTGGTTGCAACATCCAGCTTTCCTGAACTCATCTCCGTTCCCGTTGAAACGAAAAATGGATACTTCAGCGCTGAAAATGTAGAAGAGTGTTTGAGGATGGCGGAGAAGGTCGATGTGGTGGCTGTCGGTCCTGGACTTGGAAACAACGATGACACGAGAAGATTCGTCAACGAATTTTTGAAAAAACTGGAAAAACCTGTTGTTCTGGACGCCGACGGTTTGAACGTTCTCGATGTGTCGGTACTTTCGGAGAGAAATCAACCAACGGTGATAACACCGCATCCTGGGGAAATGGCAAGGCTCTCCGGCAAAACGATAGATGAGGTGAAGTACAACTACATTTTCGCGGAAGAGTTCGCCAGAAAACACCGGTGCGTTCTTGTTTTGAAATCAGCCACCACCATCGTCACAGATGGAGAGAATACGTTCTTCAACACAACAGGCAACACGGGGCTGTCGAAAGGGGGCAGTGGGGACGTTCTGACCGGGATGATCTCAGGTTTCATGGCTCAGAAACTATCTCCTCTTGAGGCAAGTTTTCTTGCGGTGTATCTGCATGGAATGGCGGCGGATCTTTTCGAAGACGATGAAAGAGGGCTCACTACCTCAGAGCTTTTGAGGCTTATCCCGAAAGCCATAAGGGGGCTGAAAGAATGAACGCTGTGGAAAAAATCGTCAGGGACCTTCTGAGCGAAAAAAGGATAACCGAAGCCCGCAATCTTCTCTCTCTCTTTCCCGGAGAGTTTCCTCACCTTGAACTGGAGGTAGAGTACGCCGCTCGAAACTGGAAGGCGGTAAAGAGAATCTACGAGTCTCTACCCGAAGAGTTGAAAGAAAAGTACGCAGAACACTACGAACATGCAACAAGTCAGTACAGCATAGACTATTCGAGAGAGGCAGAGGAAGCCCTGAAAGAACTCGAAAGAAAAAACGTCCAGGGAGCCATCTCCATCGTTGAGTCCATCGTGAAAGATTATCCTGAGCTGGTCGAAGTCATTGCGTTGAGGTACAAACTCGCCAGACAGCGTAACGACAGAAAGGCTATGGAGAAGTATAGAAAGCTTCTAATGGAACTCGATAGAACACATCCTGTGCTTCTCGAAAATGGTCTTTCCAGCCGAAAGACAGGTCTCTTTGAGATCCTGACCATTTCTCTCCTTGTGGCCATCTTTCTTGTTTCCCTTTTTGCTCTCTACATTGTTCCTTCGAGTGTAAAGAAAGAATCTGAAACACCGGTGATCGAACAGACGGTCGATATAAAGCCACTGGAGCAGCGTGTTGAAGATGTGCTGTCAAACATAGCAGTTCTCAGTGAAAGCATGGGAAAACTGAACGATCTTGTTGAGGGAAGGTTCACTGAAGTGCAGAGCGACGTGAAAACTGTCTCTGAAGATCTCGAAAGCCTGAAGGATCTCCTGGCAAACCTCAACAGGAAACTTTCTCAAATAGAATCGGCGTTGAGTACGATTTCAACCAGAGAGTCCACTCCTTCTGTGGTCTACGTTCCATCGAAAGAGAGTCGCATAGAGAGGGCAAAATCTCTCTGGTTTCTCGGCTACATGTTCTACCTGAGAAGGGAGTACGATGAAGCTATAAGGAGATTCGATCTTGCCATAGAAGAGATAGGAGAAGAAAACGTTTACTTCAAAGACGATGTATATTACTACAGGGCGCTGAGTTACTATTTCAAAGGAGATCTCTCCACTGCAAGGAGACTATTTGAAGACTTCATAGAGAAGTTCCCAGACAGTGAATACACGGACGATGCCGAGTACTTCCTGAAGAGGATATGAAAAGCGCTGTTTTCTACAGAAAGCTGGAAAGGTGTGATATCTGTCCCAGAACCTGTGGTGTGAATCGTCTGAAAGGTGAAAAGGGAGTCTGCGGTGTTTCTAACCGCCCCATCGTTTCCTCATGGGGCCCTCATTTCGGTGAGGAAAGAATCCTTGTCGGGAGTAGAGGAAGCGGCACGGTCTTTTTCACCTTCTGTAATTTGAAATGTGTTTACTGTCAGAATTACGAAATCAGTCAACTTGGTGTGGGAAGAGAAATCACCATCGAAAGGCTGGCAGAGATATTTGTGGAACTTCAGAACATGGGTGTGGAAAACCTCAATCTGGTGACTCCAACCCATCAGGTTCCCTTCATCGTTGATGCCCTTGAAAGAATAGAAAGGAAAATACCCGTTGTCTACAACTGTGGTGGATACGAGTCCGTTGAGACGATTGAGCAACTGGCAGGATTTGTGGACATCTACATGCCCGATTTCAAGTACAGTGATCCGGAACTTGGTATGAAACTTTCAGGGGTCGCGGACTATCCTCAGATTGCCTTCGAAGCCCTGAAAGTCATGGTGAAACAAACTGGAGAACCTGTGTTGAAGGATGGTATCATGAAGAAGGGTGTTCTTGTAAGACACCTGATTCTTCCAGGATACATCGAGAACAGTCTGGGCGTTATCGATCTGCTTTCAAAGATAGAACCAAAGCCTCTTGTGAACATAATGGCACAGTTTCGCCCGGAATATCTGGCGAGAAAGTATGGCCTGAGCAGAGGCATAACCCGGGAGGAATACCTGAAGGTCATTGAGTACGCGCAAAAAAAGAACCTGAATCTCATAGAAACTGAGAGGTGGCTCAGGTGGTTGTAGTAGATTACGAAATAAAACCTCAGAGTTTTCCGTTCTTTCCTCTTGACTGGTCACAGATCTTTGGTAGAAAGTCGAAAATCGTCGTGGAGATAGGCTTTGGAAACGGCGAGTTCCTTGCGGAGATGGCAAGAAAGCACCCCGAAAAGGACTTCGTGGGTTTTGAGGTTTCCATAACCTCTTTCGTCAAGGCGCAGAAGAAATTCAAAAAATACGGTCTGACGAACGTGAAACTTGTGAAAGTGGACGGCAGATTCGGTCTGAGAGAACTCTTTCCCGACAACAGCGTAGAAAAGGTCTATGTGAATTTTCCATGCCCCTGGCCAAAGAAAAGGCACGAAAACAGAAGAATCACCAGCCACGATTTCATGCAGACCCTGTCCACTGTTCTGGAAATGGACGGTACTCTTGAGTTTGCAACTGATGAGGAATGGTACGCTAAAGAGGTGCGCGAGGCCTTTGATACCTCCGAATATTTCGTGGTGGATTCTTTTGTGGAAAACTTTCAAAGGGAAGTGGAAACACGCTACGAGAGAAAGTGGAAATCTCAGGGTAAAAGAACCTTCCTGATTATTGCACGCAAAATAAGACACGGAGCGGTGAAAAGATTGCTGGAGGGGGAAAACACCGTGGCGCACGTCACCTTTGAAGGTACGGTTTCCTGGGAAAAACTGAAGAGTCTGGAAGGAAAGGTGTTCAAAAACAAAAACAAAGTGTTTGTCGTGAAAAGAGTCTACAGAGACAGCGGCTACCTTTTGAAGGTGATCTCAACGGACGAGGGAGATTTTCGTCAAATTTACTATCTGGATCTTTCGGGGAAAAACGGAAGATGGATCTTGAAACTGGACGATGGTTCCGATCCTTACAGAACTCCTGCCATGAAGTGGTCTCTCAGAAAGATCGCTGAGGAGTTAACCACTTGAAGCCCTATGGGATATCTCCCCGACGATTTCATCGATGTACATCTTCAACTGCCTGTTTCCCTTGAGCAGGGAATTTTTAACTTTTTTCACACTATCGGCGACCACAGGATGGGACCTGTTGAACTTCTCCGCAATCGTCCTCAGGGAACTCTTCAGATAAGTCTTCGCAATGTACATTCCTATTCTTCTGGCCATGAGTGCCTTTGCGTTCCGGCTGCTCGATAGAATTTCTTCCTTCGGTACGTCCATCACCCTCGAGACGATCTCTATCAACTCATCGATGGGATCGAGAATCGGCTTTCTTTCGGGTTTTATGAAATCTTTCAAAAGTGCGATTGCCTCTTTCAGATCGACCTCTCTTCCCGTGGTTTCTTTGTAAACGAGAAGTTTTATTATCGCACCTTTGAGTCTTCTCAGGTTGTCATCCACGTTCTCTGCAACGAAATCCAGAACCTCTTCCGGAAGTTCTCCCTCTTCAACTTCAAGCATTTTTCTTGCGATGCTCTTCCTTGTTTCCCTGTCAGGTGGCTCCAGCTTTGCAACGAGTCCCATCTGAAACCTGGAGATCAACCTGTCCTGAAACTCCTTCAACATGTGTGGCTCTCTGTCAGAGCAGATGACTATCTGTTTTCCCGAGTCGTGAAGTTCGTTGAAGGTGTGGAAGAGTTCTGTTTGAACACCCGTTTTTCCTATGAGAAACTGAATATCATCTATCAGAAGGACATCCACTTTCTTTCTATACTTTTCTCTGAACTCAGCAAGTTTCCCCTCTTTCATACTGTCAACAAGATCGTTCAGAAATTTCTCGCTGGTGATGTACATCACCCTCAGATCGGGCTCTCTCTGAACTATGTAGTTACCTATCGACTGAAGAAGATGCGTCTTTCCAAGTCCCACTCCTCCGTATATGAAAAGCGGGTTGTACTTTCCTGGATTCTTGGCAACCTCCAGTGAAGCATGGTAGGCAAAGGAATTTCCCGGTCCAACAACGAAATTCTCGAAAGTGTAGGCAGGGTTCAGTGGTGTGAGAAGAACCGCCTTTTTCTTCACAAGAGGCTCACTGTAGGATGTGTGTGAGTCAAACGATTCGTAGGTCAGTTCATAGGTAGCGTCGTGTCCAAGAACCGTCTTCACCGCTCTTGAGAGCACCGAATGATACTTCTTCTCCAGCCATTCTTTTATGAAGAGATTCCCCACGGAGAAGATCACCTTGTTTCCCTCTATCGTTTTCACTTCGAAAGAGTTGAACCAGAGTTCCCAACTTTTTCTGTTCACTCTGGTCTTTATTTCCTGGAGTATTCGCTCTTTCATTCTGGGAAACCCCCGCACAAGGTGTGCCAAGAATAATTATCCAACGAACAGGTTTGTCGGGTCAACGGAGAAAAAGAAACAGATCTGAAAAAATTCTAAAGGGGTGGAAACCCACCCCTTCTTCCTCACTCTTCAACGCTTATAGCGCCAGTGGGACAGCTATCAGCAGCGTCTTTCGCACAGGGAAGGTCAGTTTCGGGCTGGAGGACCTTGGCCTTCCCATCGTCACCGAGCTGGAAGACATCTGGACAGAGGTTTTCACAAACTCCACAACCGATGCAGGCATCTGCGTCGACCTTTACCTTCATGTTTCGCCCCTCCTTGGAAAGTTTTCGTACATTGTCTATTATAACATCGAAATGGTCACCTTGTATATTTTCTTCAATTTCTTCAAGAAATCTCCCACAAAGGATACCAGATCGAATTCCTCTTCGAAGAACCTGTCGTAACCGATCCTCAAACTGAGAAATGTTCTCTCTTCTGGGTTCTGGGCTGGCTGTATGTTTTCCTTTTTCCTGAGAAGGACTCCTATTTCGTGAAGCAGTGGCACATGGTCCTTCTCGACCCAGTCCGGCAGATCAAGGAACACATCTATTCCCTCGTTTCTCAGGATCAACTTGAGTTCTGAGTTCAGAAGATCGAAAAGCTTTTTCAGATCTTTCTCCGATACTCTCTCCTGAAACAGGAAAAATTCCTCACCCCTGACTTTCTCCTGAAGGAATATCTTCTGAAGCCACGTCTCATCGCCGACCGATCGCAGAACCTTTACCCTCAACGGCATACGGAAGATCCCTGAAGAAACCGAATCCACTTCTTTGAAATGCTTCCTGTAGAACGAAAGTAGGGTGTCGGGAACGTCCGCAGACACTCTGTATATACATGGTTCTCTGTCGAACGGATCCTCAACGGAGAGGTTCAAAAGTTTCCTGCCGGATACGTCCATCATGAGAAAAAGACTCGGAAATCGGTGCCTTTTCACCCTCAGCAAAAACACATGAAGGTGAACGTTGTCGAGTCTTTCCTCGTATTCCTTCAGCGGGTTCACGGGAGAAATCTCTTTCAGGAGAGACTCCAGTTCCTTTTTCACGATAGCACCACCACCGCATCCTTACCGTACATCCTCCGGGCTTCTTTCTGAAAATCCTCGTTGTGGAATCTGGAGAGCACAAAGAGAATCCTTCTTCTTGCAAATGGAACATCCGTGTGGCCATCTGTGAAAACGATCGTACCTTCCGCCCTCAGCACCTTCTCGGAGTAATCAACGGCCGGCTGAAGGTCAGTACTTCCGCCGCCCACGATCTCCAGATCCCGCCAGTCTCCCGATCTGTACCTGACAACGGAGGTCACATTCCTGTCCACCTGAACGAGCCAGATCTCTTCTTTCAAAATGCCTGCGAGTCTCTCCAGTTCCGATACGAACTGATTCAGTTCCTTTTCCACGATACTTCCACTTGTGTCGATCACAACAGCCACCCTGGAAAGGTATTCGTTTCGCCACCCTGGAAGATGATCGTACCTTCTGTTCGGTCTCAATGGTGTGGTGTATCGATCCGCCTTTATGGAAATTCCAAAGAATCGCCGGATAAGGGTCTTCCAGTCGAGTTCAGGATTTTCCAGCAAAAGCTGAATTTCCCTTTTAACCCCGGAGGGAAGTGAATCTCCAAAGATGTTGAAAGCCTTTTTGGTTCTGTCTTTCGTAAGCTCCAGGATCATCTCAACTGGAAAGTCCTCTTCGAACAGTCCCGAATGATCGTCCACACCTTCTCGAAACTCTGAGACCACCTCTACATCGTATCTTCCGAGTCTTTCCATCTCATCTAAAATCCATCTGTGGTAGGTCTCTGCGTTTTCGAACATCATCCACTCTGGTGGTAGAACGAACAGCGTGTCGTTGTCCACGGAATGACCCTCTTTGACCAGAACGTCGAGCGGAACACCGAATGCTGCAAGTTCAGGAATGTACTGGTTGATGGCAGCGTCCATGGCAAGGTCCCATATTTTTCTGTCTCTTTCATCTTTTGGTTTTATTCGAAAGTGCTGGAAGATCACGTGCATGACCTCATGCAACAGGAGAGCCTCGACCATTCTCACATGCTTTTTCTCCAGAGCCTCAGGATTGTAAAGCAACATCACGTCTCCTGTTGTGGAAAAGGAGATCTTCAGGTTCCTGATGGACTTTGACGGGACGATCTTCATTCCGAGGAGAACGTAGTAATAGAATGGGGATTTTTTTCCCAGATTCAAAACAGCTTTCTTCAGCAGTTCCTCAGGTTTCATATTTCACTCACCATTTTTCGAAGTTCTTCTTTTTCCACCATCTTTTCCAGAATTTTATCGAAGAGATCGGATTTTTCACCATCTTTCTGGGATTCATCGACTATGAACCTCAGAATACCATAGAAAGATTCCTTTGGAACTCTTTCAGCGAGTTTTGAAAGGTTCTCTGAAATGACGTTCAAATTCCTCTCGAGGGTGGTTCTATCTGTTTTGTTCAAAAAGTCCACAACTCTCAAAACGAGGGTGTTTGCCGCATGAACATCGTCCATACCCTCCATTTCACCTTTCAAAAGGACACGTTCTACAGAAGGCACCCGTGTTTTCTGGAAGAAGGAGTCGTAGAAGGCTTTCGCTGCCTCCGGGCCCACGATTCCCGCGGCCAACACGTATCCGTACTTTTCCTTTTCCTCTTCTGTGAGGGTCTTCAGAACGTTTGAAAGTTTGTACCAGCTCCTTGGGGAAGGTTTCAGAGATGTTTTCAGGGAGAGGCTCTTCTCCGGAAAGAGAAACTCCGGATAGTTTTTGATGAAACTCCTCACTTCTTCTGAAACACCGTTTTTTCCAGCCCATTCCAACCACTCCGAAACATCCGGATTGACCTCGAGTATGAAAAACCTCGATATGAAAGCGGGATCCGTTATGAGATCTGCCTGGTCGTATTCTTCCTCCGGTGGGTTCATGGCCGCCATGATCCATGTTCCCTCCGGAAGAACATGGTTGTGGATCCTTCTGTCTATGAGAAGCTGCATGATCGCATTCCTCACAGAACGATGCGCTCTGTTTATCTCGTCCAGAAAGAGGAGGGTGTTTCCGTCCTCTGGCCACCAGTCTGGTCTCAAAAACACCGTTTTTTCCTCAGACCGTGCAGGAAGCCCTATCAGATCTCCTGGTTCCATCTGTGAGAGAACCAGTATGATCAGTTTTCTGCCTGTTTCCTCTGCGATGTCTCTTGCGATATCTGTCTTTCCAACTCCGAAGTGACCTACCAGAAGGGGAATCTCTCCTGCCAGCATGATTTTCTTTGCCAGGAATTTTGCTTCTTCCACCTTCACGCTTCCACCTTCCTTTCCTCATCAATGATACCACGTTTGATATCATAGGAAAGGGTGATGAAAATGAGCGTTCTGGGAATCGTCCTCACAGTTGCTGTCGTTCTTTTCATCGTTTTTCTTGCACTCTCGGAGAGGAAAAGAGAGATAACACCGGATCTTGTCTGCCAGGCCGTGAGAAAACACTACGAGAGGAAGAGATATCAGATCGTTCAGAGGACGGTGAACGGCTGCGAGCTGTTTTTGATAAAAAAGGGTGCTAGAAGATTGATCGTTGCGGTTGGAGATGTGAACTTCGATGTTGTGAAGGAGATCCTCTACACCGCGTATGTGAACAGGGTGCGCGATGTAAGAGTGGTTTATTCTTCCATTACAAAAGAATCCCAGGAGGCCTTTGAGAGGATGAAGAGAACTTTCAGAATTCACAGAACGAGGGTGAAAAGTGATGATATACGTCGTTTTGATTCTGTTGTCTATTAGCCTTGTTCTCATCTGGTTCTTTCTCAGAAGAAGAAAGAGAAACGAAAGATTAAGATCTCTTCTGAAGACCGGTCTGAAGAACCCCTATCGATTCGAAGAGTTCGCAAGGGAATATCTTCGGGAACACGGTTTCAAAAAGGTGAGGGTGACTCGAAAAAGCAAAGACTTTGGTGCAGACATCGTCGCAAAAAAGCGCGGAAGAACCGTTGTTTTTCAGGTGAAGTTGAGAAGTTCTGCCGTGGAAAAGAGTGTGGTGAAAGAACTCGTTGCGGCTGCCTACATCTACGGTGCTGTCGAAGTGGGTGTGTTCACCAACGGTGAGATATCGCAGTCCCTTGAAAAAGAGCTGGAATTACTTGAATCAGCAGGAGGATTCATAAAGAAGGTTCACGTTGTGAAGAACATCACTCCTGAGGAACTCTGAAGCGCACGATCCAGATGTCTGGCTCACTACCCTTTTCGTACACAGAGAAAGCCACCAACTTTCCGTCCTCAGAGAACGCAGGATAGAACGCATCGTAAGGGATCTTTTCCGTCAGGCACCAGACTTTCCCACTTTCCAAATCCTTTGCGTATATCCTGAAAACACCGTCCCTGTTCGAGGAGAAAATCAGGTAATTTCCAAACACATCCGGATCGAACTCGTTGTAAGGACTGTTTTCCAGAACCGTCACCGTTCCATCCGGAAGGAGTTCGTATATTCCAAAGTCGGACTCTTTCAAACCAACGAAAACGATTCCATCTCTGCCCTTGACGGGTGTGAAAACCCAGTCGAACGGAAGATCGTACGTCTTTTCCCTCATCGTTACGAGATCTTTCACAACGAGATGATTCGAGGTGGCATCTTCCTGAACGTACACCATCGTGTTTTCGTCGAGCCAATTGGGATTGTACGCCGCAAATCTACCCCGTGAGATGAGTTTTATCTTCGAGGAATAATCTTTTGAGATCGGCATGTAGTATATGCCCCAGTTTCCATGGAGTGAACCCTGAAAGAGCAGGTACTTTTGATCCAGGGATATCCTCGGAAAGTACTCGCTGCTACCGTACACAGGCAGGGAAAGAAGATCTCCATTTTTTCTGTCGATCAGAAACAGATTCCTGTTTCCAGAAAGCCTTTCTGAGGAGAAAACGAAATACTCACTGGAGAAATCGCTGTACTCGTCGAGGGCAGGATGATACGTGAGGCGAAACACCTCCGGGAACTCACCCTTCGAGAACAGATAGAAAGAGACCTTCTCAAGCGGAAAAGAGGCACACTCCATCACGAAGTCCCTGTAATACTTGTATCCTCCGGGGTTGTACTCGTATCTTACCGTTTCATCTTTGTATCTCCACTCTCCAATGTACACATTGTCCGTTGCGTCGTACGAGAGGAAAAAGGTCATCGAAAACGTCGCCGTCGCCGAATTGGTAACGGTTGCCTCTTCCGGCAGAAGTTCGAATATCTTGCTTTTCACATCCATCAAAACAGATGAGGCCTGATCCGTACTGAACAGGCTTAAATTCAGAGTTACAATTGCGAAAGAGAGAAGAGGTATAATAGCAAAGATCGAAAAAAGGGTTTTTTTCATCTCTGTACCTCCGGAGGAGATAATTTGTTCGAGAGTGCTCTCGTTTCCCTTCTGATCTTTATAATAGTATACCTCTTCATCGTCTTGGAAAAACACCACAGAGCGGTTATCACCATGCTGGGAGGAAGCGCCACACTCTTTCTTGTGTTCAAAGATCCCATCGAAGCACTCGTCAGGTACGTGGACTTCAACACCATATTTCTCTTGATAGGCATGATGATCTTCGTTGCCGTCACAAAAAGAAGTGGTCTGTTTCATTTTCTGGGATTGTACTCCGTGAAATTTTCCAGAGGAAACGTGTTCTTTTTCTTTCTTTCGATCAACTTTCTTGTGGCCCTTCTTTCATCCTTCCTGGACAACGTGACGACGATCCTCGTGTTCGTGCCGGTTACCCTCGTGGTCTGTGATACGGTGGATCTCGACCCGGTGCCCTTTGTAATATCTGAGATCATCTCCTCGAACATAGGCGGAACCGCCACGATGATAGGAGATCCTCCGAACATCATGATCGCTTCGGCGGCAAAACTCCACTTCCTGGATTTTGTTCTCAACGTGGCCCCCGCAGCCGTTCTGGTATTCTTCGTTGTAATGGGGTTTCTCTCGATCGTCTACAGAAGGGTCATCTTCAAAAAAGTGCCAACAGAGGTGGTCAAAGGGTTCGATCCAAGAAGGGCCATCGTCAACAAAAAACTCTTCTATCTGTCCATAACGCTGACAGTTTTTGTCCTCGTTCTTTTTTCCCTCCAAAAGGTGCTCGGGCTGGAGAGTTTCGAGGTGGCCCTGTTCGCCGGGTTCTTCTCTCTTGCTTTCCTGAACAAGGAGGAAATAGAAGGAGTTCTCAAAGAGATCGAATGGGGCGTCATTTTCTTCTTCATAGGTCTTTTTCTCGTCGTCGGCGGGCTGGAAGAAACGGGTGTTCTGGAAAAGATCTCGGCTCTTGTTTCCAGAATGTCAGGCGGAAAGATGGAACGTGCACTGATATCTGTTCTGGGGATATCCGGCATCAGTTCAGCATTCGTCGACAACATTCCGTTCACGGCCACGATGATTCCGGTGATAAAGAAACTTGCGATTCTGTCGCCGGAGAATTTTTCTGACCTGAGGCCTCTCTGGTGGGCGCTTTCTTTAGGAGCGTGTCTGGGGGGAAACGGTACCCTGGTTGGAGCGTCTGCGAACATCATAGGAACCTCATTGGTTGCGGACAGAAAACACATCACGTTCTGGGATTATTTCAAAGTGGGTTTTCCTGTACTCTTAATCAGTCTTCTGGTTTCTGGGGTGTACCTTTTGTTCAGATATTGAGGTGATACCATGAAAGTGAAAGACGTGTGCAGATTGATCTCTCTGAATCCAACGATCGTGGAAGAAGATGATCCCATAGAGGAAGTTGTCGATAAAATACTGGAAGATCCCATCACAAGAACCGTATACGTTGTAAGGGATGGAAAACTCGTTGGTATGATACCGGTTCTTCATCTTCTGAAGGTAACAGGGTTTCACTTCTTCGGATTCATTCCGAAAGAGGAACTTGTTCGCTCTTCCATGAAAAAACTGGTAGCAAAGAGCGCATCCGAGATAATGGTACCTCCTGTGTACGTTCATCCGGACACACCGGTGGAGGAAGCCCTGAAAATGATGATCGACAACAACATACAGGAAATGCCTGTTCTGAACGAAGAAGGTGAAATAATAGGAGATCTCAACTCCCTCGAGATTCTCCTTGCTCTGTGGAAGGAGAGAAAAGAATGATCCTGGGAAACTGCCTCATACTGAAGGATTTTTCTTCTGAACCGTTCTTTGGCGCCGTTGAAATAGAATCGGGGATCATAAAGCGGGTGATTCAGGGAAAGACAAAGGTCGACGTGGACCTTTCTGGAAAGATGATCATGCCCGCCCTTTTCAACACGCACACGCACGCTCCAATGACCCTTCTGAGAGGGGTGGCAGAAGATCTCAGTTTTGAAGACTGGTTGTTTTCCAGGGTCCTTCCTTTGGAGGACAGACTGACAGAAAAGATGATCTACTACGGCACGATTCTTGCACAGATGGAGATGGCAAGGCATGGAACAGCGGGCTTTGTCGACATGTACTTTCACGAAGAATGGGTTGCAAAGGCAGTCAGAGACTTCGGAATGAGAGCACTTCTCACACGTGGCCTTGTCGACGATCATGGAGACGACGGAGGGCGTCTCGATGAAAACTTAAAGCTCTACCGTGAGTGGAACGGATTCGACGGAAGGATCCTGGTCGGTTTCGGTCCACATTCACCGTATCTGTGTTCAAAGGAGTACCTAAAAAGGATCTTCGATGTTGCAAAATCCTTGGATGCCCCCATAACCATCCATCTTTACGAAACGTCGAAGGAAAACTACGATCTTTCAGAGTTACTGGAGCTGGGCATGAAGAACGTGAAAACGATAGCTGCCCACTGCGTTTACCTTCCAGAGGAACACTTTCGTTCGCTGAAGGATCTGCCTTTCTTTGTCTCGCACAATCCTGCCAGCAATCTGAAACTCGGAAACGGCATCGCTTCTGTCTGGAAGATGATAGAACGTGGTGTGAAAGTCACGCTCGGAACGGATGGATCCGCGAGCAACAACTCTCTGAACCTCTTCTTCGAGATGAGAGTTGCCAGTCTCCTTCAGAAAATGGAAGATCCACGCAGGATGGATGTTGAAACGTGTCTGAAGATGGTAACGATCAATGGGGCGAGGGCGATGGGTTTCAAGAGTGGAAAACTGGAAGAAGGATGGAACGCAGACCTTGTGGTGATCGATCTGGAACTTCCAGAGATGTTTCCCTCCAGGCACATCAAGAGTCATCTCGTCCATGCCTTTTCCGGAAACGTCTTTGCCACCATGGTGGCAGGAAGGTGGATCTACTACGATGGAAAATACCCAACCATAGACGAGAATGAAGTGAAAAGAGAGTTGAAGAGAATCGAAAAAGAACTCTACTCTTGAAGCGCTTTCTTTATCCTCCTTTCGAGCATCTCTATTCTTTCTTTCATCTCCTCCAGGTTTTTCAAGGTTTCCCTCAAATACATCTTTCCCCGCGGTGTGATCCTGTACACCTTCCTGGGAGGGCTCACCGACGTGTCCCATTCGGTCTGGACAAGACCGCCCTCTTCAAGACTTGCCAGCACGCGGTAGATGTTTCCCATGTGGCCGATACCGGGTACCTCTATTCCGAAATCCGAAAGTTTCTCCGCGAGTTCATACCCATGTGAGGGTTCTTCTGCTATGAGCAAAAGGAGAACGCTGGCCAGCCACCATCCGTGAATTCCTCTTCCACCTCGAAACCTCATCTTTCTATCTCCTTTCTTGCAACACACCAGAGCCTTCGACTGTAATCGGATACCGGAGTTTTGTTCAAAAGGTCGTCGTAAAAAGAAAATATGAAATCTGCTTCTCTCAAAGCGCTTGCTATCTCTTTGATTTTATAGCCTCTTTCTCTGTGTATCTCATCGAACCTTTCCCAAAGGTTTCCCTCTTTTCTCTCAAAAACCGTCACGTAGAAAGTGGCAATGGAATCTTCCAGATCGAACTCTATATCCTGAACTTCAAAAACGTTCGAACTGTCCTGCTGGATGTACACAGGACCTTCCTGACTCGCCATGAACAGACCGTATATGGTGTTCATGTCGAAAAGAAAGTGCCCACCCGGTTTCAGAGCGTTCCACACCCCTTTGAACGTTCTCTTCAGATCATCATAATCAAGAAGATAGTTCAAACTGTCGAACCAGCACGTGACTATGTCGAATTCTTCCTGAAAGCTCAGGTCCCTCATGTCCATCTTCAGGAAAACTACGGGCACGTTTTCTCTCTCTGCCCTCTCCACAGCGAATTTGAGCATCTCAGGTGACAGATCCACTCCCACCACTTCGAAACCCTGCTTTGCGATCTCCACAGCGAATGTTCCTTCTCCACAGGCCACATCCAGCACTTTTTTTCCTCGAATATGAAAGTTTTCCAGAATCTTGGCGAAATTTTTCGCTATTCTTCTCGAGAACGATGTGTACGGCCCCTCGTGAAAAACTCGTGCGAATCGCTTGTAAATATTTCCCACCTCCTGTGTTTCTGTAAAATCATAACATATCTTTGCATGATAAAATCTTTCGGGAGGGTGAAACGATGCTGAACATATATCTGAAGTCCAAAATTCACATGGCTACGATCACGAGAAAAGAAGTTTACTACGAAGGAAGCATAGAAATAGACGAAGAGCTGATGGGAAAAGCGGGCATCAGCGAGGGAGAACTCGTACTGGTGGTGAACGTCAACAACGCCGAAAGATTCGTAACGTATGTCATAAAGGGAAAGAGGGGAAGCCGTGAGATAAACCTCTACGGTGCAGCCGCAAGACTCGGTGAAGAAGGTGACAGAGTGATCATCATGGCTTTCACCTTCAGTGACAAACCTGTGAAAGCGAAAACGATCGTTCTCAACGAGAAAAACGAAATCGTTCAGGAGAAATAAAAGTCATGAGAATGGAAGTCACCAGGGAGAATTTCTACAGAAGGCTGGACAAATTTCTGAGGAACCAGCTGAAAGACGTACCCCTTTCGGTGATATACAAACTCATCAGAAAGGGAAAGGTGTATGTCAACAGAAAACGCGTGAAGGATCCTTCTTTCGATCTGGAAGAAGGAGACGTGGTAGAGCTCCGGTATGTGAATCTGGAAAATCTTCCGAAGAGATCTGAGAAGAAAGACCTCACACCAGTTCCCATGAAACTCGACGTGCTCTACGAAGACGATCACTACCTTGTGCTGAACAAGCCACCGAACATAGCCATACATCCAGGAAAAGGTGTTCATGTTGCGACGTTGATAGAAGGACTCCTTTATTACGGTCAGGAAAAGGGGTTTTCACCGTTTCTCGTTCACAGACTCGACAAAGAAACCTCTGGGCTTCTCGTTGTTGCCAAAAACAGAGAGGCCGCGAGAATTCTCACGGAACTGTTCAAGGGCAGAAACATAGAGAAAGAATACGTCACGCTCGTAAGAGGAGTTCCAGAGAACAACATGAAAATCACCATTCCTCTCGATGGGCAGGAAGCGGTTTCTGAGATCGTTTCGGTGAAACCTCTGAAAGATGTTTCGCTTCTCCGCGTGAAGATACACACGGGTAGAAAGCATCAGATAAGAAGACACCTTTCGCAGATAGGTTTTCCCGTTGTGGGAGACGACACCTACGGTGACAGACATTTCAACAGAGAGTTTCGAAAGAGATACGGTTTAAAAAGACAGTTCCTCCACAGCTATAGAATGAAGTTCATCGATCCGTGGACTGAGGAGGAAAAGGACTTCAGGGCACCCCTTCCAGATGATCTTCTCAGCGTTCTGAACCTTTTAGAAGAGAGGAGTGATGAATGGTTAGAAGAATTTCTTTCCTGATTCTCATTCTCTCGTCTCTTCTTTTGTTTTCTAAGGAAGTGCTCTTCAACACTTACAACAACACCGGCATCGTTTCGTTAACGAACAGAACTTTCCCTTTTGAAACTTCACGCGACCTGGAACCCTTCAAAGCCTCTCTTGAGACAATTTACACTCCTCCGAAGGTTCGGGGTATCACCATTGATCTTCCAGACAGCACGACCCTTGTCCTGAGCAACGGTGTGACGATCGGAGTCGATGTGGGGGATATCCGAATTCCCGAGGATGTTTTCGCCGAGCTTCTTGAAAGCACAGATCTCACGTTCGTTTACGACGCATTTCCCGTTGAAGTCTTTTCACGCGACAGGGTCGTTGTAAAGGGATCTATTACAAAAGAGAAGCTCGAGTACTATCTTTCCTTCTTCTTCAAAAAAATTGAGGTTCCAAGGAGAATAGAAGGCACCATAGACGTCACTCCAAAGCCTCCTGAGGTGAGATATTCAAAGGTGTGGCATCCTCTTATCGGAACGGTGGTCTTTCTGAATGTGACTGACGATTCTACCTTCGTCACACTCTGGAATGGAAGGGAAGGCAAATTGTGGTACCAAACCACGGAAGCCACAAAGCTCGAAGTAGAAGTGGTGGATTCTCTGGGACAATCCACCAGTCTCTCATTCGAAGCTCTTCCTGTTTCTTTCGCGGAAAGATCGTACCAATCTTCTGTTGAGTTCGGCCAGAGCCTCATTCTACCACCTCTTGTGAACTGGTTTCTTCCATCAACTGGAGAAAAGATCACTGTGTTTTCTCCAGAATTTCCTGGTGTCTATCACCTTATCGGTTGCGATGAATCCGGAAACTTTTTGAGAATGGAGATCGATGTGAGAGACACCACTCCTCCACTCGTTCTCTCTCCGGAGAAGATAGAAGACGCTTCTTCTTTTCGAGTTGAATACATCTGCGATGGAAGAGAAGCCCAGAAGATACCAGATGGGCATCATGTTGTCTTTGTGAAGGCTACGGATACTTTCGGTAACACGAGTACCGCTTTCTTTGTGGTGAACAGACCACACAGAGTGATTGTGAGAGAAAGGCCCGTTCCCGTGTATCTGGGACCAAAAAGGAAAATCCAGATCGGCGGACTCTCCCTGAAAGGGAGTTTGATCTACGGCTGGACTAGGGAAGAAGTCGAGGTGATGGTGGGTGAAGAAGTTTACAAACTTGAGAAATAGTCTTTTTCTCATTTTTCTGGTGAGTTCTGTTGTTCTCATCGTGTTCTTTCTTCCAGAAAGGGTGGCTTATGACAGGAAAGGGATGGAATTTTCCTTTCTGTTCGACGACATGATCGATGGAAAGCGAGTGGTTCTCTTTGACCTTTCGAGCAGAAAAGATTTGCCACCGGAAGCCGAGATCGTGATTCTCAAAGGTGAACCTCTCTTCTGGGAGCCTCAAGAATTGGCAGAGAAATTGAAAGGAAAATGGCTTGGGATCGTTGAGTTCGATCCATCTTACGATTTCGCAAGAAAAGTCGCACTTTTGAAGAAAGACGGCCTCTTCTTTCGTGTTCACACGGTGAAACCCGAAGAGATAGAAAAGCTGAATCTGGACGAAGAAGCGCTGTTTCACAGGTACAAAAGAGCCGTTCTTGAACGAAGTGTGGAGGTTCTCTGGATAAGGGACATAGACGAAAAAGAGCTCCTCGTTCAGAGGCTTTCCAGTTATTTCAAAGGAAAAGTTGTACCGTTTCCGGCTCCTCCAGAATCTGAACCGCCTTTCCCGAAGTGGATCTTCTTGATACCTCCCATTCTTATGATAACCTCTCTGAATCCTCTGCTTCTCTCTGTAGTCTTCGTTTTGCCTTTTTCAAGGGAATGGTTCGTGTCTCTCCTTTTTGTTTCCGGTACACTGGCGGCGTATTTTGTGCCGAAAAAGAAATGGTTGAAAGTGTTGAGTTTTCTCCTTCTGTCGATCTCTCTGTCTCTGAGTCTCAGCGATCTGTACCACCTCAACGGTATCCTGGACTTCCGCGGAGTGAAACTTTCACTCGTACTTCTTCCCGGGCTTCTCTTTCTTTCAGGACTTTGGAAGAACAGAAGAAACTGGAAAAAGTACCTGCCGCTCCTTTTCCTTGCCATTCCTGTGGGTTTCTATTATCTTATGCGTTCGGGAAATTCGGGATGGGTGCTGGAAGTTGAAAGAAAGTTCAGAGACTGGCTGGAGAGTGTTTTGATGGTTCGGCCCCGTTTCAAGGAAATTGTGTGCTACCCGTTTTTCTGGTTGGAAGGATTCAGAGAATACGATTTTCTCAGAGAGAGTTTTGGCAGCGTTGCGCTCGTTTCGATGTTCAACACGTTCTGTCATGTTAAAACGCCTCTGGTGGTTTCTATCTACAGAAGCGCTCTTGGCCTTGCTATAGGATATGCTGTGTTCTTATTTCTGAAGGTATTTCTAAACCGCTTTTTAACTTCCAAATAATTTGCAATTCACAAACGGCTGTTATATTCTACGCATAAAGATGCAAAAAGAAAAAACCCCTCTGTCCCCGGGGACAGAAAAGGTTGTTGTTTTTGATTTTTACTGGCCCAAACAACTTCATTTCATGTCTTGGGATATTGATTATACCACAATGATTTTTTATGTTCAAGAGGAGGTGTTGTTATGACAATTGAGACCATCAAAAGAATCATCGAAGAGGAGAATGTTCGATTCATCAGGCTGCAATTCACCGACATCAACGGGACCTTGAAGAATTTAGAGATAACGCCGGATGTTTTTCTCGAATCCTGGGAGGACGGAATCATGTTCGACGGTTCATCCATCGAGGGTTTTGTGAGAATCGAAGAGTCTGATATGTACCTCAAGCCCGTCCTCGACACCTTCGCCGTTCTTCCGTGGACGGTCGATGGTGCAAAGAGTGCAAGAGTCATCTGTGACGTTTACACTCCAGATGGTAAACCCTTTGAGGGAGATCCCCGTTACAGACTAAGAAGAATGATGGAAAAAGCAGAACAGCTGGGTTACACACCGTATGCGGGTCCCGAGATGGAATTTTTCATCCTTCCCATCAACGAAAAAGGAGAACCTGTTCCTGAGTTTCTTGACCATGGAGGATATTTCGATCTTCTGCCGCTCAGTAAAGTCGAGGAGATCAGAAGGGACATCGCGATAGCTCTCGAAAAGATGGGGATCACTGTTGAAGCAACGCACCACGAAGTTGCTCCCTCACAGCACGAGGTGGACTTCAGGTACGACACTTTCCTGAGAACCGCCGACAATGCCCAGACCGTGAAACTCGTAATCAAGACCATGGCCATCTTCCACGGATATCATGCAACCTTCATGCCCAAACCCTTCTACGGTGTGAACGGATCGGGAATGCATGTCCACATGAGTCTTTTCAGGGGTGACAAAAATGCCTTCTACGATCCCGACGATCCTCTTGGGCTTTCTAAAGAACTCAGATACTTCGTTGGTGGTATATTGAAGCACGCCAAAGCTCTCGCAGCCGTCACAAATCCCACGATAAACAGCTACAAGAGACTCGTTCCCGGTTACGAAGCGCCCGTTTACATCTCCTGGTCAGTTGGAAACAGAAGCGCCCTCATCAGAATTCCAAAGGCAAGAGGAAAAGCGACAAGATTGGAGTACAGATCACCCGATCCATCCTGTAACATCTATCTTGCCTTCGCGGCTATCCTCGCGGCAGGTCTGGACGGTATCATCAACAAAATCGAGCCTCCCGCGCCGGTTGAAGAAAACATTTACCACATGACGTCTGAGAGAAGGGAAGAACTCAACATAGAATCGCTTCCAGGATCACTGAAAGAGGCTGTCGAAGAACTCAAGAAAGACGATGTTATAATAGATGCACTGGGAGAACATATATTCGAAAAATTTGTGGAGGCTGCCGAAAAGGATTGGAAGGAATTCAGCACCTACGTTACAAACTGGGAACTGCAGCGCTACTTGTATCTCTGATCGTAAGTGTTTTCGCGGGAATCCTCGAAACAGAGAGGATAGATCTCAATGTGAATCCTTTGAGAGGAACGATCAACGAGGGTGTCATCACCCTCGTTGATTCTTTGAAAAGAGAAGTCGTCGCGGTGAATGCGCTTTCAAAGAGAGTAACAGCGCGTTTCACAGGTTTTTCCTACCCTGTCTGGGGTATGTACCTCAAAGGAAACTTCTACGTTACTGATATGTTCGAGGGAAAATTCGTTGAACTCACTCCTTCGGGAAAGAGAAAGAGAGAAATTCTTCTTGGTGGGGATCCCACGGTCTTTCTTTACCACAACGGTGTTTTTTACATTTCGTTGTTTTCCCAGGGAACGCTCGTTGGAGTGGATCTACGTTCCTTCAAAGTTGTGGAAAGGTACAGAACAGGAGTTTCAAGCACCTATTTCGTTCCAACTTCGAAAGGAATCGCCTACCTTTGTTATTGGAGAGATGAAGACGATCCCGATGTGATTTACCTCAGGTACGGTAGCATGACCTCTGTTCGTCTGGGACTCTCTCGACCTCTGCGCTACGTGGAAGGTTCAAGCGGTGATTACGTCCTTGACTACCGAAACGGCTGGCTCGTGAAATTGGTGAACGGAAAGGTGGTGTGGAAGAAAAACCTTCCCGATTTTGCTTACGGTATTTCCTTCTATGGACCCGACATTGCAGTTGCCAGTCTTGTTTCTCCCGTTATCTCTGTGGTTGACAGAAACGGAAGCGTAAAACAAATCAACGTGCCGCACCCTGTGCTCTACCTCGAGGAGATAGAAAACTATCTGGTGGCACTTTCTGTGGAAGCAGAAGAGATATATCTGATAAAAAACGATAGAGTCGTTCAAACGGTTAAAACGGGAAAGTATCCTCTGAAGATTTTCAAGATCTCCGAAAAAGAATTCGCTGTTCTCTGCACCGATTCTGGAGAACTCATCTTCTACACAGTCTATTGAGTCTTCACCTGGACTATTAGATTCACCAACTACATTTTCCCAAGATTTCACCCCGTTATTCCACCATCATCTTACTGCAAAGCTTCATCCTCAACCCATTGATTTCGAGAGTGACCCTCAAGAAGTACGCCTGATGAAAACCTTCAGGCTTTTCAGGAGGTACCCCGATCAGCGAATCATCGGTTTCTTCCACGCCACGTCTGAGCCACACCGCCTTTCTGAAATCTCTGCTCTTCGATCTTGCAAACCACAGTTCCGCGTCTACAATTTCCGGAATCCTTTCAACGAATATTTTCCCGTCCCTGTAAAAGAATTCCACCTTCGGCAGTTTGGGGTACATCTTGAAGAACGAAGAGAGAGTCTCTATTATTTCTTTCACATTCTTCAGGTTGTGGGGATCGTTTGGAGAATAGAATAGAAAGGTTTCGCCCGGAAGATCATCCACGTAGAGGTTCGCCGAATCCACGGTCCAGTATTCGTCGTTGGTGCCGAGCACAAGGATCTTTGGAAGAGAGAGTCTCAATCTCATAGCGTAAGGATCGACAATTTCAAGAAGCCTTTTTCCCAGATCGTTTTCGAGAATCTCGAAGAGCCCTCTTTCCTGATAATCTCTCAACTTCTCGCTGTAGGTACCATAGTACTCTTTCTGATGCAAAAGCTGGGCTTCTATGTTCAGATTGTCGTACACCATCGGAGCGATGGCGAAAACGCGTGGGTCGAAGATCGCCGTAAGATACGTGGTCCACCCTCTTTTGGAGGCCCCCGATACCATGAAGCCTTTGATTTCCACGCCTTTTTTCTCAAGGAAATCTTGTGCCGTGTCCATGGCCTTTATCACACCGTACGTCATGGGAACAAGGAGGGGAAGAAACGGATCTGGGTTCTCGAGGAACATTTTGAACGTTTCTGCGATCAGGGCATCTTCTCTGAGCCCGAAAATCGGCTGATTTGGAACGTCCCCCACAACTATGAAAGGTGCTTCGAATTCCTTCGCCACCCACAGATTCTCTTTTACGTCTTCCAGAAACGAATCGTAATAGCGTTCGTTTTCTTCCTTTCTGCTTCCTCCCGTTATGAAGAAAAACGCCCTGTCTTTGTAATTCAAGTTCGACGGAAGGATTATGCCCACTCTGTGGAACCACTGGATGTTCTGCCAGTTCATGCCGTAGGATTTCAATATGTATATCTCGTCGCCGTCCTGGGTTGTGGTTGCAATGATCGTCTCGTAGACAGGATTTCCCCTTGCACGAACAAGAAGATCCAGAGGATGTATCGCAAGCACCATGACCGGAAGAATCAAAAGAATTGCCAGAAATCTTTTCATGTTATCTCCCCCCTCCAGTTATAAATCTTACACTGTTTTTTCATTTTTCTTTTACTACTGGACGTAGAATGCACAGGGAGGTGATAGAATGAAGGCGATCTTTCCTGTTATTCTCGCTCTTCTATTCCTTTCTGGATGCTTCCAGATGATACCGGCTCTGCCTCAAGAAAAGGTCTATGCCCTGGTGGCAACCGGGGAAGGTCTGGAAGTGTTCGACGTCACAGCTACCCCCGTTAGTATTTCTTTTGTTTCTCTCGCAAACAGCGCTCTCGATGTTGAAGTTTCGGGACAGTATGCGTTCCTCGCAGATGGTCAGAGCGGAATCCACGTTCTCGATGTGAGCGATCCCGAAAATCCCGTTCAGTTGAATCAGCTGAACACCCACTACGCCTACGGGGTAGACCTATCCGGTGATTATCTCTACGTGGCGGACTGGACGAACGGTCTTCTGGTTTACAACGTAACCGATCCTTCTTCCCCTGTGCTGGTTGCAAGACTCGAAGAAGCGGACTGGGCGGAAAAGGTACACATTTCAGGAAACCGCGCTTACGTGGCCTGTTACAATGAAGGTTTGAAGGTGGTGGACGTTTCAAATCCGGCAAATCCTGTATTTCTCGAAAGAGTGAATTTTGGAACGGTGAGAAGTGTCTTCGTGTCAGATGAGAGGATCTACGCCGTTGTCTACGGTGAAGGGGTATCGATCATCGATGCGAACGATCTCTCTCAAATTCTGGGGACCTACGAATCGCAGACACCCTACGATGTGATCGTTTCAGATAGTGTGCTGTATCTTGCAGACTACGCGTTCGGTGTTCAAACGATTGACGTTTCAGATCCTGGAAACCCGTTCGTTCTCGATCACATACCAACGAGTGGAGGAAAGGCTCAGAGTCTGTGGCTTTATGAAGGATTTCTTTACATTGCAGACTTCAACGGATACCTGACTGTGGTGGATGTGAGTGATCCTTCTCACATGAATGAGGTTTTCAACGTCCTCACTCAGGGTTCGGCGAACGCTGTGTCCTTGCTGGTGCAATGATCTGCATGGGAAGGCCGTGTTCATCCAGTGGGGGATCTTCCGGTATCCTCTCAAGAGGAAATTGCTGAGCCAGTGCAAGAACGAGTGAATCGAGCACATCGTGGATATGTATTCTGTACTCTCTGCAAATTCTCTGCAGATTTTCCACATCGAAGACCAGATGTTCTCTCAAGATCTCGATTCTCTGGTTCAAACCCTCTCTGGTGTGTTTCGATTTCATCATTTTGCTTGATATCCTCAGAAAACACAGCTCGGGATGGGATTCTCTGATCTGATCGGAAAGATCTGGATAGCTTCTGAGAAAAACGTCAACCTCTCTCACTTTCTCCACTATGTGCCAGAACTGAACAGGAAATCCTTTCCCCTGGCACTCTCTGTTGACTCTCAGTGCATCCTCGTAGCTTTCTCGATAAACGGCCACTCTGCACGGGACCGTAAAGACACTTGCAGCTCTCTTTGAAAGGATCCTTCTGGTGAGTCTGTCGCACTCTCTCTCGCCTTTTTTCGGGAGACCGATGGGAATATCAACGAGTGTGGGAAAGTCCAGGAACATGAAGTGTTCCATGAATCCTATCTCGAGAACCCTGTCTCCCTCCACTATCGAATACACCCATCCTCTCCTCGTACCATCCACACCGGCTGTGATCATCGTGTACATTATACACAAGGAGGGGGTAATATGGCCTTCAATCCGGTACAAAGAGCCATGGAGATGGAATCGCTTGTCATGAAGGGTGAAAGGCGAAAATACTATAGATTCAGATACTCTCTTTACTACGGGGGAATCGTTACAGCGGATACTGTAGGATGTAAGTTTCTCTGTGCCTACTGCTGGAACTACTTCAGAAACCTCAGGCCCAAGCGTGCAGGGGATTTTCTCTCACCAGAGGAAGTAGCAGAAAGGCTTCTTGAGATCTCAAAGAAAAGAAAGTGTGATCTTTTCAGGATCAGCGGGGCAGAACCGATCCTTGGGAGAAGATCCGCCGAACACGTGAGAAAAGTTATAGAACTTGTGAACAACACCTTCATTCTGGAGACGAATGGTCTGATGTTTGGGTTCGATCCTTCTCTTGTGGATCTTTTTGTGAATCTCAACGTTTTAATCAGAGTGAGTGTGAAAGGCTGGGATGAAGAAAGTTTTGAGAAAATCACAGGAGCAAGCGGTGAGTACTTCCGCTACCAGCTGAAAGCACTGGAGCATCTCCACGGAAAGGTCCATTTCTGGGTCGCTGTTGTCTACGATCTTTTCAGAGAAAAAGGACTGAAAGAGCTTGAAAAAAGACTCCCCATTCCGTGCAGGATAGAGAAGGAGTATCTGGAAATGTATCCGTAGAAATATTATGCTCTTCTTTCTTTCACAGAATCTCTTATAACGATTTCCGTTGGAAGTATGTACTCTTTTTTTCTTATCTTCTTTCCAGAAATAAGTGCAAACAGAACTTTCCCGGCTTGTTTTCCCATTTCATAAAGATCCTGACGAACAGTAGTTAGAGAAGGTTTATAGTATTTGCTGAAAAACATATCGTCGAAGCCTGTTACACTGACGTCCTCTGGAACTACCAATCCTCTCTCTTTCAGAGCTTCTATCACACCAAAGGCCATAAGATCGTTTCCAGCTATTATTGCGTCCGGTATTTTTGACAATCTTTTGGTGAGTTTATAACCACTCTCAAACGTGAATTCTCCGTACAGAACCTGGTAATCCTTTATCTTGTACTTTTTCATACGATCGAGAAAACCTTCCAGACGTTCTTTCGCAGTTGAGGTCATATCTCCACAAAGGTAGGCAAATGACCTATGACCTGTTTCGACCAAATAATCAACCATCCTGGCAACTCCTCCAAAATTATCAACACCAATATAGGGAGCATCGATGCCGGGATACCTTCTATCCACGAAAACCAACTTGAGGTGATATCTCTCTATAAGTTCTTTTAGAGCTTTGTTTTCGTAGCCTGTACATGTTACTATAACACCGTCTACGTTGTGGAATATGAAAGATTCGAGAATCACTACTTCATCTTTCGATTTATGATCGGTTCCTCCTATGATAAATGAATAACCTTTTTTTCTCAGAAAATCCTCTGCTCCCTTAACTATAGTAAGAAAAGCGGGATTCGTTATATCAGGTACGATGAAGCCTATCATTTTGGAATCACCAGTTCTCAACCCCTGGGCTATCTTGTTGGGTTTGTATCCCAGTTTCTTTATGGCTTCTCTTATTCTCTCTCCTAACTTTTCACTGACCTGCGAGGGATCTTTCAAATATCTGGAAACAGTTGAAATCGAAACACCAGCTAATTTCGCCACATCATTTATTGTAGGGCGCCTTTTCATGCTAATTTCTCCTTCCTGTCGAGTATCTTCAATGAAATTTTATCACTGATGAGAAGCCTTATTCTTTTAACCTCCCATTGCTGCTACTCCTTCAATGATTTTCTTGCTGAAAAACGTAAATATAAAGAGTCAACAGCAACACTCGTCAATGGTGGTACGCTCATACCCTGTTTTATCTATTCAAAACAAAAACTTAGCTATTAATAATGATTTCATTTATAATTTAGCATCTTCTCGGAGAATTATCCAATCGTCGTTATTCTCCATTTTTTGAATTCTTAAAGCGACATACGATTTCCCCGGCAACCTTATCACAACTTGTCCCTGGAAGATCCCCAGACTATGTATCTCTGTTTCCCAGCAGTCAACTAAATCTACTCTGTACTTACCTTCTGGAAGCTTTAAGGTTCTTTTCACTGGTCTGTTGATATCAAAGTAGATCAGGTAATATTCTCCTTCTTTACCAATGCAATGAACGTCCCAGTCCATCATAGGATCAAGCTTGATAGGTTTAAGAAACGGTGGAGCTTCTTCTATAATCGTTCTCAGGAATGCGATTCTTTTTGGACTTTCACCTTTCAATCTTCCGCCTTTTGACCACCAGAGGACTTCGTCTTCAGAGTAATAAGTTTCTCCATGTGTCACATAACCTCCAGAGGTAACACCTTCCCAAAAGCGATTCATCATCTCCTGTGGTGGCAGATTACCCCATCCGTACTCAATGTTCCCTTCGTAGCCACATTCATCGATGATAACTGGTTTTTTGTACATCTCGCGCCATTTTGGTATTAAATTTATGCCTATATCTATCTCAGGTTCTCCGCTCCACGATCTCAGTGACCCCTGCCACTGAATGCTGGCGTGTGTTATCCAGGGTTTTGTGTGATCATAAAACTTGAAACACTGATGCACTGATCTTAGATGGTTATAAGGGTCTTTCTCCACTATGAAATGAAAGTATCCATCCCAGTCTTTTTGTGGTTTGATAAGGTCGTATTCGTTCGCCATTGACCACCACACATTTCTGTAAGAAGAAATTCTCGCTATCAGATACCTCAAGTACGCTTTGTCCACTTCTTCCGGCATGCTGCAAAATCCCCATTTGTCATACGGATGGAACAGTATCACGTCCGCTTCTATCCCCATGTCCATAAGTTCCTTCACTAACCTCTCAAAGTGCTGGAAAAACTTCACATTGAACTCTACCTGATATCTCCCGTCTTCCTCTCTCCAGCTCATAGGAAGCATAGGAGGTTCTTCTCTATTGTAAGCGTAGTACTTCGGAAACACACACATCCTGACTTTGTTGAATGGAGAGTTCCTGAGTGATTCGAGTGTCTGCTGAATGAGTTCTTCTCTCTGGTGTACCCACGCATAGAGTGTTGTCCCAAACGGATGGTAAGGTGTCCCATCTTCATAGCAGAAATGATAAGTGTTGCACACTCGAACAGGTCCATGATTCCCTTCAGAAGGGTCAACACACAGAAACTCTCCTTTCATACCGTCAAGATCTTTGATGTCGCTTCTTACCTCGTACTTCCACAAACCAGTCCTGTTCGGCATGAACCTGATCTTGAAGGTATCTTCCCCATCATAAAAGCCTTCCACTTCAAAACTGTCACCAGCTTCGCTTGTAAACACTGCTTTGATTTCTACGTCTGTAAAAGGATTCCCCTCCGCTTTCCCTTTGAGTGTTATTTCGTATGTTCCCCATTTTTCAACATTGTTTTGAGTCATCGAGATCACCCTTCTTATTCATAGAGCATCCAGAACTGGTTTAATCTCTAAACTTCAGCGTTATGTTTATGAACTACTATCCCAAGATATTTTTCCAAAGCTTCTTTCACAGCATCTGCCACTCTCGAGAGATTTATCGCTACATGGTGTTCAAATCCGTTTTCACAGATGTATTTCATGAGTTCCTGGAGCTTCTCAATTCTTGCCACGCCCCTGCTTCCAAAGGTCTTTGGATTTTCATCCAGTATCTGCCCTTCTCCCACATATGCTTTCACTTTTCCTTCGTTATCATCTGTAGTGAGCCTCAGAAAAGTGAACGGTGAGGTCTTTATCTTCCCTGCACAAGCTCCATAGGCCCTTTCTTTACCCACAGTTGTTCCTATTACATCTGCATATTTGATTTCAGGTTTTTCTTCATAGATAGAAGCCGGGAAATTTCCACAGTGGAAGAGAATTGTTTCGTTTTCATCTCTGTAGTTATTGTTCCAGTCAACTATTGCAGATGGCTGTCCAGAAGCTAACTGGAGTACATACATAGAGAGAGCACCGGTGATATCAACCTCGCAGGCGGCAGGTTTTCCTTTTTCGTTGAGAAGGCTCATGATGGTACACGGAGTTATTCCCAAATTCCATTCAAGAGAGGTCCAACATTGAATTGCAAGAGCTTTTATATCGTTTTCCTCAATCCATTCGTCAATGACGGATCCAAACTTTGCCATCAAGAGAATTTTCTCTTCCGGTACAATCTGTAACCTGTAATTTTTCTTTATCTCCTCAAGTTTTCTCCTTACTCTCTCGTCGTCATCTTTGAGATTAGAAACTCTGTGAAGAATCTCCGAGAGGTCTACCGTTTCAACAGAAATGCTCATTCTTTCAAGGATCTTCTCAGAGAATCTCACCGTGTTGAAGGCACTGGGTCTCGCTCCTATTGCTCCAACTTTTATGTTTCTCATTCCCTTAACGATTCTGCACACGGCAGCAAACTTCTCTATGTCCCGTTTAAATACTTCACTTTCTGGATCCTCTGTATGAAGTGTCGTCAAGGAGAACTCTATCCCATATTGCTTCAGGTTGTTGCTTACAGATATTTTTCCACAGAAAGAATCCCTTCTATTCTGAAGGTCGAGCTTCTCCGGATCATCTGGAAACGCATGGACCAGCACAGGAACATTCAAACCACTCAATCTGATTGCCTGAGCTACTCCTTTCTCATCACCAAAATTTGGAAGAGTAACAATAATCCCGTCTATTTCCCCGGCTTTTTCCTTAAAAAGTTCCGCACACTTTTTAGCGTCTTTAGCTGTTTCCACAGCTCCGAGTTTCGTATCAGAGGGTGAAAGGGTTACCACCCTGTATCCCATGCCTTCTAAAACTTTTATTACCCTTTCTCTTCCTTCTTCTACCAGTCTGTCGGGGAAAAATTCCCTGTTTCCGACGATCAAACCAAAGGTCATCTTTTCCATTTCATTTTCCCTCCTTCACTCGGTGAGTAGTTTTCTGATAGCAGTTTTCCACCCTTCATAGTACATTTCCCGTAATTCATCACCCATCCGGGGTTCGTATTTTTCCCTGTAAGTTATCTTTTGCCTTATCTCTTCAAGATCGCTGAACGCTCCGAGATGAAGCAAAGCAACAAAAGCTACTCCTCTCGCTGATACTTCCTCTATGTTGCTTACTAAAACTGGTATGTTCAGAATATCCGCCTGAAACTGCATAAGAAATCTGTTTCTTGTGATTCCTCCATCTGCCCTGACCTCGGTGGGTTCCTTACTGGATATTCTGACCATCTCCTCGAAGATATCTCTCACTTGATAGGCTATGGACTCCAAAGCCGCTCGAACAACATGTTCTTTTCCATGATTCCTTTGAAGCCCCAGAATAGCCGCTTTCACATCACTTCGCCAGTACGGGGCCCCAAGCCCAACGAAGGCAGGAACCAAATAAACCCCTCCGTTGTTTTCAAGAGAGAGTGCTATTTTTTCTGTTTCAGAGGGATCGCTTATGATTCCGAGTTTTTCCTTTAACCAAACAATTGTGTCACCTGCTGAATGAATGTTACCCTCGAGTACATAACTGGAAGTCTCTTTTACGACCCATCCAACAGAGCACACAATGGGCGAATCTGATACATTTGGTTTTTCCCCTATGTTCAACATGGTGGAACTCCCTGTACCGTAGGTAACCTTTATATCCCCTGAATAGAATCCTCCCTGTCCAAAGAGAGCGGCAGAAGAATCTCCCATGACACCGACTATGGGAATTTTTTTCGGTAAAAATCCCAAATCGGTGTAACCGAAGACAGAATCTGAACTTTTCAGTTCAGGGAGGATTTCAGGTGGAATTTCAAAGATCTCCAGTACTTCTTCATCCCATCTCAGTTCATGAATGTTGAGAAGAAGTGTGCGGCTCGCATTTGAAAAGTCTGTTGCATGAACTTCCCCTTTAGTCAATTTCCAGATCAGCCAGCTGTCCACTGTTCCAAAAGCAATTTCTCCTTGCTTTGCCTTGTTTTTTACGCCTTCCACATTGTCCAGAATCCACCTGATTTTACTGGCAGAGAAATAAGGATCAACTACGAGTCCTGTTTTTTCTTTTATCTTCCCTTCCAATCCCCTTTTCTTTATCTCTTCACAGAGAGAAGCCCCTCTCTGACACTGCCAGACCACAGCGTTGTAGACTGGTTTCCCTGATTTCTTCTCCCACAAGATGGTTGTTTCTCTTTGGTTCGTAATAGCTAGAGCTTCTATCTCGAGCGGTTTTATACCCGATTCTTCAATGACTTTTCTGCATGCATCTAAGGTGTTTCGAAAGATCTCCTCAGGATCGTGTTCTACCCAGCCTGGTTTTGGATAGTACTGTTTGTGGTACACCGTTACCCTGTGAACAATTCCTCCTTTCTCATCGAATATAATAGCTTTCGTACCAGAGGTACTCTGATCTATTGCGAGAACGTACATTCTAATTTCCCTCCTTGAACCACTCTAAGACAGTTTTTGCAATCCCCTCTGGCGCAAGGCCGTAGTGTTTTAAAACTTCATCCTGCGTTCCTGTAACCGGATACTCATCGGGTATCCCAAGGATTTTCATAGGAGTAGGTAAATTTTGAGAAAGGAATTCTGCAACCGCTCCACCGAGACCTCCAAAAATGCTATGTTCCTCAACGGTTACTATTCTTCCTGTTTCTCGAGCAGCTCTGAAAACTGCTTCTTCATCCAGGGGTTTAACGGTAAACATATCAATCACCCTTGCACTTATTCCTTCCTTTTCAAGAATCTTTGCCGCTTCCAAAGCTCTCCACACGACTTCTCCTGTTGCTATTATTGTGATATCATTGCCCTCTTTCAATGTTATTGCTCTTCCTACCTCGAATTTTTCGTCTCGTGAATAGATCACAGGTACCGGATTCCTTCCCGTTCTCATGTATACGGGTTTCTCATCTTTCAGTAACTGTTCCAAGATGGCAGCTGCAAGAACAGCATCACTGGGAAGCAATACTTTCAGGTTGGGAATGGCTCTCATAACAGCTACGTCGTGGAGAGCATGGTGTGTACTTCCCAGAGGGCCATAGCTGACCCCTCCACTGACTGCCACGATTTTCACATTGGCATCCGAGTAGGCAATGTCGTTTTTTATCTGCTCTAAATTTCTTGCGGAATAGAAGCATGCAGGTCCAAAGACCCAGGCCTTCTTTCCGCAGAGGGCAAGACCGGCGGCTACTCCAGCTGCTGTCTGCTCAGCTATTCCGACTTCTATTGATCTTTCTGGAAATACTTTGAAAAAGTCCGCAATGGCCGCGGATCCCCGTGCATCAGAGGTTACAACCACGATCTTTTCATCCTGCTTCGCAAGTTCTAGCAATCTTTCACCTATTGTCTTTCTGAGAGCAACTTTCATACCATATCACCTTCTTCTAGCGTTTTCAGCTGTTCTTCTAACTCTTCGATGGCTTTCCTGTATTCTTCATCACTTGGAACCTTGTGGTGCCATTCTACTCTTCCTTCAATGAAGGAGATTCCTTTTCCTTTTATCGTGTTTGCGATTATCAAATGTGGTTTCCCAGTTTCTCTAGGTATGGAGACAAACGTTTTGTAAAGTGACTCAAAATCGTGACCATCAACTTCCAGCACGTTCCAGCCAAATGCTTCCCATCTTTTTGAGAGTGGTTCCAGTTTCAAGACTTCTTCTGTGTGGCCAGATATCTGAAGACGATTCCTATCAACTATGCCTATCAAATTATCAAGACTATAGTGGGACGCCACCTGTGCTGCTTCCCAGACGCTTCCTTCATCCAGCTCCCCGTCTCCCATCAAAACGTAAACCTTGTAGTCTTTACCATCCATTTTTCCTGCTAAAGCCATACCAACCCCGATGGCAAGACCATGACCAAGCGCACCGGTGTTCACCTCAACCCCTGGGACTTTTCTGGTGGGATGTCCTGTGAGCCTAGAACCGTACTTGCAGTACGTCTCGAGTTCTTCTTTCGGGAAAAATCCTTTATCAGCTAAGACTGCGTAATATGCTTCAACGCTGTGACCCTTGCTCAGAATAAACCTGTCTCTGTCTTCCCAGTTCGGATCTTCCGGTTTCACTCTGAGAATTTTGTAAAAGAGTGTTACCAGGATTTCCACGCTCGATAAGGAACCGCCGGTATGCCCTGACTTTGCCTTGTAGATCATATCGAGAATCATCTTTCTTATTTCGATAGCTTTTCTTTTCAGTTCAAGAACCTCGTGTCTGGTCAATGCACCCACTCTTTGATCACTCCTTTTCCCCTCTACCGAGTTTTTCTGCTATCACAGCAGCTATTATTATGAATCCCTTTGCAACCTGTTGCCAGAAAGGAGAAACACCAACGAGTACCAACCCATCGTTCAAAACACCAATTATCAATGCACCTACAACAGTTCCTATGAGAGTTCCTTTTCCACCTGAAAGAGAGGCTCCTCCAATAACTGTTGCGGCTATTGCATCTAGCTCGTACATCAAACCAGCATTTGGCTGGGCTGAATCTAAACGGGCGGTAACTATTAGACCTGCAACAGCCGAGAGGATACCCGATATCGCGTACACCCAGAGTTTCGTCAGTTTTGAATTCACACCAGAGAGAACTGCTGCTTTTTCATTACCTCCAACAGCATATACATATCTTCCAAACTGAGTTTTTCTGAGAATAAAAATGCCTACTCCTGTGGCTATAGCGGCTATCCAGACTGGCATTGGAATCCCTAAAAACCACCCAGAACCTATGAAGTCAAAACTATCACCCAATCGCGTTATAGGATGTCCTTTAGTCAGAAGCATGATGAATCCTCTAACTGCTGTCATTGTTCCCAGTGTGGCCACAAATGGGGGAATATTGAATCTTGTGATAATAAACCCATTGAACAATCCTATTGCAAAACCAGCCAAGACTCCAATTATTGATGCACCAAGAGGATTGAACTTGAGCACGACACCAAACGCACTTAGTATCAGACCATACTTCAAAAGTTTTGCGGTTACAGCCCCCGAGAATCCAAGGATAGAACCAACAGATAGATCTATTCCTCCCGTGAGAATGACAAACGTCATACCCACAGCTATACAGAGGTTAACAGCTGTTTGTCTGAGAATGATCCAGAAATTTTCAAGAGTGAGAAATCGATTGGACAGAAAACTGAACAAGACGATAAGACCAAGAAGTATGAAAATCGACTGATAGCGAGATATCCTTTGATACCACGAAATCTTCGCTCTGGATCTCTCGACCTGCATCTTTTACTCACTCCTCCCTTTGTGTTGTTTCTACCTTCACACTTCTGGGGATTGCTGCTTTCAGAAGATCTTCCTCGGTGACTTCTTCTCTGAGAAACTCAGCTGTTTTCCGCCCCTCAGACATAACAAGAATTCTGTCGGACATGGCAAGTATCTCTGGAAGTTCAGAGGAAACCATAACTACACCCATTCCTGAAACAGCCATTTCACTTATGAGTTTGTAAATCTCACTCTTTGCGTTTACATCAATTCCTCTGGTAGGTTCATCTAAGAGAAGTACCTTTGGTTTTATTGCAAGCCATTTTGCCAGAACTACTTTTTGCTGGTTTCCTCCACTGAGGTTCTCCACGATTTGATAGGGTGAAGGAGTTTTAATGTTTAATTTTTCTATAAACGAACGAACGATTTCTTTTTCGAGTTGACTATCTATTAATCCAAATTTTCTAACGATAAGTTTCATTACCACTGAAGGGAGGGTTATATTATGCAAAACAGACATTTGAAGAATCAGTCCTGCAGTTTTTCTATCCTCTGGGACTAATCCTATCCCATTCTTTACAGCGTCCCTAGGAGAGTGAATTTTTATTTCTTTTCCTCCAATGAATACCTTTCCTTCTGTACGACCTGGATGGGCGCCGAATATAGCCTCCAAAAGTTCTGTTCTTCCAGCGCCGACTAATCCATATATTCCCAATACTTCTCCCTTCCTGACGTAAAAACTCACATCATCAACTAAAAGTTTCTTTCTGTCCAAACTCCACAGTTTAATACCTTCCACTCTGAAAATTTCGTCTGTTATTGTCGCACGTTCTTTTATAAAAAACTGATCTATACTTCTTCCTACCATTAATCTAACAAGTTTATCATGATCAAATTCTTCTATGGGACCCTCTCCTACCTTTCTACCATCTCTCATCACAACAACCCTGTCAGCTATTTCGAATATTTCCTCTAATCGATGAGAAATGTAAATCACAGATTTTCCTTCATTTTTTAAAGATCTTATAATATTGAACAGTTGTTCAGTTTCACGTTTACCTATGGCAGAGGTTGGTTCGTCCATGATGATTATTTTGGCGTCAAGTGAAAGTGCTTTAGCAATAGCTACCATTTGTTGTTGACTAGTGCTCAGATCTTCCACTTTTGTTTTTGGATCGATATTAACTCCTAGCTTTGAAAATAATTTTGAAGCTTGTTCAAACATTTTCTGGTATTCAATCACACCAAACTCGTTGACCGGTTCTCTGGAGAGAAAGATATTTTCAGCTGAACTAAGATTAGGTACAAGATCTAGTTCTTGAGGAATTAAGGCGATTCCATTCTCCTGGGCTTCTCTTGGATTCCTGAATCGAACCTCTTTTCCTTCCAGAAAGATCTGTCCCTCGTAATCCGGATATACCCCGGCCAAAATCTTCATGAGAGTGGATTTGCCAGCTCCGTTTTCTCCAACCAGAGCGCAAACTTCCCCTTTATATATTTGAAGAGTTACATTATTGACAGCGATTACTCCCGGAAAAGTTTTGGTAATATTTCTGGCTTCCAGCAATACTTCCCTTTCTTTTTCTGTGTTGAGCATCATATCAAAAACCTCCCTGAATTTCCAGATAAAGCGGAATCGCTTCTATTGGATACTTAATTTCTTCATCTTTGAGTAGAGTAAAAACGGCTATGAATCTAACAAGAGAACCCACGCTGCCTGCTCCTTTCGAGAGTTGTTTTAAGAAAGAATTGACCACCTCTTCTTTCACTATTTTGTTCAGCTCCGTGGCAGTGAGGTTGAAATCAATGATTCTATCAAAATCTTCCATTTTTGCAATACCAGTAGCGTTGACTATTCCATTGCCAAAAATGTGATTACTTAGAAACAAATCTGGAACTTTGCGGTTTTCTCTGACTTTAACGAGTATTCCATCGTCTTTTATTTCAACAATTTCTCCTACACCCTGTATGATGTAATATCTGTAATTTGAAACGCCAACTACCTTAGCAAACTTTTGATGAGCAAGTTCAGGATTTTCGTCCAATGTATTTAAAACTTCCACCGCATCATAACCAAGTCCCTCGTTCATCATGTCTTGGAGCTTGAACCATAATTCTCTGGCGTATCTTTTGGGATCGAAGCCTTTCTCCATTTCTTCTATAGGAATGACATCACACGAAAGATAGATCAGAAGTAAGATAAAGAAGACAACAATCATGGAAATAACTTTTCTTTTAGTTAACTTCGATTTCAAATTCCATCCTCCTTTCTAAAAGGGGGCACCCGCTCATAGGTCGCGGGTCCCCCTGTCTAGATTAGCTCAGTGATTATTCTTCTTTTCTGCCGTAAGCAGTGTACTTATCGATGTTTTCTCTTGTCACCAGCTCAACAGTGACAGGTACAATCTCCGGGAAGCTTCTTTCACCTCTGAGGTACTGGTCAGCCCATTCAACTGCCAATCTTGCCATAAGTTTCGGGAATTGCATGATAGTTGCTACGATCTGCTTTCCTTCTTTGATGGCATTTATCACGTCTTCTGCTCCATCGAATCCAAAAATGTAGATATCGGTTCTTCCTGCAGCTTCACATGCTTTCATAGCACCGAGTGCCATAGCATCGTTTCCGCACCATATGGCTTTAATTTCAGGATGTGCCTGGAGAATCTGTTCTGTGACTTTGTAAGCTGTGTCTCTGTCAAATTCTGCGGATTGCTGTGCCACCATCTTGAACTCGGGATATTGATCTACAACGCTGTGGAATCCATTTGATCTATCCCAGGTGGGTTGTGCACTGAGTATTCCGAGAAGCTCCGCATATGGGATTTCTTTTGCATCTGGATATTTCTCTTTGAGGAACTTTACAAAGTATTCACCCATAAGCACACCACCATAGTAGTTATCTGAATAAATTTGTGCTACCGCCAGTCCTCTTGCGTTAATTCCCCTGTCTACACAGAAGACAGGTATGCCTGCTTCTTTCGCTCTCTTCACGTTTGCTATCGATCCATCCGCATCGGTGGGATTGAAGATGATGGCATCATATCCGGCAGCTATGATCGCATCGAAGTGAGCCGACTCCTTAGCTGTGTCATTCTGAGAATCAAAGATAGTAGCTTCATAGCCGAGTTGTTCTGCTCTTTGCTTCGCTGTTTCAGCGAGGACAACAAACCATGGATTGTTAAGTGTGGAGATCACAATAGCCATCTTTCCTTTTGGTTTCTGCTGTTCCTGTGCCAAACCTGTGAAGGAAACCAGTAACAATCCAACCAATACCAACACCACAAACAAGCTCTTCTTCATAAAACCCACCTCCCTAAGGAAATTTGAGGTAAAAACAGTATTTTCTTCTTTTCAAATTTAGAAGATAACCCCTCCCACAAGTATTACATTGGAATAAGGAATGTCCGCTCCTGTTCTGATAATCCCCTTCACGTTTTTCGACATTTCCTTAAACTCCTTATGAGGAACTGTAACGACTTCAACTGGTCCATTCATTTTCTCTATAAGTTTCAGAAGTTCCTGTTTAGTTTGTATACTCTTCTCATCCATCTCCTTTGCAAGGATTATTCTCTCCACCTTTAACTCCCGAAGAAGAATTTCTATAACTTCCATCAAGCCAGGCTTTCCTCTATCAACCACCAGATCTACTTTTTTTACTCCCTGCGGGATAGGAAATCCTAAGTCCACAACGGCTAATGTATCCATGTGTCCCATATCCGCTACAATCTTAGAAATTTCCGAATTCAAAATACCAACCTTTTTCATGATTCTGCCCCCTCATAAATTCTTCAAAAACGCCTCTACTTCTTCTCTCGCTGGAATAGAACTTTGAGCTCCCAACCTTGTTACCGATATGGCCGCTGCTGCCGTTCCAAAGATTACCGCCTCTTCGGGATTTTTTCCCTCAGACAGAGCAACGGCAAAAGCTCCATTGAACACGTCCCCCGCCGCTGTTGTGTCCACAGCCTTTACTTTGAAGGTCGGAAAGTGTTTCTTTTCATTTTTGTTCACAAGAAGTACTCCTTTGTCACCGAGCTTCACTATCACATTCTTGACGCCGAGTTCCAGAAACTTCTCAGCGGCTTTCTCAACCGTCAAAAACTCACCGAAGAAATCTTTCGACAGGGCTTCGATCTCTTTTTCATTCGGTGTGAGATAGTCCAGGTACTGAAAGATTTCTTCGTTTATTCCCTGCGCGGGTGCGGGGTCAAAGATCACAATTCCATTGAATCTTTTCGCACATTCCAAGGTGGTTTCAAAAGGAATTTCGTTTTGAAGGAGAAGGATATCACTTTCAGAGAGCGTATTCCAATCAATCAATTCTTTTTTCAGTTCGGCGTTCGCTCCAGGAAAGATGATGATCCTGTTTTGTCCTGTTTTATCGACTTCTATGAACGCTCTTCCTGTAGGAAGACTAACTCTTATATATCCAGTTATTCCGAGTTTTTCGTAATTCTCTATGAGCAGATCAGAGTAATCATCGTTTCCAATGCACGTTACAAAACGGCATCCTTTCTCTCCAATTTTTGCGACTGTTACAGCCTGATTCGCCCCTTTTCCACCCGGAAAAACGTTCATCTCTATCGCTTTCTGGGTTTCACCAGGTTTTGTGAAGTGATCAACCTTCAGAACGATATCTATGTTTGAACTCCCCACGACGGAAATCACTAGAAACATCCTCCCTTGTGTCTTGATGAAATCGTTTTCGAAATCGTTTTCACAAGAATGGTAACACGAAGGAAAATGAAAAGTCAACGAGAGAAAAACAAAGAATCTCGATCATAAAACCCAATAATTCTTATTAATCGATGATAAATGAATTTTTTGGATAATATCCATGAACGAGAATTTTCATAATATAGAATTTCATGGTAACATGAGTAAATGGAAGGAGGGATCCGAGTGAAAAGAGGTCTGATCGTACTGATAGTGATACTCGTACTGGTAGTTGTCATCATTGGAACAACTGTGGGATACTACAACTACCTTGTTTCCCTTGAGCAGGAAGTTCAGGAAAAGTACAGCCAGATCCAGAATCAACTTCAAAGAAGGGCAGATCTCATTCCAAATCTCGTTGAAACTGTAAAGGGCTACGCCGCGCATGAAAAAGAGATACTCGAAGAAATAGCGAACGCCAGAGCGAAGTTGATAGGTGCGAAAACTCCTCAGGAAAGTGCTCAGGCCGATGCAGAGCTTTCTTCGGCCCTTTCGAGACTACTTGCCATAGCCGAGAACTATCCAAATCTGAAGGCAGACGCAAACTTCCGACAGCTCATGGATGAGCTCGCCGGAACAGAGAACAGAATCGCCGTTGCAAGAAGAGACTACAACGAAGCGGTGAAGAAATACAACACCGCTATAAAAAAATTCCCCGGTGTGATCTTCGCGAAGATGTTCGGATTCGAAGAAAAGCAGTACTTTGAAGCGAAACCGGGAGCCGAGGAAGTTCCCGAGGTGAAGTTCTGATGAGAAAGATCTTTCTGTTGATTTTCATTGTTTCATCGGTTCTTTTGCTTTCAGTTGAATTTCCAAAGCCGACCCCGTACAAGTACGTGAACGACTACGTAGGTGTTCTCGATAAAACTACCGTGGAAAAGATCATCTCCGTTGGAAAAGAATTGGAAAACAAAACGACAGCCCAGGTGGTGGTTGTCGTTGTACCTTCCCTCTCCGGCCTCACGGTCGAAGAGTATGCGAATCGGCTTTTCAGAGAGTGGGGAATAGGACAAAAAGAGAAGAACAACGGTGTGCTGCTCCTCGTTGCCATGAACGACAGAAAGGTGAGAATAGAAGTTGGTTACGGTCTGGAAGGTGCCATTCCAGATGGAAAAGCGGGAAGGATCCTCGATGAATACGTGATTCCCTATTTCAAAAACGGAGAGTACTCGAAAGGGATCTATTACGGCTACCTTGCCATCGCGAACGAGGTGGCGAAAGAGTACGGAGTGGAACTCACCGGGACTTCTGATCTTCCTGAAAGAGGAACGGACATCAGCGGTATTTCGATCATTGTAATTGTCATCGCGTTCATCATCTTCTCTTCCATCATGGGAAGAGGAAGGCGCTGGTACAGAGGCCCAAGGTTTCCTGGTGGGTTCGGTGGTTCCAGAGGTGGATCAGGAGGTTTTGGGGGATTCGGTGAAGGATCTTCCGGTGGTGGAGGTGCTTCGAGGGGATGGTGAAAAGCCCTGGCATTGCCAGGGCTTCATTTTTCTATTTCTTCGATCTGTTTTGCCACAAAATCCACGATCTCTCTTATGTAATCCCTCGAGAATTTGAGCTCTATTCCCGCGGTTTTATAAACTTCGTCCACCGGCATCGAACATCCCACGGATAAAAATCTCTGATAGTCTTTCAGTGTTTTTTCTGGATCTTCTATGTAGTTCCTGTAAATTGCCAGGGCTCCTATCTGTGCTATGCCGTACTCGATGTAGTAGAAAGGTACTTCGAAGATGTGAAGCTGAAAGAGCCACCTCGTTTTCTTTTCTTCGTCCAGATCGCTCCAGTCCACTCCCGGGTTGAATCTGTCCATCAAATAAGCGAAGTACTCGTCCCTTTCTTTTGGTGTGTGATCTGGGTTGGTGTAGATCCAGTGCTGGAAGGCGTCCACGATCATGCACCACGGCAGAAAGTAGAGTGCACCTTCGAGTTCTTCGATCTTTGCCTTTTTCAGATCCTCGGGGTCGGTGTAGAACTCGTCCCAGTATTCCATGGAGATGAGTTCCAACGACATGGAGGCGAGCTCCGCAACTTCCATTCTATGCGGTCTGTAAAAGACCGGAAGGCTCAGCGTTTCAAACGAGTGCATCGAGTGTCCCAGTTCGTGAAAGATCGTCCTCACATCCCCCGGTTGTCCCACCGCGTTCATGAAGATGAAGGGAGCTCCCGTCTTTGGAAGCGTGTGGTTGTATCCACCAGGAGCTTTTCCTTTTCTGTTTTCAAGGTCAAGGAGATTCTTTTCCCTCATGAGGCGAAATCTTTCCGCGAAGGTGGGGTTCAACCTTTTGAGTGCTCTCTCGGTTTTTTCCATGAATTCTTCCACTGAGGAAAAAGGTTTCAAGACCTTTCCATCCACATCTACCGCTGTATCCCAGGGTCTGACGCTTTCGATTCCCAGCTTTCTCTGCCTGATTTTTGTTCTTTCCACCAGATAGGGAACGACTTCTTTTTCCACCGCTTCGTGGAAACGGTACAGGTCTTCCGGGGTGTATTCGAACCTGCTCTTAAGTCTGTGCATGTAATCTCTGTAGTTGGAAAAACCCGCGTTCAGGGCCTGCTGGTGCCTGATTTCTTTGAGTTCGTCGAAGAGTTTGTTGAGCTTGTCCCGTACTTCCCAGATTCCTTCGTACCTTTTCCTCCAGGCGAGTTCCCTCGTAGATCTGTCGGGATCTCTCAGGTACACGGAAAGCTGCTGAAGCGTCTTTTTCTCTCCTTCGAAATCGACTTCGATGTTTCCCACGATCGTGCCGTAGTTTCTAGAGAGGATACTCTCTTTCACCTGAAGAGGAACGTTTTCCTCTCTGAACAGTTCCACATCGTTTTTGATCACCTTTATCATGTGTTCGTAACCACGCGGAGCGAAGTGTTCGTTTTCTACGATTTTCTCTTTTATCTTCTGTTCGTAAGGCTTGAGTTTTGCCACGATCTCTTTTTGGAACTCCTCGTAAGCTTTTGCGAACTCTTCCTTGTCTGCGTTCACAGTCATTTTGATGTAGAGCCATCCGTGTTCTTCTCTTACCCGGTCGAAGAAGTCCGTCACTTTGTTGATGAAGGTTCTGAATTCTTCAGGAGAACTGATCTGAAAATCCAGAAGTTCTCGAACAACCGGTTCAACCTCTTCCCAGCGCATTGTACATGCCCTCCTTGTTGGGTTCTCCATTATTATTTTGCGGCAAGGATGCTTCGAAGCTTCCCAATTTAAATCAACTGTTACTTAGTTCGCATCAAGAATTAGTGTATACTTACTTAAAAAAGATATGGAGGTGCGAATACGATGAGGATACTATATCTCGATCCTTTCTCAGGGATATCTGGGGACATGTTCCTTGGCCTTTTGGTCGATCTTGGGGTGGATCCAGAAAAGATAAAATCCCGTCTTGAAAAGCTCAACGTCGAATTCGATCTCGTGGTGAAAAAGGTAAACAAAAAAGGAGTAACCGCCACAAAAGTTGACGTTGTTTTCCCTAGAAAAGAGCACCACGAGGATCACATTGTGTCGGATCATGATCACCACCATCACCATGGAAGACATCTCTCCGAGATCGTTGAAGTACTCAGCAGACTCGAAGATCCTTTGAAAGAGAAAGCGATAAGGATGTTTGAAGCTCTCGCAGAAGCGGAAAGCAAGATCCACGGCCTCTCAAAAGAAAAGGTTCATTTCCACGAAGTTGGGGCCATGGACGCTGTGATAGAGATCGCGGGAGCTGTAGTTGGATTGGAGCTTCTCGAAGTAGAGAAGGTTTTCTGTGGCACTGTCAACACGGGAAGCGGTTTTGTGATGACAGAACACGGCAGATACCCGGTTCCCGCTCCAGCCACCGCTGAGCTGCTGAAAGGCATTCCGATCTATATGGATCAGAAAGTGCGCGCGGAACTGGTCACGCCGACGGGAGCAGTGATCTTGAAGATCCTGGTTGACGAGTTCAGGACACCGATCTTGAGAGTAGAAAAAGTGGGATACGGAGCTGGGACGATGGATCTCGAAATACCGAACGTTTTGAGGGGGTATCTCGGTTACATCGAACCCTCCGAAAGAACCGGAGATGTTCTCATAGAAACGAATGTGGACGATATGAATCCACAGCTGTTCGGTCATCTCATGGAGAGACTGTTTGAAGCGGGGGCAAAGGATGTCTTCTTCACACCCATATACATGAAGAAGAACCGTCCGGCTGTCAAGGTTTCTGTTCTCTGTCACGAGTCGAAAAAAGATGAGATCCTGAAACTGCTCTTCAAAGAAAGCACCAGCATAGGTGCGAGGGTTTTCTATCCCGAAAAGGTAGAAGCGACCCGCACATTGAAGACGGTAAAGACCGAATACGGGGAGATTCCAGTCAAGATAGCGAGTTTCGATTCGGAGATCGTGAACATCTCACCAGAGTACGAGGCTTGCAAGAAGGTTGCACAGGAGAAAGGAATTCCTCTCAAAGAAGTATACAGAGCGGTCTACAAGAGTGTTTCGGAGGTTCGAAACGATGTTTGAAGATGTACTGAGATCTCTCGCAAGTGGTGAGATAACCATTCAAGAAGCGGAAGAGAAGATTTTGAGCAAATTTTTTGAAAGAACAAACGAGTTGATGCTCGACATGGAAAGAGACAAAAGGCAGGGATTTCCCGAAATCGTCTTTGCACTGGGGAAAACTAAGGAGCAGACGATAGCCGCTGTGGAGAAGTTTTTAGAGAGAAAGGGAATCGCCTTTGTCTCCGGTCTGGACGAGGAGAAAAAACGGGAGTTGAAAGATAGATTTTTTGGCTACGTGATAAAAGAAGCTGGGAGACTCGTGGTTTTAAAGAGAGAAAATACAACTCTGGAAAAGTTGAACGGAAAAGTTGGAGTGATAACTGCTGGAACTTCTGATGTTCCCTTCGCCGAGGAGACTTCTCTCATACTTGAAGAACTCGGTGTCAACGTTCAGAAGGTTTACGACGCGGGAGTTGCGGGGATACACAGATCCTTTTACGCACTCAGCAAGACAGAAGATTCTGACCTTCTCATAGTCTTTGCCGGAATGGAAGGAATTCTTCCTTCTCTCATAGCTTCTCTCACAGATCTTCCGGTGATAGCCGTTCCCACACCCGTTGGTTATGGATTCGGTGGAGAGGGACTGGGAGCGCTTTCCACGATGCTTCAAACGTGTGTTCCGGGTCTTGTTGTGGTGAACATAGGGAACACCGTTGGAGCCGCAGCGGCCGCCGTGAGAATTTTAAGGAGGATAAGGAAAGATGGATAAACTTCAGAGAATAAGTGAAGCTATTAAAAGCAAGAAAAAACTCGTCGTCATGTTCTCCGGTGGGGTCGACAGCACCCTTTTAGCGAAACTGGCACGTGAAGTGCTGGGAAAAAACGCCGTGGCACTCACGATAGACTCCCCGGTGATTCCAAGAAAAGAGATAGAAGAAGCGAAGAATCTGGCAAATCTCATTGGAATAAGGCATGAATTCATCGAACTGAACGAGCTCAAGAGCAGACACCTCATAGAGAATCCTCCAGACAGGTGTTACCTGTGCAGAAAGCTGAGAGACAACATCGTAAAGAACTGGGCAAGGGAGAATGGTTTCGATGTGATAGCTGATGGGTTGAATTTTTCAGACCTTCAGGATTACAGGCCGGGAGTGAAGGCATCCACGGAAGACGGCATCTGGCATCCCTTCATAGATTTTGAAGTGACGAAGGAAGAGATAAGAGAGTACTCCAAGAAGCTGGGGCTTCCAACTTGGGACAAACCCGCCATGGCCTGTCTGTGTTCGAGGTTTCCTTACGGATTTGGATTGAACGAAGAGCGCGTTCGAATGGTGGAAAAAGCGGAGAACTTTCTCAGAGAACTGGGATTCAGAGAGGTGAGGGTGAGATTTTTCCCGTACAAAACCGCTGTTGTCGAAGTGGGAAGAGATGAGATGGAACTCCTCATGGGCAAAAGAACAGATATTGTATTGGCACTTCAGAAGATCGGTTTTTCTTTTGTGACGCTGGATCTGGAAGGTTTTGCCAGCGGAAAGCTGAACAGGACGATAGAGGGTATGTCAAAGTAATGTTCTGGCAATGTTCCAGTAATATTAGTTTACGCAATCAAGTTGTACATAATTATAAATATTGAATAGTAAAATTTAGGGTAAATTAAATAACAAAGAGTATATTGTTTAATATTAGTTTAGATTAGCAAATATTAATATCTTCTTTGTTTCAAAATCGTTATTGTCATTTATTTCATTAAATAATTTTTGGAATCTCAATTCCTTCACTTGCTATCTTTAGGTATATAGAAGTGGTGGAGATGTTTGCGTGACCCAGAAGGGCCTGAATCTTGTTCAGGGGAACACCTCGTTCAATCAGCGCCACAGCGAAAGAATGTCTGAATATGTGGGGAGTCACTTTTTTCTTTATACCCGCTTTCCTTGCGTATCTTTTGACGGCTCTCTGTATCGATCGAACGGAAGGTTTCTTCTCGAAAAAGCCGGAATTCATGAGTTCTTCTACCAGTTCCTTTGAGACGTTGATGATTCTTTCCTTGTTTCCCTTTCCCTTTATTCTTATCCTGGCAGTTTCGTTCACCGAAATATCGTGAACTGACAGATTCACAATCTCCGATACTCGCATCCCGGTATTGGCGAGCACTTTGAATATCGCTCTGTACAGAGGGTTGTCACACGCTTCGATAATACGACGGACTTCATCGAGTTCAATGGCTTTTGGTAACACCGTATGACGGGGAGGCTCTGCTTCGTTCCAGAAGCGCTCTTCCGCGTTCAGCAGTCCTCTATCCGCTCTCCAGTTCAGGTAGTTCTTCACAACGACGAGCTTGTTCCTCTGGGTAGCGGGAGCGTTCTTCGATATTGTGTTGAGATACTCCTTCCAGGTTTCTGGAGTGATGGGCTCGAACCTGGTGAATTCTCTTAGAATAGATCTGTATTGATACAGCGTCCTTTCGCTTCTTTTTTTAACCACTTTGAGGTACTCCAGGTATTCGTCCACCGAAGATCACCTTCCCAATAATTTATGTTACACTATAAATCAAAAAACGAACGGAGGGATTCTATGTTTGAAGGAAAGCTGGTGAGGCTCAGGGCCTACAGAAAAGAAGACATAGAGAAAGCCCTGGAATTCGCCAACGATCCTGAAGTGAAGAAGTGCCTCGTTCCGGGTATTCCTTTTCCGTGGAGAAAAGAAGACGAAGAAAAATGGTACCAAAGTTTGAATCCCTTCAGCACAGATTCCTACTCGTTCGCCATCGAGAAGTTGAGTGATGGAGAGTACATAGGGGGATGCAGCATTAACAAAATCGACTGGAAAAACTCTGTGGCAGAGGTCGGCATATTTCTGGGGAGGCCTTACTGGAGCCAGGGATATGGAACGGACGCTATGAGGGTACTGGTGCGGTTCATTTTCAACGAGATGAATATGAACAAGATCAAGCTCCACGTGTTCAGTTTCAACGAGCGGGCAAAGAGAGTTTACGAGAAAATAGGCTTCAAAGTGGAGGGTATCTTAAGACAAGAACTTTTCAGAGAAGGAAGGTATCACGACGTTATCGTGATGGGCTTGCTGAAGAGTGAATGGGAAGACCTCACCGAAACAGATCTTTGAGTTCGACCAGTTTCACTTCTTCGGTCTCTTTTAGTCCATCGAAACCACTTCTGGAAAAGAGATAGTAAACAACGGAGAGATTATCTACTTGAAGATCCTTTAGAAGGTATGGAACTTTGCTTCTCAATCGATCCAGAACACGAACATCTATTTTCTTGTTTGACCACTTACATTCGCCAACGTATAGGGTGTTTCCTTTTATTCCTACGATATCTATCTCTACATCCTTGTTCATCGCCGAACCACAGTGTTTGCAAACGTACAAACCTCGGCTTCATCTGTCCACAGCACCGCATATAGAACATGTCTGTGAGGTGTGCGTTTCGAGCACTTCAATAACTCTGATTCCTACTTGATCGGCTTTGTACTTCAGTTTGCTGAGAAACTTTCCATACGGCATCTGGTGGAGTTTCTGGTTGTTGATCGAGTCGATGTCTATCTCGGTGATACCGTGGCTCAGTTTTTCAACAACTGATGATCAAAAGTTCTGATTTGTTGCTTGAAATCTTTCTTCTTAAAAACTCACATTCCCTTTCCCTGTCAATCAGCATGCCCATTCCCCCTTGAGATTCCTTACAATAAAAATTATAAATGATGATTTGCTAAATGTGAATTTAGTAAATTCAGATTTATATTTTTGGGAGGAAGACTTTGGTGTCGTAAAATGTCAATTTTACGACACCGCGATTTGAGAAACATCTACCGTTTAATTCTGGAGTGAAAAAAGCAGGTACATGCGGTCCTCTCACCATGATATAATTTCCTGTGATTCACTTTTGTGTGGAGGGGATTGGCTTTGAAAGCGATCACCAAAAGATTCATTTTCATTTACATACCAGTTCTCGCTGCGCTGTTTTTTCTCTCAAGGATAAACTACCTGCTTTATCATACAGTAATAGAGTTCTTTGCGATATTTACCGGTCTGTCGATTGGTTTAATAGCGTATGCCACACGTGGATTCAATCAAAACAGAATCTTCATAAAGTTTGGAATCGTTTATATATTCGTTGCAATTGTCGACTTCCTTCATACGCTTGCGTATAAGGGTATGGGAGTTTTTCCAAACTGGACGTCAAACCAGCCCACCCAGTTTTGGATCGCAGGAAGATTGCTTGAAACACTCGGTTTTGTTCTGATCCTGTATTTTCCTAAGCTCAGCGAGAGAACATTGTTTTTTCTGTTCGGCCCTCTGACCACATTTCTGATCACATCCATCTGGACTGGAGTTTTCCCAGACTGTTTCATCGAAGGTTTCGGTTTAACAGAGTTCAAAATATCAATGGAGTACATCATAATTTTTGTTCTACTTGCGGTGCTTGTTCGAACGCTCAGAAGTAAAGATATCTCGATCTCTACATTCCGAAAACCTCTCGTAGCTGCAGTAATTCTCACGATCTTTGGAGAGCTCTCTTTCACACTGTATTCAGATGTCTATGGTTTTTTCAATTTCCTGGGACATGTTTTCAGATTTCTCTCGTACATGGTGATTTTGAGGGGAATGATAGTGAACGCTTTGGCGAATCCTGTTCGAGCTCTATTGTTTGAACTTCACGAAGAAAAAGAAAAACTCAAGGAAATCGCTCATCGCGATAGTTTAACAGGGCTCTTCAACAGGGCGTTTTTCAACGAGTGGATTCAGGATCAAGTTCGAAAAGCGCAGTTCCAGAACGTTCCGCTGTCTTTCATAATGATCGATGTTGACGATTTCAAACAGATCAACGACACATACGGACATTTAACCGGAGATAAGGTGCTCAAATTCGTTGCAAGATGTATTAGCGATTCGATTCGCTCTTCGGATTTTGCAGTGCGCTACGGTGGGGATGAATTTTTAGTTGTCCTTTACAACACCAGCAAACAACAAGCAGAACGGGTCGCTTCGAGGATAAGGGAGAAAATCAGAAACTCGAATGAACTGGGAGTGGATGTCGATATCAGCTACGGTGTGGCTGAACTCAATCCAGGTGACAACTATTTGAAATTCCTTCAAAAAGCGGACGAAGAGATGTATGGAATGAAGAGAGAGAAAAAGTCCTGTTGTGATTAAGAAAAAGAGGAGCCAGAGGCTCCCCGTATTGTGGGTTTTTCCGCAGATTCACAGCACCATGTCCTCGAAGTTTTCCTTAATCATCGAAAGTAGATTTATGGTTTCGTTCACACTATCGAGAACAACCTTCAACTGGGAGAAGAAATTCTGTATCGTCGAATACCCGTGTTTATGGTCGATAGATATTCTGCTATCTTTGAAGAGGAGCTTCGACTCTCTTCGGCAAGCTTTCTGATTTCATCAGCAACCACTGCAAAACCTCTTCCGGCTTCTCCACTCCTTGCAGCTTCTATGGCGGCATTGAGGGCAAGTAAATTCGTCTGTTCGGCAATACTCGATACAGTTGCAACAACCTGTTGCAGACACAGCCTGGCAGTTTTGGTCTGGTCCTTCAACCGTACTGGGGTGGCGGCTCAGGTACGTCGACGAAGGCCCCATCGTGGTGGAAAAGTCCTACTTCCATCCTGAGGTTTCAAAATCGTTCGAAAACGAAGATTTGACAAAATCCCTCGCCAAACTGTTCTTCAACAGTTTGAAGGATGCAAAGATTTCCAGGATCGAGCAGGTCATAGAACCCTGCACCCGGCAGGAAGCGGAACACGTGCAGAACCTGATCGACGCCGAAGAATTTTTGAAGATGTCCCGCTGGATCTACGTTGAAGGCCGTGACGAGCCGGTTTATTACCTACTGCTATTCATGCGCGCCGACCTGGACAGGATTAGAAGTTGAGACAGACAACCCTGGGCTCATCTTTTGAAGCCCACACAGCAGCGATCGTTGTTCAACTATCCTACCTATGCTGAACCGCCGGCGGGAATCATACGCACTTCTTTTATCTGCTTGTGGTCTTGGTCCATGAAAACAACCAAGTTTACCTGTTTTTCCGCCTCAAGCTGGTTCAACCGTTCCTCAAAATTAGCTAAGGATTCGTACAGCCTTTCTCTCATTTCTTCAAGTTCGCGCAAATTCCTTCTGACGTCCTGTCTTAATGACCTTTTAATCTGGTTTTCCGTTTTTTCGCTTGTGAACAATGCCCAAAACTCTTCAATTCTGTCTAAACTTTGCTCTATGAATTCTTCGATCTTTCTTGTTCTTTCCAAAAATCTCAGTGATTCCTTCAGGTCATTGATTCTAACCCTCAAGATCGATTTACCAACTGGTAAGAATGTCTTAAGATAAATCGTGACTAACCTTTCTTGAAAGACCAACAAAAGATACTTAGAATAGTGGAAAAAACTGTTCAAGACCTTCCTGAATTCTTCTCCTTGCTTCTTTAGTCCCTTTCCAATCCAAGCGCCAATCTCGAATTCTTCCAATTTCTTGAAGCAGTTTTCCATATCGATTTGATAATGTAAGACGGCCTGCTGACATTGCCTTTCTATGGATTCAAGTTGGCTATTGAAACTATTGATATCGTACTCTGAAAGATCTCCGTTCTTCAAAGCCTCGTATACCTGTTTCAAGTAAAGCAGATTACCCTGAATTCCGGTATCCCGCTCTTTTTCAAGAAATTCCTTTATGTCAGCAACACCCTCTTCGATTTTCTTCAACCTTTGCTCGATATCGTGCAAATATTTCTGTCTCGTTATCACCGCCAGTATAGCCCAGACCGTTGCTGCCGAACCTAAGAATCTGTAAAACCCGGGAGACAAAACGTTGGGAAGCCCTGTGATCGTACCATCTGGTCTAAGTGCTACAGCTTTATAAACCCCATTCGAGCGCATGAGATGATCAAAAGGCTGACTGAATCTCACCAGGTAGACTCGAGGTGAGGATAGAGGAACGCTGAAAAGCAGCAATGGCATGCTCGAGAACGCTGCAGACAGTTTCGAGAGGACCTTTTGCGGTAATTCTACTTTCTCCCATCTCCCAACATAATCACCAGTGTATGGTTCAATCTGTAGTACTGGTGAATTGAACTCATCTTCTATGATCACTTTCTCAACCTTCTCTGGCTCCTTTGACGAACTGAGTGTTTTTTCCGTAGTATTGCTCATACCCATCGACGATTCTTCCGCTGCCGATTTTTTAGGATCTACAGTACGTTTTCTTCTCATTCTCATTGTACTTACGAATAAACCCACTGAGACCCCGAGTGCCAGGAAAGCAATCGCTACAAGGATAAACTGGAATCCCGTAACCACTCGACACAACCCCCTTTCAAAGAATCGCCGAGAATTTTCACGTGAACGGTCCAGCAAAGTTTTGCGTGAAGAGCGACTCGATACAAATCAGCTTTCTTCTGCTTGAAATTATAATCTAACTTTCTGACCGGATCAAGAGTATTTTTCATGACGTTGAGAATCTCGAGAAAAAGATGATAAACTGTGGTCAAGGCATTAAAAGTGGCACTAATCAAAAATCAGATCAGCAGTAATAATCAACATAACTTAAACACTCAAACCAAAAACCTGGCAGCGAAATGGCCGATTCTTGAGATGGTTAAAACCGCAATACCATCTCCAGAAAGAAATGAACGTCATTCAATACTCTGGTCGAGTACGCTTCAAAAAAATCGTTGAAGGGCTGAGATGATCTTCCAGTCCGAGTCTATGGCTTTGATACGCTTGTCTCCTTGCCCACCGCGCAAAAACTCATAGCATTTTCTTCTCACAACACCCTTGTTGTTCGGTAGTCCTTGCTTAAGTTCGTTTTGGCACCTCGCTATGCCAGACCCACACACTTGGTGATGAGAAAACGTGTTTGATTTTACAGCCTCACAAGCGTCAGAACGATGATTACACTTACTCTTGCCGTCGCGATCGGTGAGATTCTGTTTGTGAGGGTGTTGCATCTTGACAGAGGATTTGAGCGAACTCTGATCACCCTTATGGTTCTTCCGCCACCGTTTATAATGCCGCTGTTCATAAGTGAGAGGAATCAAAAAGACATGCAACTCGTTCTCAACACGCTCTACCTTCACGTTCTGGTCACTTTTGTGATTTTCACTCTTCTCTTTCCCATCCTTTTCAATTTTTAAAGAGATTGCGGTTTCTTTATGTAGATCTTGGTTACGGGTCCGATCTGTTCAGTGGCCACTTCATAGCCTTCCCTCAGAGAGAAACTTGTGATCCTCTCTCCCGAGAGTGGATAGTCGCACATCACGATCAGGGTTTCTCCAGGCTGGAGTTTTTCCAGTTCTTTTCTGGTCGTGATCTCTGGAACGGGACATATTTGTCCCCGCATATCGAGAAATTTCTTCGACCCAGGCGACTCTTCTACTGAGATGATACTGGAAATTTTCTTTTCTTTTTCGTTCTCGTGGAGCAATTCCACCGCTGCTTCGAGCATCCTGAACACCTGAACAGAAGAAAAATCGTACCTGTCACCCTCGGGTGTCTTTACGACTTTGAGGATCCCCGCTTTAACCATCTGGTTCAAATACCTGTAAGCGGTTGAGGGATTGATCTTCAGCTTCTCCGCCACTTCTGAAGCGGTGAGACAACTGTCTCTCAAAAGCATCAGGATGTCGAGTCGTGTCTGATTCGATAAGGTTTTAAAGAGTGTCAAAACGCTTCCGCGCTGTCCCATGGGTTACCACCTTCTGCAAAAGCCGCGGACGAGCCGCGGCCTGCTGTTGACTTAGCGTATTCTTATTTTATCACATCTAAATCTCATCAGCCGATGAATTTCTCTTCACCCTCCAGAAGATCTATGAATTCACTGTAAGTGATCAGTGGAACTTTTGAATCCTCTTCGGAATATCCTCTCGCAAGAAAATCGTCCTTGATTGCGTAGACCTTTGCTGGTGTTTCGAGTTCTTCCAGAGCCCAGAAGACACCGTTTTGTATGAGAACTATCTTATCTTCTGCCTTTGCAGATCTTATTTTGAGTTTTTCCACTGGGTGATCCGTTCCGTACTTAACGAGTACGAGTGCCATCTCCTATCACCTCACATGAATATAACGTAGTCGAAACTGTGTAAGAATTCTGGGAGATTCGCTTCGTCGATCACTTCTGCCCCGAAATTTTCGTCCAGTTCTTTTACCCTGTACTTCTCGAGATGCTGTTTGACTGCGTAAACTTTGGTACCGTATCTTTTGATGTATTTGTGACAGATCGAGAGAGGAAGTAGTCCCAGCATCTCCGGCTTCGTATTTTTGGATAACGCAACAGAAGCCTCTTCAATTAGGAGAACATTTGGTTCCAGATCCTCTCCGTACATTCCAAAGGCAGTTCTGAATGCTTCGTTGACCCAGACACTTCCAACCGGTGATTGATAGGCTACAAACAGAAGTTTCTTCATGATCTCACCTCAAGCCATCAGATTTATGAATCTGTCGCAGGTGGCAATCAGGTTTGCGAGTTCTGGAAGACCGCTCGGTTTCGAACCCTCTATTATCATGTCTGTGGTTATCCCTCTGTAGTCCATACATATTCCACATATGTGAACCTCGAAGTTTCCTTTTTGCATCAGTTCTACAAGTTTCTGTGGAATGTTTCTGTCGATTTTGATTGGCTTTATGTTCTTGTTAGTACAAATGACGGAATCCGCGAAGAGAAAGAGTGTTACTTCATGACCTTTTTCCATTGCGGCTTCAGCGATCTTTATAGCGGTATCCAGATCTTCATATGTATAGGGTGGAACCATCACCTGTATTCCTATCTTCATAGTTTTTCCTCCTCTTGAAGTTTCATTTCTGTCTTCCAAACAGGAACCAGGCCATTGTCCAGTTTCCGAGAATGAAAAAGATAGATGCTACTATCGATGAGATGGCCAGTGTCGGAACACCGGTGAGGAAATGACCTATATTACATCCTCCAGCTGTTACCGCACCGAATCCCATGAGAAATCCTCCCAGAAGAACCTGAGCGTAGGTTTTGGGGTTCTTTGGCATTCTCAGTTTGAACTCTTTTCCTGCAATGGCAGATATGGCAGCTCCTATTATTATTCCGAGAATCTCAGCACCTTCCCAGTTCAGAGAGGCGTTGTTTGCGTAAACAGAAACCAGATTTATCCAGCCCCCTGTGATACCAAGACCATAGTTTCTTCCTGTACTCGCACTTGCCCACCAGGCTATGGGTGCGAGTATCGCTATGAGAACAGAAGCAGCGATCCAGTTCAATTTGGAAGGCCTCTGGGACTTGTTTTTCACTCCGAAGGCGTACCAGAGCATGAGCGCAAGGAAGATAATTGAGGCGATCCATGGACTGATACCGAGCACCGTTGCGATAGTTGGCCCTGTCTTTGGTGCGTAAACGGGATTTGTGTTCGAAACTGTCACCGTGTAGTTGCTCAGCCACTTGATCCATCCCGAGAACAATCCCTTCTTTGTAGCGTGGGCCGTCAGAGCGTAGGCCAGAGCTGCGAACCACGCTGTTGTCATTCCTTCGCCGGTTCTGTAAGTCACTCCCGAAGCACATCCACCAGCGAGCACCATTCCCATTCCGAAGATGAATCCACCAATGATGTTTCCAATCCAGTTGAGGGGTTTGGGGTTGAGAGTTATGATGCCGGCCTGAGCGAAGATCAAGAGCGTGATGGATTCGAGACCGAGTGTCAGCGCAGCGAGCCTCATCAAGTAATTGTCCTTGAAGATCAGAACGTCTCTGAAAGCGGAGTTAAAGCAGATCCTGCCACGCTGAAGGATTACACCGAACAGAACTCCGATTAGTAGACCGGTCCAGACCATGACTTCTGCACCTCCTTATTTCACTTTGATGTAGATCTTCCATTCGCTCGGACCCACTTCTTCGATTTCCAGGACTTCGTGGCCAAGTTTTTTGACAGTTTCCGGGATTCTTTCTTTCGACATTGGATAGTCGATCCACACTTCAAGGATTTCTCCTGGCTTCATGTTCTGCAGAGCCCTTTTGGTTTCAACATCAGGCACTGGACAAACCTCTCCTCTCACATCCAAAGTCTTGGTGACCTGGTACTTCGCCATACTGCACACCTCCCCTTGAGTTTTTGTGAAAAAAATCTCAATCCTCGTGAAAATAATAATATTCTAATGTTACATAGACGTTGAATAATATTACGATATGGTAAATTAACCAAATGATCACGTTTAAAGATTGATCTTCTGATTTTCTTTCGTTAAGTGGTATCATAGTATTAACATTTTAAAAACGTGAAAGAGGGGGATGGGTATGAAGAGATTGATTTTCTTGGTTTTTCTTCTGATCAGCTTCAGTCTTTTTGGAGGATACGCCTATTTCTCTAGATATCCTGTTCTGCACCCAGATGAGGGGCTCTCCTTTGTGATCTCAGATCTGGAGAATATCACCCTGAACGTGTGGAAGATAAGTGAAGAAGACTTTTTGAAAGCAGTTTTTGATCCAGAAAGCTTTAACTTTTCACTGTTAGAGATAACACGTCCTATCTACAGTAAAAAGTTCTCCTCAGAAGAGTGGAAAGAATTCTCATTTCCGCTCAAAGACAGGGGATTTTACTTTGCGACTCTGGTTTCCAACGAGGGGACGGTTTTCAGAAGGGTGATTGACAGGAGCCTGTTCATCGTCACCGATCTGGAAGCGATCTACTTTTCCGACAGCGAAAAGCTGAGGCTCCACGTATTCGACTCAGACGGTGATTTTGTAGAAGGAGCGGAGGTCCTCCTCTTTGAAGATTCAAAACTGATCGACAGAGTTTTCACCGGCAAAGACGGGGTCGTTTCTATCACGAAACACTTCGACACGTTCTACATCAGGTACGGGGACTCTCGATTTTTTGGAGGGGTGTACTTTTCAGGTGGAGGGCTTGAAAGAGAAAAGCTTTTCTTTGTCACAGACAGGCCGATCTACAAACCGTCCGACACGGTCCACTTCAGAGGTCAGATCTTCTCTTTTGAAGAGGGTCTCTACAAAGCCTTTGAGAAGACGAAAGTCACCGTTTCCATCTTCGACACAAAGAAAAACGAGGTTTACAGATCGGAGTTCGAAACCGACGAGCTCGGTGGATTCAGCGGTTCCATGAAACTTCCAGACACAGCCTCGGTCGGACTCTACAAGGTGAATGTCGATCACGGAGGAAGACGCTACTACGAATATTTTCTGGTGGAAGAATACAGGAAACCGGAGTACAAAGTCGAAATCGAAACGGATAAAGACGTGTACATATCTGGCGAAGTTGTGAACTACCTTGTCAGGGTGAAGTACTTCAACGGCCAGCCCGTCGCGAAGGCGCAGGTTGCCTACTACGTTCGGGCCTTTCCAGAGGAAGGAAGCGGCTATCTAGTTTACAGGGGAACGGACTTCACGGACGAAGAGGGAAACCTCAGGCTCGGTGTGAAAACAGAAGAAGGGTTTCAGGGCTCTTACCGGCTGGAGGTGATTGTGACGGATGAGAGCCAGCGTCAGATCGAGGAAACAAGGTCTGTGAAGGTGTACGCCGACAACGTTCTGATATCTCCTCTGGATCGGTACGTTTCCACTTCACCGGGCAAGCAGGTGAGGGTGAAGGTGAAAGTGACGGATCTTTCAGGAAATCCTTTAAATGGACTGCTCACCACCTCTTCTGAGGATTCAACGAGCACGGTGGCCGTGGAAAACGGTGAGGCGATCGTCACTTTCACCCCAAAAGAGCCAAAAAGTTACAGAATAGAACTCTCCTTTGGAAAAGCGAAAACTCACTTCTACGTGTACGCTTACTGCGGTGCAGGAACAAGCAGCGAGTTCGTAATCAATCCGGCAACGAACACAGTGAAACCCGGGGATGAACTTTCGGTTCAGATCCTTGCACCTGGTAAGGTGATGGGAGTTCTGGGAATCGTCTCAAACAGGGTTTACGACACTATTCCCGTCTCCTTCACCGGATCTGTCAACCTGCGTGTCAGAATACCGAAAGATATCCCCGAGAAGAATCTATTCATCAGCTTCGTTGGACTCGACGATAATGGGCGTATCTACAAGCTGGAAAGGCTGAACGTTCTGCTCGACACGAATTTCACCACCATGAAGATTCTGTTCGACAAAGATCAGTATGAACCTGGAGAAATGGCACAGATCACGATCGAATCGAATGTGGACAGAGTCTGTCTTTTCCTCGTTGATGAAGCGATATACGCCATGGTTGGAGCAGAACCACCGGTGCTCGAAAACTTCCTCTATCCATACATGAACTATCCCCGGACAAGAGGAGGATTTCCGCATTACTGGAGGCTCTACGTTTCAAGGGATTCGTTCCGAAACAAACTCGCTTCCCTCCCGGAGGAGAAGACCTTTGCCGATTTCAAGCAGAACGCCCTTCCATCCAAGTTGAACGTCAGGGAGTACTTCCCCGACACGGCCCTCTGGATCCCATCACTGAAGCTTCACAACGGAACGGCAAGGGTGAGCTTCAAGGTACCAGACAGCATCACTTCTTTCAGGGCAACGGCCTACGGTTTCTCAAAGGATCGATTTTCCCAGACAGAAAGCGAAATGGTCGTTTCCAAAAAGTTCTATCTGATGCCACATCTTCCATCTTTTCTGAGGGAGAGTGATGTGATAAAAATATCCGCAACCGTTTTCAACAGGACTTCAAAGACGCTTCCGGTTCAACTCACGGTGGAACTTCCCGAGAACATAGAACTCCTCGAGGGGAGTTCTTCAAGGCACTTTTTGATGGAGGCGAACTCCTCACACACAGAGACCTGGACAGTGAAGGCTGTCTCCGCTTCTGAAGGAAGTTTCGTGAAGTTCGTTGCGGTCGGAGAAGATCTGAACGATGCGGTCTCCATGAGACTGCCCGTTGAAAGATTCGCCTTCGAAAGGGAATTCTACCGCATCATGCTCTTGGACGGGAAAGAAACGCTGGAAATTCCAGGGCAGTTCATCTCATCGAGGATAAGGTTTCTGGACAGCATCGTTCCGCTTGTCGAGGATAGCCTGAAAAGGTTGATAGACTTCCCGTACGGTTGTGTCGAACAGACCATGAGCCGGTTCTTCCCGGCTGTGGTTGCAGCAAGCGCAGGAATAGAGGTGGAAAACCTGGAAGAGATCATCCAGAGGGGGCTGTTCAAACTCTACTCTTACCAGCACAACGATGGTGGCTGGGGATGGTTCAGATTCGGCGAATCCGATGACTTCATGACCTGCTACGTGATGGAAGGGCTGTACTTTACCATGAAGGCAGGATACGATGTCGCAGAAAGCGTTCTGCAGAGAGGAATAGAGTATCTCAGAAAACATCCATCGGCCTACGGATCGTATGTTCTCGATCTGTACGGAGTGAATCACGAGCCGTTCAAGCCAGAAAGCGAAGCGGATCTGGTGTTTCTGAGTTTGAGTTCAAAAGAGGCTCTGAAACAGCTGATGAACTACGTCGTCCAGGACGAGCAGAAGGCCTATCTGAATGTATATTCTAATAATCCCCTCATCAGTGAGATCCAGCTCAACAGCGTCTTCCTCAGGGCTCTTGCGAAGTGGAAAGAATTTCCAGAACTGGAAAGAAAAGTGACAAATTACCTTCTCTTGAAAAAAGACAGCGCTTTCTGGACTTCCACAAAAGACACGTCCTTTGTTATTTTGGCGCTCCTTGAGGCGATGCCGGAGTACGCTTCAACCACACTGAAAGTCATCAACTCCGAAAACACCTTCGAACTGAAGCCAGGTGAAGAAAGGTCCCTCGTTCCCGGTTCACTGACCGTCTCTGGAAAAGGCATTGTGGAAGTGGAGGTAGTTTACATCGAAGTTCCGAAAGAGGCTGTGAGCGAAGGTTTGGAGATAAAAAGAGAATTCTACAAAAGGTACGAACTGCTCATAGAGGAGAATAAAATGATTGTGGATGCCTTCGTGCCGATCGGGAGAGGATACGTACCGCGCTCGATACACCCTGTCGAGAAAGAGCAAACTGAAGAGCTCTACATCCTGCCGTACAAGTACTGGAAGAAGACAATCGAATACAGAGGAGTTCCCCTCGAGATAAACGGTGCAGAAGTGAAAATAAAGGGAGAGACTTACACGTTCTTCAGGATCGAAACGTTCAACGGCTTGATTCTTGTTTTTTTCAGAAACGAAGCGCTCATCTACGATACGGAAAAGAACACCATCACCAGGTATCTGGATGTAACGGACGCAGGTTTCATGAGAAGTGGTCCCGTCTTTCTCATGAAGGGATTCGTGCTGGTCGGTGATGAAAAGATACCCGTTCCCGAAGACGTTACGGGACTGTCCTGCACGATGGACGAAATCTTGCTGAGGGGAGAAAACAAAACGTACTGGTACAGGAACGGAGAGTTCGTGGATCTTCCGTTTGTTGCCAGAAGGGTATTCTTCTGGGATGGGAAGAAGCTGGTTGCGGAGAACATACGCTTCAGTGGATCTTCAAAAACTCTTCGGAACAGAGTTTTCGAGGTGGTCTTCGATGTTGGAGACGTGAAGATAGAATTGGGAGACATAATCAAAACGGTGGTGAGGGTTAAAGGAGATGGAAATTATCTCATAGTGGAGGATTTCATCCCGTCCTGTGCGCAGGTGCTCTCGAACTACAGAGAAAAAGGGATCGAGGAAAACAAGTTCTCGTACAGCTGGTACTCTTCATGGAACGCATGGTACTCTGGAAGGGAGATTCGAACGGACAGGGTGGCGCTCTTTGCCCGATATCTTTACGGTAATAGCTTTGACTACGTCTGGAGGGCGACTGCAGAGGGGGTGTTTCATCTTCTTCCGGCACGGGTTTATCCGATGTATTCTCGTGGTCTCTATGCTCATACAGATCCAGATGTGCTTTTCATCGGGGCGGATTTTATCGATGGAAGAGATGATCAACCTTGAGCTGGGAAAAGACTTTCTGGATCGCTTCACGAAGGTATGTGAATTCTTGAGGGTCGAGCCGAGTCTGGATGTGGTAGTCTTCGAGTGCGAAAGTCTTGAAGAGTTCCACGAAATTACGGGTATGCCGTACCACACAGGCGGGGTTTACCACGAAGGTGTCATATACACCCAGCCGCTCGATGTACTTCGAAGGAAAAACTCCCTCGAAGCGACGATCCTCCATGAGCTTCTACACCATGTTCTGGAGATGTATTTTGATCTGCCGCGGTGGATGGAAGAGGGTGTGGTCCTTGCAGTGCTCGGTGTGAAACCGGAAGAGGTCTTTGGCTACCACAGGGACTGTCTTCTGAGATTTATGGAGAAGGTGCGTTATGAAGAGATACCTGATCTTGTTGATCGTTACAGGCGTTCTTCTGTGGAACGTCGTTGAGGTTTTGAGGTTCAGGGTGGAGTTTTCTGGTGGGACTTTCGTTCTGAAGAACGTCCAGGACATTTTCGTTCCTCTTGAAGTCAGAGGAGCGAAGGTGGAGTGTTCCAAAAACTTCGTGCTCGAAGAAAACGGTGTTCTGATCAAGCAGGTGAGACCCGGCGAGACTGTGACTCTGCACTTTGAAAGCGGTGGCATTTTCAGGGTGAAGAAGGAGCTAAAGATCGAAGCCAGAGCCAGCGAAGAAGACAGCGACGGTGATGGGATATCCGGACTCTCTGGAACTCGACAGTGAAGACAGTGAGAGGTTCAGAAACTGGTTCGTCTGGATAGCCCTGTCGGCGTTCAAGAACGATCCTCTCCTCTGGCCGAAAGAAGAAAGGGATTGCTCTGGTTTCGTCAGGTACTGCGCAAGAGAGGCACTGAAGAAACACACAGGAAGCTGGTTTTCTCTCTCAGGTTACAACGGACCCGTTTGGGAAGACGTGGAGAAGTACAACTACCCGAATCTTCCTCTTGTTGGAACGAAGATGTTCAGGATAGAGAAGGGAGCTTACAGGGGAGTTGAGGACTTTTCGAACTTTGCGGTTGCGAGGATTCTTGTGGAGTGCAGTATGGAGTTCGTCACAAAGAGTGTCTCGGAAGCGCTTCCGGGTGACATAGCGGTTTTCTTTCATCCGGAAGACGTTGAGATGCCGTACCATCTCATGATATTCGTCGGAAATCTGAACCTCGCTGATCATGAAGGATGGTTCGTTTACCACACGGGTCCGATCGGAGAAAATCCGGGAGAGCTCAGGTTCGTCAGATACTCCGAACTTGTGAACTACGACCCCTCCTGGGCACCCCTTGAGATAAATCCGTACTTTCTTGGATTTTACAGGTTCAGGTTTTTGAAGTGATTTTGTGTACAATTTAAGTTGGATACAGCAAATCCAAAGGGGGATGTACAATGAAAACATTCCTTGAAAGTCTCAAATTCCCGGTCCAGGAAGTAAATAAAAAAAGTTCCGGCGAGAAAGGACCTGGAAGGCCTCCGTACTGGGAGATGGTGTTTTACTGGACGAGGAAACCTCTCGTAGGTGCAAGGTCTGTAATAGCGGGGGCACTGCTTCCCGAAAACGTGGATGAAAATCTATTCAAAGCGGCTGTAAGACTTTCTTCGCCCACACCCCACAGAGAGAACCCTCAAATTCCCGCGGAATTTGCGAAGTACTTTGAAGGGAAAAAGTTGCTCGATCCCTTCGCTGGGTTCGGTTCGATTCCCCTCGAAGGGCTGAGACTCGGCCTTGATGTCACGGCTGTTGAACTTCTACCAACAACCTACATTTTTCTCAAGGCCGTTCTCGAATATCCAAAGAAGTTCGGGAAATCCCTCGTGAAAGACGTTGAAAGGTGGGGTGAGTGGATAACCGAGCAACTCAAGAATGACCCTGAAATCAGGGAGCTTTACGACGATGACGTGGCCGTTTACATCGGAACGTGGGAAATCAGGTGCCCTCACTGTGGGCGGTGGACTCCTGCGATAGGAAATTTCTGGCTGGCAAGAGTTAAGGACGGCAAGGGCTACAAGAGGCTCGCCTACATGAAGCCTGAGAGGAAGGGCGATGAGATTGAAATAAGGGTGATTGACCTCAACGAAATCCTGGACGATATTTCTAAAGCGAATGTTGACGGCAATGAGATCATCTTCGAAGGAGAAAACTACGTGAAAACAGTAGAAGAAGCTGTAAGAGATGGAAAGCTGAAACAGAGTGATGTGAAGATAGATGGAAACACGGTTATCTTCGAAGTTCCTTCGGCGAATATCGAATTAAGACGGAGCCAGCTCACCTGTCTTATGTGTGGAAATGTCATAAAGTACGCGGATGAAAATGGAAATCACCACATGAAGCTGAAAAACGGGGATTTTTATGTGAAGTTCGCGCTGAGAAAGTACCACGAAGGTGATGAGCGCTTCGCAAGGCAGAGACTGCTCGTGAAGGTGAAAGTCAAGGATGGAGATCTGATCTTTGAACCAGCGACAAAGGAAGACAGCGAAAAACTCTGGAAAGCGAAGGAGAAGGTCAGGGAGATGCTTGAGAAGGGAGATCTGGACGTGCCGAGTGAAGCAATACCTCTTTACGAGAACCGCCGTATTACTCCAATACTCAGTGCAGAAAAATGGTATCAGTTCTTCAACCCCCGTCAGCTTCTCACCCTCATAAAGATCGTGAGGCTGATAAGGGAAGTTGGCAGAAAGGTCGAGGAGGAAAAGATTGCCGAGGGCTGGAATAAAGAAAGGGCATTTGAGTATGCGGAGGCAGTGGCAACGTATTTGAGCACGGCGATGTTGAAGTATGCGTACTACAATTCAATCGTTACCCGGTGGGATTCTACTTGGTGGAAAATTGGGGAAACAATGTCCACCCGTGGAATCGCAATGAATTGGAACTGGACAGAAAGTCCTTGGTTTAGTAGTTTTGGTGGGATGATCAAAACACTCCTTGCAATATTAAGGGGTGTTAAATACCTCACCTCCGCTCTCTCCTCCTCCCAGAGAACCCTTGCGGATTTCACAGAAAACTCCGTTAAAGTTCTCCAGGGCGACGCGACCTCGCTCAACCTTGGAGAGAAGTTCGACGTCATCGTAACTGATCCACCCTATGCAGATGATGTCCCATACACAGAACTTTCTGACTTCTACTACGTCTGGCTCAAAAGGGCTCTGAGCGACGTTGAGAACGGAAAACTCATTCCAAGGTTCCACAAGGAAGCGTTTTTCAAAAGAATCGGCCCCAAATGGGTGGAAATCAAGACCCAGTGGCAGGAATTTGCGAAGAAAGAAGTTTCGACGAATCCGGGTCGTTTCATGGAAGACGAAAACAAAAAGGAGAAAGCCGTCCAACACTTCGAAAACCTCTTCAGTCAGGCCTTCGTGGCCATGAGGGAGCACCTCAAGGACGATGGGGTTCTTGTCACCTACTACGCTCACACAGATCCGGGAAGCTGGATAAACCTCATTGAAGCCGGCTGGAGGCGAGCAAGACTTCAAATAACGAGGGCAATCCCTCTGACAACCGAATCGGAAACGAGCATCGTGAGCAGGGGTAAAATGAGTCTCGACACCTCGATCGTTGCTGTCTGGAGAAAACAGAAAGAGGAAAAAACCGTTCAAATATCGACTCTGAAGGAAGAGATCGAGAGAAAAGCAAAGTCTTCGGCTCGTGAATTCATAGAGTATGGTTATGAAGGACTCGATCTGCTGTACGGTGTGATGGCGGCTGCCCTCGAGGAAGTCACAAAGTACAGAGAAATTTCCTCCCTGAAAGGTCCTCTTACGACAGAAGAAATTTTGAACGAATACGTATATCCCGCTACTATAAGAGGAATTGTGAACGCGATTGCGGAGATCGAAGGAACTGGAACACTCCATTCTGGCACTGCCATGTTCTACACCGCTTACAAGATACTATTTGGAAACGCATCTTTGAGCGCGAACGATATCGTCCTCCTCAGGCTCGCAACATCAACAGATCCGAGTGAGTTGATCAGCAGTGGAGTTCTCAAAGAGAAGAGATCTTCAAGCAGTAAAGAATACACGCTCTACACACCGGATCTTCTCGGCAAGAAAGCTTTGGACACGAAGGAGTTCCAGAAGTTCCTTCATGAAAAGAAACTCGATCCGGTAGAGCCAAAACCAAAAAACAGTGTGGATGTGCTTCAGCTTCTCGAGTACTACTCACTGCTTGGACGCTCCAGAGTGAAAGAGGAGATAGAAAAACTCAGAAAAATGTGGGCTGGTGAGGTAGAAGAGGCCCTTTTTATCGCGAGGCTCGTGTCTGAGTACTACGCGGAGATCTACATCAGGAAAATAGATCCTGTCAGGAGGATGAAAGAAGAGTTCGCTTCAGAGATAGACAGGGAGCTGGAAAAGGACGGATTCCTCGAAGTCGTTTTGATGAGAAGACTCCTGGGTTATGTAGGGGGTGCTGTGTGATGAAATTCGGTCCTTACGAAGTTTGGGAGGACGTTCTGGATGAGAGTTTTGATTCTCAAGTTGCGCCGGAATTAGGGGATGTGTACACCGGTGAAGCGCCGGAGATATACAGAGATCCGAAGGAGTTTTTCAAAAGGACGTATTTCACCGATGCAACGGTGGAGATATTGAAAAGAATCCTTGATACATTCGAGGGAAAAGAGAGAAGAAACATATTTCTGATCTACTCTCTCTTCGGTGGTGGAAAGACGCATCTGCTCCTCACCCTGTATCACGCCTTCAAAACACCTGAAGCTCTGGAAGACCCAGAGGTCCTCGAGGGATACATTCCCGAAAAAAGAGAAACCATAAGAGAACTGGCAGAGAGGATAAAGCTCCTTGGAGAAAGCGTAAAGGTCGTTCCCGTGTATGGTAAGGGAAGGGTAGGTCAGCCAAGTATTCCTCTGGACGTGGGCCCCTACAGTGTGAAGACGATCTGGGGGTACATAGCACATTCCCTTGGAAAGTACTCCATCGTCGAGAAAAACGATAAAAATCTCACGGTGCCGGACATTGAAACTCTGAGGGATTTATTCAGAGGCGAAAAAGTACTGCTTTTGATCGACGAAATTGCGGATTACGTTGACAACCTTTACAACTCTGGAGCGGAAGAGGACCGCCGTTACGCAAAAAACGTGGACAACTTCATCGACAGGCTCTCCACGGCTCTTTCAAGCTCTACGAGTTCTATGGTGATCACACTTCCCATGACAGAGGAAGGAGGCAATCTGAGGACTCAGGAAGAATACAACCACAGTGTTGTAAGGGCTCTGTGGGATGCTGTCAGAAGAGTTGGTGGGGCTGATTCTTACACACCTGTGAGAACCGTTGGCATAAACGACGAACTCGTCGAGGTCTTGAAAAAGAGGATATTCAAGCGTGTGGATCCCGATATCCGAAGAAGAACACTGGAAAGAATAAGATCTGAAAATAACGATGTGGAAATCTTCGGTCACGGAGGATTCACTCATGAAATACCCAGAACCTATCCGTTCCATCCCGAATACATACAGATTCTGAGAACGATCATAGAAAAGACGGATCTTCAGAGAACGAGGGACATGATCAGAATAACCAGAATCGTTGTGAGAAACCTGATCGATCGCTACGAGAAAGAGGGATTTGCACCTGCTATCATACTTCCTATTCACATCGATCTTACAAATGACAGAATAAGGGGAATGCTCTTTGGAGAAAAGTCGAAGTTCGCTGATTACGCTTCGATTATAGATGCTGAACTGGTCAACGATGAGAAGTACAGAGCTTTCAGACATCCAGAGCTTGCAAGGATGATTCTCACTTACATCTTTTTGAGAACATATCCATTCGATGCACCGACTCCTCTAAATGATTTCCCAACGCTGACCACCATATCGAGAGCGATCTACGACCCAGAAACTTTCTCCAAAAAACAGTGGATTCCCGCTGATATAAAAGACACCGTCGAAGAGATAGAATCCCATCCACACTTCGTCTTTCTGAACAGAAAAGACGGTGTTTTCTGGTTCTGGAGAGTTGCCAACGTGACAAAGATGGTTGACAGCAAAACTGAGGAGCTCATCGAAAGCAGCTATGGTGAGATCTGGAACCAGCTTGTCCGATATGTGGACCAGTTAGTGAGGGAAAAAAGGAGTATCGCAGCAAGAGGTAAGGGATCCACTGTAGAAGAACACGTGAGGTTCTTCGAACAGGTGATCGTTAGCAAAGAACCACAGGAACTTATGGACAATGAAATGTACAAGCTCTTCGTACTGGTGAGTGAGGATGTCGATGAGAAATTACTGAAAGGCATTATGTTCCAGATCGGTTCTGGAAGCAGAACTTACAAGAACACTGTGGTTGTCTGTTATCCCATTCCGGGAACGATGAAACATCTGATAATGACGACGGCAAGAGATATGGCATGCCAGAGGGTGATGGACACGGTAAAAGAGATGTATGGAAAGTATGGAGAAGACGTGGTGAAAATACAGCTGAACCAGCTCAGAGATATAAGAAACAGGGCCCTTGAAGACCTTGAGAATCAAATTGTGGGCTCTTTCAGAAAAGTAGCTTACCCGGTTAAAGATGGTATAGACACCGCTGACGCTCCTGCCAGCTCGAAATCTGTTGTCGAAAACGTGTATTCTGCTCTGAAAGGCAGAGGAAAGATCGTAGAGGAATTCGATTTCATCGAATTCGCTAACTGGTTGAAAGAAAACATCGGCCTCAATATTCTGAAACCAGAAGGATACTACGTGTCAGAACTGAGAAAAATCATCTGTTCGAATCCCTCTGCACCCATGGTGGACTTTGAGAATCTCAAGAAGTCGATAAAGGAGGCTGTTCGAAAGCTCAAGATCGGCCTTGAAAGAAAAGGAAAGATACTATTCAAAAAGGTCTATTCGGAGATTCCCGACTTTGCACAAGAAAGCGGCGTGGAGATCTCCAAAGTTGAGCCCGATGACATAATTCTGCCAGCTAATGAAGCTCTCAGAAGACAAGTCTGCGAGCTTTTGAAACAGGAAAAGGATGAGATTAGGGATGGAAAAAGATATCGCGTGTGGTACGAAATTTATCTTCCGAGTTCGGAATTTTCAGAGCTTTTGAAGAACCTGGTTACTGTGGAGAACGAGGAATGTCAGATAGGGGACGAAGAAGCCGTTATGTACGGTTTAATCCTGGAAAAAAAGGAAGAAGTGGAGATTAAAAAAGGAGAATTCGACCTTGAGGTAGCCCGACGAAGCGTTGAAGGAAAACCGGGCGAGAAAGTAGAGATCCCCGTTAGGATAACCGCTTTTGGTGATGCCGAGATCGAACTCTCATCCGAATACGGGGAACTTTCCTATCAGAACGTTTTTCTCAGAGAGGGTGAATCTCTTGAAATTCTATGGAATATGACCATACCGTCTGAGAAGAAAGTTGTGAAGATAGAGGCAAAAAGTGAAGAGAAAATGATTCCCAAGGAGATCGTTCTTGTACCGAAAGTTGAATCGAGTGTTCTTGAGACAAATACCTTGGACGAAACTCACAAAGGAATGTTTCTTGTTTCCGTGAAATCCATCAGAGATCTCGATACACTGAAATCTCTACCAGAGGACTTCGAAGGAGTGGTGAGTGGTCGTCTCGAAACGGAAAAGCCTGAGTGGAAAGTTCAGTTCAGTGAAACCGACAGAAAAACTTTTGAATACATTGCCGGTGAGCTCGAAGATTTTCTGGGAACAAAGGCTTTGCTCGATGTGAACTTCCGTTTGTCGGAACCACAGATGATCAATGACCTTATCTTTGAGAAACTGAAACCTCTGAATGGAAAAGTATCATTCATTCTAAAGAAAGGAGATCAGAAATGAACAGTGCGATCGAATACCGCATATCTTTGAAGTACGTCAAAAAGTCCACTCTTCCTGTGAAGAGAACTCAGAAGCTGGCGGAGTTCGTTCCGGTTTTTATCGCTGGAAAAAACGGTAAAGAAGAGCAGATACCCGGGAAAGCAGAGGCACGTGCGAAGGTGTTTTTGCCAGAGTTTTTGAACTTTGCGAAAAAAGTAGGAGCGATACACGATGAACAGATCAGCCTTTTTCAGATGGAAAATGATCGATCCAGAAAGCTTGTACTGAAGGTCTCGGATGACTACGCGTACTTGAGATTGATGATCTACGGTGTTTTGATGTCTGTTTTGAAGAATCCTGTGGAGTGGGGGTATCTCGAGGATCTCGTTCTTTCAATGGAACCTTTAACTCTACGGTTCTGGGGCTCGAAGATAAAATACACTTTCTGGAAAGCCAAGAATCGGAGAGTGCTGAATTATCTTGCAAGGCGTATCCTGGAGGTAGAAAGGCTTGGAAAGGTTACCTGAGGTCATACTCAGAAAAGTTACACTGAGCAATCCCGCTCTCTTTTATTCCTCGCTGACTTCTCCCTCGAACAGAAGGAGAATAGAAGCTTTCAAGCATCAGTTTCAGACGCTCTGTCATGCCATGCTTTCAAGGCCTGTGAGAATTCTAATAGCCGATGAGATAGGCCTCGGAAAAACCATCCAGGCTCTTGCAATAGCGAGATATTTAGAGCTTCAAGGTGAAGCAAAAAAGATTCTGATCCTCGTTCCCAAGATCCTCAGAGAGCAGTGGAAACAGGAGATAAGAAGATTGGGAGGAAAACCGGTTGTCATAACGAATGGAAGCGAAGTGGAAAGAAAACTTCTCAGAAAGGCTACTTTTAATAATGCTGCCGAGTATTTTGTGGTGTCAATCGATCTGGCAAAGAGTCAAAACCATTCAGAAAAGTTCTCGGCGATAGATTGGGATCTTCTAATCGTTGACGAGGTTCATAATGTAACTTACAACACACAGAGATACAACTTTTTGAAGAGTCTGATCGAAAAATCAAAAGAGGACCTCAACATCGTATTTCTCTCCGCAACACCGCACAGAGGTAATCCGAAAGACTATATAGAAAGGCTCAGACTCCTTGATCCAACACTGACAGCCGATTGGAACGCTCTGGACAGCGAGAAGTTCTACAGAAGAACTCACGGGGTTCTGGTTTTTCGTCGAACAAAAAAGGTTGTCAACGATCTGGAGAAGAGAGAGATCTTCAAAAAGTGCGATTTCAACGCTGTGATAGTTGATATTACCGAAGAAGAAAAACGTTTCTTTGAGGAACTGGATGAAGTGCTCTTTGAAATGGTCAAGGATGTTCATATGAACTCTCCTGTTGCTCTTCTTGCTGTACTTTTGAGAAAAAGAGCGGCTTCGAGTTACGAATCCGCTTTGAAAACTATAAACAACATCATCAAAAATCAGTATTCCGGGGCTTCAGGTGAAGACGTGCTGGAAGATCAGATCAAGCAGATATTCGGCCTCGGGTACGATGAGATGGAACTGGAAGAAAATTCAGAAATAGACGATCTGATCAGTAGCATAATAAACAGCGTGGCCAAAAGATACCCTCTTGATAAAGGACAGATTAACGCGTTAGAAAAGATCCTGAAGATTGGAAAGGCCATCGGAAAAAACGACAGCAAGTTGAAAACTCTTGCCGAAGTTCTCGCATATCACCTGAAGAAAAACGAAAAGGTGATCGTATTTACAGAATTCAAGGACACACTGGAATACCTTAGGAACAATCTTCCAACACTCCTCGAACAAGAAGGTATTCACCTTTCTGAGGAAAAGGATATATCTGTACTTCATGGCGGAATGAAAAGCGAAGAAATAGAAAAACAGGTGGAGAAATTTGCAAACGATGGAAAACTACTGATCTCAACCGATGTGGCATCCGAGGGATTGAACCTGCAGGTGGCAAACATCCTGATCAATTACGAAATCCCTTGGAGTCCGATAAAGCTCGAACAGAGGGTGGGAAGAATCTGGAGACTGAATCAGACAAAAGAAACGATCGCTTACACCCTTCTTCTCAACCACGAGGCAGATCTTCAGATACTGGAAAGCCTTTATCAGAAGATCCTGAACATAACTGATGCTGTTGGAACTGGGCCGAACGTTGGTAAGCCAGTTTTTGGAACGAGAACGCTCAGTGGAAATTTCGAGTATCGGCTGGAGAACGTTCAGGACGAGGAAACTTCGGATTCTCCTGTGTCCGAGTTCGAACTGATGCTCTCTGCCATCAAAAGGAGGAATTTAGATGAACAGACAAAACGTATAATCAGCACTTTGAAATCTCTCAGAACGAAGATCGAAGAAGTCGTTCCTTTGAACACCTGTAATGAAATTCAAGAAGAACTGAACAGTGTTCTTTTACCTGACGATATGGAATCGGAGATCGTTTTCGAGAAACTTAAAAAGTACATATCAGTTTTTGAAAATAGTTTTATCAATAGTATAGGTTCATACCTTTTTAAAATTCTGACAGATAGAATACATGAACCACTTCTGAACGAGAAGTGTTTAAAAATAGCCGTTAAAAATGAGTCAAAAGAATACAGACTTTTCCAGGTGGAAGTCATCGATCGAGGAAGAAAGATATACGAGTATCCTGTACTAATTGAAATCGGTGGAAACGTTTCACCTCAGCTCTACCGTGGTACTTCTCTTTTGGAAAAGCTGGCAGATGTGTTTTCAAAAGAATGGTTCGTTATTGAATGGGCAAATCCAAAAGAGAAGATGGATATTCAAACCGCGAAATTGATAGATCGGAGTGCCAAAGATTTACAAAGCATCATGAATAAACACACAGATTATGACACTGAACTGAATGAATCTTTTATGAAAACAGGCTCACTGTTCATAAATCTGGACACGAAGTCATCTGAGATTTTGAGAGTTGAGGGTGTATCCGACAGGGAATTTTCCATTTTTAAACTATTTCATCCTTCCATTCTTGAAATCCTCGGCCTTCCTCCAGACAGCTTTGATCTTCCATCGAACGACTATGAAAGATGGATGGAAAGAGGTTTCGTTCCACTCGAAGATATTCTTGAAAGTGAAAGAAAAGCCATGGAAATTGTTATGAACATAGAAAAGAAGCGTCTAATTGAAAAGTATGGGGAAAGCTCTGACTGGAAGGTAGAGGATGTTTCTTTGAAGGAACACTACGATATAAAAGTCTCTGAACCAGAAGGTGAGAAGTACATAGAAGTCAAGGGACACAAACCCTTGTGGCTGTCCGCTGAGTTGACCGCGGCTGAGCACAGATTCGCAAATGACAATCGGGATAGATACTGGATCTACATAGTTTCCAACCTTGGAGGTAAAAAGCCCGTAATTTTAAAGATCTTCAGCCCGTTCGATGATGAAAAAAGAAGAATATACCTGGTTCACGAGAATAAAGACATTGATATCACCGAAATATTTGGATCGACAATAAAAACAAAACAACGATACGTCATTTCACTCGGACAGAAAATATACCGCAGGAGGTGATTTCTTCCAATTAGACTGACTTTTTCACTTCAAACTCTCAAACCCTTTTCGAATGATTTCTGCCATTCGACGTCGGCGTTCCTCCAAAAATGTCCAGTAATCCATGTTGTACCAGCCTTCGGGCAGTGCATGGTACCAGTACATTTCTTTAAGTTTGTCGGGTGGAAAACGTCTTTCATACTCGGGCGCGTAATCTGAAGGAGGGCGATCTCCTATATCAACGTTGTCGTACCATTCTACCAGTGCGAAATTGGCAACCTGGTTTATGTCGTGTTTATCTTTGATGCCCAGTTTTTGAAGGTATTTGCGTGGAAAGAGATGGTGTCTCTCCAGGGCTGACCTTCCCGATTGTGATGTGGGATCGAGCAGGTCGCGAACCTTCATAGAAGAGTAGAGTACCGGGGCATCAAGCAAACAGAGAGCTGCAAAGAAGGCGAATTGTCCCGGACTGCGAGCGGAAGCTGTGGCGAGTTCGTTGGGGAGCGTGACAGTCCAGTAATCATTTGTCAGAACCGCTGATATTTCCTGTTCCAGTGTCCGAATGAACTCTTCTGAATTGGTACAGCCTCGTATCAATGCGAGATCCTGTTCCATACGAGTTTCAGGGGAAGAGGAGTAGCGGCTGGTGAGTGAACTCATGAAGAACCATCGTGCCATCAGATTGCGGAGAGTGTGCTGGTCCAGGCCAAAGTCTTGTTTGCCAATGAGCCAGAGGGAATAAGTGTAAACCAGCGCCATTTCAGAGGTAATAAGACTGGGATGAATATATCCGGCACGCTTTATAACTTTCAAAAAGTCGTGCCAGTTTTGCAGGTTGAGAACTTCGTCCTGTGCTTTTCTCAGGAGAGCGAACTGGGCATCACGACGTTCAGGAGAGAATTCACCGGTCTGAAGATCTTTGCCTCGCAGAATGGAATACACGTATTCCAGCCGGGCGCGACGAAAAGCCAGTGCCACATCGACTCTCAGTAGCTGATCTGGTTGAGGTTTGAAGTATGGGTTATAGGGTGAAGGACGATTATCCGAAGGTGGATTCTTAGCCCGCCGGCAGAATTCTTCCAGTTGTTTTCGCCCTTCATCCCAGAAAACGGACATCAACGTCAGGATGAAATCGGCCTGATTGAGTGTACGACCTCTGCTGTTTATGCGAACAAAGATCTCAGAAACCTGTTCTTCTGTGGCGCTGGCAGAAATTTCCAGAGCGGTCATTGGATAATTGACGAGGTTGACCAGCTTTTGAATGGATCGAGGAATCCGCTGCCGTTCCTCTTCGGTTAGACCACGCCGTTCTTCCAATCTCTTCATGAAACTGGAGATAAAATCGTACAGCGCGAAACCTTCCTGCCACAGGATACTGATATCAGATATCCAGGTAGGATCTCGTTCAATAGATGTATTGGTGACCTCGAATTTTTCTTCCAACGGATTGAAGGCTATTCTCAAGCGCCGTTGTCGAAAGTTCTTGTCTACGATGGGAACACCCTTCATTACGGAGTAAAGGGCAGTGAGTCGCTGTTGACCATCTACAACGAGCAGGCGAGGCACTTTCTTCTTGGGGCCTGTCCCGATAGTGCGGTGTTCACCAGGGAAACCATTTTCCCAGAAAAGAAGAGTTCCAATAGGATAGCCACGGTACATAGAATCAAACAGATCACGCACACGCGTTGTATCCCAGACGAAGGGCCGTTGAATATCAGGAAGACCTATTTCACCGCTATCGATATTCTCTAACAGTCCACCTACACTGTAATCTACCTTCTTGAACAAAAGACCGTTCACGATTTTTCCCCCAATCTCCTGGAAGAGGTAGATTCTTCACTCTTGATCCGTTAGAATTTTAACTAATATAGCTGTTTATCACAACCCCCCTCAATGGAATATGATTCCTGACTCGTATCCTGTAGCAGGAGAACCTGCGCTTTTTCAGGAGAATTCATGTAGCAAACCTTAAATTGCCTTGCTCCATACTTTTCATGTTCCTGTTCATTTCAATTTCTCATCTTTTCTTATCCAGTCTTCCACATCATCCTCTTCAAATCCAAGAATTCTTTGCACAACAATATTAGTTTGTCTTATTCAATTTCACAAATCTGCACTCCATAATCAAATGGCTCAGTGTGATGCATCCATAAAAGCAAAACAATATTTCCACGCAAGGGATATATTCCACTCAGAACGTTTGCTCCCTGTTCACTTTCGTTACCTTTCCACAGCGTGATTTTTTCAGACGTGCTCAGGTTTTGAGCAATAACTTCAAGAGAATTTCCATAAACAATCCATTTTCCACCTGGCAAAAGAGCGCAGACATAGTTTTCCAGCGTGACATCATACGTTTTAAGTGTTTTACTCTCAACATCGTAGATATTCATTTTTGAGTTCTGATCTTTGAAGAAAACGGAATCTGTTCCTGGCACCCACTGTAAAATACTTTTGTCATATGTGGTTCCAATTTGCTCTATCTTGGCATCACTAACTCTCAACACATGAATGGCATCACCATTTGAAGTTAATCTACTTGCAAGGATATATTCCCCTGAGGGGCTGAAACTGTGTAGTATAAAACCCATTCCCTGAATAGTTGTAACTGGTTTTTCTTTGTAGCTACCAGATTCATCGATTTCAAAGCCTTCACCATTGTACGCGTAGAAGTACACTTCATCTTCTGATATCCATTCGAAGTTGTAATCCCTTGAGAGAGTCGCTTTTACAGGTTCGGGCAGAGAAAACTCTTCCAGGGTCTTCGTCTCTATGTTGTATAGACTAAACCCGGTTTGACGCTCAATTAGTAGTTTTTTGCCATCAGGTGAAAGGCTGAATCTATGGGTGGGATACCCATCCTGCATGACGTTCAGCCATACAAGATCTCCAAAAATTATCCTCTCTGGCTTTTCAATCGAAGGAAAACTGCTTGCATTTCCCTCAACAGCTTGACCTACCTTTTCTTCAGGAACACTAATGCTTTCTATCCTGCGTTTCAAATCCCACCACCTTGATGAACGCCAGCTGGTGCATTCAAAACCGTAACTTTGGAATGCTTCGATTGCCTTTTTTTCCGCTTCAGTAAGTAATTCTGTAAGAGCTTCTTTCTTCGTAAGAGTTGTGAATCCCCCTGCTTTTTCAATAGATTCTACTTCGATTTCAACCTTATCCAGATAAGTATTCAGAACTCTGTCTGCTTCATTGGTTGCCTTTACACGTTCTTCAGCGTCTTTGATAAACTTTTCGAATCTTTGGCAAAGGTTGAGGGCTTTTTCGAGATCTCCACCAATAACTCCCATTATGTCTGGATCGTCAAGTATCAAAAGAAAAGATATTCCTCCTATCTGTGTGGAGATTCCTTTCCACAAATATGAGTTGTCATCCGATCTATAGTAATCCAGTATTAGAGCCTTCAGATCGTGAGAGTAGTCATGAAGAGAAGCCTTTTCATACTCTTCTATTACCTGAGAAGCACTCTTTTTAAGGCTCTTATTCTCTTCAATCATCGAATTTATATAACTGGAATACTCTTTCGATGGTTCAAGATTTAACATTTCTACACCAGCTGAGCTTATTCTGTAAAGATCTGAGGACATAACTTCCAACATATCGCGCATCTCAATCCAGTGTTCATACATTGAATCCACAGCTTCGGTGGTTTGGGAGATTCTTTTTAATTCATTCCGGGCCTCATCTGGAGTTATCTTCTGTTTCCACATATCTTTTATTGTGAAGGCCATTTGTTCGATCCTGTCTTCCCATTTTTCCAGATAGCTCGATTTTAGAGAGTCGAAACTATCGACAACAACCTGAAACGTTTCCTGGAATATTTTCACTTTTTCTCTTAGAAACGCCAAATAGACCTCAAGATACCGCTTCGTCATTTCGTTTTTCAATTCCGTCATGTACACCCATTGAGATATTGTAGTTTTCCATTCGAGTGTTTTTTCCAATCTCTGTAGTAAAGAACTTTTGAATTCCTCAATCAACATCGCATTTTTTGAATATGAAACTAAGCCATCTTCATCTGTGTAGCAATACCGAGGGAAGCTCTCATACAAAGCTTTGATTTCCTCAGATAATTTGTCAACCTTTTCAATCAGAGCTCTGGTTAGACGCTCGTCCTCTTGACAAATCGCCAGCAAGTTTTCCAGAATCCACCCGCCGTTCTGTAGCAAGAAAAATGAAGGTGATTTGGAGTTGAGTTCCTTCATGAATGCCTTGCCGATTCCATTAGTAAAACCTTCCATCATTTCTGAAAAGCTACTAAATGCAAACGACCAGACAGCCTGTCCTATTTTCTGCTTGTAGAGTTTCAAAAACTGATTGAATTTTGCCAACAAACTATCCTGTAATAGTTTCATTTCACTTCCTTGATCAAGGGTTTTGACCAGTTGTGATAGCTTTTCCTTGAACAACTGTCGCTGTTTCTCTATCTCCTGATGCTTCAAATAAACAAAATCGTTCAATTGTCTAATGTTTCCTTCGACATCTTTATCCAATTGTTTGAGCTTCTCCGAATATTCGCTTTGGCTGATCGATCCTTTATGGTATTCAGATTCAAGATTGTTGGCAATCGTCTTTTTAGCGGTATTTAATTGACCCGTATAAACGCTTACTATTCGATTGATTTCGTAGTTGTACTCTCCGAGAGTTATCTCATTGTTTTCAAGCTGTCCAAAGGTGTACTCGATTAATCTTTTGGCACTGTTAAGATCTGGCAGTGCATCCCTTAAAGACAAATCGTTCATCTCTTCAATCCTCGTCTCTATGTTCTGTACCGCGCTCACCTTGAGAAAGGGATCCTTTGCCAATACTATTTCCTCCGCTTTTGCTATGACTTCTTGAGGAATAACATCTTCTTCAGATTTTCTTTGTCCTTTTGTCGATCCCTGTTGTGTCTTCTCCCCGACATCGTTGATAGCAGCTTTCTTTGCGGCTTTCTTTTTTGATAGAAAATAAGCTCTGTCGAAGTAACATCTGTTTATCTCGTTTTCATCGTTACCAACTAACTCCCTGATCTGCTTGATAAACACAACCTCATTACTGGCTATATCGTTGAACGTGATCTGAAAATCGACAACATTGTAGTATTTTGTGAACAACTCTACAATCAATGATGGTGTTTCTATAATGTTCTTCAAAATCGATTCAGCGCTTTTCTTAGCAGTTTCTTCTATCACTTTTTCGGCCAGTGCGTTACCTTTGCTGACAATCTCCAATTTTAATCTTTCCGTCAACCTGTCTTTTAATCTATCTTTTAGTTCGTCTGAAGCTTTGGTGAGAACCTCGTCTAAGACTTTCTTTTCCTCTGAAGACTCAAAAGGTTCGACAAAATACGTTTTCCACCAGTACTGAGCAATTTTTTCAGTGGCACCATAATTTGCTTTGCAGTAATCAATAAACGTTATTTTGTACGTTGAATCTATCAGTTGAAGAATCGCATTTTTTATTACTCCACCGAAATCCCCTTCAAGTAACGGTTTTAAAATCTCTTTCCAGTTCTTCAAAACATCGTCTATTATCTTATTCGCTGTCTTCAAAGAATTTTTCAACGTTTCCGATGCAAGGTAGTCTATGGAGTTATACAAATTAGATTCAATTAAAGCGATAAATTGCTTGTTTTCCCGCAAACGAGCTTCTTGATATGCGAGCTGAAGTTTTAAGATCTCTTCATTAGAAGCCCCTTCTCTTCTTGCTTCTTGAACCTTTCGAATAGCCTCTTGGCTTTCTTTCTGATATCTGGCCAGAAGCGGGTCGTTTGAATAAAGCGTCTCTAAGAAAAAATCGCTTCCTGATTTGAACAATCCGTTGTATCCGACAATGTTTTGAATTGCTTTCAAATAGCTTTTATTCAGTTCGCTAATGGTGTTTAAGCGATACCGCAAAGCGTCGCTATCGTTTGAAAACACGCACAGATAAAATGTCAACAGAATAGCTACTACCACAGCAAGTTTTTTCATTATTAATCCCTCCAAAGTTCAGAATTCCTACCATTATAGCATTTGTTCTACGAAAGATACAAATAAGTTTTCACAATCTATGAAATTTTTCACACGTGTAGAAAAATCGATTGCAATAAAGAAGCTGGAAACACATATCCTCTCAGAAAATCTGTGTATTAACGGATAAAAAACTCAAAGGGAGATCAGAGTCCCTATGTATCTAACAGCGAGCGCTTTTACAGATTCAAGGAATTGAAAGAAGTCGACCTCCTTCCAATCCCCTGAAGAGGATGGGACTTTTGGTAGCTCTCAGGCCACCTTCCATGGAGTCAAAGATGCTCCATGACCACAGAAGTGAGGGTGGAACCTCACACCTCTGACGGGGGCCAAGCTCGCTACTACCTGGCCTGTGCCAGGATACCTTTTCCAGATGTTAATTGCTCCTACTCCGTCCCCGTGATACTCAAAATCACAGGCTTTGCAGTGGTATCTTCTTACGATTGGCTTATTCCTTTCACCACAGATGGGACACGTCTTGCTTGTGTTCACTTCCGGGATAATTCATCCCGATTAGCTTTCTGAACTGTCGTCGGTGGATTTTCTGGGTCGCGTTGTCTTTTAGTTGACTCTTCAAAGGGAAGGTGTTGGGTACATCCTCACCTCTGTGGCAGGTGTTGGGACAACATCCTTTTGTTCATAGGAATAGATATAAATTGTCCAGAAGTACAGTTCGCCGGAAACTTCTATCATTGGAAGCGAAAAGAAGGTCTTTGTTCCGTCCTGAGTGATTCCCTCTACCGTTAGAGCATAAACATTTTCCACAAAATCTGGTTTGTTGCTCAAACTCCATGGAATGGCCTTGGTGGTCTCGAGTTCGCTCACAGAAACCAAACTGCAACTGGTGATGGTGGAGGGAAATGTAAAATCATAACCCAAGATCTCTCCTGTTCCGAAAACGGTATTTTCGACATCGAAATCGTCTACATCAGATTGTGGAACATGGATGAGCTCTCTCAGGGATACATAGTCGATGTCATTACCCGTTACGATGTTTCTTGCCTGATCGATTAATTCCTGTGCCTTTGTTTTATGCCTTCTTCAGCGATGATGCCTACAACCGCTGTACATCCGGCGAGGACCACAAGAAAGGACAGAAGGACAAGTAACATTTTTCTGCTCATGAAAATCACCTCCCGTATATGGTGCAGTAATTATAACATAATTGTAAATGAATTTAATAGATGATGTCACAGTTTTTTGTTTTGTGAGGTAAGAGCTGTTAAAATGATGTCAGAGATTGAGGAAAACTCTTCAAAAAAGCTTTCAATGAGTTACGATGATAAAAAAGCCGCCTTCTCAGGCGGCTTTGTCGTAAACAGAGTTCTGTCTCAAGCCTGCTGAAGGACCTTTTTGACTTCATCTAGGGATGGAATTTTACCGGAGATGACAACTTTTCCATCCACCGCTACTGCGGGGGTTGCCACGACACCTCTTGAGACAATCTCGTTTATGTCCTGAACCTTTTCAACAACTGCATCGATTCCCAGTTCTTCGATTGCCATTCTCACGATTTTTTCTGTCTGTTTGCACCTCGGACACCCTTTTCCTAGTATCTCCACCTTTTTTGCCATGCTATCCCTCCTTTTAAATTACTCCGTATATCATTCCAAACAGAGTGGAAAAAACAACCACAAGGCCAAAGTAAGTGAAGGCCTTTTTCTTTCCAAGAAGCTTTGTGATAACGATCATGCTTGGCAGGCTGAGGGAATTACCGGCCATGAGAAGAGCAAGGGTTGGACCCTTTGCCATTCCAAGTTCTCTCAGAGCCTGAACTATTGGAACTTCCGTAAGAGTGGCAAAGTACATGAGAGTTCCTATGACGGACGCTACAAGATTTGACAAGAAACTGTTGCTTCCAAGAAGTGCCGTTACCACCTGCTGGGGCAGAAGTCTGGTCAGAACACCTGCGAAGAACACACCGATGAAGAGATATGGCAGTATTTTCTTTGCGAAGTCCCAGGTTTCGTACAGCCAGTTTTCAACGGTGTCTCTTTTGAAACCAAACAAAGCCATGAAAAGTGCGGAGATTCCGAGCAATGTCATCAGGGAATATTTGAGGGTCTGGTTGATACCAAGAGAACTCGTTACCAGAAATCCAAGCTGTATCAGGAAAAATATTATTCCTCTTACGCCGTATTGATCGTCATCGGAAGTGAACGCGAGTCCACCTTCTCCCCTTTCCTGATAGATCATTTCCATGATCAAGCCTATCAGGACAGCTGCTGTTATCGTTGCAATGAGACGGGCAAGTCCCAAATCCCATCCAAGAACTCGGGCTGTCAGAAATATCGCAGCGATGTTTATGGCAGGTCCGGCAAACAAGAAAGTGGTGGCAGGACCTATACCCGCACCTTTTTTGTAGATCCCTCCAAAGAGCGGAAGAATGGTGCAGGAACAGACAGCCAGAATACCACCGGAAATCGCAGCGACAGGATAAGAAATGATCCTTTTTGCGTTTGGACCAAGGAGTTTCAAAACGGCGTCCTTTTTGAGCATTACTGATATCGTTCCGGCGATGAAGAATGCGGGAACAAGACACAGAAGAACGTGTTCACGTGCGTATTCGTGAAGCAGGTAGAATCCGTTCAGAATACTCTGATCGACAATCGGATGCCCGAACGGAACGAAATAGAAAGCCACAAAGATCAGAGCGATCAGGATGAAGGTCGCCAAGTTTCTCACTCCTTATTTGATAGATTTTGTAAAGAGCAGGAGTTAACGGCTTTAACACCATATTCCTTTCTCGCACGTTCGAGAATAGTGATCAGAAAGGGATATTTTTCGAGGAATCTTTCATCGATCGAATAGTAAACGAAGGAATCTTCTCTGCGAGATTTGACAATGCCGTGGTTTTTGAGAACGTGGAGATGCTGTGAGATGTTCGGCTGAGTCGTTCCTATACTTGCCAGTATCTGGCAAACGCACATCTCTTTCTCCAGAAGAAGAGTTAAAATCTTCAGCCTGGTTTCGTTTGAAAGGATATGGAACAACTCGTGAAGCTTCATATAATCACCTTCTTATATAATTGATCACTTATATACTATCAGAAAAGATAAACTTCATCGTTTAGACTGAGCAACGAAGAGAAGACCTGTGAGTTACAAAACGAATAATTGAAAAAAGCACAGGTTCTCCTGCGCTTTTTCAGGAGAATTCATGTAGCAAACCTTAAATTGCCTTGCCTCATATTCTTTCATGCTCGTTTCAAATCCTCTATTAGTTTTTCAATAGCATCCAAGAATCCTTCCGCTTTTCTTATCCAGTCTTTCACGTTCTCCTCCTCAAATTCAACAAGCTCTCCATAGTCTCCTGTCTTTCTATGCTCAAACATGCGATTGTAGAACTTTCCCAGTTCCTTGTTTACTTTTCCAGTTTTTACAAACTCTCTGTTAAAAGCTGCCAGAACACCACTATGTTTGGAAAATGAAAGACCTTTGGCGAGAAGAAGCGCGGAAACTTGATAAAATAAAGCATAATAAATTCTGTTTACTGCGGAATGTAATCTCTCATTTTTTAAAAGCAGTTTCGCGTCGTCAAGACATTCTCTTGCTCTTCTTCTCCAATATTCAATGATTTTTTCCTTTTCGTTCATACGATTATACCTTCTTTTTCAACGTTGACGATGAAAGGAAGGATCTTCCTGTATCTATCCCACTCCTTCTTTGAATAAACGCTTACATCCAGAACAATGTCGTATTTGAGGTTAAACTCATAAGCGATATCGTAAATGGATTCTTTTACTTTAATATCGACATCTCTATCCAGTATCACGAAAACATCAATGTCCGACTCTTCTCTGGTACTTCCCCTTGCACAAGAACCAAATAGAACAACTTCTACCTCACCGAATTTTTCAGAAACCCTTTTTTTGAATTCCGATAGTATTTGTAGTATTTCCATCATTTCACCACCCCAACACAGTCACAGAAAATCTATTGAATCCAAACTGCTCAAAAGTAGCAGGATTTTGTCAAACAATTCTTGCTCTATGGAAAATGATAACATAACATGGTTTTAAGGTAATGACAGGATTATGCTCACAGCATCAGAAGCAAACCTTGCCTCCGAACCTGAAGGTTTCAGGATTTCCCGAATATTAATTTTCCCAATCGAGGAGCCTCTTTTCTCCTTCGAGTTCTTTTATCCTCGTGATGTCCTGTACCACTTCCAGTGTTCCCAGATAGTTTCCTTCTTTGTCCAGGACCTGGAAATAGCGTATGTGGATCTTTCTGTCACCCATGTTGATCCAGAACTCCGCAGGTTCTTTCCTTCCCTCTTTGAAAGCTTTGAGGATTTTGTTCACGATATGAACGCTCCTTGGGGGATGACAGAACTGGACCGGTCTTCCAAGAACGGTGGGAGCTCTGTGGAAGATCCTGTGACCTCCAGAGAAGAAACGAACTCTGCCGTGTTTATCCACAAAGGTAATATCGAACGGCAACGTTTTGAAAATAGCATTCAGTTCTTCTAAAGATAGATAACCACTTTCTATTTTTATGTCGTTGTCTCGAACCAGCGAATATTCTGTGTCTGGTGTGAGCATTCCGGCAACCCTTTTGATCTCATCGGGAAGTTTCTCATAAGTTTCAGGTGAAACGACGGGATCTATCTCGTCAGCTACCCTCTCCCTGAAGGAGGAGGGCTTGCTCAACCCAAACGGGGAGCATCAGGCCGACTGACATCGGCCCCTAAAAGCTTTTCAAGATTACCCTGCTGGTCTTTGACAAGAACTCTCAGGGCTATGTTGATCGCACCAACTATGTCTGCGTGTTCTTCGTAGCCGCAGTTCTGACATACAAAACGCTCTCCATGGTCTGGTCTGTTTTCTTTCGAGACGTGGCCGCACCTGGGACAGGTTTGCGAGGTGTAGCTGGGGTCGACCTTTTCGGACTGAACTCCGTAGTACAATTTCGCTTTGTACTCTATCTTTTGCTGAAGACTTGCAAACGGCCATTGTTCTGACTGTCTTCTTGCTTCTTTGTCTTTGCCGCGGTAGGTGATTCTGTTAGCTCTGATCTGAGTCAGGTCTTCGAGAACAAACCTGGCACCAGGGTGGCTTGTGATGAGCTTTTTTGCAATGATGTGCAGTACGTTCTCAGTGAACCGTTTCTCTCGCCTGCTGATCCTGGCAAGTTTTCTCTTAGCAGAGCGAGTGCCTTTTGACATGAGTTCAGAGCGAAGACGTTGATAGTGTTGTTTTCTTTGTTTGAACTCTTCAGGAAGGTCTATCAGATACCTGGTGCCTTTGGTCGAGGTGGCAGCAGCAATGTGTCTTTCTCCAACGTCAACACCGAGGATTTCTTTTGGTTGATGTTCCTGAACTTCAAGCGTTACAGGAACAAGCAAGAAGAAGGTTTTGGATGATTTGTCGTAAGTCAGTATTGGATCGCCGATCTTGCCAGACTTGAGGTACTCAAAGTGTTTGGACCAGCCCTTCATCGGGATCCATTTGATTCGACCTTGAAGTGTGGAGAAGCGTGCCACTCTCCGTTGATCTTTTTGAAGCTTGCAGTTCTGTTGTACGTGTATTTGACGATCAAGCTCTTTCGCTTCGGTGGTTTATCCCAGAACTTCTTGACTGCTTTCGAATCGGGTTTTCGACGTTTGAGTTCTTTGAACTGAGCCCAGAGAGTTTTGTACATTGCAGAGACGTCTCTGTTCACATTGATGGCTATTTGAGCGGGAAGGCAAAATTTCTCACGGATGGTGCTGTAGTAAAGCTTATGGAGTTTTTTGACGTTCGTCGATTTGTCCTTGAGGTTTTGTTCGAGCACATAGTTGACGGCGTTTGTGTAAGCCGTCGCAATATCCAGGAACTGCTGTTTTTGGTCCTTGCTGAGTTCGAGTTTGAATCTACAGGTCAGAGTCACAGTCATTTGTTCAATCACCTCATTTGTATGTTAACACTATTGAATCTGGAGGTGGTACACATGTCTGCTTCCTCCCAATCCCCTAAAGGGGATGGGTCTCCGCAGACAATTTCTGTGAGGAAGGAGAGGTTTCTCAGGAGTTTCCCACTCTTCTGTCACTTCAATCTTGTAGTACCCTATGTCTTTTTCCAGCATCTTTATCGCTTTCCATTCTCCTTCGGTGAGTAACACCTTCAGCGTCGGATAGAGTATGTTGTTTTCTCTGAAGACCATATCTGAGAGCATTCTTGAAAGTTCCAGTGCTTCTTCTTTCAGCCGTTCATCGGATTCTTCTTTCTTCAAAAGATTGAGAAGGAGCCTTATCTTCAATCTGGTCTCATCGTGTTTGGACCAGAGGACTGTTGGAACGGCTGTGATGCCTCTTCTCTCAATGTATGGAAATATCAGCATCTCTTCCCTCGTGTAATGGGTGAGACCTATCCTGTGAAGCTCCGAGACGTGCTGAACGAGCTTTTCATAGAACTGTTTCCTGCGGGGATCGTCTTTTGGAAGAGAGAACATGCTGGAGGCGAGTAAACTCAAAGCTTCCGCATCTTTGAGTATCTGTTTGTTCTCTTCGTAGAGCGTTCTCAACGGGTGCCCATTCGGGAGCTTCTCTATTTCTCTTCCGGCTTCTGATACGGCTCCTCTGAAGAACTCAACATGAAGATCGCACATCTTGATGATGTCTCTTACGTCTATCTCTCCGCTTTTCAGCAGTTCCTGCTCGATGACGGGTATCTCGAACGGAGGAATCTGTGAGAGTAACTCTCCGAATTGTTTTTTCAAAGATTCCACGTCTTCACCTTTGTGGAGTTTTTTCAGCACTTCTTTAAAAAGTTCCACTTTTTCTCTTTCCATAGGAATCTCCCTTCTTTAATTATTCCTACCTAATTATCGATTCCAAGCATATTGTAGCACAGAAGCACCATTATCTGCAATCAATAAAGGATCCTCGTGTAAGGTTCTTCCTTCAGCTTCTTTGCATCCTGTGAAGGAGAGACACCGAAAAATCTTTTGTACTCTCTGCTGAACTGAGAGAGGCTCTCGTATCCCACCTGGTAGGCTGCGGTTGTGACGTCGCTTCCTGCCATGAGAAGCTTCCTTGCCTCGCACAGCCGAAGTTTCTTCTGATACTGAAGAGGAGTCATGCCAGTGAGAATCTTGAAGTTCTGATAAAAAGTCGATACGCTCATTCCCACCATCTCGGCAAGCCTTTTCATATTCACAGATTCATTGAAGTGTTCTTTCAGATAATTCAGTGCTGTTATCACATCGTTCTTTCCAGACAACGCGATCTGAATGAGTCTCGGGCCCTGTTCGCTCACAAGGAGCCTATAGATGATCTCTTTTTTTATCACGGGAAGGAGTGCGGAAATGTGTTCCGGTTCATCGAGGAGCTCCAGCATCCTTCTGAATGCGTCCAGGAGCTGATGAGTGACTTTTCCCAGTGATGTACCGCGGGATGACGTGATTGGTCTTGTATTGAGCTTTTGTTCAACAACGATTTCCATAAGGATCTCCATGTCTATCTCCCAAGTCATTCCGATATAAGGTTTTTCCTTAGAAGCTTCTATCACCTGAGCAACGACGGGAACATCGAAGGAGTTGAGAAGAAAATTCTCCACGTCGTAAACGTAGTACTCTTCTCCAATGAGAACGCGCTTTGCACCCTGAACAGCGATGCATATCGATGGCGGAAGGATGTAAGTGGAAGGTTCTGTAGGAGACTCCCTCCTGCCCACAGTCAGACCCGGAAGTGGCCTCACCACGGGTTGCTTTTCTGTGAGATGTAAAATCCTTTCAATCAGCTTTCTCCGAACGTAATCGAATTCATCCATGATTTCTTTCATCTCCTTTCTGCTAAAATTTTACCCTTTGATGGAAAATCAGGCAAATATTCGAGAATATCTTTCTAACGTTTGCGGAGTAGATAGCGGTATGTTTTAGAGCGAAAGGAGGGGGAAGTATGGGTATTCCGAAGAGAAAACTCGGAGAGAGAGGACCAGAGGTTTCTGCCATAGGGCTCGGCTGTATGAGAATGAGCTTCGGCCAGAAAAAACTTCCAGACAGAAAAGAGATGATCAAACTCATCAGAACGGCCGTGGAGCTCGGCATCAACTTCTTCGATACCGCAGAAGTTTACGGCCCTTACACAAACGAGGAACTCGTAGGCGAAGCACTCGAACCGTTCAAAGGTGAAGTCGTGATAGCAACGAAGTTTGGTTTTGAGCTGTACGAAGATGGAAGGCCAGGCTGGAAAGGACTGAACAGCAATCCGGAACACATCAAAAAAGCAGTGGAAGGTTCTCTGAGAAGGCTCAGAGTGGAAGCCATAGATATTCTTTACCAGCATAGGGTGGATCCAAACGTTCCAATAGAAGAAGTAGCTGGGGCTGTAAAGGAACTCATAGAAGAGGGTAAGGTGAAACACTTTGGACTTTGCGAAGCTTCTGCCGAAACGATAAGAAGAGCTCATAAAGTCTGTCCTGTTGATGTGGTGCAGTACGAGTACTCCATGTGGTGGAGAAAACCTGAAGAGGAAATACTTCCCACCTGTGAAGAACTTGGAATAGGCTTTGTGGCGTACAGTCCCCTGGGAAAAGGTTTTCTTACAGGAGCGATAGGTGAAAACTCCAAGTTCGATGAGGAAGATATTCGAAGCAGGATTCCACGCTTTCAGAAAGAGAATTTGAAGGAAAATCTTGCACTCGTAGAACTCCTTAAAAAGATCGCTGAGCGAAAGGGTGCGACACCATCACAGATAGCTCTCGCATGGCTTCTTGCACAGAAACCCTGGATAGTTCCCATACCAGGTACAACGAAACTGAGTCATCTTCTGGAAAACATCGGAGGGGCTTTTGTTGAACTCACACCGGAAGAGCTCCAGGAAATAAACGATGCTCTCTCAAGAATAGAAATAAAAGGTAGCAGGTATCCTGAGGATATGGAAAAGATGACGTATCTGTGAGGTAGAGTTTGATGGAAAGAACGGGAATTCTTCTTGGAATATGTCTTGGCCTCACCAGTTTTTCAATACTTCAGGGATCGGTGTTCGGAGCGGTTCTTCCCTCCATTGTGGAAGAATTCGGCGTGGATTGGAGTATCATAGGAGTTGCTATGAGTGTCTGGACGGTCATTTCTGCTCTCTCACCCATGTTATTTGGAAGATTTGTTCATAGATTATATCCAATGAACTCCATGGCTCTGGTCATGATGATGCTCTCTATTCCAACAATTCTTGTTGCTTTCGTGAAAGACTTTTTCTCTTTAAACGTTGTGAAGATAGTGGGGAGCCTGGCTGTTCCCTTCTCTTATCCTCTTGCTGCAAAAGTGGTGGAGATGTATGTGGACTCCAGAAAAAGGGGAATCGCAACTGCCATATACAACACTGGTTCTATGATCGGACTTGCACTCGGATACGCTGTTGTTGCGTTAGCAGGTGGTTATTGGAAAAGATCCATGATCACTGGAGGATTTCTCGGTGTTATTTATGTTCCTGTTGCATACATTCTGTGGAAAAGCTTGCTGGAGTCAAAGGTACAGAGAAAGCCGGAGTGGAACGATTCTCAAAAGAGATCACATGTTTCTTTCAAACGAGTGTTCTCCATCATACTGTGGCTTTCCTTCGGTCATTTTTCTGCTGTTTACACCTGGAATCTCATGTTCAATTGGCTTTCTACTTTCCTTGTTCGTGAGATCCAGCTGGGTTATAGTTTCATAGCCCTTGTGCTTGGAATCATGGCTGTTGTATCGAGCGTAATGGAGGTTTTCGTTGGATTGTGGTCTGACCGGGTGAGAGGAATGCGTGGAAGGTTAATTCCCCTGTATACCGGTTTATTTCCGTCGGCTTTTCTTTTAATACTTTCCACTCTTTCAACCAATCCTCTTCTGACATCCATTCTGGTGGGGTTCTCCATCCTCTTCTGGAGACTTTCAACCCCTTCTTTCTGGGCAATATTTGGAGATCTCATTCCGCAGGAACACTTCGAAAAAGCGAGTAGTATCTACGTGGGAGCTGTCCTTCTTTCTGGTATTGCTTCTTCTATTATGAACGGTTACATAGTCTCGTTGACAGGTTCGATGAAGTACGCCATACTCCTTTCGGCTTTTATACTGATTCTTTCTCCGATTTTCTTCACGGTAGCGGGAAAAGTTGGTACGAGAATTTCAGGAGCATGGATCCATCTATAGGAGGTGTTAACATGCAGGTTCCAAAAGTTACTTTGAACAACGGTGTAGAAATGCCTATTCTGGGATACGGAGTTTTCCAGATACCACCAGAAAAGACGGAAGAATGTGTCTATGAGGCTATAAAGGTGGGATACAGACTCATCGACACAGCAGCATCGTACATGAACGAAGAGGGAGTGGGAAGAGCGATAAAACGCGCGATTGACGAAGGAATTGTCAGAAGAGAGGAGCTCTTCGTCACGACCAAACTGTGGGTGTCGGATGTTGGTTACGAATCCACAAAGAAGGCTTTTGAAAAGTCTTTGAAGAAACTGCAACTCGAATACATAGATCTCTATCTAATTCATCAACCTTTTGGAGATGTACACTGTGCCTGGAAAGCTATGGAAGAAATGTACAAAGATGGATTGGTAAGAGCCATAGGTGTGAGCAACTTCTACCCTGATCGGTTGATGGATCTAATGGTTCATCACGAAATTGTTCCCGCGGTGAACCAGATCGAGATACATCCGTTTTATCAGAGACAAGAGGAGATCGAATTCATGAGAAATTACAACATCCAACCTGAAGCTTGGGGTCCTTTCGCTGAGGGAAGAAAAAACATTTTCCAGAACGGAGTGCTCAGATCGATCGCGGAAAAGTACGGCAAAACGGTTGCACAGGTCATTCTGAGATGGCTCACTCAGAAAGGAATCGTTGCCATTCCCAAAACTGTGAGAAGAGAGAGGATGAAAGAAAACATCAGCATCTTCGATTTTGAACTCACACAGGAAGACATGGAAAAGATTGCAACGCTCGATGAAGGGCAGAGTGCGTTCTTCTCCCACAGGGATCCCGAGGTTGTCAAGTGGATTTGTTCACTGAAAAGATGAAAAATCATCGCGTGGACTATTATTGAAAGGAGGTACAACCATGGTGGATGATATCTTTGAAAGGGGTTCTAAAGGTTCGAGCGACTTCTTCACTGGGAACGTCTGGGTGAAGATGTTGGTTACTGACGAAAACGGGGTATTCAACACACAGGTATACAACGTGGTGTTCGAGCCAGGAGCGAGAACACACTGGCACAGCCATCCGGGAGGGCAGATTCTGATCGTGACTCGCGGAAAAGGCTTTTACCAGGAAAGAGGAAAACCCGCTAGAATTTTGAAAAAAGGTGATGTGGTGGAGATACCACCAAACGTGGTTCACTGGCATGGTGCGGCACCCGATGAAGAACTCGTACATATTGGTATCAGTACACAGGTTCACCTCGGTCCTGCTGAGTGGCTTGGATCTGTTACAGAAGAAGAGTATCGGAAAGCCACGGAAGGAAAGTAACGAATTTCTCCGTTTCATTCGCGCAGAATCCTCTCAAAAACCGGATCAACTATTCTGTATCCGCTCTGCGTTTTTTCTATGAAGGACATCTTTTCCAGAGTTTCAAGGAGGGAGTACAATCGGGAGTCACCGATGAAGTCGCCTTTTGCGCGGAAGATGTTTTTCAGGGCAGACCAGGTGTTTATTCCCCTTGCGATCTGTCTCAATATGAATGGATACCTTTCGCTCCTTTTTCTGAGCTCTTCCATTTCCTTTTCAAAAAGAGCCTTCACGGCATGGAACACCTCTTTCAGTGCTTCATCTTTTTTCTTCTTTTCGAGGTACTTCACTCCAAAAAGGACAAGATACCCCACTATACCGTCTATTTCTCTCACAATTTCTTCCACGTCGAAGTTGATCTTCTCTCCCACTTCGCGGAAGCCTTCCATGAGGAAATCCACGGATTGATCGAAGGTGAACGGTCTCACCGTGAGAAAACCTATTCCACGGCCATGGAGGGGTGAGCTGTAGTCTTCGAGTTTCAAAAAATCGTGAAGAACGCCGACTTCTGAACCACTGATGATGAAGCGCACGTTTTCGAAGTTGTCGTAGCAGTAGGCAAAGAGTGCCAGAAGATCGTTTCCACCGCGAGAACCGTAGTATCTGAGATACTGCGCCTCATCGAAGAAGATGACTATCTTTTTCTTCCGCCTCTTTGCCGTTTCGTTCAGCTTTTCGAGAAGATCGGAAAGACTGAATTCCTTTGGATTGAGTTCTATCGATGTTCCACTCACTGTGATTCCACGGACCCTCTTGAGAACGTTCAGAAGTTTCTGAGATTTCGATATTCTGGACAGCTCCTCTCCGAGAAACCTTGTGAGATGATGGGACGAGATGTTACCCCCCGATGTCTCGTAGAGTCTTCTTCCGTCCACGGTTATGTGTAGAAGATCGCTTTTGTTCAGAAAGACTTTCACAAGGGAGGACTTTCCAACCCGCCTCAGGCCGGTGATCACAACGATCGGATAGGTTTCGAGCAGTTTTTCGAGGTCTTTCAGTTCTCTTTCTCTATCGAAGAGATCTTCCTTTTTCGTCTTGGGAGTAAGGGAGAAAAGCAAGTCGATCACCTCCATTCTTATCATATCACTTCTGGGGTCGGAAGTTGCTTCCGGGGGCGGAAGTTACAAAAGTTTCTCTTTTTGACTTTCTGGAGTGATAACATAATGGTGAAAAGTATGATTTAGATGAAAAGCTGTCTGGGGAGATGAGAAGATGATAAGGCCCGAATATCTTCGCGTTCTTCGTAAAATATACGACCGACTGAAAAATGAGAAAGTGAACTGGGTAGTTACAGGTAGTCTCAGTTTTGCGCTGCAGGGAGTTCCTGTTGAAGTTCACGATATCGACATTCAAACTGATGAAGAAGGAGCTTATGAAATCGAACGCATTTTCTCTGAGTTCGTAAGCAAAAAGGTCAGGTTTTCTTCCACGGAAAAAATCTGTTCTCATTTCGGTGAATTAATTATCGATGGAATAAAAGTTGAAATTATGGGAGATATTCGAAAACGGCTCGAAGATGGAACCTGGGAAGATCCCGTAGATTTGAACAAATACAAAAGGTTTGTAGAAACACATGGAATGAAAATACCGGTTTTATCCCTGGAGTATGAATATCAGGCATATTTGAAACTGGGCAGGGTAGAGAAAGCCGAGACGTTGAGAAAGTGGTTAAACGAAAGGAAGGGGTGATACATTGATCAAGAGGTTGTTTTTTGCCGTCGTTCTTTTACTTGTTGCAGAACTCTTCTCCGGTGTTCTCCACTTCGAGCACGCGGATGTTGTTTATCCAGAAGGATACTTTGAAAACGCCGTTCTTGTTGGAAACATCTTCGAGGCGATCAGGCCGAAGGTGATAGAGCTCGTTGGAAACGACCCGGGACGGATAACTATTGTCCTCAAAGACAGGGGCACCATCTCGAATGGCTACACGATGCCTTTCTTTCATAAAACGATTGTGGTCTACCTGTGGCCCCCTGAAAGCTGGCTTTCCTTTCGCCTTTCTCTCGAGGACTGGTACGCTTACGTTCTCATTCACGAATTCTCCCACATGTGCCATCTCACCTATCAGGACGAAATAGGAAAGACGGTAACAAAACTCACGGGAATTCCTCTTTATCCCCAACTCTTCAGCGACCTGGTGGAGGGTGTTACCGTTTTCAACGAGAGCTCTTTCTCGATCTCATCTGGAAGACTAAACAATCCTTTTTTCTCGAATGGTCTGTTCTACTACTCACTTCCCAACTTTCCATCTCCTGGTTACATAAAAGTAGCACCCGATGACGACTACAGAGACGGGCTTCTGTACTACAACTTCACAGCCGGGTTTTACAGCTACCTTGTGGAGACGTACGGCCTTGAGAAAGTGAAGGAGTTTTTCAGGGAAACTTCCAAAACGTTCAGTACTTTTGCCTTTGAGGGTTTCAAGGACCCATACGAGAAGGTCTTTGGAAAAACGCGCGAAGAGATCTACACGGACTGGATCTATTCTCTCACAAAACACGAGTACCCTCAGGGAGATCTTGTATACAGCGCAAAAAACACCTGGCTTCACAAGATCGATCTGTACGGGGACCATCTGGTTGTCCTTTCGGAAGAGTACGGGCCCTCCACTTCGTACACGGGGATGAAAAAACAGGTTTTGAAGATCCTTGACCTGGATGGGAAAGAAGTTCAGGAGATTCCCGTGAGAAACGTTCTGGACGTGAAAATCGATGGAGAGAAGATTTATGTACTCTCTAAAGAAGAATTCTCTGGTCGATACGAGAATGTCCTGTGGGATGTGAAGGGTGGAAGACAGATTTCAAAGGGGAACATAAGCGCTTTCGATGTGGAAAACGGAAAGGTTTACCTTGCCCTCTACGATACGAAGACTGGAAAAACAACGATAGAAGGACCGGAGTTTCACGTCACGCTCGACGAGTTCATAAGGTACATGGACGTATCAGGTCGTTTTGTTGCTCTTCTCACAGAGAAGAACGACATTATCGTTCTGAAAACAAACGGAGAAGTCGTTCTTGAACTGAACAATGGAACAATGAAAGGGCCGTACGTGAAGTTCTGGAAGGATGGAATAATATTCGTTCAGGTGGAAGGAGATCACACCGTTTCCTGCTACTACGATCTTGAGAAGAAAGAACTGTACAGACTTTCATCGAAGAGCCTTGTGGAAGATTTTGTGATACATGGAAATGAAATCTACTACATAAGTTACATCCCATACGGCCAGACAGGGGGAACAGGTGTTTACAGAAAAGGTCTGAGTATGGAACCTGTGGTGGTCGAAGTGAAAAAGAGTGAACCTTTTGTGATAGAAGACAGAGAGTTTTCCACTGGAGACGAGTTCGGCTTCAGACTGAGGAAGTTTTTCCAGCCTGCGATGTGGTTTCCAGTGTATTTTGACGGTACTTTTTCGCTCTTTTTCACCTTCTCCAGTGTGGAAAACAACGCCTTCCTGTTTTTGATGCCGTCTGTTGATTTGAAGGGAAATTTCAATCAATACACCGGCTTTGTGGCTTCCAGGGACAATTTCACAGCGTACGGTGAATACTCCTCTTCTGGGGATTACAGTTTCGGTTTGACGGGGGTTTTAGGTGATTTTCCTGTTTCCGCAAACACACGACTCGACGTTACCTTTGAAATGAACTTCAGTTCGACCCAAACATCTCTGAACAGTGAAGCAGGAGCCGCTAACAACATTGGAGTGGGTGTCGATCTCAGAACGTATCTGCTGGATATGCCTTCCTCTTTGAAGGTGTCCCTGAATCTTCTCAATGACGACCTCTCACACCTTTTCGATCTGAACAGTTTGTTCTGTTTCGCTGGCCTGACTTCAGCGCTTGGAAAAGACGGAAGTTTCTCCGCAAACATCAAGTTTCAGCTTTTAAACTCGGAGGATTTCTCCTACGACGTGTCTTTTGCCCAGACGCTTTTCAAAAACAGTGCAGAGCTTTTCGATGGTTTTATTCTTCTCAGAAACACGGGGAACACGTTGGGAATCGCTCGACTGAGATTTTCCAATGGAGAAGAGGAGCACGTTATCTATGATCACCTTTTCCAAGAGGTGTACATGGAAGGGCTCAAGTTCTATATCACAGTTGGCGGATTTTTGAACATGAACGATATTTCCTCCGGTAGTTTCTACGTGGGAATAAGTACCAGTCCGAATGGATTACCTTCTATTTCACTTTTCATAAGAAACTGAGTGGTAAAATATTAATGCGAGAAGACACATAGAAAAGGAGGTGGCATTAATGATTGTAACAAAAAGGCATGCGATCGTGCTGAAGAAGCTCTACGAGAAGGGAGAAGAGTTCAGCGTAAAGGAATGGGAGGACTTCGACAGAGAAACGCTGTGGCACCTTGAACTTGCTGGCCTGGTCAAACCCGTCGGTGTTGAGATGTACGATCTGACCTTTTCTGGTAACATCCTTGGAGAACTCCTCACGGACATGATAAGAGAAGGTGTCTTGAAGAATCCTGAGGAATGGGACGACTCGTTCAGGTGGATCGGCTCCGAAGTCATTTCCATGATCAGATACTCGAAGCTGGCTCAGTCGAGAGTGAGAGGAGAAGTCGCTAAAGCGCTTGAAGAGAGAGGATTCGCGAAGGAAGGAAATCTCACGCCTTACGCTTATACTCTCGATGAGATTTACCATGCGTCACATCCCAGACTGGTTGTGAACTTGAAAGTTGCGGAGTACCTGAGAAAGATGGTGGAGGGTCCGGGGGAGTCCAGCACGCTTCCTGTGGGAGGAGATGAACTCCTTCAGCTTGAAGCGATGAGGATGATAGCCTTCTCTGTTCCAAGGTCTGATGTTTACGCTCTCACAGGACTCGGACAGCAGATCAGGGCGGCACTCAGAAAGGGTCTTGTTGTGACGGATGAACTGATTCTCGACGAACTCATTCTGGACACTGTCGCGAAGGCTTACGAAGGGAACCAGTTGAGTGATTTTGAAAGAAACGCACTTCTCGAAAGAGGCCTCATTGACTGGACGGGAGAGCTTCACCCAATGGCGGAGCATCTCTACCTTGCGTGGAAGATATACAAAAAGGGTCCTTACCTCATGACCCCCGCTTTCCAGATCTCGGAGGACGAAGCGAGGCTCCTGGAAGTGATCGTCAAGCTCTGGAAGAGGCATGAAAAGGAAGATGATGTCTTCCCAGAACCGAAGCAGATAGAGAAGGCAGTGGACTGGGAGTGGAAGAGAAAGGATCTCACCGTGAAGCTTGCACTCTACAACCTTGAAGGTTTCGGCCTTTTGAAATCGAGAGAACACAAACACGGAGCAAGGAGGACGCTCGTTTACGAGTTGACCAGCTATGGTGAAGAAGTGCTTGAAGATCAGAGAAAGAGCCTCAGGAGTGTCACGGCTGTCGGTGTGAAATCAATTACCATGACGAAGAAAGAATTCGCAGCTCCAAACATGGAATGGTATGAACAGGCAAGAAAAGAAGGCCTCGTCAGCGATGCTGCTCCCACTTCTTCTGGTCGTCTCTACGCGAGGCTTTCTGTCGAAGCCGAGAGAAGACCGCTCATAACGAACACAGAAATGAAGGTTCTCAGAAAGGTTCCGTACAAAACGGGTGTTTTCATCGAAGATATGAATCTTTCAGAAGAGGAAAGAATAGCACTCGACAGTCTCGAAGCGAAGAATCTGGTGGAGATTTTGCCCACAGACGTTGTCACGCTCACAGAAGCGGGTCAGCTCATGAAGAGAGCTCTCTCTGCTGTTTCCGATGATGTGGAAGCACCGGTGACACCCCTTGTGATCAGACTTCTTCAGGCTATAAGAACACACGGCGGACTTCAGATGAGGGAGAAAAGGATCAGGATAAACCCGGAAAGCTGGAAAGTCGTAGAAAGAGAACTCGGTGTCGACCCGGAAACTTTCGATGATACAGTCAACCTCGCCAGAATATCTAAATTCATCACAGAAAACGCACTGACAGAAGCGGGAGTAGCACTACTTCAGGCAGTGGATGAACTAGCAAGAAAAGAGTATCCATGGGTTGAAGTTTGATGAATACAAAGCCCCACCTTCCCGGTGGGGCTTTTTTCACGGATAGATACCTCTCTTTTTCGTGGCGTACGCAACTCGATCGATCGCAAGAATGTAAGCTGCTGTTCTCATATCGACGTTGTATTTCTCCTTTACTTTCATAACATCGTTGAATGCTCCTTTCATCATCTTTTCAAGGGCGTTTCTCACCTGATCCAAATCCCAGAAGAAGCTCTGAAGGTCCTGAACCCATTCAAAGTAAGAAACCGTAACTCCACCGGCGTTGGCGAGTATGTCTGGTACCACAAGAATTCCTCTTCTGCTCAGGATTTCGTCGGCTTCAGGTGTTGTGGGACCGTTTGCTCCTTCCACCACGGCTTTTGCCTTTATTCTTTCCGCGTTTCCAGCGTGGATAGCACCTTCCAAAGCTGCAGGGACGAGAATGTCAACATCCAGTTCCAGAAGTTCTTCGTTGGTTATTCTTTCACCCTTCGGATATGTAACGACCGTTCCGTGTTCTTTTTTGTATCTGATCAGCTCCTCCACGTCGAACCCCTCGGGATTGTAGATACCGCCTCTGCTGTCGCTCACCGCAACGACTTTCGATCCGAGTTCTTGAGAAATCAAAAGAGCGGCGAACTGACCCACGTTTCCAAATCCCTGAACGGCAACTGTTGCTTTCTTTGGATCTATTCCCAGAACATCCATTGCAAGCCCTGCACACACCTTAACACCACGACCCGTGGCTTCTTCACGACCCTTTGATCCTCCCAGTTCCACGGGTTTTCCTGTGACAATTCCCAAAACGGTGTGACCCACATTCATACTGTATGTATCCATGTACCACGCCATCACATCTGCGTTCGTGTTTACATCTGGTGCAGGTATGTCGTTGTACGGGCCTATTATCACCTGAATCTCTGAGAAGAACCTTCTTGAGAGTCTTTCAAGCTCGTTTCTTGAGAGTTTCTTTGGATCTACCCTGACTCCTCCCTTCCCTCCACCGAAAGGCAGATTCATCACAGCAGTCTTCCATGTCATCCAGAATGCGAGGGCTTTCACCTCATCGAGTGTGACATCGGGGTGGTACCTGATACCACCTTTGGCTGGACCTCTCGCAACGTTGTGCTGCACACGGTATCCTGTGAAGACTTCGACGTGGCCGTCATCCATTCTCACTGGGAATTCAACGATCAAAACACGTTTTGGTCTTCTGAGAACCTCTGCAAGGTCTGATTCCAGATCCATGAGTGATGCGGCACGGTTGAACTGTTCAACTGCCATCTCGTAGAGGCTTTTCTCCGGCATACATTTCCCCCCTCGAACAGAAGTATGCGATATAAACCATATCGTTACCTATTGTATCATTTTTGGAAACAAAAATAAAAATTTCATGAAAAATTTCTTGAATTCTGTGACCAAAAGGGTTTAATATATAGCCCGAGGTGATGTGAGATGTATAGAGATAAAATTGCAAAAATTATCGGTACTGTCTTTTCGGCATTGACAGTACTTCCACTTGCGATTCCTGTCTTTCTCTCGTTGTTGGTTCTTGTGACGAGGGGAAAATTTCTCTACGATTTTTTCATGCCGGCGGAGCTCTTCGTTTTCACACTGGTGGGAGGTTTGGGTGTTATAGTTGTCCTTGCACTGATGAAAAAAGATTTCAGAAGGTTGGCAGTGGCTCTTTCGCTGGCGCTTCTCAATCTGATCGTTTCACAAGTCTATGCCAACGTAAGTGGGCTTGCACATGGAAGCACGGAACTTACAGGAACACATCTGTTCATTGTGAGCACATTCATCGTTCTTTACCACTTCTTTGCCTTCCTGGTGGTGTTTGAAAGTTTTAGATCGTTAAAGTTTCTGCGCTCTTGATAGCCTTTTATAACTCCTTCTGAGACTCATGATTATCAGAGAAGATATTATCAATCCCATCCCTGCAATCTGTTGAATCCCAACCGTTTCGTTTCTAAAAACAACCCCCGCTATCACAGAAACCACCGTTGTGAAGTTGGAGAAGAGGGTGGTGAAGATGGGAGACAGTTTCCTTATGGCGTAGTTGAGGAGGAAAAACGCGACGGTGGAAGAGAGAACACCGAGATACAGGGCACCGATTACCACATCAACGTTGAACACCGGTCTGAAATCACCCGTTGAAAGACTCAAAAGGGTGAAGAAAACTGCTCCGGTCATCATCATGAAGAAGGTGATTTCAGTTGGCGTGAACTCCTTTGAAAACTTTCTCGAGAACACACTGTACATCGCTCCAGAGAGAACGGCGAGGAGCATGAAGACTTTCCCGGCGATGTTTCCCGGTGTGATGTTGAAACCAACTATAAATGAAACTCCAAGAAAACCCATTCCCACAAGAAGGTAGTGAAGAAGATCTCCCTTTTCTTTGAGAATGAAAGGAGCAAGGAGGTTGACAACAACTGGGATCAGGGCGATTATCATACCGGCTTCTGAGGAGTTCACTCTTTGAAGACCGTACGTTTCGAAAAGAAAGTAAAGCACAGGCTGGAACAGGACGAGTTTCCAGAGCTTCCAGTAGGGTTTCTTTCCAAGCTTCACAGCACCAGTTATCAAGAGGAGAAGGTAAGAGAGAAAAGCCACGATGAATCTCAATGAAAGAAAAGTCAGGGGAGTTACATAATCGAGAGCGTTCTTCGTGAAAAGAAAAGAAAGTCCGAATATCGTGGAATAAGCAAGACCTGAAAGAAGAACTCTTAGATCCATGTTATACCTCCAGCGTTTTTGTCTGTGATGGCATCACAGTTGAAATTTTACTATAAGAAATTCGAAAAGCTAACTACCATTCCACAGAGATTCTCTGGACCATTATTCCGCGATAATAATTGTACGCGGTGAAGCCAAGAAGGTAAAAGATGTGCAACCTGTTGTTTTCATGTATCAGATTTATGCTCCAGGGAACAGGAAATATCCTCTTTTCTCCAATCTCGAAATAGTCAAGGCTCTCAAGGCCGTACTTTTCCATGATGGCCTTTGTGAGGTCGAAGGTCTTTTTCAATTTTCCATCCAAACCGATTTCGATAACGACGGTGTGGGACGTTGAGTAATCTAAGCCCAGAGTGAAAAAAGAATCATCCGTGTGACCGAGAACCGGATATCCACCGCCACCGCTTGGTATGGAGAAAGGAATCTTCACCGTTCTTTTCCTCTTCTTTTTTCCGAACTCGTAAACGGTCATCTCTCTGTTCATCCATCCTTCAGCTCTGTAGTACTTTCCGTTTGCGAAAAAGTCCGGAAGATAATCCAGCTTGAACTGTTTTCCTTTCTCAGAGAGAGAACCTGAATAAGAGAACACCTGACAGAGGTAAGCAGAGGAATGTCCAGAACCGATGCTCTTGTAGGCAAGAAATTCTACTCCTGATTCGCTCGCTTCGTTGATCAGAAAATTCTCGAAATCCAGTTCTTTCTCATCGAGAATGTTTCCTTCCTTGTCGATTCTCATCAGATATAGAAAATTCTCTCCATCGAGCCCGACACTTCCGAGAAACAGAAAGTCGTTGTTGAGACTGTACAGTTCTCCATGGTAGAGCGATACATCTTCATAAGGAATGTTCCAGATGTTGTTGTAGGTTGGTTCTCTGTAATCCCAGACATTGGAGTCGATTTTTCTGTACCTCACGATGAAACCATCTCCGCTTGCCCGCCTGTAAGCGTATATCTCGAGAATGTTCTCTCCATCAATGATGGCATCTTCAACGTAGTTGTAGTTGTTCCCGATGTAACACAGATCCACTCCTTCGAACGAAACGGATTCTTTCGACACAGATCCCACAAAAACCAAAAATTTCCCGGAATCGAATCTAACTTTGTCGATGCTCTGAGTGAAGAGCACAGCCGAGAAAAGAACAAACAGGATCAAAATACCCCTCTTCACTGCTTTGTCACCTCCTCGAGATACGCTTGAAGTTCAGAGGTGGTTCTGTTCCACTCTTCGTAGAGATCCGGGTGTGTGACGTCCAAACGTCTCAAGAGCCAGTCTTTGATTTCTTCTGGCACTTTTGCTCCCACGGCAGCGAACGGATCTGTCATGATTTTCTTCTGTATCTCTTCCTCTTTCCTCTTTCTTTTCATCCTGCTCATTTTTTTGAGGGAATCTATTTCCGACATTATTCCGGATTTGTAGTTCGTGAGGGCTTTTATTGTGGCTTCGACCAGGTGATTCTCGAGAATAGCACTGGGATCTCGAATCTCGTAACCTTCCCTTGTTGGATCGTCAGTGATTCTTCTGAGATAGTTGTTGAGGATGTACTCCTGATTTTTTCTGTTTCTCTGTGAAAGCCATCTCAGAAAGTCATAGGTTGGATATGTTTTTTGAACTGTTCGACCGTCTTTGTTTATGTATGAGTAAGACAGTACGCTGGTTTTGAAGGGATCTTCCTGTTTGTAGGCTTCGTATAGATCTGTCCATTCGTCTATAATTGCGTTGAATTCCTCTACGGTGTCAAACGAAGACAGGCTGTAGAGTCTTTCGAGTGTTTTTCTCAATCTGTCTCCTTCCGGATCTTCTCCTTCTAGTTTCTCCCTGAGCCGAAAGAACTTTTCCAAAAGTTCAGGAACGTTTTCCAGTTCACGTGAAATCCCTATGCTCTTGTACGGAAAATTTTTGTCGAAGAAGTCGATCGAATAGCGATAATAATTACCGACCAATCTGTAGTTCTTGTCAACTTTCAGGTCGTTGTCTGTCAAAGAGATGTAATAGTGAAAAACGTGATACTGTTGTATTTGTTCTCGAGTCTTTCTCACGGCTTGGTTGAACGCTTCAGATCGCTCTGCGAGCTCTTCTTCTTTCAGAAACTCCTGGAGAGTTCTGGCTGCTATCTCGTCGATTCCGATCGCTCCAAGATGCTCGTTTTCTCTCAGATAAAAGAGGTTGATACCTTCGTATTTCATCAGCTCTGTCAGATGATGAACGTACTCGGGTTTGAATTCTTCAATACTCCTTTTTATCTCATCGCCCTGTTTCATCAGAAGATTCCATTGATCGACAAGTGTATTGTAAATCTCCGCCTTTTTGTAGGTATTGTTCACCAGAGCCAAAAAGGTATCGAGATATTCTTCGGTTTTGATTTCCATACTCTCCAGATCGTTCAGTCTGCTCATCGCTTCATCGATTTTCTCCTGAATTTTCCCTATCAATTGTGAAGTTTTCATGATCAGATGAGTCTCGAAAAGAATATCGAGTGCGATCTTTTGGTCAACATTCTTTCTGAGTTCTTCTGCTTGCTCTAAAATTTCCGAGAATCTGTTCAGAATTCCTTCAAGATTGCTTTTCATTTCTTCTATTTCTTTCTGGAGGTCTTCTTTTGCCTGTACGACGTACCTGTAGTAGGCCGGTATGACCGCTCCCTTATCGAGTGTTCTGGAAGAGATGTGCTCGAGATTTCGAGCGTTGTAGCTGATTTTCCCCCATTCCGAATCGATTTCCTGAAACTTCCGGTTCAGGGAGGAGAATTCGTCGTCGAGACTTTCGAAGAGAAATTCCTCGTCCGTGAGTCTGTATTCATCACCTATGAATTTTCGCGAATACGAGATGACTTCAAAAGAAGACCGAGCGAGTGGGTTAGCGTGAAAAGCGTAGAAGGCTTCCTCCAGTTTTTTCCGAAATACCTTCACGGCGTTTGGATCATCCACATTCTCGAGGAATTCTTTCTTTAATTCTTTGAGGTACGCACTGTACTCTTCTTCACTTTCGAATTGTATTTTGGACACCTTCGGTTCATCCAACACGATTTCGCCGGACGATGGAACAAACGTTTCGTAAACCATCAGATGTGTTTTTGTGGCAGAATCGACTATCTCGGCTTCCACCCTTATTTCTTCGTCCAGGGTTAAAACCAGGTCTGACAGCGAGAAAGAAGGAGAGTTCTCAACGTGAAGATCTGTTTTTTGAGTCTTGATTGTGACCGTGGCAGATTTGACCTCCTCAGGAAGCTGAACGCGAAGATTTTTCACAATTTCCCTCTTGTAAGTGGGAGTTATGTTGACGGTTTTAACGTAATAGGTGCTCTTCTTGTCTGAAAGCCACGGATCGTATCTTGAGAAGAGATCTTTCTCATCGAGTACCTTTGCGTAAACAGTGTTGCCTTTGAGATCTTTCAAAACGATGGTGATCTGTCTTGATTTCATATCTTTCAGCGAAGAAGAGATCTTGTGTTCTTTCCGTACCTGTGCACTCAGGTTGAGTTCAGGAACTGTGAGAACGAACACTTCAGGGCTGTTGATTTTTAGAGTGATGTTCACGGTGCTTTCTGAGAGAAAGTAGTTCAGTGCTTCTTTTTTTCTCTTGAGAACGTATTCCGCTCCACGTTTGAAAAGTTCCCTTCTCCACTGTGTGATCCAGAAGTGCTTGACTTCGTCTACTGTGTACGCTTTGTAGGAGAAGTTCAAATACAGCTTTTTCAGTTTCTCATACCAGGGTTTGGATGCGAAGTCGCGTTCGTTCAAAACCTTGTTTCCCACGTTGTAGAGTCCGTGCTTCATTCCCTCGTTTACGAATATGTCTTCAAGGAAATCTCTGACTTCGATGGAATCATCTGTCTCCAACCATCTTTTGAAATCCTCTCCCTTGAAAGCGAGCGGATCTTCCTCGAGGATTTTTTCCAGTTCTTTCATCTTCAAATTCACAAATTTCTGTGAATACTCTTTTATTCTCTGATCGAAAACGTACTTTTCCACTTTGTCCCAGAAAGGCTGGGAGAAGCTTAGAACGGTGAGCATTGTGTTGACGTAAGGAATCAGGTTCACAATCTGGGAGACGCCTACTTTTGAGAAATTTTCGAAAGCCTTGTCGTAATTTCCTTCTTTCAAGTAAGAAATTCCTTCGCTGACATCGAGAACATCGAGAAAATTGGAGGCTCCTGAAACAAAGAAGCTGTACTCCTCAGCGGGTATTTCGAGAAGACTCGCAAAATCCTTTGCCATTCCAAAATCATTTCTGACCTCCTGGTAAGTGGGAATTTGAGCAACGGAAAGGGAGGCCACAAGAAGCAATGGAAGGATAACGAATCTAAACACCTTATAAACATCTCCCTTTGATTGAGATAACTCAGTATATCATTTTTAACTGCTGTTTGTCAAAGAAAAGCAGAGATTCATCTTGTCTGGGAATTCTTGGCAAGTTCTATCATGGTCTTCTGAAGCTTTTCCACGTCTTTTGCAAAGTAAAAAACCAGAACGAAAAGCAGCACCGCACAGATAAGCCAGAAGTACGCGGAGACCTTCAAGGCAGCCCCAAGAGATCCGAGTGTAACGGACATCACTCCTCCCGCGAATTTTCCAAATCCCGTTCCGAGCGAATCAGTGAGGTTGAATATGGAGAATATTCTTCCCCTCTCCTGGGGTTCGTTGACGTTCAAGAGCATGAACTTCACGTTCGGGCCCGTGAGGCTCGCGGTGAAAGAAGCAACGAAACCAAGTAACATGAGCACGAGAAGACTTCCCATGTAGTCCAGGGTCATAACAGTGAAGAAAGTTCCAAGAGCGGTTGTGATCGAGCAAAACAGCGGTAGGAATGGTCTGGATTTCACGTAGATGCTCGCTCCCCACAGCCCTCCAAGGATGATCCCCACGATATTTCCAAGACCGAACACGAGGAAAACGAGGGTGGCCGTCTCCACCGAAAGACCTCTTTCTCTTCTGAAGAATTCCACGAGAAAATAAGGAATGGCACCCCAGGGAATCGTCCCTGCTATGCCCTGAAAGAACAGAAGAAGATTCGTTTTCACCTTCACGAGTTTTGCGTAATCAGAGAGTTTTGGTGCTTTCGGGTACTCATACCCAGATTGAACGAGCTCTCCAATTCCTTTTTCAAAAGCACCTCTTCTTGGTTCTTTCAGAACGAAAATGGATAAAATCGCAAGGGCGATGTTTGGAACAGAAACCACGATGAAGGGAACTCTCCAGCCGTATTTCGGTCCCAAAAAGCCTCCAACGATCATTCCAAGAACACTTCCTATGGAGATCGCAGAAGATATGAGAGCCACGACTTTTCCTCTCTTCACTTCGTCGAACATGTCTCCTATCATCGAATAAACGATGGGGAAGGACGCTCCCACACCTATTCCGGTGAGTGCTCTCCAGAAAAAGAGTTCACCGTAAGAATGAGAAAATGCGCTCATGAGACAGGGAATCTCACCGACAAGAATGGAGTAGATGAGCAGGTTTTTTCTGCTGTATCTGTCGGCGAGGTACCCCCATACGAGACTCACAAGGGCTCCTATCACCGTGAAAGACGAAGCAACGAGACCTATCTGAGCATCCGTGATGTTGAATTCCTGTTCTATCGCTCCTATGTTTGGAGACATCACCATCTGATCCGCGTTCAGTAGAACCATGAGAATCAGAATGAATATAACTGCCATTTTCATTCCCCCTTCAGCCACTCGATAACTGCTCTGGTGACATCTTCCTTTTCCACATCGTTGCTCAGAACGTGACCGGATTTTTCAAAAACAAGAAGCTTCCTCTTTTCTGATCTGATGTTGTTGTATATGAACTCGGCTGCCTTCATGGGAACCATGTTGTCGTTTCTTGCTGCGACGACGAGAGTGTCTGATGTGATCTTTGAAACACTTTTTCTTGCCAGTTTCATGAGTTTGTAGAGCTCTGCTGCCTGTTTTGGCCAGTTGTAGGACCAGTATTCTTTTCTCAAGTATTCAATATCTGGATCATCGTACCTTTCTGTGTTTTCCCTTGGCATCTTCTTTGAAAAGAGTTTCAGAAGAGGTGTGAGGACTATTCTTTTGTCGAAAACGTGTGTTGCAGCAGCAAGCGTGACCAGTTTTGGAGGGTTCATCTGAGAAGCAAGGATCAGAGCGATCACACCACCCATCGAAAGGCCCACGACGTGTACCCTTTCGCAGATCGCACTCAGATCGTAATACGCATCGAACGCCCGTCTCAACCAGTCCTTTGCAGAAGACAGCAAGAAATCCTCGCCGCACGTTCCATGTCCCGGCAGTCTCGGCACGGAGACCGTAAAGCCTGCTCTGTTCACTTCTTGTGCCATATATTCAAAGTCGTGGGGAGATCCGGTGTATCCATGAATGAAGAGAACCCCTTCACTTCCACCTTCAAGGAAAATGGGTAGGGATTTTCTCACGGTTCTGCAACGAGGAAAGTTCATGAAGACACCTCCCCTGATGTTTTTAAAGACAACAATATTTTAACATTTATTTATCAAGGATGGAAAGCGATGATAAAATTTCATTTGAGGTGGTGGTGTGAGAAAGATTCTTTTGCTTCTTCTTGCTTCGATCTGGGTGGTGCTTGTTTTTTATTTTTCCTCACAGCCTCCCGATGTTTCCGGAAGGCAGTCCAGAGTTGTTTACATGATTCTCAAAAGACTGGACGGTGTTCTGGATTTCACTCAAACGGAATGGTACAGGAATTTGAGAAGTTTTCTGGAGAAATGGTGGTTTCCGGAAAAGAAGCCCTCCGGGGAGGATCTTGTGAGAAAGTCGGCCCACTTTGGATTGTACTTCATCATGGGGATCTTTTCGTTTTTCCTCAGTTATTCCTACATCAGAAAGTACGTGTTTTCTGTATTGATGGGGATTTCTCTTCCCACTCTGATTGCCGTTCTGGACGAGTACAATCAGAGTTTCCATGGTAGAGGTTCTTCTCTCTACGATGTGATCATCGACATGAACGGAGCGATGTTTGGGATGGCGCTTGCTTTCCTGGTGCGGATCGTTGTGGAGTTGAGTGTGAAAAACAGTAAGGGGGGGATAGTATGAAACTGTTTGGTGTTCTGATGGTCTTTGCGGTGGTTGCAGCCTTTGCCCAGGCAGATCTTTCACTCCTTCTTCCAGGAGAATACCCTGTTCCTGAGTGGGTCAGGCCCGGTCTGGTTGTGGTCTATCAGTACGAAGGTGGTATCCGCTCTGCTGGAGGAAGTGCTGCTTCGGGAAGTGGTTTCAGGATCGACGTCGTCACGAATGTGGAAAACAACAGGGTGTATGGCATTGAATTCCTCATTCTCGTATCTCTTTCCACCTATGAAGTAATGATACAGCCCATCAGAGTAATGCCCCTTATGGTATTTTTACATCCTGGTGCGATCCAGGATTTGCTTGACCAGGCTGGTATGCTTGCCCAGCAAGGAATTGTAGTGAGAGGTGGTCGTGTCTCAGAGAACTCCATCTGGGTAGGTATAGAAGATGATGTATCTTCTACAGACATCTGGGTGTCGGACGAAGGGCTTGTGCAAAGGTTTCAGTATCTTGTCAGAGAGCGTGAGGGATCCAGCGTGGTGCAAAGCCAGTATTTGAAACACTTTTACATCGACTGGCCAGATATCGAGGACTTTCCACCTGTTTCTCAGGAAAACCACACCTACAGCATTTACGTTTCTGCATATGGAATGACTACTCCCGCAGGCAGCGTCAGCTACGAACTTTTGAACACTCAGGGAAGCATTTTGATCTACAGACTCATTCAGTATTCTTCCGGGATGTCCATTCCTGCTGAGATAATGGGAGTTCCCTCGTTTGGTCCTTTCTACATACATTCAGAACTTCTGGAAAAAGATGTGATCCTGGAAATACCGGAGATAGGTTTTGTCTGGCAGAACGAGCAGGGTGAGTACGGTGTGGACAGCGTTGTTTATTTCAACGGTCAGGAGTGTTTCAGAGCCGCTCTGGATGAAAGAGGACTGATCATTGGAGTTCAGTACCTCCAGGAAGGCTTTGTTATCATAACGGAACTTGCCGAATAAAAAAGGGGGTGGGACCCCCTTTTTATTCATTCCACCTTCAATCTGCTCACAGATTCAACGAGTCTTTCGGCCATTTCATCGAGTTTTTCAGCAGTTTTTGCTATGTTCGCTATAGTTTCTGCTTGCTGTCTTACAGACTCTGTTACCTCGTTCATTTGATCGACGATGTTCAGCATGGACTTACTGGCACCGTCCATTGCGCTACTCATTTCTTCGGAAGCCGCACTCTGTTCCTGAGCACTGGCAGCAAGGCTTTCTATCATATGTGACATGTTGGTGATGCTTTCGAGTATCATCTTGAACTTTTCACTCACGATCTCAGACTGCTGAGAGGCCTGCTCGACTATTTGAACTGTCTCATCTGTTGCGGATTTTGCCTGCAAGCTTTCTTCCATTATACCTTTGAGTATTTCCGTTATGTTCTGAGTGGCATTCCTGCTTTCCTCGGCAAGTTTTCTGATTTCATCTGCAACTACCGCAAAACCTCTTCCGGCTTCTCCTGCACGTGCTGCCTCTATTGCTGCGTTCAGAGCAAGGAGATTCGTCTGTTCTGCTATGGAGTTTATTGTTTCAACTATTTCACCAATGTTCTTTGCGCTTTCAGATAGTCTGTCAACTACACTTGAAGTCGTGTTGGCCTTCTCTCTGGTCTGGGATATGATGTTCGATATGTTCTCAATAGCCTTCTGCCCTTCTTTGATCAACTCATTCACTTTACTTGCCTCTTCGTTGAGACGCTGGGAGGAGTTGGCAACGTTCTGAGCACTCGCTGCAACTTCTTCTACTCCACTCGTCATTTCTTCTATTGCAGCAGAAGCGTTGTTCACGTTGGAATTCACCGTGTCTATTTGGGCAGAAAGTTCTTCTACAGTTGCGCTTGTTTCTTCAGACGCAGCCGCAACCTGCGAGGCAGCGTCCTTCAGGAGTTTGGCTTCTTCGTGAATCTGGATCACAAGCCCCTTCAAAGCATTCACCATATGGTTCAGAGCATTGGACAGTTTTCCCAATTCATCGCGACTTTTGTAATCGAACTGGACGGTGAGATCTCCAGATGCAATTTTCTCCGAAACTTTTGCCATCAAGGATATGGGATGAGCGATGTATCTTCTTGAAATCATCGTGGCAAGGATCAGGACAACCACGATAATTCCGCCAACAGAGATCGATGTTGTCAGAAGATCTCTGTTCACGCTGGACATCAATACGCTTTCAGGCACAGTGTTGAAAAAGATCCAGCCGTTTTCGAGCCTTCTGAAACCCGCTATCAGATAATCCGAACTGAATTTTTCATATCTGAACCTTGAAACACCACGTTCTCCTTTTGATGACCAGTTCCTGTAGAAATCTGTGCCAGAAACATCGAGCCCAACCAGTTCTGGATTTGAGTGGAGAACAACTATTCCTCTCTCGTTTATCACACCACTTTCATAACCGAGTTTCTTTGAATTCGCAAAAATCGTCTCGGAGAGCCTTGAGATGTCAAAGTCGATTCCAACCACACCGACAATGTTGCCATCTGTTTTAATGGCTCTGGCAACGGTTATTATTGTCTGGCCGGTGGCAGCATCTGCGTATGGATCGGTTATCACAACTCTGTCGGGATTGGAAACAGCGCTTTTGTACCATGGTCTTTGAGTTGGATCGTACCCTGCCGGGAGTTCGGTTTCTGGTATGAGGTACATCCTTTTGTCCCTATAACCAGCGTAAACAAAAGTAATGTCAGGGTAGGACTTCACAACGGATCTGAACAACTTTATCATCCATTCTTCTTCGTTGTTTGCATTTTCAAAAGCGCCTTTCACGTTTTCGTTGCTTGCAAGCAGATCGGCAAGCTGCGTATAGCCACGTATGAAATTCCAAAATATATCGGCACTGTTCACAGCCTGTGACAAGAGAGTATCTTCAGATGATTTCATGACATGCGCTCTTTTGTCGAGAATAAAATAGGTGGAAACACCTACCAGAACAACTATGATCAGGAGTATCGAGAGAAAAATCTTCCAGAAAACCGGCAAGTTTTTCATAATCGAATCACACCTCCTCTGTTGATATGTATGCCGCGACGAAAAAATTATAACAGGAAAAGACACAGGCAATTATTTATTTAAAAATATAACCTTGAGCGAAACAGTGTTCGCTTTCTACTTGTACCTGTACACTTCAGCTGCTATCTTCTGGGCTCTTTCAGTGAGTGTTGTCAGATGATCTATTTTCAACGCCATCTCGTACGTTCGTGTCATCGCATTAATCGTGTTAAGGGCGTCTGCAAGAGTCTCCAGAGCTTTCTTCACATCGGAAAGTTCTGGATAGCGAACCTCGAAAAGCTCCAGAAATTCTACTATCAGAGGAATCGTGTCTTTGAATACCTGAAGAGCATCCGCCCAGTTGTCCACGGAGTCCTGTCTGGAAAGAGATTCATAGGAAATCTCGAACAGATCTGACATGATATCGTATCGCATCTCTTCAAAGCTTTTTCTCATGAGTTTTGAACGTTCATCAAAGTTCCAGTATTTGTCCTGGTTCTTTTCCACCAGGTCCTTTGAGTATAAAAGGAGCACTCTCAGCTGTTCTTCGATGTGAGAGGTGAATCTGTTGTAAACAAGTTCTTCGCCGACAAAGTTGTACGCACTTTTGCTTATTTGTTCGGGAGAGAGTTTTTCCTTAACCCACTCTTTCACGCGGGTTTTGAAAAAGTCAACCACCACATCTGGATTTCTTATAACTTCCGCAAGTTTTTCTTCTACAAGACTCATGATATCGTTCAGAAGGTCGTCTTTGACGTAGGTGACAAACCGATCTATCACCTCTTCTATCGTCAAATTCATCGCTGCACCGCCCCAGTTTCCTGTTATTATGTCAATGAAAGTGTTCACCGCTTTCATTATGAGATGCCTTGCAGATTCCAGTTTGCTGACGACATCTTCTGCTTTTCTTATCATGTCCGAGACTTTCTGGGCTATTTCCACCGCATCATCGCTTGCTTTATTCTGGATCACACAGGCATATCCTGCACAGTTCACGATTGCAGCAAGCCCTGTGTTGAACCTCTTTAGTGCTTCCATTTCCACAAGTGTGATTCCATTTCTTTCCAGATTTGAAACCCATTCACTGGCCTCCTGAACATAATGTTTTATACCTTCACGTGCGATCTCAAGGTTTCTCAGTTCTTCCAGAAGACCGTACGCTTTGTAGATCTCTGCCTTGCTTCCCCAGGTGTAGGCAACGATCTCTGTTGGAGTTGCTGCTTTTGGTCCTATATCGACCCATCCTCTGGAAGTGTATCGAAGTTGATGGTAGGCATCACTAGGTTGCCCGCTGGCGTAAAGGATGTAGTAGTACCTCCCGGGCTGTCTTCTTCCAATGTCTATCTTTCCGTTTTTATCAGAGATCTGATACATCGCTCCGACGGTATCCATTCTGCTGGTGTTCCCCATCACTTTGTAAAAGAAAACCCATACGTTGTCGCTTCCAAGCATGCCGAAACCAGCCTCATCTTTTATTACAAAGCTAATTTTCTCGGACACGATGTTTGTTTTTGTCCCGTCAGGGTTTTCGAGGGGATAATAAACAAAGGATGAAAAATCACTTGTTCCAATCAGCCTGATTTTGACTTCTACTTTGCTCACAAAATTGTATTCACTCCAGTCGCTGAACCAGGCAAAATAGTATTTCGAGTCGATTACTGGTAAATTTTCCAGCTGAATCTCACTTTGATCAAAGGGCCAGGACAACCTCTTAACATGATCGTTTCTCTTTTCCAGAAAATCAAAGTTAGATTCTTTGACTTTTGGGTTCACCTGCGGAGAGTAACTTTCGAAAAGTTCTGTTTCCGCCATGTTTTCCTCTGAAGGCTGACAGTAGTAAAGGTGGATACCACTTTCTTTCAACGCAAGATCCACGGCGCGCATCGAGGTGTTACAGCCAGAGGTGTAGTACCAGTTTGGACCGAAGACGGAATCCACATAAACGTCGGTGATGATCACCACGATTTTTCTGGCGCTTTCGCGCCAGTCCAGATTCAAAGCCCAGAGAAAGGCATCGTACGCCCATGTTAGATCCCATCCTTCGCCTCCCGTACCTATTTCTTCTATTTCTCTGCTTATCTCCTCGAACATAACAGAATCATAAAAAGTGTCCACTCCTGCCCCACTTGGCCATTCAGGTTCATCTTCCACACCGTACTCGGCGATCACAATCCTGAAGTCTGTTCCTATCTTCATGAGTCTGTCCAGAAAGTTTTTGAGCTGTCTTTTGATGGATTCTATGTGGTCCTCCATCGAACCTGTTTTGTCTATCAGAAACACGATATCGAGTTCATCGGAATTCACGGATTTCTCCCAAAATCCATCTCCGTTAAACTGATAATAGAAGTTGTCGAAGCGCACCTTCTTTGAAAAAAGAAGTTCTTCATCCCTGCCATATGCAGTCTCTATCAACTCGAAGTCTTTAAGATTCAGGTTTCTTACAAAGGTGCCACCATCTTCGACGCTGACAGCACACCAGATAGAGTTCATCAATCCGTCGCGATCCCAGATTTCAAAATTTTCAATCTCGATTTCATAGGAAAACAAAAAGCAGGAGAGAAAGACAAACGACAGAACGATCATTCTACACATAAGAATCCCCCCTCGGGTGTGAGTAACTGTATTCTACTCCTTTGATAACAAAAAACAAAAGATGTGTTATAATCGATTAAACTGATGAGGGGGTGTTTTCTATGCGAAAGAATTTGTTGATAGCTGTTATGGCCTTCTTGATAGTCCTTGCCGGCTGCACAGGAGTTGTGGGTATCATCGTGGAAGAAGGAATCAAACAGAAGGCACAGGAGCTGCTGGATCAAACTATGGATATTGTTGATGAACTGGAAACCAGTCCTGCCAGTTACGATCTTTTGAGAGAAATCATCTACGTTCCAGAGAGCGATGCAAGCGACTCAGAAGTTGTAGATATGGTCCTTTCCAGTAGTGAGATATTGGTTTACGATCTAACGACACCTTCCACACTCACCAGTTGCAGTGTGATCTCTGTTGAAGAACTGAGCAGCAGAGCCATTCCCTGGAGTCTTGCTAACAAACCTGAATTTGTGGAGAATGTTTATGCCATCACAATCGAAGGAACAACAGAAGATGGGACAAAGACGTTCTTTTCAATTCCAATGATAGAAGTCTCCGGCAAGGAGTATTTCTGGTCGGTCTATATCTACACCTCAAAGGATATTGTGATAACACCTTCTACAGAAGTCAGGATGTACCCACAGTTTTTGTTTTACTAGGATTCGTTCTTTACTTTTTCCAAATTCTGAGAAATACTCATACCTGTTGGTATAATCAATACCAAGGAGGGGTGTTTGTGTCCAAGGTTCATGAAACGGTAAAAGAAATAGAAAGGTTGATAAGAGAAATGAATCTTAAAGAAGGAGATCGTCTACCACCCGAAAGGGAATTGTGTGAAAAAATAGGAGCGTCTCGTATAATTGTTAGAGAGGCTCTTAGTTTCCTTAAGGCTTCGGGTATTATAAAAAGCAGAAGGGGTAGTGGTAACTACGTAATAAAAATACCTTCAGAGGAAAAACAAGCAATCCAAACTTCTAGCCTATGATTTGGATGAGTTGATAATTGCGCGCGAATTTTTAGACAAAGCTATAGCAGAATTTTACATTTCAAACTTTTCGCTTCAAATGATTCAGGACATGGAACATCATCTTTCTTTGATGAAAGAGTACTTCGAACAGAAAAAATTTCGTGCTTTAACAGAGTCAGATGTTATGTTTCATAAAGTTTATGCTAAAGCAGCAAGAAATTCTATAATTTTCCACCTGATGGAAAACCTGCTAGATTATATGAAAAGCCGTGTCTGGTACGTATTGAAAAAGGACTATCTCGCTGATTCGGATTATCAAAAAAGATCAATAGAAATCCATGAAGAGATCCTTCGTTCTATAATCTCAAACGACAAAAAGCGTCTAATTGAATCCATAGAAAAGCATTATAAAAACATTCTTGATCATCTTAATTCCTGAACATCTCTCGATGCAGCAAGTATTTTTTCTAGAAATTCAGAACCAAGTCTTACGAAAACAGGTGGTTCTCCAAGAGGAGCATCAATCTCTATCCATCCTCCAGAGAACATCTTTTCTGTCCAAAGATGTACCCATTTTTCCCTTCTTGGAAGAAAAACCTTCCACTTTCTTGTTTTCTTCTTCAGTACAGGTGCAACCAAGATATCATTCCCCAGTAGATACTGATACTTTATCTGCCAGGACTCAGGATCCTCTGGATAGTTCAAAGCTAGGTGTTTTACAACAGGTAGATTCTCATCTATAGCTTTTTTGAATTCTACCTTCAGATAATCTATCAAAAGAACGTGCATATTAGCCATCTTAGAAAAGTGTCTTAATATGTCATGATTAGAATCGAACTGTATGTTTGACACGGGACGGTTGGTCTGGTGTGTTCGCATAACGGGGGAAAAGGCTGCTATTTCTGTCCATCTCATAAACAGCTCTGGTGTTCGCTTCATCCAGAACAAGGATGTGTATCCTCCTATGTCGAAGTGTATGTGTCGAACTCCACAGAGGCTAGAACTCGTCATAGCAGGAATTACGGTTGGCAAACCATCGCTGAACGACCAATCTACATTCTGATCACCTGTCCAGAAGGCTGGACAGAATCTAGTGGATCCCAAAAATCCAGCGCGCATAAAATAGACCACCTTTTTTGAAGATGCTTTTACTGCTTCGAAGTTTAACCTGGCCCATTCCACAGGGTATTTGTTGTGATACTCCTTTCCACTGGAATATTTCAACACGGCATCCATTGGCAAATATTCTCCGAAGTCTGCCATCCATCCATCCATTCCTATTGATATCATGTTGTTTAGAATTATTGATTTGTACCACTCAAACGCATCTGGATTGCTCAGATCTATAAGACCCGCTGGGAAGGTAGTCACTACTATGTCATATACGCTTCCATCCTTTTTTTTCACTAAATATCCTTTCTCCAGAGCTTCTTTGTATAGGTTCCCTTCTTTATTAAGGAACGGATTTATGTAACCCAAGAAACGAATACCCTCTTCGTGCCACTTTTTGATATACTCAGGTAGATCGTGATAGTCTTCTTTATCGTACTCCCAGTTCCAAAATACCTGTCTCCCGAATTTGGTATACACTTTTCCACACCAATCTTGCGCCCATACGGCATGAACAGGGATATTCCATTCTCTCGCAGTCTTTATAATGCGTTCAATATTCTCCGTTCCACCTTGAGAAGCCAACCAGACACCGAACATCCAGTCTTCGTAATCAAAAGCGCCCCCGAAAATTTTGAATAAATCTCTTACCATTTCCTCTAATGTTCCGGACAAAACGATTATGTTGCACTCGTTACTCCATATTTCGAACAAGGCAATATTTTTTCTCAAATCAACGATCATAGGAGCGTAGGTTTTGAATACGATACCATACCCTTTATTGGAGAAAAAAACAGGCTGGGGAAAGTAAGTGCTGTACCACGAACCTCTAACTTTTTTCAGGTAGGCTAGAAGTGAAATCAGATTCTTACCTCTTCCCACACCCTGTTCCTGAACGAACAGAGGAAATCTTTTGCCCTTAAGATTCAACTCACTATACTGTTCTCCTCCACCAAATATTACTTCATCTTTCGCCAATTCAGTTTTTATCAGCAGCCTGTTGATGTCTCTGGAAGATTTTATGTGAATTTCAAAGGGGTTTTCAGATACCAATTCTATACTACCTTTAAAAGGGTAATATTCTTTTACAGTTGATTTTATGGTGAAGTGGCCATGGTATTCTTTGATCCTTTCCTTACCAAATCCTTCCCATATATTCTTTGAAGATATCAGTATGTGATCATTTACAGCAACGTAGAATTGATTTCCCTTTATTTCGTGCTTAATCATCACTTACAACCCTCCAACCTTTTGTTTTTGCAAACTTGATAAGGCTTCTTGTGAAAGATCCGTATCCAAGGACAACATGGTGTGGGAATCCATTTTCGATGAGGGTATCCACAAGTTTTAGAGGATCTTTAACGCGCACTTTCACATAGGTTCCCTTTAACTCTTGCTTTGTGTGAACGGCTTCACCTTCGGTTATGAAAAGCCTCCATTCATTATCTGTATGGTCAAGACGAACAATGGTCACATGTCCTGGTTTAAGAACGAAATCAGTTGTTACACCTTTTCCACCAGCAAAATAAGTCTCCAGGGATTTTTTGGATACACCATCCCAAAGCGTATGAGGAGCAACCCCACAATGCCACATTAAAAGGGAGGAATCTTTTTCTATGATCTGGCTGATGTCCGCTAGATACATGTCTTTACAGCCTATTGCCTTGAGCATTAACATTGTTACTGCCCCAAGAACATCCCCTTCGCAGCTTAGAATAGAACCCTGTGCCATATTCCAGGCCATAGCAGCACACGGTGAAATGCCGTAATACGATGCAAATTCAGGCCAGCATCTTACGGCCAGCGCGCTGAATTTGCCTGTTTCAAGTATTCGTTTAAAAGAAACGATCAACTTACATACCTTGCTTTTCTTGTCTTCATTCAATTTTTCAGTGTCGTAGGTTTTCTCAATTTCCTCTTTCAAATTTTCAATGGAATTTCTGTCAAGGTTTAAATTAAAAACGAAGCTCAAAGGAATGTGTTCCACTGTTACTCCAATCTCTTTGAGAAGAAGAGGTTCATACACGTCGATGTTGAGAAAAGTCTTTGCATGACCTCCAACTAGCCCTATTTTTGCACCTTTTAAAGTCTTGTTGATTTTTATGATGTTGATCCATTCGATGAATTTTTCTTGAAAATGTTCACTCTTTGATGATCCATATACAAACTCAACGTCTTTTTTTCCAATCTTTTTGAGGTTCGATACATCCAGATGTGCCCCAACGAGTGAGTTTAGTCTAACTCTTCCCTCAGAAGAATAGGGCGGTTCAGGAACAGCCCAGCATAGAATGGGTACGTCATAAAATTTCTGAGCGAGGAGGAGGGCTATGTCTCCCAAATGAAAAGTCGCACTCATTAACACAATTCCGTCGATGTCCTCTTTGCGCATTTTATTAAGAAACGCTTCAAGATTTTCGGTGTATTCTATAACATCGCTTGGGTAAAACCAATTTATATCTTGCATCTTTTGCAAATTTTCTAGTTCTTCATTGAATATTCTTCTTCCTTCTGAAACTTCATAAGTACTTCTCACCGATGGAACAAGAATGAGGTTGATCAAGTTAATCACTCCCTCAAATCAAAGATGACGGTCTTTATCTCTGTCATCTCTTCTATGGCGAATTTGATACCTTCTCTTCCTATACCGCTTTCTTTATAGCCACCATAAGGCATGAAATCTGCCCTGTACCTTGGTCCTTCATTTATCAAAACTCCTCCAAATTCGAGTTTTTCGATTGCCTCAAACGCTTCATCTATCTTTGAAGTGAAGACACCCACCTGAAGGCCATATTTTGTTGAGTTGGCTTCTTCGAGAGCTTCTTCAAAAACTTCGAAAGAATTTACAGCAACGGCTGGCCCAAACAGTTCCTCGGTCATGATCTTGGTATCTTTCGGAACCTCAAGGAGAACGGTAGGAGATATCAAGGTATAGTTACGCTCTCCTCCGATGGCAAGTTTTGCGCCCTTATCGACGGCTTCTTTTATCCAGCTTTCTATTCTCAAAGCATTCGGTTCATCGATGACCGGTCCCATGTCGGTATCCCTAGACATAGGATCTCCCACTTTTATCTTCTTTACCTCCTCTATGAGGAGATCAACAAAATCGTTGAAAACCTTTTTGTGAACATAGACTCTCTGAACGGAAATGCAGACCTGACCGGCAAGCGAAAAACCACCCGAAACGGTTGCTTTCACGGCTTTTTCTAAGTTACCAGTTTCAGTTACAATGAGAGGGCTGTTTGAACCCAATTCCATGGATACTTTCTTCAAGCCAACATTTTTCATAATGGTTTTTCCCACAGGAACGCTGCCTGTGAAACTTACCATCCTGATTCTTTCATCTCTTACTATAGGGGTTCCTACTCTGCTTCCAGGTCCCGTCAAGATACTGACCGCTTCTGAAGGCATTCCCGCTTCAAGTAAGATTTCCCCTAAAACCAGGTTCGTAAGAGGATCCTGGGTTGGGGGCTTTATAATCACAGCGTTCCCTGCTGCTATAGCTGGGCCAACCTTATGGGCGCAGAGGGCAAGAGGAACGTTGAATGGAACAATTGCGGCAACGATTCCAACCGGTTCTCTCACAAAATAGCCCCTTTTTCTTTCAGAACCTTTCAATGAATCAAAAGGAAGCGTTTCACCATGAATCCTTTTTGCTTCTTCCGCAGACATCCTGAAGAGTTCAGCAGTTCTGAGGACTTCTGCTTCTGCTTCTCTTATGGTTTTCCCAGATTCCTTGACCAGAAGAACAGCGATTTCCTTGTATCTTTCCTTGAGAAGCTCTGAGGTTTTCTCAAGAATCTCAACCCGCTTCCAGATAGGCATCCTTTTCATGATCTTTGCACCTTCAACAGCTTTGCTTATTGCTTCTTCTATATCCTCTTCCGAGGCAACTGGAACCGTATCGACTAAACTTCCATCATAAGGATTCAAGACCTCTATCTTTTCATCTCTATCAACCCATCTGCCCGCAACCAGCATTTTCATAGTTTCTCCTCCTTCCCCTGAACAGGTATGATTTGCGAAGCATTTGGTATGACACAAACAGACGATTTTGGCTCTATTTCTTTTATAGCTTCTTCGAAGTTCACTATGGGTTCAAAGAACATGTTTCTCAACCTCTCAGCAGGTAATGTTGATAAGATTTTAACCCTACATTTGATGAGGGTCTGTGCTATTAAAAAAGCCTTGTGAGGTCCTACTTTGAAATTACTAAAGTCGAAGTTTTCAATCACTTCTTCTGGAGAACGTGCTCTCTCCAGAACAGGGACATACCCGCCCTCATCGCCGAATCCTTTCGAACACTCTGCCAAAAGGACAATGGTTCCCCCGGGTTTACAGAACTCCTGTGCAACAGCAAGTGCTTTTTGAGATTGGTATAGATCAATATCCCTCGGATAGCCACCAGGGGATACTACCACAAGATCATAAAGCCTCTTCACAGGAATTCCACTGATTTTCTTTACAAACTCACACGCCATCCTATGGGAATGGGGATGCTCCCCCACAAAAAGACCTATGATCTCTTTTTTCTCATTCAGAACAGAGTTAATAAGAAGATCCAGTCCAACCATTTCACCTATTTCATCGATTTCTTCCCTGACAGGATTTCCATCGATAACACCCATTTTAGCTCTCTGGAATTTCATTTTTGAATGGTTCCCGGAAATCGTTTCCTCACCGCCCAGCCCTATAGCGACCGCTTTTGCTCCACCGGAGAAACCGGCAAATTGATGTTCTTCAACCACAGAAACGGCGATTTTTATATCGGATTCTGCGAAATGTTTCATGATCCAAACGGGAGTACCGAATCTTGTGTGACCTAGGAAAGATAAACTCTTTTTGTCAAGTGCGTTGTTTATATAAACTTTTATCCTTTCGTTTCTGTGCAAAGGTATCAATTTTCGTATTTCATCCTCTGTTGGATTTCTGTGTAGACCTGTTCCGATGCAAATTCGCACTTCTTTGGCATCCTTTTCAAGTAAAACCTTTACGAGGAAAGGCAATATCTTTTCCGAGATGTTTGGCCTTGTTTGATCTGGTATCGCCACACCTACGATTTTTGCTGAAATCGCCAGTTTTTCCAGATTTTTCTTGATTTCGGTGTTTATTTTATCTTCTCCTAAAGAGGGAATGCTGCTTCTTCTGCTTTGCAAAACATCTACTTTTAAATTTTCTGGAAATTCCAGTGATAAATGGCCCTTTCCATATGGAACGGTTATCACCATTTTTAGGCACTCCTGTAAAGTTTTGTGAGAACAAATTCTTTGTGATTCAGTATTTCTGCTCTTACCATTCGACCATTGGCTGTTTCAATCACTCTTTGCCATAGTTTGTCAGCAGCTTCATCGATGCTCATTCCTTCTGTTAAAACCTGGGAAACATCGACATCGATGTGTTCTGACATAACCTGAGCGGTCTTTGGATTTGCTGTTATTTTCACAACAGGTATAATGGGATTGCCTATGGGGTTACCTTGTCCTGTTGGGAAGAGGTGAATAACGGCACCTGCTGCCGCAAACAGTGTCACAGCCTCTGCGGCTGCGGAGGATGTGTTCATGAAGTAAAGTCCTTTACCAGGTATTTCTTCAAGAAAGTCTAGAGCACCATCTATCTTCGCATTGCCTATTTTTTGTATGTTTCCAAGAGCCTTTTCCTCTATCGTGCTCAATCCACCCGCTATGTTCCCCTCTGTTGGCTGTGATCCCAGAAGATCCACTCCCTGTGATTTTATAAGTTCCTGATATTCGTTGAAAATTTGCATGAATTTTTCTCTATCTTCTTCTCTCTTGAACCTGGATGCTATGATATGCTCGGCCCCCGTTAGCTCCGTAGTTTCACCGAAGAGCACAGTTCCACCTATTTCCAAAAACCTCTCTGTAAATCTCCCAACAACTCTGTTTGCACCCAAACCTGAAGTTGTATCAGATTCCCCACATTTTAAACTGATTATGAGTTCACTTATATCAACTGGCTCTCTTTTCAAATTGGTTGCATCCTCAACCATTTTCACAGCTACTCTTGACACCCTTTCTATAGTTTTCAGTTGGCCGCTTCCCTCCACCCAGAAGGCTTCAACCGGTTTACCAGTCTTTGCAATTTCATCTGCTACTCTATGAGTCCACTTTGGCTCTATTCCAACCACCACAACGGCTGCAACGTTAGGATTGGAACCAGTTCCTATCAAGGTTTTAAAGAACAGCTCTAGGTCCTTACCAAACTGCAGTCTTCCATAAGGATGAGGAAGAGCCAGCGTGCCAGCCACGGATTTTTCAACGGCTTCCACAACAGCATTCGAAATATCATCCACAGGTAACAGAAGGACATAGTTTCTAACACCCACTTTGCCATTCTCTCTGACATAACCTAGAATTGTTCTTTCCATCGTATCACCCCCATCGCAGACTTCGAATGTTATGAACATGGACATGAGATCCTTTCGATATGTCTTTTGTTGCCCTGCCGATTATCTCCCCGTATTCTTTTACTTTCTCTCCCTCTTTAATATCCCTCAACGCTATTTTGTGCCCAAGGGGAATATCTTCTTTTGCTTCCAATTCATAGAAAATCTCTCCTTCCAGTGTCTTTCCTTTGATTTTCTCTCCCTTAGATATGTCTCGCACGGCCACTCCCACATCATCACCAGCTTTGTGAACCAGGAAATCTACCTTCATTTATAGATCACCTCCCGTATATACTGTTCCAGGCATCAGAGAATATCTGGAGTCCCATGCGGGTGTAAGGATTATCAAAGGCCCGTTTGTACACCTGAAAACCCGCTGTTACAATATCCGCTCCTGCTAGTGCTGCTTCCACAAAATGTTTTGCAGATCTAACGGCCGCTACGATTATTTGGGAACTGTAACCATAACCTTTTACTGCTTTGACAATTTGATTTATAAAATCAGTATTTAATTCTCCTCTTTCTTCCCTCCATCCAACGAACGGACTTATGTAGTAAGCACCAAGTCTTGCCGCTTGCAACGCTTGTACCAAGTTGAAAACGAGTGTTATGTTAACTTTTACTCCTTTCGAAGATAACTCCGCTAATGCTTCAAAACCACTTTCGGTGGCTGGTATCTTTATTACAAAATTGTTCGAAAGAGATGCCAACGAAGTAGCCTGATCAACGATCTCCTTGGGATCTTCTAAATGAGGATTCACTTCCAAGCTAACCGTTATGTGAGTGCCTTCAACGAGTTCTTTTACCTCTCTGGCGAAATCTTCTACAGTCATTCCCGCTACCATGAGATGCCTGGGATTGGTTGTTATACCGTCGATTTTCCATTTTTTGATGGCATACTTTATCTCTTCAAGATTGGCACTGTCCAGGAAAAATTTCATCCTCAAACACCTCCTTGTTTATCCCTTTATTCCACCAGCCGATAATCCTTTTATTATGTATCTTTGAAATCCCAAAGTGATTGCAAACACAGGAATAAGCATAATTGTTCCAGCCGCCGAAAGTTGTCCCCACAGGGGCGCATACTGCCCCAAGAAACCATTAACCGCCACGGGAGCTGTTTTTGCCCTCACACCGGTTAATACAAGAGCGTAAATGAATTCGTTCCAGGACATCAAAAAGGTGAAAACTGCTGCAACCACTATTCCCGCTGATGCCAATGGGAAGAATATTTTCCAGTAAATTTGAAAATCCCTGCATCCATCGATTTTTGCTGCCTCTTCATAATCGCGTGGTATTCCTTCAAAGAAAGGTAGCAGCAGAGCTACGGAATATGGTAAATTGAAGCTTATGTGAGCAAGAGACAAACCTAAGATGTTGTCACTTAGCCCCATCTTCTTGAATATGATGTAAAAAGGAAGAGACAGTGTTATTTGAGGGACCATGCGCAACAACAGAAGAAGAAAGATCAGCCAATCGTTGATTTTGAATCTGTATCTGGACAGTCCGTAGGAGGCCATGGATCCGAAAAACACCGAGACAAATGAAGAAATACTCGCAGCAATTAAAGAATTCTTCAAACCTCTTACAAAATCTTCGTTTTCAAACACTTTCTTATAGCTGGAAAGAGTAGGTTTGAAATAAAACGGGTTTCTGCTCCATATGTCTATATCCTTTTTAAAACCGTTCAGGATAATTATCAGTATGGGAAACAATTCAATTGCAACTATTGCAAGAGCTACAATAAACAGTATCCATCCGATCAACCTTCTTTTCATGCTGTTTCACCACGCAATCCTTTTTTAACAATGAAATAGGAGATAGCAAGAGATATGATCATCAAGAACGTACCTATTGCAGATGCGTAGGATATATTCCCAAACTCGAAGGCTTGCTTGTGTATGTACAGAGAAAGAAGCATTGTTGCGTTTGAAGGCCCCCCATAGGTCATTACATAAATTTCGGAAAAGATCCTCAAAGCATCTATTAGTCTCAAGAGGAAAGCTATGGCAAGAACTGGTTTCAAGAATGGGATGATAATGTAAAAAACTCTTTGGAAAAAGTTCGCCCCATCTATGAGTGCCGCTTCTATGTACTCTGCTGGAAGTGAAGACAAACCCGCGTATATCATCATGAACATGAAAGGCCACATTCTCCATATGTCCTGTAATATAACCGCTATGTATGCAAAAGTTTTGTCTGCTAACCACGCTTCAGGACCAATTGACAAACTCTGGAAGAAAGCAGCTAGAACTCCATAATCTGGTTGCAACATCAGTCTCCAGGTCAATCCAGAAAGAACGGGGATGACAAAAACAGGGAGCATGAGCAACGATCGCAAAAGTTTTGAAAAAGGAAATTCTCTGTTAAAGAGCAGCGCTACGAAGAAACCTATGATAAGCTCCACCGGTAAAGCAACGACAATGAATCCCAACTGTAACCAGAGCGAATGCCAGAAATCAGCATCTCTGAACATTGTCAGGTAGTTTTGAAATCCTACAAATTTCACGTTTCCAAGGAACAAAAGTTGTCTGTTTGTGAAAGAAAGAAGCAACACGTAGAAAACAGGGTAAATGAGTATAAAAGCTATCACCAGTAGTGTTGGCGTTATGAACATGAGGAAGGGGCGAAGCCCCTTCCTCTTTGGTTTAATAACCGTATTTCTTAAGGAGGTTTTCAATACCAATCACCATCCTGTCCACAGCCAGTTCAGCTGGAAGTTCTCCAGAAATGGCTTTGAGCCAGTAAATTCTTATTACCTGAGAAACCTCTGGATAGTGCTCAAATCTCGGTCTTTCAACAGCATATTTGAGAGATTCATAGATTCCAGCAAACCATGGTCTTTCTTTCTGAAGCTCTGGATCAAGTAACAAGGAAGCTCTCGCAGGTGTCATGCCTTCGGGTATAAGTTTCCTTTGTGTCTCTAAATCCATCCACCAGTAAGCGAATTCAGCAGCTGCTTCTTTATTTTTTGCAGCTTTAGGAATACCAACGATCCAGGCACCCCTTACAGCTGCTCTGCCAGCAGGACCAGCAGGAGGAGCCGAGTAGATTATTTTCCCAGCGACAAGTGATTTGTCTGGATTTTCCAGATCTGGTATCAGAGCAGGCCAGTTGAACATGGAAAAAACCTGCCCCTGTGAAAAAGCTGCCATTCTCTCTGAATGTCCATAGTCGAGTGCTCCTTTTGGAGCGTACTTCAGTAACTCTTTGTAGAATTCGATGGCCTGGACTGCTTTCTCTTTATCCAAGACAATTTTGTAGCCATCTTCTGTTACTTCCAGTACCTTTGTTCCAAAACTTCTGAACATCCAAATAGCTTCACACGTGCTGCCTTCTGTCGGTTTTGTGAATGGAGCCCACCCGTAAATTCCTTTCTTTGCGAGGAATTTCGACATATCAAGAAGTTCCTGAAGAGTTTCTGGTACCTTCATTTCATACCCATACTCTGCTTTGAACTCGTCTTTGTACTTTTCGATGATATCTTTTCTCGTCAGCCAAACATAGATGTTCGCATTGACCGGTAGACCCATGAATTGCCCTCTCCATTTCCCTGCCTCAAGAGCCAGTGGCATGATATCGTTCATGTCCGGTTGAGCATAGAACTTGGTGCTGGGCCACTCAGAAAGAGGAAGTAACAAAGGAGCCACCATAGGAATATTCGGTTCATCGACGGCCACAAGGTCATAATCGGAGTTTTCAAGAGTAACACTCAGAAGAGTTTTCTGAAGCATTGAACCGCTGGGAATTAACTCGAGTTCGACCTTGATCCCTGTTTTCTTTTCAAATTCATCCAATCCTGCTTTAAGAGCTCGTGTCATAGCATCATCCCAGAGTAGCACCCTCAACGTTGTGGAAACTCCAACAACTCCCAATACCAGAAGAATTACCAGGAAAAACTTCAGCTGTCTCATGCTAATCCCCCCTTGAATAGGATCAGATCGTTTCTAATTATATATTTGGTAATACCAGTTTGTCAAGTGTTGTTTTAATCTATTATTACCTATCGGTGGAAATTGTGACGAAATAGGGTTGAATAATGTCTGTTTGTTAACGGTTGACTTTAATGGGAAAAATTTGTAATACTTGTATACCGGAGAACATAAGTACTGTAACTAATTTATAAAGAAAGGAGGATTGGCATGAAGAAAGTAGGATTCAAGAACATCCTTCTCTATGGTCTAGGAGACATTTTTGGGGGTGGATCCTTTGTTGTAATAGGAACCTTATTTCTGCTATTTTTGACTGACATCGTAGGATTAAACCCAACCCTGGCAGGACTTGTTTTGATTGTTGGAAAGATATGGGATGCTCTTTCTGATCCATTGATGGGTTACATTTCCGACAACACAAAATCTCGTTTTGGAAGAAGAAGAATCTATTTCTTAATAGGTATAATTCCCATATTCATAAGCTTTTCTATTCTCTGGTATCCTTTCATCTCAGAATCTCAAATTCGAACTTTCCTGTACTATTTATTTGCGTATATCTTCTTTTCCACTGTTTATACAATGGTCATGGTACCGTACAGTGCCCTAGTTGCAGATATGAGTAGAGATTATCGAATTAGAACAAGGCTTTCTGGAGCGAGGATGATTTTTTCTCAGCTTTCTGCTTTGATTTCTGGAACAATACCAAAACTTATTGTCGACTCAGCCAGTACTCCTGCCGAAGGCTATTTCAGGATGGGAATAATCTTCGGTATCATATATGCTTCTCCGTGGTTGTTCGTTTTCCTGGGAACAAAAGAAGAGACAAGGACAGGAACAATCCAAAAGGTTTCCGGAAATTTATTTTCTGTCTTCAAAAACAGGGTTTTCAGAACACATATTGCCATGTACATATCGGCTTACACTGCTATGGACATAATGATGGCTCTATTGATATACTATCTAACATATTATCTTAACAAAGAACATATGTTTTCGCTTGCCATGGGAAGTGTTCTTATAACACAGATAATTTTCTTACCTTTGTATGTCAGAATATCAAATGTGTTTGGACAAGCTGTAGCGTATAGAACCGGTCTTTCTTTGTGGGGAGCAGGAATGATCCTACTATCATTCCTGTCATCAAACTCTCCCACATCTCTCATTCTGATAGACTGCGTCATTATCGGGGCTGGCCTCTCGGCAGGAGTTATGATTCCATGGGCTATGCTTCCAACAGTTGCTGATGTGGACGAACTTATAACATCGGAAAACAGGGCTGGACTTTACTCAGGAATGATGACCCTCATAAGGAAACTTGTGCAGGCTTTCACACTCTTTATGATAGGAGTTGCGCTTGACTTGATAGGATATACACCCAATGTCTCTCAAACACCACAAACGTTGCTAGGAATGAAGATTCTGGTCTCGTACGTCCCAATCGCTTTAATACTGATTGGTATTATCTTTTCCTTTAAATATAAGATAACCCCTGAGATTCACAGAGTTCTGGTGCAGGAACTGAAAAGGCTTAAAGAAACAGGTGACAAGTCGTCAGTCAACGATGAAGTGAAAAAGATGTGTGAGGAAGTAACGGATATACCGTATGAAAATCTCTGGAAGAAACCGAGTAAGAGAAATTAAGTAATGTACATTGAAAACTGCTAAATCAATGGAGAGACAAATTGGACTTTTCTTTCAAGATTGACTCATTAGTCAATTCATGATACGATGTGACTGACCAGACAGTCAGGGAGGTGTGAACATGCCTGTGATCGAGGCAGAAAATCTCACCAAGTACTACGGAAAGTCCCGAGGTGTAGAAGGTGTGACCTTTTCGGTTGAAGAGGGAGAGATATTCGGTTTCATCGGCCAAACGGTGCCGGGAAGACCACCACAATAAGACTGCTTCTTGGTCTAATCTTTCCGACGTCCGGTCGTGCCAGCATATTCGGCAGGGATGTTGTGAAAGAAGGAAAAGAGATCAGAAAGGGTGTTGGTTACATTCCAGGAGAGGTGAGTTTCTATCCCGAGGTGACGGTGGAGGAGTTTCTCAGGTACTCATCGAGTTTTTACGAAAGCGTTGATGAGAGCTACGTGAAAAAACTATGCAACATCTTTTCGCTGGACACGGGAAAACGTATCAGAGAACTTTCCATGGGAAACAGAAAGAAGGTAGCGATCGTTCAGGCTCTGATGCACAGGCCAAAACTTCTCATCCTGGATGAGCCAACGAACGGCCTTGATCCCATCGTTCAGAGCACATTCTTCGAGATCTTGAAGGAGGAGAAAGAAAGAGGCACCACGATCTTCTTCTCTTCCCACATACTCAGCGAGGTCGAGAGACTCTGCGATCGGGTTGCGATGATAAAGAACGGAAGGATCGTCAAGATAGAAAGTGTGGAGAACCTTAAGAAAGAAAAGTACAAGGTAGTAAGGATCAGAGAGGGAAACTTTGAGATGCTGGAGAAACTCCCTGAAGTGGTTCACCTGAAGATCGAAAACAGCGTTGCGGAGTTTCTTTTCTCTGGAACAACAGAGAAACTCATAGAAATTCTTCAGAGATTGAAACCATCTGATTTCTGGGTGGAGGAACCTTCTCTTGAGGAGATCTTCATGTCCTACTACAGGGAGGGAGAGAAATGAACGTTCTCAGATGGGATTTGAAGAGATACATAAAAAGTACACTCGCGTGGACGATTGTCTTGATACTTCTTCAGTTCATGTACGCTGCGTTCTATCCAAGCATGGCAAAAGAAACAGAGCTCATAACCAGATGGATAAGAGTCATGCCGAAAGCCTTTGTGAAACTCTTTGGGCTGGAGGATATGGACTTTTCCAACATCATGAACTATCTTGCGATGGTGTCGAGTATCTATGTGACACTTGTGGGAGGAGTTTTTGCGTCCCTGACCGGAGTGAGAAGCATCTCAAGGGAAGAAAACGAAAAGACCATGGAGTTTCTCCTCTCAAAACCCATCACAAGGTACGAAGTGGTCCTGTCGAAATTTGCCTCGTCACTGATACACATCCTCATTTTTGACGTGCTTTTGTTCACGAGTCTGTTTTTCTTTGCAAACGCCTACAGTTCATCTCCCGTGGAGATAGGTAGATTCACCGTTTTCGCTCTCAGTCAGACGATACTTCACATTACCCTCATGAACATCTCTTTTCTTGTGGGTGCCCTGAGATCAGACAACGCCCTTTCACTCGGTCTTGGCACAACCTTCGTTCTGTACGTGCTGAATATGATCTCAAAACTCACAGATTCTGCTGAATTTTTGAAGTACTTCACCCCCTTCTCTTACGCAGACCCTTCAAAGATCATAAGATATGGATTTCCTGAATACTCCGGGCTCTTCTTTGCGCTGGTGAATGTATCACTTTTGATCATCACAGTTGCTTTTTTCTCACGAAAGGACATCCTCGTCTGATGGAGGGATCGTGTTGTCGAAGAAAGAAGCGATATTGAAAGCAGCGATAGAGGTGTTCGGAAAAAGAGGATATGAAAGGGCCACAACCGATGAGATCGCAGAAAGAGCGGGGGTGGCCAAGGGTTTGATCTTTCATCACTTCAAAAGTAAAGAAAATCTCTACCATCAGGCTTACAGGTACGTCGTTGAGAAACTTCAGGGAGAGTTTGAGAATTTCTTGAGGGAAAACAAAAACAGAGATATCTTCGACTTCATGGAAAAGTGGATGGAGAAAAAACTGGAGTATTCTGCAAACCATCCCGAGGAGACGGACTTTCTGGTGACGCTTGTTGGTGTAAACGAGAATCTGAGAAGAAAGATCCTCTCCGATCTTGAAAAAGCACAGGGAAAGTTCTTCGGTTTTGTGAGAGAGAAACTGGAGGACCTGAAACTAGCAGAAGGTGTAACTGAAGAAGTGGCGCTGAAATTTCTGATGTGGTTTTTCAAGGGGTTTGAAGAGATTTATCTCAGAACCTATCAGGGAAGGCCAGATCAGTTGAAGAAAGATACCAGAAACCTTGTTGAGGAAGTGAAAGTGATGCTGAAGATCGTAAAGAGGGGCATGTTGAAAGAGTAAAGCGGGGCTGTCCCCGCTTAAGATATTCCAAGGAGTCTGTCGATCTTTGCCTTGTCGAATCCGATGACTATCTTGTTTCCGATTTCGATCACGGGAACTCCCATCTGTCCCGTCTTTTTCACCATGAGTTCTGCTTCTCTTGGATTCTTCGTAACATCCACCTCTTTGAATTTCAATCCCAGGGATCTGAAGTACTCTTTTGCCTTTCTACAGTATGGACAGGTCGGCGTCGTGTAGATTTTAATTTTCAGGTGCTGCACCTTTTCACCTCCATTTTCTACCTATTTGGTCCAAATTTATTTTACTACAGACTGGAGGTACTTTCAACTGTTTCTCACAGAACTGAAAAGTTCTGAATGCGAATCATCGTGCTACAATCTTTCCTGTGCGAGGAGGGATTCTGTGCGATACAGACTCGTATCGATAGAATTTCTCGTGTACGGATCGATGGCAGTTTATTCACTTTTGAGCCAATTCCTCGCAAGCGAGGGACTTGCAAAGTCTCAGATCGGCCTTTTGATGGCAATCATGCCCATCTCCTCTCTTTATGCAAATCACCTGAATTTCGAGATCGCCTCCGCTATTGGAAGAGTGAACTGGTTGAAAAGAGTAATCCTGTCCGCTGGATTTCTTCTGTGGGGCCTTTTTCTCTTCGAAGAGTTCTATGTGAAGCTTCTCTTCATGGCGATCTTTGCCTTTTTCTTTTCAGCAACGGCGCCTCTTGCAGAGTCTGTGATCGTAGACATCACGCACCAGTCGAGGATGAACTACGGCAGGATCAGACTCTTTGGAACGTTCGGTTTTTCTTTCACGGCACTGTTGATGAGTGCATTGATCAGAATAGGATACGTTGTGATATTCGTTGTCTTTGCATCTCTCATGATACTCACCTTTTTTGTTTTGAAGAAAGTGGACGAGGTTGAACTGGGAGACGAAGAAAAGAGCAGGAGCAAAAAGCCCTTGCCGATCTTCTTCTGGCTTCTTCTTCCGGTGGTGATCTTTGGTATAGCTGCAAACAACTTCAACTTCGTTTTTCTGCCCGTTCTGATAGAAGAGAGGGGATACGATGTCTCTCTTGCGAGTCTAGCACTTTCTTTGATGGCCATCACGGAGACACCGTTTCTTCTATGGGCCGATGAGATCGTGGGAAAACTCGGTGTGGGTTTCTTGCTCTCGTCAGGGGTGTTCGTTGTTGGTCTCAGGAATCTTCTCGTTACCATGGCGAATTCTCCGTCTTCTCTCCTGATGGTGCAGTTGCTTCAGGGCTGGACCTACATCGTGATCTATTACTCCATGATGTCACTCATTCGCACGTTCGGTCCCGCAAGGATCAGAGCACAAAAATACTTCTGGATCGCCATGGGAATAGGGCCGTTCGTTGGATCGTCCACCGGTGGAATACTCGCAGAAAGCCTTGGTATGATCGGTGCGTACAGAATCTTTGGACTGGTTCCTATGGTCGTTTCTCTTCTCGTCTTTCTCTTTCTCAGGAGGTACGAAAGAGTTTCCTGACCACTTCCCTCACTTTCTGTGCGTGTTCTTCTTTGCAGATCAATATCCCGTTGGGAGTGTCGATCACGATCACATCCGAAAGACCCACGATGGCTATTGGTTTGTCATGGGGTTTCACGAAGACACGTTCGCTGTCCACGAGTACCACATTCTCCGATTCCTCTGTGTAACCCTCTATCTCTCTCACCGAGGACCAGTTCCCAACGTCGGACCACTCAAAATCTGCTTTCACAACGCGAACCTTCTTTGACCTTTCCATGACCGCGTAGTCCACACTGATCGATGGTACTTTCTCGTAGGCTTTCTTCATCGCTTCGAAATCCCTCGGATCCACATCCTTCAGGTGTTCGTATATGGCAGGTTCACAAACCTTTACCTCCTCGATGAATTCTTTTGCCTTCCAGAGAAACATCCCACTATTCCAGAGGAACCTTCCACTCTCCAGGAATCTCTTTGCAGTCTCAAGATCGGGTTTTTCCCTGAACTGAGCAACCTCGTGCACGCCATCTTCCAGTTCTTTCCCAACTTCTATGTATCCGTAGCCGGTCTCCGGTCTTGTCGGAACGATTCCGAACGTGAAGAGACCTCCATACTTTTCCACGGCATCGAGGGCTTTCTCCATAGTTTCCCAGAACTTCTCCACATCGGAAATTCTGTGATCTGCCGGCAGGACCAGAACGGGCTCATCGTCTTCGGCAAGTTTTGTTCCAACAAAGCACGCAGGGGCGGTGTTCTTCTTCAGTGGTTCTGCGATGATGTTCTCCGGTGGAAGTTCTGGAAGTTCTTCTTTTGTTCTTTCGACGTAGTCTCTGTGGGTTACAACGATCACGTCTTTCGGGTCGAGCCTTTTCAAAACGCGCTCGAATGTCCACCTTATGAGACTTTTGTCACCGAAAAGTTTGAGGAACTGTTTTGGAGTTTCCGGAGTGGAAAAAGGCCAGAATCTTTCTCCAGATCCTCCAGCCAGGATCAGTGCTTTCACCGTTTCACCTCCTCGTGTACAATTTTAACAGGAGGTGTAGAACGTGATCAGAGTTCTCAGCATTTTCGGCACAAGGCCCGAGGCAATAAAGATGGCTCCACTGGTGAAAAAACTCGAGAAAGAGTCAAACGTGGAGAGTGTTGTCTGTGTGACGGCCCAGCACAGGGAGATGCTCGATCAGGTGCTCGAGGTCTTCAACATAGAACCGGACTACGACCTGAACATCATGAAAGAAAGGCAGACCCTCTCAGATATAACGGTGAACGCCCTTTCTGGCCTCTATAACCTGATTGAAGAGGTGAAGCCCGACGTTGTTCTGGTTCAGGGAGACACAACGACCACGTTCGTCGGGGCGCTTGCAGCCTTCTATCACAGAATACCCGTTGGCCATGTCGAAGCGGGGCTGAGAACGAACGACAGGTACTCACCTTTTCCTGAAGAGATCAACAGAAGGCTCACTGGCGTTCTTGCAACTCTGCATTTTGCTCCCACGAAGAGGAACAGAGAGAATCTTTTGAAGGAAAACGTTATGGGAAAGATCTACGTGACGGGAAACACGGTGATCGACGCCCTCAGGTACACCGTGAGGGACAATTACGTCTTTGAAAATCCCGTTCTCAGAAATGAGGATTTCTCTTCTGCAAGATACATCCTTCTCACCTCACACAGAAGAGAAAACATAGGAGAACCCCTGAAGAACATATGCAGGGCGGTGAAGAGAATCGTTGAGAGGTTCGACGATGTGAAGGTGATCTATCCGGTTCACATGAACCCCGCCGTCAGGGAGATCGTGTTTCCAATCCTCGGAGACACGGAAAGGGTGCTTTTGATCGATCCGGTGAACGTGATAGACATGCACAATCTGATGGCAAGATGCTATCTCATCATGACGGATTCTGGTGGGATACAAGAGGAAGCCCCGGCCCTTGGAAAGCCGGTCATCGTACTTCGAAGGGAGACAGAAAGGCCCGAGGCTATAGAGGCGGGTGTTGCCGTCCTCGGTGGTGTGGAAGAAGAAAGGATATTCGAGATCGCAGAACGACTCCTCACCGATGAAGGACTCTACCAGAAGATGGCACGGGGGGCGGTGAACCCTTTTGGAGACGGAAAAGCATCAGATCGTATCGTGAAGGCGATTTTGCACGAATTTGGACTTTCCGATCCTCCGGAAGAGTTTGGCTGATCACTTTCTTCTCTTTTCCAGTTCCTTCATCACATCCTGAACGGTGATCCCCGCCTCGACCATGAGGACCGTGAGGTGATACACCATGTCGGCTATCTCCCAGACGAGGTTTTCCCTGTCGTTTTGAAGGTAGCCAGTTATCACCTCGATTGCTTCTTCTCCGAACTTCTTTGCGATCTTTCCCTTTCCTTCTTTAAAGAGTTTTGCGGTGTAGGACCCCTCTGGCATCTCTTCTTTTCTTTCTCTCACCAGTCTGTACAGCTCAAGCCAGAAGGTGGGAGAGCCTGTCTCTTCGAATCTGTGTTCCACCTTGAAGAAGCAGGACCTGTTTCCTGTGTGGCACGCCACCTTCTCCTCCGGAAAGTCCACGATATAAAGGTACGCATCATCATCGCAGTCTCTCCTTATTTCCACAACCCTCATGGTGTTTCCAGAGGTCTCTCCCTTTTTCCAGATCTTTTGTCTTTCTCTGGAGAAGAAGTGAGCGTATCCCGTTTTCTTCGTGAGTTCCAGAGCCTCTCTGTTCGCGTAAGCGAGCATCAGCACCTCGCCGGTTGTTCTCTCCTGAACCACCACGGGATAGAGTTCCATCACATTCCCTCCAATCTCACGTTCACACCGTTTTCTCTGAGAAATCTTTTGAGTTCCATCACATCGATCTCTCTGAAATGAAACACAGACGCCGCAAGTGCAGCATCCGCACCGGCCCGGAACGCCTCAAGAAAATGCTCCATCTTTCCCGCACCACCCGAAGCGATGATGGGAAGGTTCGTCAGCGGTCTTACGAATTCGATCATCTCCGTGTCGTATCCCATTTTCGTACCGTCTCTGTCGATGCTGGTGAGAAGTATCTCTCCGGCTCCCCTTCTTTCCACCTCACGGACCCAGTCCGAGAGGAGAATACCGGTGTTTTTCTTTCCCGAGTAGGTGAAGACGATGAAATCACCGTCCATCCTCTTTGCATCTATCGCCACAACGACCGCCTGGCTTCCGAAGGTTTCGGCGATCCTGGTGATGAGATCCGGTTTTTCCACCGCAGCGGTGTTGATACTCACTTTGTCCGCACCTCTGAGGATGAGTTCCGATGCCGTTTCGAAATCGTGTATTCCTCCACCCACAGTGAAGGGAATGTCGATCTGTTCTGCCACCTTCTCCACCAGTTCGAGCATCGTTTTTCTCTTTTCCACAGACGCGGTGATGTCCAGAAAGACGAGTTCGTCTATTCCTATCTCGGAGTAAAGCTTTCCCAGTTCAACGGGATCTCCGCTGTCTCTGAGGTTTTCAAAGTTCGTACCCTTCACCACGCGACCATCTTTCACATCAAGACACGCTATTATTCTCTTGGCAAGCATACCTTTTCATCACCTCGACTGTGAGGGTGCCTTCCAGAAACGCTCTTCCCACGATCACACCCTTCAAAAGACCGTTCGTTCTTCTGTGGACCTCAAGAGCCTCCTCTAGGGAACGTTCTGAGGAGATACCACCCGCTGCTATCACTTTCACACCCGTTTCCAGGGCGATCCTTTCCGTCAGAGAGAAATCGTGCTCTTTCAGGGTGCCATCCTTTTCTATCTCCGTGTGGACGATCTCTTCAAGGCCGAACTCTTTCAATCTGTTCACAAGAAAAACAGGATCGATGTCTTTTTCATCCAGCCAGCCCTTGAACGCCACCTTCCCTTCTCTTGTGTCGAGACTGAAGACTGGATTCACTCCGATTTCTTTTAACTTCTTCAGGAAAGAGGGATCTTCCAGCACCTTTGAACTCACGATCTGTCTTCTGAATCCCATTCCGAGGAGTTTTTTTGCGTACTCCAGTATCCTTATTCCACCGCCGATTTGAATGTGATCGGCATAGGATGAGAGTTTTTCCAGAACCGGCAGGTTTTCATCGCTTTCCTCTATGGCTCTTGAAAGATCCACCACGTGGATGAGAGAAAATCCCTCCTCGACGAGTTTTTCCACAAGTTCAATGGGATCCTTCTCGTAGAATATCGTGTTTTCCTTTTTACCCTTGACCATCCTCACGACCTTTTTTCTGTACAGGTCTATGGCCGGGATGACGAGCATTCGATCACCTTCCTGAGGAGTTTCTTTCCTATCTTCGAACTCTTCTCCGGATGGAACTGGAAACCGAGTATTTTTCCTTTTCTGACGGATGAAGGAAAGATCTCCCCGTCGTACTCTGTCGTTCCCAGAACGTAGTCCTTTTCACACACGACCCTGTAAGTGTGAACGAAGTAATAGTATCCGCTCGGAAAGGTGTCCTTGAAGATCACCTCGTTCCATCCCATGTGGGGAAGTCTTTTGCTTTTCAGTTTCACAACGTTTCCATCTATCAGGGAAAGCCCTCTCACACCCGGTGCCTCTTCGCTTTCTTCGAACAAAAGTTGCATACCAAGACAGACACCGACAACGTACTTTCCGTCTTCCACGTGTTCTTCTATGAAGTCGATCAGGCCGTTTTCTTTCAACCTTCTCATTCCTTCTCCAAAGTGCCCAACACCGGGAATGAAGAGAAGGTCGTACAGATCTTTCTGAGGATTTTCTACCAGATCTATGGAGACGTTTTCAAGGCCCTCGGCCGCTCTTTTCACTCCTCGGTAGAGGTTCATGATGTTGCCGGGGCCAACGGCAATTATTCCGATCCTCAATCTATCACACCCTTGGTGGTTCTGGTGTCCGATCTTTCCAGTGCACGGGCGATTGCAAGCCCAAAGGACTTCATGGCAGATTCGGAGATGTGATGGTCGTTCTTTCCAAAGAACTTGAAGAAGTGAACTGTGATCCTTGCATGGTTGACAAAGCCGTTCATGAACTCCTCGAAACCTTCAACGGGCATGTCCTCTATCTTCTCCACGGAGAATTCAAAATTCTTCTGGAAGAAGGGCCTTCCAGAGAGATCCACGTAACATCCTATGAGCGCCTCGTTCATAGGAACGGAGGCCTCGCCGAACCTTTTCACCTTCGTGTAGTCGAAGAGCTCCCTGAACGCCTGTCCCAGGGAGATTCCAAAGTCCTCTATCAGATGGTGAAGGATACCGTCTTTGCTCTCACAGGTGCTCACCCTGAGACCCAGTCCCGAATAGTGACAGAAAGTGTTCAAAAGATGATCGAAGAAGTTCACACCGGTGCTTCCTTCGAGTTTTCCGTGAACCGTGTCCAGTGTTATGGAGATCTCTATCTCCTTCGTGTTTCTTTGAACAATGACACCGTTTTCTATCCTTTCCACCGTCATCTGAACACCTCCAGTTCTTTCAGAATAGTTTCGTTCTCTTCTCTTTTTCCGATAGTGATTCTAACACCTTCTCTGAAACTTCGAACTGCTATGTTCTTCTGCCGGAGCTGTTCTATCAGTTTGTTCTGCTCTTTTCTGTCCATGAATATGAAAACGAAGTTCCCGCGCGAGTCGGAAATGGAATAGTTCAGCTCCTTCAGTGCTTTTTTCATTCTCTCCCTCTCCGAGACGATGTATTCTATCCGCTCTTTGAAGATATCGATGTGTTCCAGCGCCACCTTCGCAAAGGTCTGGGAGACGTAACTCACGTTGAACGGCAGTCTCACTCTGTTGTACGCGTCGATGAACTTTTCAGAGGAGATGACGTATCCGATCCTCTGAGCAGCGAGAGAAAACGCCTTGGAAAATGTCCTGATGATGGCAAGATTTTCGTACTCTTTCAAAAGGTCGATGTAGCTTTCTCCATGGAATTCGTAGTAGGCTTCATCCAGAGCAACGAACGCTCCTTTTTTCAGGATCTTTTCGATCTCCTCCCTTTCGAAGACATGACCCGTTGGATTGTTGGGATTTGGGATGAAGACAACGTCTCCCTCTCCAACATCGACTTCTGGTATTTTCAGATACTTCGTGAGAGGAATTTCGAGGTACTTTGCACCAACCGCCTTCGCGAAAATTCTGTAACAGCTGTAGGTGGGGGGGAAGAAAACCGCTCGTTCGAACATGAGCATCATCACGTATATGATCTCGTCGGCACCGTTTCCGATCGACACGTTATTCTCTCTCAAAAAATCGGCATCGAGATATTCAAGAATCTTTTCGATGAGTTCTTCGTCCGGAGAATCGTAATATATTCTCATCTTGTCGCCTTCGAGTTTTCTGAAGACCTCCTCTGTGAGTTCTTTCGGAAAGGGAAACGGATTTTCGTTCAGGGCGAGGTAGATCCTGTCTCTCTTCTCTGTCTCGTACGGGTAAGCCCTTTTTATGATCAGATCAACGGGATTCACAGCGATTCCCTCCTCACGTCCACAGCCCTCGCGTGTGCCTCAAAGCCTTCCCATCGTGCCATTCTGGAGTAGAGCACACTTTTCTTCTTGAAATCTTCCTCGGAAAAGTGGGTGACGAAGATCTTCTTTGTGAAATCAGAAACCCTGAGTCCAGAAGAAAACCTTGCGGACCTGAACGTGGGAAGCACATGGTTTGGCCCCGCACCGTAGTCTCCCACGGATTCGCAGGTGTACCTTCCAAGGAACACGGAACCTGCGTTCTTCACATAACTCAGAACTTCGAAGGGTTTTTCCACGAGTATTTCCAGATGTTCTGGGGCGATGAGGTTGGAGATCTCAAAGGCCCTTTTCAGATCGTCGGTGAATACGATGATTCCGAAGTTGCTCGTGGATATCTCGGCGGTTTTCCTTCTCTCTTCAGGAAGGGATTGAAGATGCTCTTCTATGACCCCTGGAAGTTTCTCGAAAACTTCTTTCGAGGTCGTTATGACCACGCTCATGGCGTTTTCATCGTGTTCAGCCTGGGACAGAAAATCCGCTGCCACAAAGTCTAAAGGAATGCTTCCGTCTGTGATTATCGTGATCTCACTTGGACCCGCTATGGAATCGATCCCCACGTCTCCATAAACGAGTTTCTTCGCGAGTGTAACAAAAACCCCACCCGGTCCCACGATCTTGTCAACGGGTTTCACCGTCTCTGTTCCGTAAGAGAGGGCAGCAATCGCATGTGCTCCTCCCATCTTGTAGATCTCTTTCAGACCCAGAATTTCACACACCTTCAGGATGTAAGGGGACACTTTTCCCTTCTCATCGGGTGGAGTGGTGACGACGATTCTTTCAACACCTGCCACAATGGCAGGAACGGCGCACATGAGAAGGGTGGAAAAGTACGGGACTTTTCCTCCGGGAACGTATATCCCAACGCTCTCAAGAGGAACCACCATCTCGCCAAGAAAACTTCCACCATCGGTTGTGAAGAAAAAGGAAGTCTCTTTCTGCCTTTGATGGAACTCTTTCAGATCCTCTATCACGATTTTCACGGTTTCGATGAAATCTTTCTCTACACTCACTTCTGCCATTTCTTCTTCTGAGACAAGAAGTTCTCTCACGCTAAGAGGGTATTTTTCAAAACGCTTCAGATACTCTTCGAGGGCTCTGTCCCCTTCGTTTTTCACCCTTTTTATGATCTCCTTGACGATCTCTTCCACTTCTGAGGCGGCCTTCATTCTTCTCTCAAGGAGTTTCAGAATGTCCTCATCGGTGGGATTTCTCATGATTATCATTTTTCATCACCTCCTGGAGTTTTTCCAGAAAGGAGATCACTTCTTCTCTTTTCGTTCTGTAACTCACGGGATTCACCACAACGTGGGTTCTTATGATGAATATTTCATCGAGGACTTCAAGATCGTTCTCCCGGAGGGTTCTTCCCGTTTCTGTGATATCGACGATGAGATCGGAAAGCCCGGCTATTGGTGCAAGTTCCACGGATCCTTTCAGCGGTATGATCTTGCAGTGCCAGCCCCTGGATTCACAGTACCTTCTTGTGATGTTTGGAAACTTGGTGGCTATTCTCTTTTCGCCCTCTGGAATCTTCTTTCCTTTCGGCCCTGCCAGCACCATCCTGCTCACGTTCGTTGGGATGAAGAACGGCTGTATGAGGCTTGTTTCCTTCTCAAGGAGCACGTCCGTGCCACAAAAACCTATATCCGCTACTCCGTAGGTGAGATACGTCGGAACGTCAAACGGTCTCACCATGAAGCAGGTTACGTCCTCTCCTTCACGAAGGATGGAGGACTCTTTTTGGAAAGTGTATCCTGCTTTTTTGAGCAACTCCATTACCTTTTCTTCGAGTCTTCCTTTTGGAATCGCGAGTTTCAACATGTTTTCCCCTCCAGAAAGATGGATCCTCCCACACCCTTTTCTCCGTTTATCGAATACTCACCGCCGGCTGCCACGAGTTTGGAGGCCGATGTGTCATAGATGGTGAAGATCACACCGCTGTACTCCTCTATGGTCCTTGCCAGAGTGAGATCCACTTCAACAAGGACACTCGGAAATCTTCGCTGAAGGAAGGAAGAAACGGAAAGGAGGTCTTCTTTCACAGAAGAGGGAAGATTCATCCCCTCAAGGTTTTCGGGAGATCGTCTGTATATGCTGTCCTCTATGATCTTTTCTATTCGAGAAAGATCGATACCTTTCATTCGAGAAAGGAACTCTATCTCCGCGAGGTTCTTTGTGTCGATCAGATTGAGCACCTTCTCGTGAATATCCTTTGGGACGGTCCTCAGCAAATCTTCATAGACCTTCGTGTGACCTATTTCCACTATCAGTGGCCCGGTGAACATCTCAAGCACACTTTCTGTTATGATCTCGAGCACCTCGAACGTATCGTTGAGGGATTCTCTTGGAATGTTTTCAAGGCCGAGTTGATACTCCGCCACCATCTCTTCTCCGAAATATCTGTAGACGAAGTCCGCGTACCACACTTTCATTTTGGAAGTGAAAGCCTGTTTTTTTCTATGATTTAGCACAGATTTTGTGAAATCACTCCGCACACGATAGAGATTCCCTTTTCTGTCAAGGAAAAAGTCACTTTCACCGGACACACTTTCCATTTTCTCAAAGGCAGGAGAGAAAAAAGGTGCGTAACCAACCTTTGAGGCTTTTCTGTAGAAGGAAATCACCTTTTCGAAATCCAAGAAGTCCACCTCCTCGAATAAACAAAAGGGCCACGTCTTTTCGACGTGGCCCGTACGATTTCTCACCGCCAAACTCCCGGTGGAGAAACCGCCGGGCCGAAGCGGTGATGATGGTGTATAGAAGCAAACATTTTTATGATTCTCCTTTGAATCCTCATGCTTCATCGCTCCTTTGAGTCTTATTCTACCATTTTTGTTAGGAAATTCACCGTTTTGAATAATTCTTTTAAAAAAACCGGTGCTAGAATAATCCCATGTCAAGGAGGCGAAGAAGATGAACGAAGCACTGCTTGTGCTAACGTTTGCGATTCTTGCCTATTATTTCATCATATTCGGAAAAGTTGCCAGATCCGTTGTGACCCTTCTTATAGCGCTCGTCCTCATGGCCATACGCATCGTTGAAGGCTTGGACCTTCGAAACATAGGTGAAGTCGTCGATTTCAACACACTGGGACTCCTTCTTGGCATGATGATCATCGTTCACATCCTGAAAGGAACGGGATTTTTCGAGTATCTGGCCATCTCCGCCATCAGGATCTCGAGGGGAAGGTTCTGGCTTCTGTTTGGCTTTCTCATGATACTCACCGCCCTGACATCCGCCTTCCTCGACAATCTGATCACCATCATCCTTCTTTCACCTGTTCTTTTCTTGATCCTCGACACGATGGAAGTGAACCCTGTTCCGTTCTTCCTCTTTGCGATATTCGTTGACAACATCGGTGGGATGTCCACGCTCATCGGTAGCCCACTGAACATCGTCCTTGGATCGATCAGTGGCCTGAGTTTCAACGATTTTCTAAAGAACATGGGACCCGTTGCTGTCCTTGTTTTTGTGATCGTTTTCTTCCTGTTCAAAAGGTACATACACATCGATGAAAAGGCAAAAGAGAAGTTGAAAAACCTCATGAACGTCGATCCAAAAAGGTCGATAACAGATCCTGCGGTTCTTAAAAAATCCCTGATCGTCTTTTTTTCAACGCTTGTCATGTTCGGTCTTCACTCTGTTGTGGAGGTAGAACTCTCTCTGATCGCCCTCATCGCCGCCTGTGTTCTTCTTCTCCTACTTGGAAGGAACTTCGAGAAGGTGTCTGAAGGTGTGGACTGGGATTCACTATTTTTCTACGTGGGACTTTTCATCATCTCCTACTCTCTGGAGAAGATAGGAGCCATGGAAGCACTGGCAAATTTCTTCAAGATCTTTTCCTTCAACGAATACCTCTTCGTTCTTGTTGTCGTCTGGTTTTCCATTTTTGCCAACGCCTTCTTAAGTGCGGTTCCCGCCACTCTGATCCTTGCCCCCACGTTGAAAATCCTCATCTCACAGGGATTTCCCACATCGCTGTGGTGGGTGTACGCTGCTTCGGCAAACCTTGGAACGAACCTGACCCCCCTTGGGGCCGTCCAGAACATAGTCGGACTTTCTCTTCTGGAAAGGTACACGCACCACACTGTGAGTTTCAAAGAGTTTTTAAAAACAGCGTGGAGTTACATGTTCATACCTTTCATCGTTGCGACACTCTACTCATTCATCATCTTTTAAAAAGCGAACCACTTTCCTTGCGATGTATCGCCTGAAGAAGTAAGAACTCTTGTGGCCTGCCGGCAAAAAGACGGTCTTTTTGTTTTTCAGAAGACTGTGAAGAGTCGCATAAGATCGATACGGTATCACACGATCAAACAACGCCCAGAAGAAGAGGACCTTTTGCTCAACAAAGGGAGCAAAAGAAGCAGGATCGTAGAAGTAACAGAAAACAGGAGGCTTCTTTCTGATGTCTTCGATGGATTCAAAGCTTTTTATCACTTCCAGGGTGTTTCCTCTGTTTTTGATGCAGTCTTTCTCTGATCTGCAACCGAATTCGTTTCCCTTCTCTCTGTAGAGGTCTCTCAGTTTCTTCGTGTACGGAGAGTACCAGTTTATCCAGCGCCAGTCTCCACCGGAACAGCAGATGATTCCTTTTTCTATGCGTTTTTCCCGTGCAAGGGCGATGGTTGTTATCATACCTCCGAAACTGAATCCCATCGTTGATATGGGTCTGTCGTTTTCTTTCCTTATCAGATCCACCAGATCGATCACATCCTGGACTGCCTCATCGAATCTTTCAACACAGTAGGCCGGTGATGGATGATAGAAGGGTTCACCACCGGTCCAACCTTCAGGTGCTCTCTTTTCGTGATAGGGAAGAACAAGGAACCAGGTCTTTATATTGTGTTCCTTGAACCTTTCTCCGAACCAGAGAAGATACGGAATGTTTCCGTTTCCGATGCCGTGAACGAAGATCAGGTTGTGATCTATCCTTTCTGGCTCGAAGACGTAAACCCGCACGGTTTTGCTTTCTTCCACGATGGGACTGTAAGAAGCCGGGAACGTGACCAGTTTCACGTTTCAACACCTCCGATCAATATTTTAAACGTGATAGAATCTAAAGAGAGGTGAGAGCATGATAGATTTTAAGATGACGAAGGAAGGGCTCATCCTCCTGATAAGAGATTACCAGAACCTCGAAGAGGTGCTGAACGAAATCACCTCGCGTGTCACCCAGATGGGGGGGTTCTTTGCGAAGGGAGACAGAATATCCCTCATGATCGAAAACCACACCAAGCATTCCCAGGACATACCGAAAATCGTTTCTCGTCTCAGAGAACTCGGCCTTGAGGTCTCTCAGATACTGGTCGGAAGCACCATTGAAGGAAAAGAAAACGACGTGAGAGTGGAGTCCAGGACCACCGTGGAGAGTACGGGGAAGGTGATAAAGAGAAACATAAGATCAGGCCAAACTGTTGTTCACTCAGGTGATGTGATCGTTTTTGGAAACGTCAACAAAGGAGCAGAGATTCTCGCCGGTGGTTCTGTGGTGGTTTTCGGAAAGGCTCAGGGCAATATACGGGCCGGCCTGAACGAAGGAGAACAGGCGGTTGTCGCCGCCCTCGATCTTCAAACCTCTCTCATCCAGATAGCGGGTTTCATCACCCACTCAAAAGGTGAAGAAAATGTTCCATCCATTGCCCATGTGAAAGGAAACCGTATCGTGATAGAACCGTTCGATAGAGTGGATTTTGAAAGGAGTGAATGAGTTGACAACGAAAGAACTTTTGATGAAACTCTCGGATCTCGATGGTCCCTCAGGTTACGAAGACAGTGTTGTTTCCTACATCGAGTCACTCATAAAACCCTTCGTGGATGAGACGAAAATTACAGGACATGGGAGTCTGGTTGGATACAAAAGGGGAGAAGGAAAGGGAAAACTTGCCTTTTTTGCACACGTCGACGAGATAGGTTTTGTTGTCTCGAAGGTGGAGGGGGAGTTCGCACGTCTTGAGCCAGTTGGTGGGGTAGATCCAAAGGTCGTCTGTGCCTCGAGGGTGCGTGTTCATACCAGAGAAGGCGTTGCTTTCGGTGTGATCGGAATGCTTGCACCACACCTTCAGTCACCGGACTCCAGAGAGAAGGTTCCATCCTTCGATGAGCTTTTCCTCGATCTTTCCCTTTCCGATCGTACCGTTCGAATCGGCGATGTAGCGGTGATAGACCAAAAATCCTTCGAAGCCGCTGGAAAAGTGGTTGGAAAGGCCCTTGACAACAGGGCAAGCTGTGCCTCTCTGATAAAAACACTGGAGTTTCTCAGAAGGTATTCCCATCCGTGGGATGTTTACTTTGTTTTCTCCGTTCAGGAAGAAACGGGGTGTCTTGGAGCGCTTACGGAGGCTTACAGAATAAACCCGGATGTTGCCGTTGTGATGGACGTCACGTTCGCTTCAGAACCGCCCTCTCATGATCACATAGAACTGGGAAAGGGACCCGTCCTTGGGCTGGGACCTGTCGTTGACAGATCGCTCGTTCAAAAGATCTCTCTCATCGCTCAGAAACACAACGTTTCCCTTCAGAAAGAGGCGGTGGGAGGAAGGTCCGGGACGGAAACGGACTTTGTTCAACTTGTGCGAGCAGGTGTAAGGACCGCTCTAATCTCGATTCCTCTGAAATACATGCACACACCGGTGGAGATGGTCGATCCAGGAGATGTCGAAGAACTGGCAAGGCTGCTCTCCATCATCGCAGTCGAACTGGAGGTGTAGGTGATGTACCTCAGAGAACTTTCCACAATGGCGGGAGTCTCCGGAGACGAAGAAAGAGTCAGAGAGTTCATAAGGTCAAAGATAGAAAACTTCGTGGACGACCTCTTCGTCGATAGAATGGGAAATCTCATCGCCTTCAAAAAGGGAAAGAATTCCTCCAGAAGACTTCTTGTTTCCGCCCACATGGACGAAGTGGGACTGATCGTGAGCAAGATAGAGAAAGATGGAAAGGTAGCGTTTCTACCCGTTGGTGGGGTGGATCCTCGAATTCTTCCAGGAAAGGTCGTTCAGGTGAAGGATCTAAAGGGGGTCATCGGTTACAGACCCGTGCACCTTCAAAACGAGGAAGCAAAGACACCCCCGAAATTTGAAAACCTGAGGATTGATTTTGGATTCTCTTCGAAAGAAGAGGCAGAAAAGCATATCTCTGTGGGAGATTACGTTGCTTTCGTGAGTGATTATGTGGAGGGAAACGGAAGGGCAACGGGAAAGGCCTTCGATGACAGAGCGGGTTGTTCTCTTCTCATGGACATTCTCGAAGAAGGAGTAGAACCTGCCTGCGACACCTACTTTGCCTTCACGGTCCAGGAAGAGACAGGACTTCGTGGAAGCGCCGTGGTGGTGGAACAGATAAAGCCAGATTGTGCCCTGGTCGTGGAGACGACAACGGCTGGGGACAACCCGGAACTGGAAAAACAGAGGTGGGCAACTCACCTGGGTGACGGTCCTGCGATCACCTTCTACCACAGAGGCTATGTGATACCGGGAAAGATCTTCCAGACCATTGTGGACACAGCGAAGACAATGGGGATTCCATTTCAAATGAAGAGAAGAAGCGCTGGTGGAACGGATGCCGCTCGCTACGCAAGAACCGCCTATGGAGTTCCGGCCGGTGTTGTCTCTGTTCCGGCAAGGTACATTCACAGTCCACAGTCTGTTCTGGACCTGAACGATTACAGAAACACCATGAAACTCGTGAAAGTTCTCGTCGAAGAAGGAAAGATCGTGGAGGTGATTCGATGAAGGATTTGATCAAGAGGTTAACGGAAGCTTTTGGACCCAGCGGTCGGGAAGAAGAGGTGAAAAAGATTCTTCTGGAAGAACTCGAAGGGCACATAGATGGTTACAGGGAGGATGGACTTGGAAATCTCATCGTCTGGAAGGGATCTGGAGAGAAAAAGGTGATCCTTGACGCGCACATCGACGAAATAGGTGTGGCAGTCACGAACATAGATGAAAAAGGTTTTCTGATGATAGAACCCGTGGGAGGTCTTTCTCCCTACATGCTTCTTGGAAAGAGGATCCGCTTTGAAAACGGTGTTGTTGGTGTCGCTGGCATGGAAGGTGAAACGCTCGAGGAAAGGCAGGAAAACGTGAAGAAACTTTCCTTCGACAAACTCTTCGTGGACGTTGGAGCAAAGTCTCGAGAGGATGCGGAGAAGATCTGCCCGATAGGTAGTTTTGGGGTCTATGACAGTGGATTCGCTGAACTGCCAGGAAAGTACGTTTCCAAGGCCATGGATGACAGAGTGGGATGCGCTGTGATCGTGGAGGTTTTCAAAAGGATCAAGCCATCCGTTACCCTCTACGGTGTCTTCAGCGTTCAAGAGGAAGATGGGATCGTTGGTGCCTCCGTTGCCGGTTACAACATCCCGGCAAGCGAAGCCATCGTCGTAGACGTGACCGATTCTGCAGACACTCCAAAGGCGATGAAAAGACACGCCATGAGACTCTCTGGTGGGCCTGCTTTGAAGGTGAAGGACAGAGCGTCCATAAGCAACAGAAAGATCCTCGAAAAACTCGTTGAAACTGCGGAAAGATTCAACATAAAATACCAGATGGAAGTTCTGACCTTTGGAGGAACGAACGCTATGGGATATCAGAGAACAAGAGAAGGCATTCCTTCGGTGACCGTATCCATTCCCACACGGTACGTTCATTCACCGAGTGAGATGGTCTGTCCAGAAGATGTGGAGGGGACGGTGGAACTTCTGATCAGATATCTGGGGGAGTGAAAGATGGCAAGGGTAACCCTCTCTGAGGGACAGTCCCGGTTTCTCTTCTGGCTCATAGTTGTGATATTTTCCGCCGTCATAGCCCTTATATCCTACAACCTGTATCTGAAGTGGCAGCTCAAAAACGTGAGGGTGGAGATCGTGGAGATAAAGCCTGTTGAAGTGAACATACCGGAAGAACTCAAAGTACCGGTTGAGGTCACACCTCCACCCACTCCTCTTCTTGTAGAATTCGAAGAATTCGACTACGAGAAACTGAGAAACGAAATGGCCGATTTCGTCTCTGAGGACCAGACCGTTTCCTCCTTTGTTGTGAAAAAAGACGATGCTCTGAGAATAATCAGAAGGGCAAACCTTCCCTATCTGATAACCCCTGTGTCCACAGACACGTACTCTGTCGTTCTCCTTGGAGAATTCGATGACTTTTCCCAGGTTGCCCAAAAGTCCCTCTACGGAGTTTTCGTGATAACCACAGTATCGGAAAATCTCTCAAAGGAACTCGCCTACGACCTGAGAGTGGCAGGGTATCCCTCTTACGTCTATGCCTTCACAAAGGGAGGAAAGAAGTATTACTCCGTCGTGGTGGGGGCGTTTCCCACCCGCAATCTTGCGTTGGAGTACTTTGAAAAACTCAACTGGGACGACATCATGAAAAGGATCGGAACAAACAGCCCTGGATACGCCGGGGGGTTGATCTCTCCTTGAAGATCAAGCGAGAACACCAGAGGATAGCACTACTTCTGGCACTCGTGTTCTTCATCCTTCTGGGAATAGTCGTGGAACGAGGTAGAAACCAGGAAGAGAAAGATGTTCCGCCTCAAAAGGTCACATCCTTTCCCATTGATTTGAACAGTGCGTCCGTTGAGGATCTTATGAGCATTCCAGGGATAGGCCCCGTGAAAGCCCAGAGAATAGTTGAGTACAGAAGGATACGCGGAAAGTTTTCAACGGTTGAGGAATTAACGAACGTTTCCGGCATTGGTGAAAAGACGCTGGAGAAGATCTCAAAGTACGTGACCGTCGAGGGAGTTGAACAACCTTTCAGAAGTGAAGTCACAAAATTGAACGTCAACACAGCGTCCCTGGAGGAACTGGAGACACTGCCCTACATCGGAGAAGCGAAGGCGAGGGCCATAATCGAATATCGTGAAGAACACGGCCCGTTCTCTTCTCCCGAGGATCTTCTGAACGTTCCCGGAATCGGTGAGAAAACGCTGGAGAGAATCAGAGGAAAAATCACATTTTGAAAGGAGGAAAAGGTATGAAAAAGCTGTTCTTGCCTCTTGTCCTGGTGGGAATTCTTCTTGCAACACTCCTTGTTTCTCAGAGTTCCACGGGATCTTCTCTCAGAGTGGCGTACGTGGATATCGAAAAGGCAACCGAGAACTATCAAAAGTGGAAGGATCTGAACGAAAAGTACAAACGTGATTACTCTTTTTATCAGAATAAACTCAAGGAGATGGAAGACGAACTGAAAAAGATGCAGGAAGAAGGAAGACCCCAGGAAGAAATCCAGGCAAAACAGAAAGAGATCCTCACAAAGAAGACCGAGTACGAAAATCTTCTCAAGTCGGAGTACCAGCCAAAGATTCAGGAGATCATGAACGAAGTTGTCAAGAAGATCCAGGAGTACGCGAGCGTCATGGGGTACGATCTTGTTCTCACAAATCAGGTTGTCGTTTACGGAAATCCTGCCTTTGACATCACAGAACAGGTGATCGCTTACATAAACCAGCAATGATTTTGAGGTGTGTGGATCTCACAAAGAGGTTTGGAAAAAGAGTTGTGGTTGATCGGGTGAACCTTGAGTTCAATCAGGGTGAGGTTACTGGTCTTCTCGGACCGAACGGTGCCGGGAAGACCACCATCTTCAACATGATACTCGGTGTGGTGGTTCCGTCGTCCGGAAAGATCTTTTTTGAGAACACTGACATAACGAGATTTCCTGTCTACAAGAGAGCAAGACTTGGAATCACCTACCTTCAGCAGGAAACGTCCGTTTTCGGTGGGCTCACTGTCAGAGAAAACTTAGAACTTGTACTTCGGTTTTTCGAAAAAGACAGAGAAAAGAGGGAAGAGAAGATCGAACAGCTCCTCCACGAATTTCACCTGAAACCCCTTGAAAACCAGCCTGCGAGTTTTCTTTCCGGTGGTGAGAAAAGAAAACTGGAACTTGCAAGAATGATGTGTCTGAACCCATCTTTTGTGCTTCTGGACGAGCCCTTCAGTGGGATAGATCCAAAGACCGTCAAGGAAATACAGAAGATGGTCCTTGAACTGAAACAAAGGAATTTTGGAGTGGTTGTCACCGATCACAACGTGGACGAACTTGCAGAGATCGCAGACAGAATATACGTCATCTACAAAGGAAAGATACTTGCCGAGGGAAGACCGGAGGAGGTTCTGGAAGACGAAACCGTGAAGGAGGTGTACCTCGGATCGTGAAACGAGTCGGTGTAGTGGGATACTCCGGACCGATCGACAGGCCTCCCGTGTCAGATCTCAGGAAACTTTGCCTTGACCTTGGAATGAAACTCGCTGAAAAGGGTTTTGTGATCTTCAACGGTGGAAGAGACGGTGTGATGGAACTGGTGTCTCAGGGTGCCAGAGAGTCGGGCGGAACGGTGGTGGGAATACTCCCCGATGAAGAAACAGGAAATCCTCATCTGTCCGTTGCTGTGAAGACGGGGCTTGATTTTCAGATGAGATCTTTCGTTCTTCTGAGGAACGTGGACGTTGTCGTTTCGATCGGTGGGGAAATAGGAACGGCGATAGAGATACTGGGTGCCTATGCTCTTGGAAAGCCTGTGATCCTGATGAGGGGAACTGGTGGATGGACGGACAGGATCGCTCAGGTGTTGATAGAGGGAAAATACCTGGACAACAGAAAAATCGTGGAGGTCCACCAGGCCTGGACGGTGGAAGAAGTCCTGAGGATCATCGAACAGATTCCGTGAGCCATTTCAAATACTCCGGAAGAACGTTTTCTACCTTCAGTGTGAATATCGCCGGGACTTCGTAAGGGTGAAGTTTTTTCAGTTCTTCGTAAACCTTCTTTTCATTCTCCTCGTTGGTCTTGAAGAGAACTGCCCATTCTCTGTCTTCAACGATTTCATCTTTCCACCAGTATCCGGATCTTATCTCAAACGCGTTGAAACAGGCGATCAGTTTCTTTTCAAGGAGCTTTCTTCCAATTTCCAGTGCTTTTTCCTCGCTTGGAAAGGTGGAGTACACGATCACCATGCTATCCCTCCTCGATGAGCCTGTGGAGTTTCTCGAAGTGATCGCTCTTTCCAACCACCATCAGTCTGTCTTCGGGAAGTATCCTCGTGTCACCCGTTGGGTTGAAGATCACCTCTCCACCACGTCTTATCGCTATGACGATGGTACCGGCTCTTTTTGAGAGGTTTATCTCTCCGAGCGTCTTGCCCGCTATGGGACTTTCAGGAGGAATCATCACTTCTTCTATTCTGAAAGACTCTTCACCGAACGAGAGAATATCCAGGAAACTTATGGTGGTGGGGTTGAGTGCCATCTGAGCAAGTCTCACTCCTGCTAGTTCCGAGGTGGCTATTACCTTGTCTGCTCCGGCGTAGACGAGCTTGCTGAGGGCTTTCATATCGGAAACTCTCGAGACGATCTCGAGGTTGGGATTCAGGGATTTTGCGGTGAGAACAACAAAAGTGTTCTTTGCGTCGTCTGGAAGGGTGACGATGAGGGACTTTGCCCTTTCCACCCCCGCCCTCATGAGTACCTCTTCTTCCACGGCATCTCCCACAACGTAGGGGAATTCTTTTCCAAGAAAATCTTCCAGCCTTTTGATCGCTTCTTCAGAAACGTCTATCACGACAAAAGGTCTTCTGGCTTTCATTATCTCAAGGGTTGTGTGTCTTCCTGTTCTTCCTGCCCCCACCACTATGAAATGATCGGTCAATCTGTCTATCATCTTCTTTATCCTCCTGCTTTTGAAGTATTCTCCAATATGACCTTCGATTATCAAAGACGTGATCGAGGTGAATCCGTACAGTACGATCGTCACGCCAGCTCCTATGAGAACAGAAGCAATCACCTTCCCTACAGGAGAGATGCTCTCTGGAAGAGAATATCCCACCGTAGAGATGGTGATCAGGGTGAAGAAAAACGAGTCAAAAAGATCCCATCCTTCTGTTAGATGGAACGCCACGGTCCCAAACACAAAGATAAAAACTATTGCAGACACCAGAACGGCGATGTTCTTTCTTATCACTTCGTACCACCTCAAGATAAATATTACACCATGTTTTGTTTCTTCTATCCAGATTGGTTTTTGATATAATAACCTATGAATATTCCATGCATAAGCATAAAAATACCTGATGCAGGGGGGATTGTTGTGGGAAACCTGAGAAGGCCAAATGCAAACGAGGCAACCGGAACTTTCAACCGTTCAAGAGATGTTGTTCCTGTGTCCGGAATATGTTCCAGATGTATCGATGGCTGTACAGGAGGCTGTGAGATCTGGCTTGCGTCGTTCAGAGGAAGGGAAGTGCTTTATCCGGGACCGTTCGGTGAGATCACGGCCGGGGCGGTTAAAGATTATCCTGTCGATTACTCTCACCTGAACATACTTGGATACGCCCACGGCGCAGAGGGTCTTCCTGAGGGTGTGGAACCGGGACCGGATACGGCGGTGTTCACAAACGTTGATACAACCACCGAGTACGGCTGGGACATCAAAGTGAAGATGAAAGTACCCATCTTCACCGGCGCACTCGGATCAACAGAGATCGCCAGGAAAAACTGGGAACATATAGCTGTGGGAGCTGCCATCAGTGGGATAACGGTTGTCTGCGGAGAGAACGTGGCTGGAGTTGATCCGGATCTGGAACTGGACAGCAACAGAAAGGTGAAGAAATCTCCGGAACTGGACAGAAGGATAGAGATATACAAAAGATATCACGATGGAGAGTATGGAGAAATACTGATTCAGATGAACGTCGAGGACACCAGATTAGGTGTGGCCGAGTACGTGATAAACAAACACGGTATTGAAACGATAGAACTCAAGTGGGGACAGGGTGCCAAGAGCATCGGCGGTGAGATAAAGGTGCGGTCCCTTGAGGACGCTCTTGAGTTGAAGAGAAGGGGTTACATTGTCCTGCCAGATCCCGAACTTCCTGAGGTTCAGCAGGCTTTCAAAGAGGGCGAGATCAGGGAATTCGAAAGACATTCAAGACTTGGCTTTGTTTCAAAAGAATCTTTCCTGAAGGAAGTAGAGAGATTGAGAAGTCTTGGTTTCAAGAGGATCACATTGAAGACGGGTGCGTACTCCGCTGTGGACCTTGCGATGGCCCTCAGATACGGAGCCGAAGCAAAGGTGGATCTGATCACCGTGGACGGTGCGCCGGGTGGAACGGGTATGAGCCCCTGGCCGATGATGAACGAGTGGGGCATTCCAACGTTCTATCTTGAATCTCTGACTTATCAGTTCGCCGAAAAACTCAGCAAGAGAGGAATTCGAGTTCCCGATATTGCCATAGCCGGTGGTTTTTCGACGGAAGATGCCGTTCTCAAGGCACTGATGATGGGATCTCCTTACGTGAAAGCAGTTTGTATGGGAAGAGCTTTGATGATACCAGCGATGGTGGGAAAGAACATAGGAGAATGGCTCAAAAAGGGAGAACTTCCCAAGACGGTTTCAAAGTATGGAAAAACGGTGGAAGAGATCTTCATCACTTACGAAGAGTTGAGGAACAGATTCGGGTCAGAGGAGGTAAAGAAACTTCCACTCGGTGCCATAGGCGTCTACACGTTTGTTCAGAAGTTCAAAACGGGTCTGCAACAACTCATGGCAGGTGCAAGAAAGTTCAGCCTGTCTGTCCTCTCCAGAAAAGACCTCATCGCACTTACAAAGGAAGCAGCAGAAATTTCTGGTATTCCATACGTTATGGAATCCTACAGAGAAGAAGCAGAGAAAATTCTCGAGGAATGAAAAACAAAGGGGAGCTCTTGCTCCCCTTCAGCTTTTTGGAAAGACTATGAACTTGATGGCGGTTCTCTTTTCGTTTTCGATTTCTACATCTGTGAAGGCGGGAACGAACACGAGGTCGATACCACTCGGTGCGAGGTACCCCCGAGCGATGGCGATGGCCTTCACTGCCTGGTTCACTGCACCCGCTCCAATGGCTTGGATCTCTGCCCTTCCGTGTTCCCTCACAACACCGGCGATGGCACCAGCGACCTTGTTGGGATCCGACTTCGACGATACCTTAAGTACTTCCATGTGACTAACCCCCTTTGTTGTGTGATCTCAATCGTATTTTACCATGTCTCAACGCTTCCTTTTGAAAATGTTCAAGGTGTTCAATCTCTCCCTCAACCAGGGAACAACACCCGTGAAGAAGGACTCCCTGACCAGCTGTACCAGGGTGACTTTCTGCGGGGTTCCAAGGTCCATTCTGGAAATCCTGTACGCTGCAAAAGCCCTCAGGAAAAAGGAAATGATCATTGTGAGCCTTATAGCGGATATTTCAAAGGGGAGAGTAAAGTTTTCAAGGATGGAAACGAGGATGCCTGAAGTCAGAGAGCCCGCAAACAGCATGAGATTGGACAGGCTGTTGAACACGGAAAACGCCTCTGCACTGAGCGAGGAAGGAACGCTGTACATGAGGGTATAGAAGATGAGCTGACTTGTCCCCGCAGTCACGAAAATACCTATGATAACCTGAAGGAAGAAAACGTATAGAAAGGATCTGGGAGTAAGTGCCCAGAGCAGGATGACAGCTGCGTGAACCCACAGACAGAGTTTTAAAAAGTACTGGAAACCGTATTTGTCACCCAGTTTTCCCCAAAAAGGTTGGAAAAGTGTTCCTATGAACATTCCCACCGCGTTCAGAACACTTATCTGGAGATAACTGAACTGGACTTCTTTCAGGAGCATGACGTTTATGTAGACAGTTCCAACACCGACAGCAAAATTCCAGAGAGCAAAACCCAGGAGAAGATTCCTGTAATGCTCTTCTTTCAGCAAAATTCCAATTACTTTCGTTAATCCAAGAGAGGCTTCTCTTGGTCTGTATGGGGGTTCGTACTGGATTTTCAGGAAGTATCCGTTCAGAAATCCCAGAGATCCCGCTATGAAAAACAGCGCACTGAAACCCTTCCAGTTCTCTCCCAGAGAGTCCAGAATCGCTCCCGCAGCGAACATGGCAGGTATCTGAACCAGTCCGTGAATCAGATTCCTGAAACCAAAATAGCTTCCTATCATGTTTCTGGGTACAAGGTCTGACATCCAGCTCTGCCACAGGGGAACGGAAAGGGCTCCAGCGATCTGAATGTAGAAGTACAGAATGTACGCCAGAAACAGTCCGTGTTTGATAAGAGGAAACAGAGCAAACAATGTGATCGAAGTCCTGGCAGTCCACATCAAAGGAACTATCAGTTGTTTTCTGGTTTTCAACCTGTTTGAGAAGTAAACTGTGACGATCTGAAGGGCATTTGCCAGAAAGGGAATAGATCCGAAGAGCCCTATGAAGAAACTGGAAGCACCCATCCAGAGGAAGTATCCAGTCAGGTAAGGTCCTCCGAAGAACTGGTTGATGAGAACAGCGAGTGCTCCTTCCACAATGGATATGTTCAGCGCTTTCTTTATTTTCGGATCCAACCCCGCTTCCTCCCTGGAACATTTGGACTTTAGACATGGTATCACTGGAAAATTAATGGATTTATTCAGAGGGTTTTAATGTGTGTTAATCTTCCAGAGCTTTGTCTGGATGAATGTCCTCTCCTTCCCATACCTTTTTGTTTGTCCAGCTTTCACAGGGATCTTTCCAAAAAGGATCAGAGGGTGGAAGTCCCAGAGGAAGGAAAACGGTTGTACAAAGATAGAGACTTCCTGTGGTGATGTACTCTTCACCAAGAGATGGTTGAGAACCCACCAGACCTATTTTCAACCAGCCGTTCTCGTCGAACGTAGCGGGATGTTCAAAGATTCTTCTGAGAACGGTGGTGAGGGCACATCTGACCTGAGCAGGATTAAGCTCTGGTGGAAGCAGGTGAAGAAGAGAAAGCTGACTCAAGAGATGGAAAACACCTGTTCTATAGGTTATCGATCTACCGATGATCGGGAACGTTCCTTCAGGAGAGATCATTCGCTCAAGAACAAGGGCGTATCTTTGAGCACGTTTGAGAACTTTCGTGTACAGTTCTTTCCACTCTGATTTTCTTTCAGAAAGGATTCTCAGCACGTCTATGAGCATTGGCTGTATCACAAAACTGTTGTAATAGTCCCACCTAAAGTGAGGACCGTCTCCATAAACCCCGTCCCCCTTGTACCATCCTTCTACGATCTTCAGTATCAGATCGATCTTTGTGCTATCCCATTCCTCACCCACAAAGAAGAAAAAAGTTTCTATAATAGCGGAAAATAAAAGCCAGTTCGAGTAGTAAGGTTCTATCCTTCTTGTTTCCTTCAATTCTTTTATCAATCTTTCCTTTGTGGAAGGGTCGAGATCTTCCCACAACGCTTTCGGTGCCCTCAGTATGCCCTCTACCAGAAAGGCTGAATCGACCAGAGGTTGTTTTCCCTCTCTAAAGTTCATGTAACTTCTACAACCGAGATCGGTTGCCACACGAAGAGATTTTATCGCCAGCTCTGATAACCAGGAAGCTATTCTTTTCTCTTCAAGATCGGTGTTCACAGCCTTTTTGTTCAACTCGAGAAAAGGAGAGAGCCCACAGAGGATTCTACCAAGTAATTCAAGAGGTGCAAATTTCTCCCTCTCCTTGCTCCTTTTTCCCTCTATGGGCATCAACTCTTTCAAGCGATCGGATGCACAGAGTTCAAGAGGCTTTTCACATATCTTTCGAAGAAGAAAGATCCAGTAACGGCGAACGTTCGTCATTATCTTTCGCTCCACAACCTCCTCAACACATGGGCAACCAGTTTTGGCTGTCTGTCTCTTGTGAAGACACCTTTGTGGTTCAGGATGGGTCTCCTCACGTTCTGAGGTGTCTTAAAGTCCGCAAAGGCCCACACATGCGTCCCCACGATGTAATCTTTTTTCATGAGAAGATTTATCGTTTTCTCAACGAGTTCTGCCTGGTATTCTTCGGAGAACATCTGGGGTGGATCGTAGTGGAAACCTGCTATCGCATCCGCTCCAAACTCCGTGACGAAGATGGGTTTTTTGTGCCTTCTGTAGAGTTCTTCCATGTCCTCTTCCAGCGCTTTCAGTCCCTCGTCTATCCTCCCCTGATAGATGTACCATCCGTAGTACCTGTTCACACAGACGATGTCGAAATACTTCAAAGCCACATCCCTTGTCCTCTCGTCCGGCGTGTCCATCATGCTCACCATGACAACAGGACGAGTGTTGTCCATCTTCTTTGCCGTCTCATAGAGAGCTTTGAAGAAACCTTCTGCATCGGGATGGTTGGATTCAGGCTCGTTCGCCACACTCCACATGATCACACTGGGATGGTTTTTGTCTCTGGCTATCATCCTTTGCACGTTGTCTTCTGCAATTTTCTGCGTCTCCGGATTGTAGTGATACCTTGTGATACCAACATGGGGTGCTTCATCTATCACGAGAATTCCCAGTCGATCCGCAAGGTCCAGCCACTCTTCACTGTAAGGATAGTGAGATGTTCTGAAGGAGTTTGCGTTGATCCACTTTAAAAGGTTGAAATCTTTCACCATCATGGGATAGAACGTTCCCTGTCCCAGAACGGGAAATTCCTCGTGCTTTCCAAAACCCTTTAAAAAGATCGGCTTTCCGTTCAGGTAAAGTCTTTTCTCGTCCCAGCTGATCGTTCGAATTCCAACGTCCAGAATGTACTCGTCCTTTTCGAGCTCTATTCTGAGAGGGTAAAGATGAGGATCTTCTGGACACCAGAATCTTGCATCATCAAGAACGAACTCTTCTTCGATGAACCTGTCTGTCACTTTGAGTTTCTTTTCCACCTCTCCAAGTTTGATTTTCATCTCTTCCCCCATCGCCTCTTCTGAGACTTCCACCTTCACCCTCACTCTTCCGAGTTTCTTTTCTGGTTCAGACTTGCTTGTGTCCACCCGGATATCCAGGATCCTCGAGTGATCTGTGAACTCCACAAGAACCGGTCTTATGATTCCTCCGTATGGAAAGAAGTCAAAATTTGCAGGTGGAAAACTCCCGAAAAATCCCACCGTGTGTGTGCCACTGTCCGGTACTTTTGAAGGAAAGCCTCCCACCTTCAACTCGTTCTTCACAATCACTTTGAGTTCGTTCTTTCCTGGCTTCACCTTCCCTGTCACGTCTATCTCGAAGGGAAGATAGCCGATGTGGTTTTCCCCCACTTTCTCTTCGTTCAGATAGACTTCACAATCTGTGTTCACGGCAGAAAAGTAAAGCCTGGCGTGTTTCTTGGAAAGTTCTTCCGGAACATAGAGGATGGTTCTGTAAGTGAAGGGCCCTTCTTCGTAGCACAGATCCTGGTATTGTTCGTTCCAGCTTCCAGGAACGGCTATCGGCCTTTCCTTCCCGTTCACTTCGAGGGACCAAATACCAGTTGTGTTCATGAGAAGTCTTTTCGTGTTGCTCTCTGGTTTTAGCATACTGATACCCCCTTAGTACTCGATTATGATCAGAGAATCAGAATTATGGTTCAGAATGTCCACCTTTGTATGATTATCTTTCAAATCAACTCTGGGAACAAACACGTCTCGAGTTTCCATATTTATTCCCCAAATATCTTTTGAATTAATATCAAGAACCATCCTGGTAGCAAATGGAGCGTAGATGATGCAGTTTTTTTCATTCCTTGCAACCCTAATCTCAGAATTTTCCGGACTCAGGAGAACCTCTTGAGAGGGTTTTAAACCGAAGAAATCGAGTTTTTCTATCAACCATCTTGCAAAACAGACGTCATTTGCTCCTTCCATTCTGAGTGCATCCTTCCATGTGAAAGATGAAAGATGTCTTTCGGTTTCTTCTCCAGCTACTTCACACCAGTTCCAGATTCCGTGAGCCCCATAACCGATTCCAAAAAAAGAACCAGAAAGGAAGCTCTGCCAGAAAGCCTTTCTTACATCGAATGGATTGAACCTGTATCCATCTTTCTTGTACCCAATTCCTTCATAACAGATCTCGGCGTTGATAACGGGTTTTCCTCTTTTGTAAAACTCTTGAGCGAGTTTCCAGGTGAGTTCCTGGTGATGCCTGTCGTGACCAGACTGATATGCGTAAAAATCTATGTACTGATCTATTTCCCTGGGTACATCCGTCCATCCCCTAGCAAGATGTATAGAGACTGGACGGTTTGTGTTTTCTTTTATTGTCTTAGTGATGAGCGAATAGTATTCTATTGCTTCGCCGGACCTGAAATCGACATCTCCGCCTGAAAGGAAGATGGGATTGTACTTGTTGAATCTTCTCACCACTTCCTTGGCAAAATCCTCAAGTATTCGTATTGGTAAAACGTTCGAGGTGTCAGAAACTGTGGCCCATGTTCCGGGAACACAACCACACCAGACAACGACTATAACAGGTGTCATTCCGAGCTCAAAAACCACTCTGACTTTTTCTTCGAGCTGATCGAGAAAGTTGTCTTTCAATATCATTCCGTAATCTTCCCAGGGGGTGAAATTCATCTGAATGGCGTTGAATCCCTGATTCTTTCTTGTTTGAAGATACTCGACCCAATCATCGAAACAAGACTTATAGACCCCTCTCCAGGCGGTATCAGCCAGATAAAGTGTCTTTTTACCGTTGAGAACAAAACAATCCTTGGAAATTTCCATATTGGTCCCTCCCATTTAAAAGGGGGGTGGGAAACCCCACCCCCTCCGATTTTCACTGATGATTCCATCATTTGTCCATGTAGTACTGCTCTGCGTGCTGGCCATCTCCTTCGTTTTCCCAGACGTATTCAGGAGAATCAGGCACGTTTTTGAAGTATTCTTTTACAACCACAGGCCAGATCGGTTCTCCAACGGTTCCTATGAAGAAGATGTTCTTCTTGTGGATGTTTATGATTTCTCTGAAGAGCCTGTCTCTTTCTTTCTCATCGACTGTCATTTTGACCTTATCCCAGAGTTCGTATATTCTTCTGATGTCGGATCCTTCGGGTGGTTCTTCACCTGCTTTTCCACCAGAGATATACCATCTCGCGTAAAGTGGTGCCCATGGTCCATCCCAGACGGTTCCAAGTAATCTTCCAGGATCACTTAAAACGGCAGCACATCTGTCAAAAGACCACACACCTATTTCAGGTTCCCCTGCTTCGCACCTTGTCATGTAGAGTGATCGTTCTTCTGGTTTTAAGATCACTTTGATCCCCAATTTTTCCCAATATTGCTTTACCATCTCCAAAACATCGACGACTGTATCTGTTACAGAATACTCCACTATTAACTCAAATCTTTTACCATCCGGCCTCAACCTATAACCTTCTTCATCGCGTTTTGTGAGGCCCATTTCATCCAATAACTTATTTGCTCTTTCTGGATCGTACTCTGCAAATGCCTTTTCCCATTCCGGATCATAAAAAGCAACACCACTTATCAGTGAAGCTTGGCGTGGTTCTCCTAGATTATGGAAAACCAGGGATGCTACTTCTTCGCGATTTATTGCCAGCGAAAGGGCATATCTGAATTTCGGGGTTTGGAATATTTCCCTGAGGACCGGGTCCTGGACATTTTGATTCACATAGAAGGTCACAATACTACCAACACCCCAGATCTATCTCAGTACTCTGTAACCTCCTTTCTCTCTGTTCTCGAGCAGTATAGTAAAGTGCTCTGTTCCAAAATGTCTGGTCTGCATATCTACCTCTCCTGCCATGGCCTTCATCAAAGCCATTTGCTTGTCCTGTATTCTATAAAATACAATTTCATCTATGTACGGAAGTTGATTCCCTTCAGGATCTATCTTGAAGTAATACGGATTTCTCTCAATGATGAGCTGTGTATCTGAATACTTTTTCAGCTTCCATGGGTAGAGAACGGGTAACTCTGGATTTGTGATCCATGCATTTGTATTTGAACCCCTCGCGCCAAACAATTGCCACCAGTACTCGTATCCTTCATCTTTTGCCATTTTCGTTAGTTTTTCAAGAGAAACGTATTTCGGATGGTAATTCTTTAAGTAGTGAGATGGAACAACAAAAACATACCCAGCCTGTCCCTGATATGCCAGCTGGTAAAGAAACAGAGGATAAGGTGCTTCAAAGATGACTTTAAACGTGTATTTGTCGATAATCTCTATTTTCAGAGGTTTTCCTCCAGCTGTTAGCCATGTAGGAATTGTGGGAGTCAATTCTTTGTTCATTAATATATCTTCATACCAGAATCTCACGTCTTCTGTGGTAACCGGTACACCGTCGGACCATTTTAACCCTTCCCTTATCTTGAAAGTAAATGTTCTACCATCATTACTGATCTCCCACTTTTCAAAAACATTTGGGAGAATGACTCCTCCCGTTTTATCGAACATCACTAGTTTTTCAACAGCTATTTTGTCAACATTGGGTTGATCTGGTAAACCAAACCACACCCGTCTCCACGTTCCACCGTACTGTCCTATTTCCTCATAAGGTGTCACCACAACAGGATTTTTCGGCAATCTCTCTTCAACAGGAGGTAACAATCCTTTCTCAACCATCTCTTTCAGCATGGGAGCCTCGTTGAATTTCGTGATCTTCTTTCCCGTCAGACGTTCGTAATCAGCAAGGTTGTAATACTCTCCGGGAACGATCTCGTTGAGCCCAATGGCAAGAATTTGAACCACAAAGATCACCGTGATGAAACCCCACAGGACCTTTCTCAACATCGTACCACCACCTCCCAGTTTTGAATTTGAAATTGATATCGCCAAAGATCACAAAAAGCAAACTAAAATTATCCAAAAACTATCAATATAGTATCAATAAGTACGCAATTAAGTCAAACGATTTTGATACCAAATAATTCTGATATCTATCAACTGGAATCGATTTTTCACAATTACATCTGATTATTTCACGTTTTCTTCTTTTTACAACCTCTTACAACAAAAAAGCGCCCCGCTGAAAGGGGCGCTGGGGTTTTTCGAGAGGAAAAACTCATCCTGAATAATGCTTTTTCATTTCCTCGTTAAAAGGCAGGTTGAGGATATCTTCGATGACAGCGACGACCTGTTCGTAGGATTTTGTTCTGGGATCTCTGATGAGAATCTCCTCAAGAACCCTCCTGTCACCACTGATGAACGCCTCAAGTGCCCATTCCATCCTCAAAATCCTCGGAAGAAGATAGAACTTCTTGACCCTCTCCGTAAGATCAGGCTCTATCTTCTCCGGATGTATCCCTTCCTTGTCCACTATCACCGGCACCTCCACAACCACATCGTCCGGTATCCCCTTTATCGTCCCTCTGTTCTCCACGTTCAAAACCAGCCTTGCCTTCTTTCCGTTCACAAGGGCGTTGATGAAAGGTATGTGCTGCTCTACACTTTCACTTCCTGTTGTGAACACCTCAGGCCATACCTTCGTGAGCTCTATCGTCGGATCTTTCTCCACTTCTTTCGCAAGTTCCATCAGCCTCTTTCTCTGCTTCCTCAAACTCTCGTAGAACTTCGGCCTTTCCACTTCGTTGTCTATTCCTCCATACTTTCCGAACCACTTCTTCTTCGTCTCAAGATCGTAGTGGTACTTCCACGTCCCACTCCTCACCGTGTCCCCTATCGGATACATACCGTAAAACCTGTACATGTCTATCGCAGCAGGTGAAAAGTCCACGTCCCATGGTCCCTTCGGCTCCCAGTTCGACGCGTTCTTCTCTATCCACTCATCCAGCCTGGGATATAAGTCCTCTCCCTTCCACCTGAACCTGTTCAGCCATATCGCATGGTTTACCCCTGCTACCTGCCAGTCGAGTTCTTCTGGTTCTACCCCAAGCACCTTCGCAAGGTGAAACACGTGTGCGTATCCATGGCAGAACCCCACTATCTTCGCCTTCGTCAGCCTCTTCACAAGTTGAGTGATCTCAAAGACGGGATTTGCCGTCTGCAGTATCCACGCATCCGGTGAGATCTTCTCCACAGCTTTTGCTATATCGAGGCTCATCTTCAGATGGTTGTAGTTGCTCAGGGTGTAGTAGTCCGATACCATGTTCAGCTCCTGGCTGTCTATCCCCCTGTAGTAACCGTGTCTTTCCCCTACTTCCCTCATGATCTCGTAGTGCACGTACCCGTCTTCATGTCCAGGTGCCCTGTAGAGTGCTGTGTTGATGACAAACTCTGCCCCTTCAAGTGCCTTCTCAAGGCTTGTCGTCTCTTCCACCTCATATTCTGCCTTCAACTCCTTCAGGTACTTCTTCACGAGTGTGAAGGTTGCCTTCAGCCTTTCTTCGTCGATGTCCATCAAAACCAGTCTTGACCCGTATAGCTCTTTTGTCTTTGCCAGATCACCTACCAACTTTATCGTGTACCTCACGCTCCCTGCACCCACAAATACGATGTTGGGCATGTGGATTCCTCCTTTCAATGGACAATTTTCACACCTTTTTCCCTGAATATTTCATACTGATTCTCAGGGGGCTTTCTTTCTGTGATCAGATAGTCAATCCTTTCTGTGGGTATCAGATGTGCCAGTGATCTTTTTCCTATCTTGCTGAAGTCGGCAAGAACGAAGATCTCTTCCGCTTTCTCAACGAAGATCCTCTTTATTCCCATCTCCATCGTGTTTATTTCGTAGGTTCCCTCTTCTGCGGTCACGCCTCTGCATGAAACAAACGCTTTTTTCACAGAGAACTTCTTCCCACACTCTATCGTCAGGGAGCCTTCAACCGCCAGGTTCTCCGGGTTCACTTTTCCCGTGAGCAGAACAACACTTATACCGGGGTTTTTCGAAAGTTCCATGGCAGTGAGTAGATTGTTCGTGATGACGTGAACAGACTTTTGAGACGAAGCCAGATGCCTTGCAAAGATATGTGCAGTGGTGCTTGCGTCCAGAAAGATGATGTCGTTGTCCTCCACAAAGTCCAGCGCAAGCTGGGCGATCCTCTCTTTTGCCTCCCTGTTTATCGAGAGCCTTCTCATGAAATCTGTTTCCTTCTCGAAGTAGTTCACCTTTCTTATACCGCCGTGTACTTTTCTCACCAGATTCCTCTTCACCAGTTCTGCCACATCTCTTCTCACGGTGATCATCGAAACACCGAGTTTCTCCTGAAGATCCTTCATGCTGACAAAACCGTTTTTGTCAACGATATCAAGAATCTCCTTCAATCTTTCCTCCTTCATATCACCACCCTCCTTTCCTTTCGAGAGATTTTATCACAAATAACGTTGACTTTTGTGATTAATTTATGATAAATTTATGTTTGAATTCATATCCACGAGGTGATGAAGAATGAACGGTGCAAAAAGATGGTTCTTCCCTGATGGTTACATTCCGTGCGGCAAGAGGGGCTATCTCGCCTCCCACGAGTCACTGTGCATCATGAACGTAAACAAGGAGACCGCGAAGATAAAGATCTGGTTCTTCTTTGAAGACAGAGATCCTCTCAGCCACGAGGTGGAAGTCCCTCCAGGAAGAAGTCTTCATCTCAGGTTGGACAAACTCGGAATTCCCCGATGCAAACCTTACAGTATCATGGCAGAGAGCACCACACCTGTTGTTATGCAACTTTCACGACTTGATGTTGGAAAGGAACATCACACCCTGATGACAACAATCGGTTACTGGGAGGAGTGATGAACATGGAAGAGATCTTTAGAGAACTGGACGAGTTGAAATTCGAACTTCCTTCCTGGGCGTTCAGCGATGCCGGAACGAGGTTTGCCGTCTTTCACGAAGAAGGAGCGGCCTGCAACGTCTTCGAGCGAATAGAGGATGCTGCGCTCGTTCATGAACTCACAGGGTGTTGTCCTTCCGTTGCCCTCCACATTCCATGGGACAGGGTGGAAAACTGGGAAGAACTGAAAGAGTTTGCAAAGGAAAAAGGTTTGAGGATAGGGGCCATCAACCCGAATCTCTTCCAGGATCCAGATTACAAGTATGGAAGTCTCACCAATCCCAGTGAGAAGATCAGAAAGAAAGCGATCGCGCACGTGATGGAATGTGTGGACATAGCGGTGAAAACGGACTCGAAAGTGATCAGCCTGTGGCTTGCAGACGGAACGGATTATCCGGGTCAGGACGATTTCCGTTCCAGAAAGAAAAGGCTCGAAGAGTCCCTGAAGTACATTTACGACAACATGCCGGAGGATATGTACCTCTTCATAGAGTACAAGTTCTTCGAGCCTGCCTTCTACCACACGGACATACCGGACTGGGGAACGAGTTATCTTCTCGCTGAAAAGCTGGGAGAGCGAGCCCTCGTGCTGGTCGATCTGGGACATCACGCTCAGGGAACGAACATAGAGTACATCGTGGCCACTCTGCTTTCGGAGAGAAAACTCGGAGGATTTCACCTGAACAACAGAAAGTACGCAGATGACGATCTCACGATCGCTTCCATAAACCCATATGAGGTGTTTTTGATCTTCAAGGAGATCGTCTTTGCCTGGAGAGATCCTGAGCTTTCTGACTTTGCAAAGAAAGTGGTTCTCATGTTCGATCAGGCACATATCACAAAACCGAAGATCCTCGCAACGGTACAATCCGTCGTGATGGCCCAGGAACTCTTTGCGAAGGCACTTCTCATAGATGAAAATCGACTGAGAGAAGCTCAAAAAAAGTGCGATGTGGTGGAGGCCGAGGAGGCTCTGATGGATGCCTTCCGAACGGATGTGAGGCCACTTCTTAGGGAGTACAGAAGACGAAAGAACCTTCCAGAAGATCCGATAAAGGTGTTCAGGGAAGGAAATTACATGGAGAAAAGAAGGAGAGAGAGAAGATGAAGGAGATCGTGAAGGAAATTCAAAAGGTTGCTTACTGGCTCGCTGTAAAGGGTCTTTCTGAGGCGAACGCGGGAAACATCTCTGTCAGGATCGATGAAGTACCATCCAGTTATGAAGTGAAATCCATGGAGGCGTACGGTTTCGAGTACGACGGCCCTGAGATGTACCTTCTGATCACGGCTACAGGGTCGAGAATGAGGGAGATCTTCGAAGATGAAAGTAAGATCTGTCTTCTTCACATCCTTCCTGGAAGGTACTATGAAATCCTGCACGGTGAAGGAAAACCCACCAGTGAATTTCCAACACATCTCATGATCCACGCACGGTTCAAGGAGATGAACTCAGAGAAAAGAGCGATCGTTCACACACACCCGCTAAACCTCCTCACTCTGATGAACTTGAAGGACTTTCAGGACCTTCTTCCAAAGATGATGAAGATTCACCCTGAGGTTCTCATCTTCTTTCCCCAGGGGATTTCCGTTGTCGAGTTTGAAAAACCAGGGAGCGTGGAACTCGGTTTGAAAACCGTCGAAAAAGCTCGGGGAAAGGATGCCGTCCTGTGGGACAAACATGGAGTTGTAGCGTTTGGAAAGGACGTAGCAGAAGCCTACGACAGGGTTGAGATTCTGGAGAAAGCAGCAGAGATCCTTCTGAGGGTGCTCAGCCTTGGAAGGGATCCAACGGGTGTTCCGGAGGGATGGTTGTGAAGGTGCTCGCCGTGGATCTTGGTGCAACGAACGGGAAGATCTACGAGGTGGAACTGAGGGAAAAGTTGACGGTGAGGGAGCTGAAGAGGTTTCGAACGGAGGGGATTTTCCTTCCGGGAAGAGACAGAGATCACTTTTTGTGGAATCTTCCGAAATTCTATGAGGAAATAGAGAGTGTTCTTGAGACCTCCGACACGCAGTCGGTGGGAGTGGACACGTGGGGTGTGGACTTTGCGCTGTTTGACGAGAGGGGAAGGCTCATCTCCCTTCCGTACCATTACAGAGACATAAGAACAGAGGGAGTTATGGAAAAAGTCTTCGATATCATCCCAAAGAAGTACATATTCGAGCGAACGGGGATACAGTTCATGGAGATAAACACCCTCTATCAGCTCTACTCGATGGTTCTTTCGAAAGATCCTTTCCTGAAAGTGGCAAAGAAGATCCTGATGATACCAGACGTGTTCAACTTCTGGCTTTCCGGTGAGGTGGTGAGTGAGTACACGATCGCAAGCACTTCCCAGTGCTACAGTGTGCCGGAGAAAAGATGGGCGTTCGATCTTCTCGAAAAACTTTCCATTCCCACTGAAATCTTCCCGGAGGTGGTCTCACCGGGTACCGTCCTGGGAAAATGCAGGGTAAAAAGGGAAATGAACGTGATCGCCACCACCTGCCACGATACCGCATCCGCCGTTGTGGCCGTGCCGTTCGAAGAGGAAGGGATCTACATCAGTTCTGGAACATGGTTTCTTGTGGGAACGGAACTGGAGGAACCTCTTCTGACGGAAGAGGCGATGGAAAGAAACTTCACAAACGAAGGTGGATACGGAAAGATCAGGTTTCTCAAGAACGCAACCGGTATGTGGCTTCTTGAAGAGTGCAACAGGATGTGGAAAAAGAACTACTCAGAGATCGTGGAGATGGCAGAGAACGCACCTTCTTTCCAGGCGTTTCTCGACCCGGACAGAGAAGAGTTTCTTCACCCCGGGAACATGCTGGAGAGAATCAGATCTTATCTTGAAAAGACAGGACAGAGAACACTGGGGGGAATCGGAGAAATTTCCCGCCTCATCTTCGAGTCCCTTGCGTTCAACAGCAAATGGATCGTGGAACAGATCGAAGAACTCACCGGTAGAAGGTACGAAAAGATCCACATAGTGGGTGGAGCCGTGAAGAACGATCTTCTGATGAGTTTCATTGCCGATGCAACGGGAAAGATCGTGGTGGCAGGCCCTGTGGATGCAACGCCCATCGGAAACGCCCTCGTTCAGTTCATCGCCATGGGTGAGATAAAAGATCTCGACGAGGCAAGAGAAGTTGTGAGAAAGTCCTTTGAGTTGAAAATGTTCGAGCCGAAGAATCCGGAGTTGTGGAGCGAAAAGTACGAAGAATGGAGAAGGTACAAGGGGATGAGAGTGTGAACCTGAAGGATCTGGAAAACCCTGGAGTGTGGTACAGGCCCGCACCTTTCTGGAGCTGGAACGACAAACTGTGCGAAGAAGAACTCCTGAGGCAGATAGACGAGATGTGCGAAAAGGGATACGGCGGTTTCTTCATGCACTCGAGGGTGGGGCTTGTGACGGAATACCTCTCCGATGAATGGATGGCCCTTGTGAAAAGGTGTGCTGAGCATGCTAGAAAACTTGGAATGCTGGCCTGGCTTTACGACGAGGACAAGTGGCCTTCTGGATTTGCCGGTGGAATCGTTCCTCTCGAAAGTGATGAATACCGCCACAGGTTTCTTGTACTTTTGAAGAAAGAGCAGATCGAACCAGGCGACGAGATCTTGAAAAGGATAGAAAGAGGAAATGAAGAACTTTTCGTTGTGAAGCGCACGATGAAACTGGGAGATCCCTGGTTCAACGGGACCTGCTACGTGGATCTTCTCTCGAAGAAGGTCACTGAAGCCTTCATCAGATCGACCCACGAGAAGTACAGAAAGGTGTGTGGTGAGTTCTTTGGCTCTTCGATCCCTGGGATCTTCACTGACGAACCCACCTATCTGAGAGTTCATTACCCGGAAATTCCTACCCTTCCCTGGACGGATCGATTCCCGGAGGAGTTCTTGAAAAGAAAGGGATACGACATCAGGGAACACTTTGAAGAGCTATTTTTCAACACGAAGGACTACATGAAGGTGCGGTACGACTTCTTCGATGTTGCAACTGAACTCTTCATCGAAAATTTCACGATACCATATGCGAAGTGGTGCGAGGAAAACGGTATCTCCATGACGGGCCACTACATGGCCGAAGACACGCTCAGGGGCCAGGTCGAATGGATAGGGGCTGCGATGCCACACTACGAATACATGCAGATACCGGGAGTTGACAAACTCGCACGTCATCTTGAACAGGTGATCACGATAAAGCAGGTCTCATCGGTGGCGGAACAGTTGAGAAAGAAATGGGTGCTCTGTGAAACGTTCGGAACCACGGGTCAGCACGTGAGTTTCCTCCACAGAAAGTGGATTGCAGACTGGCAGGCTGTCCTTGGGATCACCTACATAAATCCACACCTCAGCCTCTACTCGATGAGGGGAGAAAGAAAAAGAGACTACCCACCGAACCTGTTCTATCAACAGCCCTGGTGGAAGAACGAAAAGCGCTTCTCTGACTACCTCGCCAGATTGAACTACCTGATGACACAGGGAAAGAGAGAAGTGAAGGTGCTGATGATCCATCCGATCACCTCTGCCTGGTGTGTTTATTCGAAGTTCGACGACGAGATCGACAAACTCAACGAATCCTTCGACAGGACCGTGAAAGAACTCGTCTCAAACAAAATAGATTTCCACTTTGGCGATGAGACGATCCTTTCGAAACACGGAAGGGTGAGCGGAGAAAAACTTGTGGTGGGAAACTGTGAGTACGATATCGTTCTGGTACCTCCCCTGCTGAACTTGAGACGCTCAACGGTGGATCTTTTGAACGAGTTTTCAAAAAACGGTGGTAAGATCCTTGTCCTGAAAGATGGAAACTTCTTCCCGGAAAGGGTGGAAGGAAGAAAAGAAAAGCCGGAGTTCCTCAAAAGAGCACGTGTTTTTGAAGATCTTCAGGGTCTTATCGATTCACTCAGGGATGTGGCTGCCGTCGAGGTCATAGACAAAAAGACCGGAAAGAACGCAAAATCTGTGATTGCACAGAAGAGGTTGCTTGAGAACGGCTCATACATCATCTTTCTTGCGAACACGGACATCAACCGGGAAGTGCACTGCCAGTTGAATCTGAAGGAGGAAAAAAGACACATTTACGCGATCGACATCTTTGACTTTGCTGTGGTGGAGTTCAGCGAAAGAGAGTTCACCATGCACCCGGCATCGAGCCTTTTGATCTGGGTAACGGACGAAGAGATTCCGTCACAGAGAAGAAGCGTGATTTCAACGGGGGTGACTTTGAAAAGAGAATTCGAACTTGAAATGGCGTTTTCTGAGTTCGAAACAGAGATGAACGGTTTCAACGTGCTGCCTGTGGACAGGGTAGACATGTTCGAAGCAGACGGGAAGGTCTTCAGGGATGAGTACGTTTCGAAGATCTGGTACGAGTTCTACAGACTGCCAGAAGGAACACCGTTCGGAGTGGTGTATTCGTTCGAGATCAGGGAAAAACCAGAAAAGCTCTTTCTCGTTGTTGAGTGTGCGGAGAATCTTGACAGAATCACGGTGAACGGCCACGAAGCGGTGTTCAAAAAGAAGGGTTGCACTTTCACCGAGGAGGAGTGTTTCCTGGATGTGAACTTCGGAAAGATGGACATTACAGAACTTGTTCAGGTGGGGAAAAACATTGTCGTTCTGGAAGGAAAAAAGAGTAACAACATCACAGGACCAGGCTGCCACGAGAGGGTGAAAAATCCCGAAAATCACAGACCCACGGAAGTGGAAACGATCTATCTTGTTGGGAAATTCTCCCTTGTGAACGTGGACGAAACAAAGTACGTGATCGATGCTCCAAAAACACCAGACCACAAGGATATCACACGGAGTGGATACCCGTTTTATGTGGGCTCTTTCACTCTGAGGAAGACCTTCGAGATGAAAAAAGACCCGAAAAGAAGGTACTTTCTCAAACTGAACAGCGTGAGGGCCGCGTCGGTGGAGGTGTTTTTGAACGAAAAATTCGTGGGAAGTCTCTTCTGGGAACCGTTCATGGTGGAGATCACAGACAACCTTCACGACGGAAAGAACGAACTGAAACTTGTTCTCACCAACACACTCTTCAACTTGATAGAGGCAAACCACAAGGCCGATGTGCTCGAAGAAACGTTCAGAAGACCGTGGAGTTTCATAGACTTTGAGCATCACACGGACAGATACATTCTTCTGCCCTTTGGTCTGGAAAATGCCGCTGTGCTCAGTTCTTTTTCACCCTGAACTTCGGTCTTCTTTTAAACCTGAAGATCCTTCTCAGAAAGAGAAGAAGGGGGCATCTGAATGCCATTCTTTCACTCCTTCCTGAAGTCGATCACCTGAAAGGTTCTCAGCCTGTTGTTTCTGGACTCTTTCCATTCCACCTCTATGGGGAAGGCAAACTCTGGCTGGAGCCTTCCCTCCTTTATCCACTTTCTTGACTCTTCGTTTCTGTAGATCGCAGGATTTGCAAGAACAAAGAGTCTCATTGGCCCGTCAACGACCACCACCTCGTCTATCGTCTTCTCCTCTGAAAGTTTTTCAACGATCTCTTCAACGATTTCTTCTGGTGGAAAGGGTTTGACGTTCACCAGTGCGATGTTTCTGGAGAGGGGTCCTATGATCTTCACGTTCGCAAGTTCTGGAGCGAAACCGTGTTTTTCCAGAACGTTCAGAAGGATCTCGTTTGCCACCGAAACCGCTCTTCCATGGTAGTTCGGGTTTATGAGCATCTTCAAAAGATGCTTCAGTTTGCAGCCTTCTCTTCCTGCAGACTCTCCTATCTTTCTCACTTCTATTCCGAGATGATCTATCATCGCGTTTATCTCGGCCTTTCCCACCCTGTAAAGGGGTGAGTAGACTCCATCGAAGACCTTCAGCCCCGTTTTCCCCCAACTATCTGAGGCGTTGGCACCGCTCGCAACAAGGCAACCACCGGCGTACTCTTTCACAAGACGCGTTTTCACATCCCTCGTACAGGCGTTACACGAAGGACCGTATCTCCAGACCTTCTCCTGAAGTCCGTTGGACGGGATGAAGGTGTGCTTCAGCCCATACTTTTCCGCAAAACTTCGAACGATCTTTCTTGATTTTTCGTAGGTGTAAGGTCCCCAGTCGACGGTGACGAGTTCCACCCTCTCTTCTCCGAGGGCCATCTTCGCAAGGATCGCAACAAGAGAGCTATCCTTCCCTCCAGAGAAGGCAACGTAGAGTTTTCCATCTTTCACTGTCTCTCTTATGTCTTCAACGATCTCCCTCACAGTTTCTTCAACTCGAATCTCACTTCACCTCCATCGAGAGTCAAAACAGCGTAGGATCCTTCTGCGAGGCTTCCAGGGTTCAAAAACCTCACACCCGCTTTCGTGGTGTCTTCGGGTTCATGTGTGTGTCCAAACAGTATCACATCTGGTTTTTCGTTGAACACCCTGAGAAGGCGGTCTTTCAGATCCCAGGGAGCACCCCAGCCATGACAAATTCCGATGTTCACACCTTCCAGAAGAAGCACTTTGGAGAACGGAAGATGCTCCTTCACATCCGGATAGTCCATGTTTCCGTGGACTCCGTAGAATTCTCTGGAAGATTTCTCCAGAAGGATCACCGTGTCAAGGTCCACGTAGTCTCCAAGTCCTATAACCCCGTCGTATTCTTTCAGGGCGTTTATGATTTCATCGGGAAGATCTGGCATTCGTACAGGAACGTGCGAGTCAGATATTACAAGAAAGCGCTTCACTGTGGATCACCCCAGTATCGTGTTGTCTATCAGTCTTGCCTTTCCCACCCAGGCGGCGACCGCGACGATCACCTTTCGATCGATCTTTTCAACGGGCTCCAGCGTTTCCTCATCGACGATCTCCACGTAGTCTATCTTCACTCTGTCGAATCTGGACAGATGATTGATCATCGCTTCCTTTATCTTCACAGCATCCCTCTCACCGTTCAAAAAGAGGTTTTCAGCGATTTTCAACGACTGGTACAGGGCAAGAGCCTGTTTTCTCTCTTCAGGTGTGAGATAGACGTTTCTTGAACTCATCGCAAGACCGTCTGGTTCTCTCACTATGGGACACTCGATCATCTCAACGTCCATGTTCAGATCTCTCACCATTCTCCTGAGTACCCTGAACTGCTGTGCATCTTTTTGACCGAAGTACGCCCTGTGTGGTTTCACGATGTTGAAGAGCTTTGTGACCACGGTACACACCCCTCGAAAGTGTCCGGGCCTGGATCTACCACACAGCGGTTTTGAAAGCTTTGTCTCCTCAACGAACGTGGAGAAGTCGGGTGGATACATCTCTTCCACAGACGGGTGAAAAACGCAATCCACGTTTTCTCTCTCAAGAAGTTTCCTGTCTCTCTCGAAGTCCCTCGGGTATCTCTCGTAATCTTCGTTTGGGCCAAACTGAGTGGGATTCACGAAGATGCTCACCACGACCACGTCGTTCTCTGCCCTTGCTCTTCTCACGAGTGAAAGATGACCTTCGTGAAGATATCCCATTGTGGGAACGAAACCGATTGTTTTCTTCTTTTCCCTCATTTCTTCGGAGAATTTCTTCATCTCTTCGATAGTCTCTATGATTCTCATTCTCTCGCCTCCCCCGCTCTGCAAAGCTTCTCTTCGCAGAACTTTCTCTCCACAAGATCCCACACCATCTCCCCTACGGGGTTTTTCACTCCGGCCAGATAGTCTGCAAGATGAAGGTGGAGACATTTCAGTTTGGTGAAGTCTCTGATACCACCGGTTCCAACCTTTGAAAGAATCTCCCGGAAGGGGTGATCTTCTGGCAAGAGTTCTGCCCTTTTTTTTATGATCTCAACGTGAGCTTTCTTCATCTTTTCTCGAAGCTTGCCTTCTCTTTCCAGTTTTTCCTCGAACTCTTTTACATATCCCTGTGATTCGAGTTTTGAGACTTCCTTTCTCAGATGAGGGCAGGTGAGCCAGTAAAGTGTAGGAAAAGGCTTTCCGTCTTTGATGGGAAAGCTTTCTATAACGACGGGGTATCCATAGGGACATCGAAAGACAACGCGTCTCATGTTCGTGATCTTTCTACCAAGTTGCCATCCTACGATCTTTTCATCACGAGGGTCACCCATTCTCTTTCCTGCTTCCTTTCCAGAAGATTCCATCCCTTCTTGCTGGCCTTTTCTCTGACCATATTTTCTTTCGTATCCACGATTCCGGAGAGGATCAAGATGGACCTTTCGTGGGTGATTCTGTCCACGTCTTCGAGGAGCCTCAGGTGGATCTCCGCGAGGATGTTGGAGACGACAAGATCAAAAACACCATCAACTTCCGAAAGAAGATCGGATCGTTTCACGATGACATCCACGCTGTTCTTCTGAACGTTCTCTTTTGCGACCTCAACCGCCTGCTCATCCACATCCACCGCCATCACGTACGAGGCTCCGAGCTTTTTCGCCACTATGGCGAGGATTCCGGTTCCACATCCCACATCCACCACTCTGTCTCCCTTTTTCAGGTATTTCTTCAGAAAGAACACGCTCATCTGAGTGGTGGGATGAAGTCCCGTTCCGAAAGCGACTCCCGGGGAAAGTTTCACCACGATCTTGTCCGTTCTTGTCACTTTCTCTGTGGGATCGACCACCACGTCCTCTACGATCTCGAACGGTTCCAGTTCAACCATCCAGTCCTTCGGAGTCGTTAACCTCTCATCCAGGATCTTCCAGTTGCTCAAAAAAGAAGGAAGAGTTTCCCCTTCCCGAAGATACACTCTGAGCAACCTGTCTCCTTCTTTGTTTTCCTCTATCGCGAAGTTGAAAAAGCCTTCCTCGTAAAGTTTTTCCAGAAGTTCCTCCTCGTCTATTTTCAAAAGGAACACCAGTTCTTTAAACCTCATCAATCTTTCTTATTCTCCTTTCGTGTCTTCCTCCATCGAAGGGTGTTGAAAGAAAGGTATCCACTATCCAGAAAGCGAGTTCTGAACCGATCAGTCTTCCGGGAAGAACGAGCACGTTCGCGTTGTTGTGTGACCTTGCAAGCCTTGCCATGTCCGGAAAGAGACAGAGAGCAGCCCTTATGCCTCTGTATCTGTTTGCGGCAATCGACATACCGAGTCCAGTCCCACAGAGCAGTATCCCGTAGTCCACCTCGTTTGACAGGACGGATTGTACAACCTTCTTTGCATAGTCCGGGTAATCAACGGACTCTTCGGAGTGTGTACCATGGTCCAGGACTTCGATACCCTTGTTCAGAAGGTAGTTTTTCACCTTCTCTTTCAACTCAAACGCAGCGTGGTCTGATGCTATGGCGATCTTCACCTTCCCTGCACCTCCTCCAGCGCCTCCGATATCGTATCGTAGATCTTCACGATTCGAACCAGGTTTGTTATGGAAAGCACCCTTTCCACCCTCTCATTCGGAGACACCAGCGCGAAAAAGCCTCCTACACTGCTTACGCTCTTCAATATGTTCACAATGACTCCCAGACTGAAACTGTCGATACTCTCCACGTCGGAAAGCACAAGAAGGATTTTGTTGTATCCTTTGTTCAAGAACTCGTCGAACACCCACTTTTTGAACAGGTGTGCATTCTCTATGTTGAGTTCCTTGTTGGGCATGAGTATAACAACGTCTTCTACTATCTTGTAAGGAAACATGTCCTTCCCCCCTCATATTTTCTGAACACCCCGACCACTTTTCCGAGTATCTTCACCCTGTCTGCTCTGAAGAACATCGGTGACATTTCTTTGTTCGCCGGCCTCAACTCGACCATCTCGCCTCTCTGGAAGAACTTTTTGAGGGTGACCTCTCCCTCAACCATCGCCGCCACGATGTCTCCGTTCTGAGCCCAGTCCTGTCTTCTGATGAGGACAAGATCCCCGTCACAGATGTGTTCTTCTATCATGCTTTCGCCCTTTACCCTCAAAAGAAAGTGCTCGTAGCCGCTCGAGAGAAAACTGCCGGGCACTTCTATGTAATCTTCCAGATACTCGATCGCTTCTTTCTTTTCTCCAGCCCGAATCTCTCCGATCAGCGGTACTCTGTTTTTCACGCTCTTTGTCACTCTCATTGCACGGGGTTTTCCATTTTTTCTTTCGATGTAGCCTTTCTTTTCCAGTGCCACAAGGTGAAGTTGCGCTCCCCGGGGTGTGATTCTGAAACGTCGTGCTATTTCCCTCACCGAGGGAGGGTATCCGTTTTTCTCTATGAACTCTTCTATGAAAATCAGAACACTCCTTTGTTTTGCGGTAAGGTCCTTCAAGTGTCGAACACCACCTTCGTTCTCAGCTCACCGTCTTTCCGTTCGAACTTCAGAAGGTGGTAGGTGAGAGCCTTTATCTCCGTTCCTTCCTTCTTCTTTATCTTTCTGAACGTCACCGTTAATTTACCTTCTTTGTTTTCGATGGTGTGTGGAGCCCATCCCTTTGAGATCTCGAGTATCCAGTCGTTCACCGTGTCGAAGAAGTTGTCCTCTGTCTCTTCACACGGGTAGATCTTCTTCTTTTCCTCACCCTCGCTGAAAACGATCCCTTCCTCCTCAAGGAGGATGTTCTTTGCCTCTTCGAGAAGATCCAGATAAGACCGTCCTGAGATCTCATAGGCAACGTCTGCGGTGTGTTCTATCGGCCTTCTCAATCTTTCACCACCGCCACCTTGGATATGGTGTCGTCTCCGAGTTCGATGAGTTTCACACCCTTTGTCACACGACCGATGACTCCGATCTCCGACACGGGCATTCTTATCATCATACCGTTTCGTGTGACCACAACTATTTCCTCGTCTCCTTTCACGTATCTCACAGCCACCACGTGTCCTGTTTTGTTCACATCGGAGATGTTCCTCAGACCCGTTCCACCCCTTTTCTGAACCCTGTAGAGCTGAACGGGAGTTCTTTTGCCGAATCCCTTCTCGGTCACCGTGAGGATTTCTCCTTCTTCCGATGGAACAACGTCCATACTCACAACCTCATCTCCCGGCTGAAGTTTTATGGCCTGAACTCCAGCGGCGTTTCTTCCCATCCTCCTCACATCGCTTACAGGAAATCTTATGATCATACCAAGTTTTGTTGCAACAACGAGAGTTTCTTTCTCACTGGTGCTCACCCTGGCACTCACGATTTCGTCTCCCGGCTCTATCCTGATCGCTCTGACTCCACGGTTGCTCGTTGCATTTTCGAACTCTTCAAGGGACGTTCTTTTGATCTTTCCCGATTTTGTGACGATCACAAGATCCTTTCCTTTACCGTTCAGAGGAACGAGTGCTACGATCCTTTCTGTGTCTTCAAGATTCAGGAAAGCGGAGATGTGTTTTCCACGGGTGTTTCGTCCTGTGGTCTCGATCTGATAGTTTTTCAAAACGTAAGCCTTTCCGAAGTTGGTGATGAAGAGAGTCGAAGAAGTGTTCTTCGTTACAACCACGAACTCCACTTCGTCGTCTTCTGAGAGTTTTGACACGGTGATTCCTTTTCCTCCCCGCCTCTGCGATCTGTAGCTGTTCAGTGGTGTGCTCTTCAGATATCCCTTGTGGCTCAGGGTGATCACCACGTCCTCTTCCACTATGAGCTCTTCCACGTCGTACCTGAGTTCTTCATCCGTTATCTCCGTCCTTCTTGGATCACCGTATCGTTCTTTCAAATAGAGAAATTCTTTTTTCATTATCTCTCTTACTTTTTCGTCCTTTTCGAGGATCTCCTTCACCTCTGAGATCTTTTTCACCAGGTCCGAGTATTCGTTTTGTAGATTTTCTATTTCAAGGGAGGTGAGTCTTGAGAGCCTCATATCAAGAATCGCTTTTGCCTGTTCCTCGCTTATCTCAAGGGTTTCCATCAAAGAGTTTCTGGCCGATTCGACATCTTTGCTGTTTCTGACGATATCGACGACCACTCCTATTGCCCTCGCCGCTTTCAGCAAGCCTTCCACAACGTGGGCACGTTTTGTGAATTTTTCGTACTCGTACTCGGCTCTCCTTCTGATGACTTCGAAGCGATGTTCCAGAAAGGCCTCGAGCAGCCCTTTCAAATTCATCAACCTTGGTCTTTTGTTTTTGTCTATGACCAGCATCTGTACGTTGAAGTAATCCTGGAGGGCAGTTCGCTTGTAAAGGTTGTTTATTATGATGTCCTCGTTGGTATCCTTCGGTATCTCTATGACAACCCTCAACCCACGCTTGTCGGATTCATCCCTTATGTTTCTCACAGGAAGGGAGTCGTCGTCCTTCACGAGTTTTGCTATCTGCTCTATAAGACCCGCCTTGCTGACGCCGTAGGGGATCTCGGTGATCACGATCCTCTTCAGTCTTTTTCCCTCTTCAACGTGTACTTTTCCCCTTACTACTATCCTTCCTCTTCCTTCTTCGTACACGTTTTTGAGTTCAGAACCGTTCACCACGATGCCACCCGTGGGAAAGTCCGGCCCCTTGATGAACTGCATGAGTTCTTCAACGCTGGCTTCCGGATGATCTATCAGGTACACCAGAGCGTCCACGGTTTCCGACAGGTTGTGTGGAGGTATGCTGGTGGCCATTCCAACGGCTATACCGGAGGCGCCGTTTATTATGAGGTTCGGAACCTTCGAGGGAAGTACTTCTGGTTCCTTCAAGGTACCGTCGAAGTTGTCGACCATGTTCACCGTGTTCTTGTCTATGTCTTCAAGCATTTCCTCCGCAAGTCGGGTGAGTCTTGCTTCTGTGTACCTCATGGCGGCAGGAGGGTCCCTGTCGATGGAACCGAAGTTTCCCTGTCCCTCTATGAGGGGATACCTCATCGTGAAGGGCTGGGCCATCCTCACGAGGGCATCGTAGACTGGAGCATCTCCGTGGGGATGGTACTTACCCATCACTTCACCGACGATTCTTGCACTCTTTTTCGTCGGCGAGTTGTGGGTGAGGCCAAGTTCGTACATTCCGTACAGAATGCGCCTCTGAACCGGTTTGAGGCCATCTCTCACATCGGGAATGGCCCTTCCCACTATGACGCTCATGGAGTAGAGAAGATACGAGTCAACAAGTTCGTCCTCGATCGGTCTGTTTATCAGAATCTCCGGCATTCACATCCCTCCGTTATGATACTCTGGCACCCGGTGCGATATCCCCGTCAACAGTCAAGAGTCTCAACGTGTCACCCGCTTTTGCGGCAAGAAGCATTCCCTGAGACTCTATACCCATGAGTTTTGCGGGCTTCAGGTTCGCAACGACGATGATGGTTTTCCCTACAAGGTCTTCTGGCTTGTAGTATTCGGCTATCCCGGCAACGATCTGTCTTTTCTCCGTTCCAAGGTCAACGATCAGTTTGATGAGCTTTCTGGAATTTGGTACCTTTTCGGCTTCGAGAACCCTGGCGGTGCGAAGATCCACCTTCGCAAAATCGTCTATGGTGATAAGGTTCTGTTCAACCGACACCGTCTCCACCACCTTTTTGAACGTTTTCGTGTCTATTTTCCTGAAGAGTGGCTCTCCGTGGTGTACACTTCTTCCCGCTCTCAGAACTCCCCAGGTTTCAAGATGGTTCCTGTGAGGATTCTCATCGAAGGAGACCCTGCGGAAGACCTCCTGCGAGGTGTCAGGCATCACGGGTAGTGTCATCAGAGCCACCTTGAAAACAGCCTCGAGCGAGTTGTAGAGTACCGTTCCCAGTCTTTCTGATTTTCCTTCCTTTGCCAGTACCCACGGTTTTGTGTCGTTGAAGTATTTGTTCGCATCCGCTATGAACTCCCATATCCTGTCGAGTGCTTCCGTCAGCCTGTAGGAATCCATGAGATCGTAGTACGCGTTCTTCGTTTCGAAGAACCTCTCCTTCAGCCAGCCATCGGGTCCTTCCTCATTCGCTGGAGAGGGAAGTTTGCCGTTGAAGTACTTGTTTATCATCGCCGTGATCCTGTGAAGGAGATTCCCGTAGTCGTTTGCAAGATCTGAATTCAACCTGTGAACCAGTCTTTCTTCTGAGAAATCGCCGTCCTTACCGAACACGATGTCTCTTATCAGGTAGTACCTGACCACGTCGTTTCCGTACCGCTTCACAAAAAACCTCGGATCTATCGCGTTTCCAAGGGATTTGCTGATCTTCTGGCCGTTCACGGTGAGCCAGCCATGGGCAAAGACCTTTTCAGGCAAAGGCAGTCCAACGGACATGAGCATGGCGGGCCAGATGATGGAATGGAACCGGTTTATTTCCTTTCCTATCAGGTGCAGATCTGCTGGCCACCATCTGTTGAACATTTCCTCATTCCAGCCGTATCCTATGGCAGAGACGTAGTTTATGAGTGCATCCACCCAGACGTAAATCACGTGTTCTGGATCGTCCTTCATCGGAACGCCCCATTTGAAGGAGGTTCTGGTGATACTGAGATCCTTTAGTCCTCCTTCCAGGATCTTGAGCATTTCGTTCCTTCTGAAGTCTGGCTCTACAAAATCTGGATGCTCTTCGTAGTGTTTCAAAAGGGCATCCCTGTACTTCGAAAGCCTGAAGAAATAGTTCTCCTCTTCCACCCATTTGACTGGCCTTCTGCACTCAGGGCAGAGCCTCTCATCCCCTTCTTTTACGACCTCATCCTCGTTCCAGAAAGTCTCACAGGGGACACAGTACCATCCCTTGTACACTCCCTTGTACACATCGCCGTTTTCTTTCATCTTCGCAACGAACTCCTGAACGGTCTTCATGTGGGTTTCGTCGGTGGTGCGAATGAAGTGATCGTTGGTGATCTTGAGTTCTTTCCAGAGTTGTTTGAACTTTTCTGCAAGTTCGTCACAGAACTTCTGCGGGTCCTTGCCCGCCTGCTGGGCTGCCTGAAGAACTTTCTGGCCGTGTTCATCCGTTCCGGTGAGGAAGAACACATCGTATCCCATGAATCGTTTGTAACGAGCGATGATATCCGCTACAATAGTGGTATAGGCACTTCCAATATGTGGTTCTGAGTTCACGTAATATATCGGGGTGGTGATGTAAAATTTCAAAATGTCACCTCCTAACACGCCTTTTCTATTCAATGATATCACATTCTGGAGGTGAAATTCGTGAGGACGAACAAAGACAGACTGGTTCTCATATCGGTCGCAGGAGAGATCGCACCTGCCAGGATGAGGTCACCGTACAGTGTGACGACTGAGGGGAAGGTGAAGGTCATACCAGTCCTTGGGGGGATCACCTACAACGTGAGAGTGGGAGACAGCGCCTATGGATGGGAAGGGGATCATGTGGAACCGGGAGTTTCCGTGATGGCAAGAAAGAAAGAAGAAGAAATACCCTTCATGACACTGCCCTGTATAGGGAACGAGGTGATCGTGATGTCCGGGGATGCGAAGGGAAGCAGGGGGGTGGTAACAGGAAAACACGGTGGCGTGAACCACGTGATCGTTCATTTCGATGACGAGGTTCTGGAAAAACTCATGGTGGGAGACAAAGTTTTGATAAAGGCGTGGGGGCAGGGAATGAAACTTCTGGATCATCCCGATGTGAAAGTGATGAACATCGATCCAGATCTCTTTGAGAAGATCGGAATCGTTGAAAAGGATGGAAAGCTTCATGTTCCAGTTGTGGCGAAAGTTCCCGCCCATTTGATGGGTTCCGGAATCGGTGCATCAAGCAGTGCCTCAACAGATTACGATATAATGGCTCTGGATCCCCGTGAGGTGGGAGTGGAAGATCTCAGGCTCGGTGATATCGTGGCGATAATGGATCACGACAACTCCTACGGAGTTGGAAAGTACAGAAAGGGTATGATTTCAATAGGTATCGTGGTACATTCTGCGTGTGTTTCGGCAGGGCACGGTCCCGGTGTGGTCGTGATCATGACGGGGGAGGAATCGGTACTGGTTCCTGAGGTTGTGGAAAGATCGAACATATCTGACTATTTGAGGTGATAGAATGTTTCCCCTCTACGATGTTCTTCCAAGCAGAAAAAGGCCTTACATTACGATCGCATTGATCGTGGTGAACGTCATCGTTTTTATCTATGAACTCATTTTGAACGACAGAGAACTCCTCGTTTTCATGTACAGATACGGACTCGTTCCCGCCCGGTACACTGTGGAACGGGTGCGGGAGGCTCTGGGGTTTTCACTTTTTCCATTCATAAGCCACATGTTCCTTCACGGTGGGTTCTGGCACATCCTTGGAAACATGTGGTTTCTCTGGATCTTCGGTGACAACACGGAAGATGAGATGGGACATGTAGGATACCTGTTCTTCTATCTGTCTGCCGGTGTGTTTGCAGCCCTCAACCAGTTTGTGTTCACCCTTCATTCAACAACACCCATGGTCGGAGCTTCCGGTGCTGTTTCGGGAGTCATGGGAGCGTATTTCGTTCTTTTTCCGTACTCACGGATTGTGACACTCTTTCCCTTTTTCTTCTTCCTGACGCTGGTTGAGATTCCAGCCTTCTACTACCTCATGATCTGGTTCTTCATACAGGTGATGAACAGTCTTGTCGGATCTTACGGCGTAGCCTGGTGGGCACACATAGGAGGATTTGTCTACGGGATGCTGTGGGGGTATATTTTAAGGATGAGAAAATATCGCAGGTACAGATATTGATTGGAGGAGTCAGGCATGACCAGGGGAAAGAGTAAATACATTGTAGTCTTTGGATGTGGAAGACTCGGTGCATCGATAGCAAATCTTGCTTCATCGCTGGGACACAGTGTGGTGGTCGTGGACAGGAACGAATATGCCTTCCACAGGCTCAATTCTGAATTTTCAGGATTCACTGTAGTTGGGGACGCTGCGGAGTACGAAACCCTCAAAGAGAGCGGTATGGAAAAAGCGGATATGGTTTTTGCCTTCACAAACGACGACAGCACGAACTTTTTCATTGCCATGAACGCCCGTCACATGTTCGGAGTTAAGAAGGTGATCGCAAGAGTTTACGATCCCGAGAAGATAAGGATCTTCGAGGAGCACGGAATAGACACGATATGCCCTGCCATTCTGATGATGGAGAAAGTGAAAGGATACGTTGTGGGGAGTGACCAGGATTGAAGGTGATCATAATAGGAGGAGAAACGACAGCGTACTATCTGGCGCGTTCCATGACATCCCGAAGGTACGGTGTGGTGTTGATAAACAAGGACAGAGAACTCTGCGAAGAGTTCGCCAAGAAGTTGAAGGCAACGGTGATACACGGAGATGGAAGTCAAAAAGAGGTGCTCAGAGACGCAGAACCTTCGAAAAACGATGTGGTGGTGATCCTCACTCCCAGGGATGAGGTGAACCTCTTCATAGCCCAGCTGGCGATGAAAGAGTTCGGTGTAAGGCGTGTGGTGAGTCTGGTGAACGATCCCGGAAACATAGAGATTTTCAAAAGAATGGGCATTACAACCGTTTTGAACCTCACCACGTTGATAACGAACACGGTGGAGGCCTTGATCTTTCCCGAAGAGTTTTCCAGCATTGTTCCACTGGAGCAGGGAATTGAGTTTCTGAACGTGACCGTGGATGAGGAAAACCCGGTCGCTGGTAAGAAGTTGAAAGACCTGAATCTGCCCAGGGGCAGCATTGTGGCGGCCATCGTTCGAGGGGGAGTTCTTGTTGTTCCCAGAGGAGATACGGAGATCCTTCCCGGTGATAAACTGTACGTGATAACGAACAGAGAAACCAAAGAAAAAGTGGAAGAAGTTCTGCTTGGAAGGTGACCGAAGTTGGAAGACATCCTGACGAGCACGAAGCACAGGTTGAAGGTGATTTTCTGGTACGTGGGCCAGCTCCTTGTGTGGTTTCCGATTATTTTGCTTTCACCGGTGATTTTCGTGTTCTTCTATCCAGACGAATGGTATTACATAACCTCGTTTCTTGTACCTTCTGTCGTTTCTTTTATCCTGGGAATACTTCTCAAAAAGGTCTCCAGGCTGAAAGAAACGCACGTGGTGGGATACCAGGAAGGGGCCGTCATCGTCGTCACGACGTGGGTGGTTGCGGTGATTCTCTCAGCGATACCCTTTGTTGTGGCGGGTTTTCTGGACTTTCATCAGGCGGTTTTTGAGGCAACGAGCGGCTGGACGACAACCGGACTCACCATGTTCCCTGATGTTGAAAGTCTTCCGCACATTTTCCTTGCCTGGAGAAGCATCATGCAATTCATCGGAGGGGCAGGATTTGCGGTCATCATGCTCGCCACCCTCATAGGTCCTCTGGGGGCTTCCCTCTACGGTTCAGAGGGTAGAGTTGACAACATTCTTCCCAACGTGACACAGTCCACCAAGGTGATAATGGTCATATACGTGACTTACGCTGCGGCCGGTATGCTGGCACTCCATCTCGCAGGCATGCCATGGTTCGACGCCTTCAATCACTCACTAACCGCCCTCGCAACGGGGGGATTTTCTGTGAGAAACACCAGCATAGGCTACTACAACAGTGTACCGATAGAGGTTATAACGATCGTTCTGATGATCCTCGGAGGAACGGGCTTTGGAATACACTATACCCTCTGGAAGGGAAACCTCAAGGCCTTTTTGAAAAACGGTGAACCCTGGCTCATGGGTTCCACCGTTGTCATCACATCATTGTTTCTGCTTCCCCAGGCAAAGAAGGTGTTTCAAGAAAAAGCACTGAGATACGTTGTGTTTCAGGTGGTGTCTGCCATAACGGGTACCGGGTTTTCGAACGCCGACCTTTCACCGTGGGTGGGTCTGTTTCCCATTGGGGTCTTTCTGCTCACGGTCATTATGATGCTCGGAGGTATGATGGATTCGACAGCGGGTGGATTGAAACAGTTCAGGGTGTTCGTGATGCTGAAGATGATATACCAGTCGATACGGGGCTTCATCGGCCCAAGGAGACGGGTGGAAAAGATCATCGTCTGGAAAGGGGAATCTCGAAGAACGATCGACAACGGTATCATCAAAGACATGTTCGTTTTCTTCGGGATTTACGCCCTGACCTACCTGATCGGTACCCTGATTCTCATGAGTTATGGGTACAGTCCTCTTGTTTCCATGTTCGAGTTTTCTTCTGCCATGAACGGAGTAGGACTTTCGGTGGGACTCACAGGACCTGATCTTCCCAGAGGCGTACTCTGGACCATGACCGTGGGAATGTTCCTTGGCAGGCTGGAATTTCTGGTGGTCTTCTACGCGATAGCAAGGATCATAAGGGATGTGAAGATCCTCTTTGAGGAGAGTGGAGGTGAGAACAGTTGAAATACAGGAGAATAAAAGGAACAAACGATGTCTTCGGGGAGGAGATATGGTACTGGAGGTTCGTGGAGGAGACCTTCAGAGAAGTCTGTGAAAGTTTCGGGATGGAGGAAATCAGAACTCCTATTTTTGAGCAGACGGAGCTCTTCGTGAGAAGCGTTGGAGAAGAGTCGGACATCGTTCAAAAAGAAATGTACACCTTTGAAGACAAGGGTGGCAGAAGCATCACACTGAGGCCGGAAGGAACAGCTCCCATCGTGAGGGCTTTTCTCGAGAACTCTTTCGTGAACAGGGGTTTCCAGCAGAGGTACTACTACATAGGTCCGATGTTTCGTTACGAGAAACCTCAATCCGGCAGGTTGAGGCAGTTCCACCAGGTGGGGTTTGAGATCTTCGGATCTGAGTCTCCCGGAGCAGACCTCGAAACGATCCTGGCGGTCGACAACTTTCTGAAGAGGCTCGGTCTCACAAAGTACACCATTCATCTGAACTCCATAGGGTGTCCGGAGTGCAGGAAAAATTACCGTGAAGCCCTGAGAGAATACTACGGAAAGCATCTGAACGATCTCTGCGACGATTGCAAAAGGCGCTACGAGACAAACATCTTGAGGTTGCTCGATTGCAAAATAGATCATGAACTTGCTCTGAACGCACCGAAGAGTACCGACTACCTCTGCGAACCGTGCAGGGAACATTACGAAAAACTGAAAGACTATCTGAACGAATTCGAAATAAAGTACGTGGAAGATCACACGCTCGTGAGAGGGCTGGACTACTACACAAGAACTGTTTTTGAAGTGAGACACGAGGGGCTCGGCGCACAGAACGCTATAGCTGGCGGTGGTAGGTACGATGGATTGTTCTCCGATCTCGGCGGTGGCACCGTTCCTGCGCTGGGTTTTGCCGGAGGAATAGAGAGAATTGTTCTCGCCCTGAAGGCGGAAGGAATAGAGGTTCCCAGGAAAAACGTTCACTATATCTACGTTGCAACCATAGGTGAGGATGCCTTCAAAGAAGGTATGAAACTCGCCATGGAGTTGAGAAAGAAAGGGTTGAACGTGGATGTGGATATCATGAACAGGAACCTATCAGGACAGTTGAAGCACGCAGACCGACTCGGCGCAAAGTACGTGGTCATAGTTGGAGATGAAGAGTTGGAGAAAGGTGTGGTTGTACTCCGGAACCTTGAAACGGGAGATCAGGTGGAGATAGACAAAGAATTCGCCATCGAATACATCTTCGAAAAGGCTTCAAAAGAATGATGCTATACTTGAAATTGGGTGGATCGAATTGAAAATCCTGGTGGGTTCACCGGTGTCTCTGGAGGAATTCGAATCTGTAGATCTTTTCGTGTCGTGGCTGGACGTGATACCGGACAACGCCACGTTTTCCGTTGTGGGCACTGAGAAGTTCTTCATCGTGGGAAGAAACGGGAGAGAGTGGAAGAAAGGTTACGAATTTGGAATCGTGGACATCGGTGTGAGGACACTTGTGGTGGGCGGGGAACTCGCCCTCTATCCGGAAGCGTTCTATATAGCGAAAGAAAACGGTGCAAAACTCGTCATTGGTTTCAGTGAGGCTCACAATTTCGCAGATTTCAACTTTATAAAAGCAAAATTCTGGGCGCACACGCAGGAAACGGAACTCATTTCCATCTCGCTCTTGAACTTCCAGGGAAGGGTCTACAACAACGTCTACTTTCCTCTGGAGAAAACAAAAAACAAAACCGGTGTCGTGGCGGAAGGGATAGCTCCTGTTTTTCTTGAGTTTGGAAGTGATTAGCCTTGGGAGAATCCGAGAATGTTTGAAGGATTGCTATGGAGTCTGGCAAAGAAGAAACTGATCCCAAAAAGAAAGATCTCACGGGTGCACCGAAAGAGGAAAGGTGTAAAGAGGGTTGTGTGCGTGCTTTTTCCTCTGAGTCAGACCTTCAGATCTGCGGACGAATTCATCGACAACCTCATGGAGGTCGTTCGTGAGGACCTTCCCTTCGCCGATCTGCTGGTGTTTCCAAGATTGACCGGAAATCTACTGATGGGGGTATTGCCCTTCAAGATCGAAAAGTTTGAAAAACTGGAACCGTTCTATGTGGATCTGCTCCGGTACATATCGAAGAATCTGGACATTCCTGTGATCTCGCCCGGTGTGGAAACTTTCAGATCGGTCCCGGATGTTCTGGTGGTGAAGAACGGAGAGATCCAGCAACGTCATGCACCCGACATTGGTCATCTCGTTGTTGATCTGGACGACTGGCGAGTGGCGATTCTAAAAAAAGAGGAAACACTTTCTTCAAAGAGTTTGAGGCCTCTTGTGGAGAAAGATGTGTTCACCTTCATACATTTTGAACTGGAAACGGAGGAAAAGGACTGGTGGAATGAGAAGAGAGGTCTGTGGGCCAGATCTCAGAGCCTCGAGGTCTTTGGAATAAAGCTCTCTCCAAAGGGGACCTTTCGAGGCAGATCCTACAAAGGAAAAAGCTACATCAGTGCTCCCATTCCCCTCACGCCGAATCTGACGGGCTTTCTGAGACAGGACGGTGGTGTGAAGATGTCAGCCGATCTTGAACTGGAACTCCTGAAGGAAAGAAGGCACAGGATAGATACGGTAAAACACATCCTTTTCAGAGGATGAGATACTGCAGACGCGGAGGTGCAGAATGTGCTGGTGAACATGGTCAGTGAAAGGGTCGAAAGGGTTGTTTCCAAGCAATACAGTACGACCGTGGACTTCGAAATCGAGGTGCCTCCAAGGAAGGAGTTCGGTGATCTTTCCACCAACGTTGCCATGAAACTCGCAAAGCAACTGAAGAAGAATCCACGGGAGATCGCACAGGAGATCGCCGGGTTGCTCATCGAGGACAGTGTGTTCGACAGAATAGAGGTTATGGGACCTGGCTTCATAAACTTCTTTCTCTCGAACGAAATTCTCCATGAAGTCGTGAAAACGATCCTCGAGCAGGGAGAAGAGTACGGAAGAGAGAACGTGGGAAAGGGATTGAAGATACAGTTCGAATATGGAAGCGCAAATCCCACGGGTCCCTTCACGGTGGGACACGGAAGGCAAATCGTGATCGGAGATGTGCTTTCGGAGGTTTTCAAGGAACTCGGCTACGACGTCACAAGAGAGATGTACATAAACGATGCAGGAAAACAGATAAAACTCCTTGCACAGTCGCTCTGGGTAAGGTACAACGAAATTTTCGGAGTGAAGATGGAAATACCGGAGGGTGGTTACCGCGGTGAGTATCTTGTGGATATAGCAAAAGAACTGGCAAGCGAAATAGGAGACAGATACAAAAATGTGTGGAACGAAGAGGTGGAAGAGTTCTTCAAAAATGCCGCACTCGATCGAATCCTTTCCTCCATGAAGAACACACTGGAGAGGATGGGATCGTCGTTCGATGTCTATTACTCCGAGATGAGTCTCATAGAGGATGGCACCGTTGAAGAGGTTCTGAGGATACTGAAGGAAAAAGATCTGGTTTACGAAAAAGACGGTGCTCTGTGGCTCAGGGTATCGAAGTTTGTAGAAGAAGATGACAAGGTGCTTGTGAGAAGCGATGGAACTTACACGTACTTCATGACGGACATCGCCTATCATTACAAAAAGTACAGGAGGGGGTTTAAGAGGGTCTACGACATCTGGGGAAGTGACCATCATGGACACATCCCGCGAATGAAAGCAGCGATGAAAGCACTCGACATACCGGATGATTTCTTCAACGTCATTCTCCATCAGTTCGTCACACTGAAGCGTGGTGGGGAAACCGTCCGCATGTCCACAAGAGCAGGAGAGTTCATCACCCTGGACGAACTTCTGGACGAAGTGGGAAAGGATGCAGCACGTTACTTCTTCGCCATGGTGGACCCGAACAACCACATGGTTTTCGACATCGACCTTGCCAAAGCGAAGACCATGGACAATCCCGTCTACTACGTTCAGTACGCACACGCGAGAATATCGAACCTTTTCCTGAACGCAGAGAAAAAAGGTGTTGAGTTCGAACAGGGAAAGGATCTTGACCTTCTTGGAAACGAAGAAGAGAGGACTCTGATGAGAAACCTCGGTATGTTCAGCAGCGCCTTGAAAGAAGTGGCAAAGATGTTTGCTCCCAACAGACTCACCAACTACCTTCAGATGCTTTCAGAATCTTTCCACGTGTTCTACACAAAGCACGTGATCGTTGACCCTGAAAACAAAGCGCTTTCGAACGCCAGGTTGAATCTCGCACTTGCGACCAAGATCGTTCTGAAAAAGGGCCTGAAACTCCTTGGAATCTCAGCACCAGAAAGGATGTGACAGATGCTGGAGCACGTCAGAATAGACAAAATGGTCAACGGAGGATACGGACTTGCCCGCCTCCAGAATGGAAAGATCGTCCTTGTGGAAGGCGCATATCCTGGAGAAGAGGCATTGATCAAAACGTTCCGAGAAAAGAAGGACTTTGCGTTCGGAAAGGTAGTGTCTCTGATAAAAGAATCGGAGGATCGGGTCAAACCTCCCTGCAGGTACTTTGGTCGTTGTGGTGGCTGTCACTGGATGGACATCAGATACGAAAAACAGCTCCTCTACAAGAAAGAAATCGTTGAAGATCTCTTCGAAAGAATGAAACTGGACGTTGAAGTGGAGGACGTGGAACCGAGTGATCTTGTGTTTCATTACAGAACGAAAATGGAGTTCCATCTTCAGGGAAAAAGGCTCGGTCTGAAACGGCGAGGTTCTGATTTTGTGATAGATATCAGATCCTGTGAGGTTGCTCCGGAGGGGACCGGTGAAATACTGGAGATCGTCAGAAAGGCAGTTCAGGTTCTGAACATACCGGTTTACAATCGCCTGACGAGAAAAGGCGTGCTGAAACATGTTGTCATCAGATACGCTTTCAGCACGGACCAGTTGATGGTCATCTTCGTGACCAAAACGGAGTCCTTCCCATGGGGAAAAAGCCTGGTTCAGGCCATTTTGAAGGATATTCCAAAAGTACACTCAATCATACATGTGATGAATTCGAAGGATTCCGTTGTTTTGAGAGGGCCCTACAGGACCCTCTACGGAGAAGGAGTGATCGTGGAAGAGTTCGACTGGGAAAAATTCCAGATCCCACCTACCGCCTTCTTTCAGAGCAACTATTCGGTCACCTCTAAACTGATAGACCACGTCTACAGGGAACTTGATCTTCAGGGAAACGAAGTGGTGCTAGATCTTTACGCAGGAATTGGAACGTTCTCGATGAGGACATCTTACTCTTCGGCGAGGGTCATCGCCGTTGAGTCAAGCAGAGTGGCGGTGAAGGCGGGAAAGGCCAACGCAAACGTGAACGGTCGAAGGAACATAGAGTACATAGAAAGTGACGTTCTGGATTTCCTGAAATCTTACCAGGGTAGGGCAGATAAGGTGATCCTGGATCCTCCCAGATCGGGAGCAGGGCTTGATGTGATGAAAGAGATTCTGAGACTTTCTCCTGAAAGAGTTGTCTACGTTTCATGTGAACCCTCCACACTGGTGAGGGATGTTCAGTTCCTCCAGAATGAAGGCTACTCCGTTGTACGGGTAAAACCCTTTGACATGTTTCCTCAGACCTACCATGTGGAGACGGTCGTGACGCTGGTGAAGGGGGAACGATGATGCTTGGACTTGCGCTCTCTCTGATCTTTTCTGTTCTTTCATGGAAGGAGAGCCTCTTGCTTTCTATCCTTGTTCCTGTGATCTCCCTGTTTTTTCTTTCGGACAAAAGAGAAAAAAACAGGAACATCTTCTACATAAGTCTTGTGTTCCTTTTGATACTCGAAGCGTTCGAATATGTAAGAGGTGTGAGTTACGATCTGGCAGAGACGTACCTTGTGGTGTCCTTCATCTTTCTCGTCGTCTCTGATTTTGTGAGAAAGAGAGTGACAAATGTGATTTTCATGGCGGTCTTCTGGTTTTTCGTTTCACTATCGCTCTGGAAGGTGGCAAGCGTAAAATATCCCGGTGCCTCTTATCTTGTTTTTCCTGCCGTGGCATTCATATTTCTGAGAGATGTCTTCAGGAGGGAGAGAGATGGTAGAGAGGTACGCCCTGTCTCCAATGAAGGAGCTGTGGACGGAGGAGGCGAAGTACAGAAGGTGGCTGGAAGTGGAACTGGCGGTGATGAAGGCCTACGAGGAACTGGGAACGATTCCGAAAGGCGTGACGGAAAGGGTAAGGAATAAGGCCAGAATAGATGTGGAACTCTTCAAGAAAATAGAGGAGAGGACGAACCACGACGTTGTGGCCTTTGTGGAAGGCATCGGAACGATGATCGGGGAAGATTCCAGGTTTTTCCACTACGGTCTCACCTCCTCGGACGTTCTTGACACCGCCAACTCTCTGGCGCTCGTCGAAGCCGGAAAGATTCTGCTTGACGCTCTGAAAAAACTCTGCGACGTGCTCTGGAATACAGCAAACAGATACAGGTACACCCCCACGATTGGAAGAACGCACGGCGTACACGCAGAACCTACTTCCTTCGGACTGAAGGTGCTCGGCTGGTATTCAGAGATGAAAAGAAACGTTCTTCGACTGGAAAGGGCGATCGAAGAAGTATCCTACGGAAAAATAAGCGGAGCCGTTGGAAACTATGCGAACGTGCCCCCTGAAGTTGAAGAGAGGGCTCTCTCCTACCTCGGGCTCAAGGCAGAGCCCGTTTCGACCCAGGTGGTCCCGCGCGACAGACACGCTCATTATCTTGCCACGCTGGGAATCATAGCAGCCGGAATCGAAAGAATCGCCGTTGAGATAAGACACCTTCAAAGAACGGAAGTACTCGAGGTCGAAGAACCCTTCAAAGAAGGCCAGAGAGGGTCAAGTGCCATGCCTCACAAGAAGAATCCCATCACCTGCGAACGATTGACGGGACTTTCCAGGATGATGCGGGCCTTCGTGGAACCTGCCCTGGAGAACGTTGCTCTCTGGCACGAGAGGGACATTTCCCACTCTTCAGTTGAGAGATACATCTTCCCGGACGCGACCCAAACTCTCTACTACATGATAGTCACTGCAACGAAGGTGATCAGGGACATGAGAGTGAACGAGGAAAAAATGAAAAAGAACCTGAATCTCACGAAAGGGCTCGTGTTTTCCCAGCGGGTTCTTCTGAAACTCATAGAAAAAGGCCTGACGAGAAAGGAAGCGTACGATATCGTTCAGAGAAACGCCCTGAAAACATGGGAATCTGAAAAACACTTCCTCGAACACCTGCTCGAGGACGAAGAGGTAAAAAAACTCGTTGCCGAAGAGGAACTGAGAGAACTCTTCGACACATCCTATTATCTGAGGTACGTGGACAGGATCTTCGAACGTTTCGAAAAGGAGTGAAGTGAATGAACCGTGTCGTTGTGGGACTTCAGTGGGGAGACGAAGGAAAGGGAAAAGTCGTGACGTACCTTTCCAGGTATCACGACATCGTGGTAAGGTACTCAGGTGGAGCAAACGCCGGTCACACGGTGAATTACGGAACGTTCAAAGTGGTCCACCACCTTCTTCCATCCGCAGACTTCACCAGGAACGTGGGAGTGGCCATAGGAAACGGTGTTCTCCTGGACCCTCAGGTCTTCACGAAGGAACTGATCGAGCTGAAGGAAAGGTTTCCTGAATACTCAGGGGATATTTTCATCTCCGAGAACGCGCACGTGGTTCTTCCTGTGCACAAAGAAGTGGACCAGAGGGTGGACGAGGTTCTGAAGATAGGTACCACAAAAAGAGGAATTGGTCCTGCATGTGCCGACAGGGTCATGAGAGCAAACGTGAGAATCGCCGAACTCCACGATGAAAAAAAGGCCAGATCGCTCCTTGAGAAAAACCTTTCCCTGAAAAGCCTCTACAACCTCACCTTCGATGTTGAAGAGGTACTGGACGACCTTCTGAACTTTTACAACGTCATAAAGGGTTTTGTTGTTTCTTCGATCCAGATGAAGAGAATCCTCGAAGAAAAAAGCGCTCTCTTTGAAGGCACTCAGGGTGTCCTTCTCGATCTTGATGTGGGAACATATCCGTACGTTACGAGCATGAACTGTTCCTCGTCGGGTGTGAGCGCTGGTATGGGTTTCCCGGTGAAGATAGACGAAACGATCGGTGTCTTCAAGGCGTACACGACGAGGGTGGGAGAAGGGCCATTTCCGACGGAACTCTTCGGAGAGGAAGGAGAAGCGCTGAGGAAGGCCGGACACGAATACGGGTCCACCACGGGCCGTCCAAGAAGATGTGGTTGGCTCGATCTTCCGCTCCTCAACTACGCCATAGAGGTGGCCGGTGTTGACACGCTCGTTATGACGAAAGCGGACGTACTGAACGGTTTTGAGAAGGTGAAGGTCTGTGTGAGATACAAAGACGGCAGAGAACTGCTTTCTCTCAGGGACCTGGATAAAAAAGAGCCCGTGTATGAAGCCTTCGATGGATGGAAGTCGCTTGAGAGCAAAGAGTTCGATCGCTTCGTGAACTTCATAGAAAAGGAAACAGGAAAACCGATAAAGTACATATCCACGGGCGAAAAAATAGAGGACATCGTGGAGGTGTAGAGGATGCCTTTCAATTTGAAAGGAAGGTCACTTCTGACGCTTCTCGACTTCTCTCCTGAAGAGATCAGATATCTGCTCGATATAGCATATCAGGTGAAAAGGGAAAGTAGATCCAGATTGAGAACGGAAAGGTTCAGGGGTATGACACTCGCCATGATATTCGAAAAGCGCTCCACGAGGACAAGACTTGCCTTCGAAACTGCCTTCGCGGAGGAGGGGGGACATCCCATTTTCCTGTCACCGAACGACATACACCTCGGTGCGAAGGAATCCCTCGAAGACACCGCCCGTGTCCTCGGAAGGATGGTGGACGCCATCATGTTCAGGGGTTACAGACAGGAAACGGTGGAAACGCTGGCGAAGTACTCCGGGGTGCCCGTTTACAATGGACTCACGGACGAGTTCCATCCCACCCAGGCGCTTGCCGATCTGATGACGATAGAAGAGAACTTCGGAAGACTCAGGGGGATAAAGGTTGTCTTCATGGGTGACACCAGAAACAACGTGGCAACATCGCTCATGATCGCCTGCTCGAAGATGGGGATGAACTTTGTGGCCTGTGGACCAGAGGAATTGAAACCAAGGCCGGAGATATATAAAAAGTGTGAAGAGATAGTAAAAGAAACAGGAGGAAGCGTATCGTTCACACCGGACCCGGAAGAAGCCCTGAAAGACGCGGACGTGGTCTACACGGACGTGTGGGCATCCATGGGAGAAGAAGACAGAGAAAAGGAAAAAATCGCTCTCCTGAAACCGTATCAGGTGAACGAAAGGGTCATGGAGATGACTGGGAAACCGGAGACGATCTTCATGCACTGCCTGCCCGCCGTAAAAGGGCAGGAAGTAACCTACGAGGTGATAGAAGGAAAGCAGAGCAGAGTCTGGGACGAAGCGGAGAACAGAAAACACACCATAAAGGCCATCATGATAGCGACCTTACTGTGAGGTGAGCAGATGAGCTTTCTGTACTCCATCATCGCACTTGCACTGTATCTTCTTTTCATGTTCTCAATAAATCTCTTCAGAATAAGGCGCTTTGAGAGGGCCATCTTCTTTCAATCGATACTTGGGCTGGCCGGTGCCGTTGTAACGTGTGTGGCGTTTCGATATACACCGTCTTTCAAAGTGAGTTTTGCCGATCTTCACTGGTTTCTCCTCCTTCTTCTCGTGAACGTGTTCTTCATGAAAAACGGTGGAGCGGGTTTTCCTTCGTTCATGAACTGGTTCACTGTGATGATCTCTGTGGCTTTCATATCACCGTTTTCTGAGGAACTCTTCTTCAGGGGAGTTCTTCTGAAACTGAACGGATACAACATATGGGTGAACGCATTCATCTTCTCGTCTCTTCATCTTTTCAACGTGATCGTTGGATTTGAGAGGTTCTTTCTGGTGAACCTCATCTACAGATTTGTCGTAGCCCTCGTGTTTGCCCACAGTGTCGCTATCAGTGGTTCGCTGTTTCCGGCCGTTTTTTACCACGTGACCAACAATCTTGTCGCTTTCATCCTGATGACCAGGAGGGGAAGGAATGCTCGTGAGTTTCGAGGGGATAGACGGATGTGGGAAGAGTACACAGGCGAATCTGCTGGTACGGTACCTGGAGGAGAGGAAACAGAAGGTGATCCTGAGGAGGGAACCGGGGGGAACGAAGATAGGAGAGAAGATCAGAGAGATCCTGATGAAGGAAGAGATGACACCAAAGGCTGAACTTCTTCTGTTTCTTGCTTCGAGGAATCTACTTGTGGAGGACATCAAGCACTACCTTTTCAGAGGGTACTTCGTTGTGCTCGACCGATATGTGGATTCCAGCGTCGCGTACCAGGGATTCGGAAGGGGTCTTGGAAAGGAAGTCGTGGAAAAGTTGAACGCCTTCGCAACGGATGGACTGATACCCGATGTGACCTTCTACATCGACATAGATGTGGAAACGGCCCTCAGGAGAAAGGGAGAACTGAACCGCTTTGAAAAAAGAGAGTTCCTGGAACGGGTGAGAAAGGGTTATCTTCTTCTAGCAGAAGAGCATCCGGAGAGGATCGTGATACTCGATGGAAACAGAACCGTGGAGGAGATACACAGGATGGTGGTGGAAGAGATCGAAAGAAGGTGGAAATTTGACGGTTAAACTGGCGCTGGTAGAACTGAAGAGAATCTTCAAGAGGAAGATGTCCCTCATAACGATCATCATCACACCGGTGCTGGTGGTGCTGATCTCCCTTTTCTTCATGCAGGGATACAACCTTCAATCTATGAAACTCGGAATATACAACGAAGACAACAGTATCTGGTCTTCCCTCGTCATGAGGTTCATCGGCACCATTCTGAGACAGGAAAACATCGTCAAAGTCGGAGAGGATTACGAAGATCTCCTGAAAGAAGGTAAACTCAACGCCGTTATCATCATACCCAAAGGGTTTGCGGCGGAACTCTATGCCAAGCGGCCGACCCGAATGGTTTTCATACCGAGTCCAGTGGACCTTCATCTGGCCGCCGCCATCTACAACGTCTTGGATTCTGTCCTTGAGGACTTTCAGGGAAGTGCCTTCTTCGATCCAAAGGTTTTGAGGTACATCTTCACCAGTTCGGATTATCCCGTTCCCAGGCTGGCGTTGAAGGATTCCAGCCTCAGATTCTCCGATCTTGTCTCACCGTTCATCATATTCTTCACCGGGATCCTGATAACCGTTTCTCTTGCGTGTGTATCCACCTTTCTGGACAGGGAGAAGAACCTCCATGAGATGTTCCTCGTTTACAACCTTTCCTGGTGGGAGTATGCCCTTGGAAAGATCGTTGCTTACACGATCCTCGGCGTGTCCGTCTCACTGGCAGCGTACGTTCTCACACGACTTCTCACCGAAAGCAGTATGAGCTTTGTTCTTGTTTTCTTGTTGGTTGTTCTCAACTCTCTTCTTCATACTTCAGTTGGATTCATAGTCTCTGCGGTATCCTCTGACAAGAGTCTTGCGAACATTCTGGGAGTTTCCGTGATAGGAATTTCTCTCTTTTCGAGTGGTTTTGCCATTCCCATCAGCAACCTTCCAGAGTATCTGAAACGAATCGCCATGGCCACTCCCGTGTTCAAAACCATGTATACCCTCAGGCTCTACCAGCTGGAGCGCGCTGTGGACATACACTCGATATTCTACGTCGGAGTCTGGACTGCTGTCTTTCTTGCCCTATCGATTTTTTCCGGAAGGCTTGTCATAAGGAGGGGTTGAGGTTGAAAATTCTCGTTGTCTCAGACACCCACGGGGCCTTCTCTCCTGTGGAAAAGATCCTGAAAATCGCCGGTGCCTTCGATGAGATATGGCACCTTGGAGACGTTCTCTACCACGGGCCAAGAAATCCTCTGCCGGACGATTACAATCCGAAGGAGCTTGCCTCTCTTTTGAAGAAATACCGCATCAGGTACATCCGTGGAAACTGTGATGCGGACGTGGATGTACGATTTCTGGGGATACCAGAAATGCCACGAATAGGGATAGAGTACCTCGATGATGTGAAGATCCTTCTTGTCCACGGCGACCAGTTCGAGTACGATGAAGGAGATCCTACCTTGCTTGCGAAATCCCATGACTGTGGAGTGATCCTGTTCGGACACACACACGTTCCCATGGTCGAGAAAAGAGGGGGAATACTCCTGATAAACCCTGGATCACCCGCACTGCCCAAATCAGAAGACGGTCCAACATTTGGTATCATCGATACGGAGAGGAAGAAATTCCAGCTTCGTTCACTGGAAGGAGACCTTCTGGAAGAGGTGAGTCTCGTTGACTGAGAGTGAGAGAAGAACAGTGGAAGAACTTCAGAAAAGACTGGGAGTTCTTTTCAACGATGAAGAACTTCTCTTTCGTGCACTCTGTCACAGTTCCTATGCGAACGAGCAGAAACAGGCCGGAAGGGAAGATGTAGAGTCAAACGAAAAACTGGAATTTCTCGGTGACGCTGTTCTGGAACTTTTTGTCTGTGAGATTCTGTACCGGAAATATCCCGAAGCGGAAGTGGGCGATCTGGCCCGTGTGAAGTCCGCCGTTGCGAGTGAGGAAGTCCTCGCGAGGGTTTCCAGAAGGCTGGAACTGGGAAAGTACCTGTTTCTTGGAAAAGGAGAGGAGAAGACAGGAGGAAGAGAGCGAGATTCCATCCTTGCGGATGCCTTCGAGGCATTGCTTGCCGCACTCTATCTGGACCAGGGCTACCAGAAGATCAAGGATCTCTTCGAGGATGAGTTCGAGTCCTACATAGAAAAGATCATGAAGGGAGAAATACTGTTCGATTACAAGACCGCACTTCAGGAGATCGTGCAGAGGGAACACAAGACACCACCGGAATACGTGCTGGTGAGAACGGAGAAAAACGGCAGTGAGAAACTGTTCGTTGTCGAAGTCCGTGTGAACGATGAGACACTTGCCGTTGGCAGGGGAAGAACGAAGAAGGAAGCCGAGAAAGACGCAGCAAGGAAAGCCTACGAAAAGCTGGTGGCGGAAAAAACATGAAGATCATCCCTGTGTTTCTTCCTTATGCAGGCTGTAGGAAAAGATGCGTCTTCTGCGACCAGGTGAAAGCGACGGGACAGGTGAAGGTCCCGTCTCTTGATGACATCGCACAACTCATAGAGGAGTATTCGAAAACATCCAAAGAATACGAACTGGGATTCTACGGTGGAACGTTCACCGGCCTTTCCGAGCAGAAGATGGAGGAGTACCTGAGTTTCGTCAGAAGGTTTCCCGTGGTGAAATCGATCAGGATCTCCACCCGTCCAGACGAGGTGACGGTGGAAAAACTCGAGATTCTGAAAAAATACGATGTCGAAACGATCGAAGTGGGAGTTCAGTCCTTCTCGGACGAGGTGCTGGAGGCTTCAAAGAGGGGTTACACCTCCGATGAGGCAGAAAAGGCCTGTAAACTCATTAAGAAAATGGGGTTCAGATTGAGCGTGCATCTGATGGTGGGACTGCCGAAAAGCAGCAGAGAAGGCGAGATACTTTCTGCCCTGAGAACGATAGAGTGTGGTGCTGACCTGGTGAGGATACATCCCACTCTGGTCTTTGAAGGGACGGAGCTTCACAGAATGATGGAGGCTTCTCAATACAGTCCGCTCGACCTGGAGGAAGCGATAGATATTTGCTCTGACCTCGTGTGTATTCTGGAAGGTTGGGGGGTTCGGGTGATTAGGATAGGATACCACGTTCCGGTTGAACTCAGAAGATACGTGGTGGCAGGTCCCCTGGATCCTGCCCTTGGGGACAGGGTGAGAAGGGCAGTCATGAAGAAGGTGATGAGGAAATTGAACCCGACCAATGTGGTTGCTCCGAAAAATTACCTCGTGTGGTTTGAATCAGAAAAAGTGAAGGTGGGAGATGAATTTCTGTTCGACGAACTGACCTACGCCGATGCTCTTTTCCTTGTGGGAAAAGAGGTGATAGAAAGATGCTTGAACGGCTCTCTTTGATGGTGGTACTGGCAGGTCTTCTGGGCGTTCTTGTGAACAGAGATCTCATCAAGAAGATCATCTCGCTCGACATCATGGGAACCGGGGTTGTCAGCTTCTTCGTGATCGTGTCAAGAAAGCAGGGAAAGGATGTTCCGATACCATTTCATCCGGGTGCGGCCGATCCTGTTCCGCAGGCCCTTATCATCACCTCGATAGTGATCGGTTTTGCAACCGTCGCTCTTCTCGTCACCATAGCAAGCGTGATTTCCTCGAAGTATTCTTCTGTCTCTTCCGACAGACTCGACAGGAATCGAGGGGGAGAAAAAGAGTGATTTTCCTTTCCTACAATTTCTTTCTTGTGGCACTCGGTATTGTTCTTCTTTCTTTAAAAAGAAAAGCTCCGGTGTGGATGGTATGGATCAATTTTCTTTTCATTCTCGGTGTTGTTTTCGGCAATTACAGATTCGATCTCACACTGACAGGGGAGTTCGGTGTACACCTTCTGCTAGATCACATATCACATTACTTCCTTCTGCTCACCGCCCTGGTCTTCCTTGCTGTCTTTACCAGGAAGATGAGTGTGAATCTTTCGAATCTTCTCCTTGTCCTTATTGGGGTTCTCAATCTCACTTTCGTGAGCGCCGATCTGTTCAACCTCTACGTGACGATCGAGGCGGTATCTCTTCTCACCTTTCTGCTGGTTGTGGAGGGAAGAAAGAAGGTTCAATACTGGTCCGCTTTCAAATACCTGATCCTTGGAACGATCGGTATGAACGTGTACCTCACAGGTGTTGCCATTCTGTACGCAGAAAACGGCACCCTCTCCATATCCGGATTATCCGAAAATCCCTTTGCCACTTCCCTGATCACGTCCGGACTTCTTCTGAGGGCAGGAGTTTTTCTGTTCAGCATGTGGCTTCCACAACTTCACTCCGAAGCGGAAACGGTGATCTCTGCCGTCCTCTCTGGTGTGGTCGTAAAGAGTGCAGTCTACGGCCTTTTGAGGATGGAAGAAATTGTGAACTGGGAATTGATAGAGTACTTTGCAATATTCTCGGCTCTTTCCGGAGCTGTCCTTGCTTTTCTTTCCAGGGATTACAAAAGAACGCTTGCCTACAGCACGCTCTCGCAGATCGGAATAGTCCTCGTGTCCCCCATAACCGCTCCTGTGTACTCGCTGGCACACGGTGTTTCCAAGTCGTGGCTCTTTCTTCTGAAAGACGAACTTCCCGGCAGGAACACAGAAGAATGGGAAAGACTCGATTTCTGGACGTGGCTTTCGCTTGCACTGGCCAGTCTTTCGATCATGGGCTTTCCCGGGTTTTCGGGTTTTTCGAAGAACATGGTGCTTCTGGAAATCCACGGCTGGGAAAAACTTCTGATGGAGATCGCCTTCGCTGGAACTGCCGCCACGTTCTGGCGGTTTTTGATGAAGCCGTTTGTTTTTTCAGGTCAGGGAAGGATAAAACCCTACAGCGTAATACTTGCCGCTTCATCCGTTGTGATCGGAATTTTCTTTGCAAACTGGAAATCATCGCTTGAGAGTGTTCTTTTGATAGGATCAGGCCTTCTGGTTCATCTTCTTTTCAGAAGGTGCAGGATCGAAAGGTACCCTCTGGAGGATTTCGATTCCATGCTTGGAATCTACCTTCTTGGGACGGTGATGATGTGTCTGTTTTCGCTGCAGTGGTGACGGGGACAGTTTTCTTTGTGATTCTTTCCCAAAGAGTCACCATTCTGACCGTTGTCCTTGGGGCTCTCATGAGCCTCGCTGCCTACCTGTTCACAAGACCCACGCATTTTGAGAGATTCCCGGTTCTTGTTCTCAAACTCATCTACCACACGCCGAAGGCGATCTTCGAATCGATTGTGGTGATGCTGTCGTCCAGGGAGAGAAGTGCCTACGAGGTTTCGGTGGAGGATGAATGGGAAGAACTGGAAAAGACCCTCACGATCACTCTCACTCCAAAAACGCTGGTTGTCGTTTCCGATGAAGGGTACATAGTGGTTCATCGGGTGGGGAGAAGATGATCTGGATACTCACCGTTCCTCTCGTTTTGAGTGTTATCCTGGCTGTTTTGGGAAGAAACCGGTGGGAGAAACTACTCGGGATCTCCTCACTTTCTACCAAAACAGGTGTTCTGATATACGCACTGTCGTACCTTGTTCCGGGACTTTCCCAGGTGCGGGATGTTGCCATCTTCTACCTGCTTGCCGGTGGAAGTGGTGTGGTTCTTTTCTCATACTTTCTGAGGGGGAGAAAGGAATGATCTACATCGGTGTGGCACTGATGTGCCTTGGTACTTTCTTTGCTCTCATAAAGAGGGATTTTTACCTGAAGATACACTTCATAGGTATATCCGACACGGTGGGATCGCTCTTTGTGGTTTTCAACTTCTGGGAGGATGTCTCAAGGACCGTCCTCATGATGGTGATTCTGCTCGTGTGGGGACCGTTCATCTCCCACGTGATAGCGCGTATGTACACGGAGGGATCCTCTTGATAGAGTACATCGTTCTCCTTTCGATGATAACAATCTCTTTCTACACGATCTTCACACCGGTGAGAATGTTTTCGGTCATTGGAAGGACCGCCATCAGCGTTCTGGCGACACTACTTTACACCGTTCTTGCCGCACCAGACGTCGCCATAGCCGAGGCACTCCTGGGGGCCCTTCTCACAACCCTTGTTTATCTCATAGCTCTCAAATCCAGAGACAGAATAAAAGTTGGATTCACACCCGTGAGACTGCTCTTTGAGAAGATCGGAGAAGCTTTCACAGGCTTCGAATACGAACTCGTGAAGAGCTTCTGCGAAAAGTACGATTACGGGATGGAGTTCGTGGAATACGACTCTCTCGATGATCTGATGAAGGCACTGAATGATGGAAGGATAGACATCGGGTGCGGTGGTGTTTTCAGAGAAGACAGGAAGGGATACCTGGAAACGAAGATCTTTTACCTCGAAGACGAAAAGATCGACCTTCTGAGATACATGGACAGGACCTATCGAGGAGAAGAACTGAACCATATCTTTCAGAAGGAAGGAAGCTACCATATACTCTTTGCCGACGAGGAACTGAAGAGCCGGTTCAGACGCTTTTTGAAAACAGAAAAGGAATTTGTAGAAAGGCTCAAGAGGAAGTATTTTGGGGAGGAGAGCAGATGAGATGGGTCTGGATAGCGGTGCTTGTGATTTTTGGGGCTGTGCTGGTTGCAAGTGGGAGTTTCGAAAAGATTCCCATAGATCTCAGAGATACTGTGGTGGAAAATCCCATAACGCAGATATACCTTCTGAACAGGGTGTACGATACGGTGTTCGAGGTGCTCATCTTTTCCCTTGCGGTTCTGGGAGTCTCCTTTCACATGTCGTACCTTCCCGCTCCTGAAGAGATAAAGAGTATATCAGACGTTTCCATCAGGATCTTCACACGTTTCATCGCGTTCTTTCTTCTGGTGGGATCTCTGTACCTTGCGATCGAGGGTCATGTGAGTCCCGGTGGGGGGTTCTCGGCCGGAGTTGCGGGTGGAACGGCTCTTGCATTGATAGCCATGGTCGAGGAGTTCGAAAATTTCGAGAGGAAGTTCGAAAGGATGCGTGTACACTCTCTCGAGAAGATGATCATGGCTCTCTTTCTTTTCCTTGCTTTCCTGATTCTTCCTGGAAGGAACCTCATCGTTTTAGCCAACGTGATCGTGTATCTGAAGGTGATGCTGGGAAGCTGGATAGTGGTGTACTACTTCATAAAACACAGAGGACTACTCTGAAACCCCAAGATCGTAGGTTGTGCCTCCTATCCTCACGGAGAACACCTTTCCATCCTGAAGGAAAACTATCTTCTTCTTCGTTTCGAGTAGATAGTTGTTTCCTTCACCACTCAATCCTCTTCGAATCAGTTTGTACAGTCCATCGTTGAAGACCACAATGTAAGAGATCCTGCCGCTTTTTCCCTTGTAATCTGCATTGAAACTCAGACAGGATGGAGTAACGGAGGAAGAAGGTGTTTCTGCCTTTTTCACCTCGTACTCGTGCCTCATGAAATCCACAGCGTAGAGTTCATCGAGTGTTCTGTCCAGATCGTTCACAAGGTGGGCTTTTGTCTCCAGGGCAAGAGAGAGGGAGAGAAAGCCGATCAGTGCGATCGTGCAGAAACAGAAAAGCAAACTGAGAACCTCGACGATGGTGTAGCCAAACAAAAGATGCACCACGCACCCACCGTCGACATCCCCGGACCGGGGCGTACGTGGTCGGAGAGCTCCGGTCGGGCACCCCCACGGCACACGGAGACACCTGCTTATGGCTGCTCCCTCCCGGGCCTGACCAGGTTCACAGGGCTCCGTTGCGTAGGACCCGACCTTCATCGCTTCCGAACCACACCGTTTCCCGACCCGAAGAGCCTCGGGTGGGAGTTCGGCCCCGCATATGGCGGATTTCGGGTACAGGGGACCGCCAACCCCCCGCCTAGCGTGGTGCACCATTATTCTACGACACTTTTTGGGATATTTCAAGTTCAAAACAGGTTGTAGTGTTTCCTCACAGGCTCCAGGACCTTCCATCTGCACCTCAAGCCCTTAGGGAATGTGACGAGATCTCCTTTTTCGATCACGTACTTTTTTCCGTCCTCCGTTGTTACCTCCACTTTCCCTTCCAGAATGTAGCAGGTCTCGTTCGTGTCGTAGTACCAGTCGAACTCACTGACTTCCTTTTCCCAGATAGGCCACCTTTCCACACCGAGTTCTTTGAGTTTTTCCGGTGTGGGTTTTTCTATCTTCACTTCCATGTTCATCACCCCCGAACAAAGTGTACCAATCTTTATTGTTTTTTCATTAAAGACTCATTGAAGTTTTCCTTTCCTTTCTTCGCAATTTGAGATCAGTGGGTAGAGTTTGAATCGTAGGGGGGCGAAATCCGTGAAGAAGTGGGGATTGGGGGTTTTCATCGTTGTTCTTTTCAGTCTGTCTTTTTCCATCACAACCTACAGATACGACAGTGAAACCGGGAGGTGGGAAAAGGAGGTCAAAGAAGACGTGTTCGTTCTCCCACCTGCTCAGAGACAAACCACAGGAAGCGTTGTTGAAATGAACTCCTATCGCGGAAAGGGTCAGTGGTACTACTACATGGAATACGAGCTGGGAGATGGGGAGGAACTCTTCAGCTTCTGGGCAGGCCAGAACACAGTGGTGGGAACCGTCACCGTCTGGAACGATTCAGAAAACCTCTACGTCAGAGTGGATATCGACGATGAGTGGTATCTGGAAGAAGCACACCTCAACGTTCTCTCCGAAGAGCCCGAGGGAAATCAGGCACCGGGTCAGTTTCCGTTCAAGGAAGAATTCGACTCACCTGTGAGCACCTACACCTTCGAGGTTTCTCTCTCCTTTCTCTTCCAGAACAGTTTCACCAGGTTGAACAGGCTGAACAACAAATTCTACATTCTCCTTCATGGAGTTGTGAGTAGCAGCAGTGGAAGAGAAGAAACCGCATGGGGAGGAAGGCTTTCACAGTGTGTAAAGATCCATCTGAGCGGTACAAGGGTCACCTGGTTTGTGAAGAAACCCGGCGTGTACGTTGCGAAAGTGCTCGAAGTTGAAGCGAACACACACCTTTCCATCTACGTGAATTTTCCCGATCCTTCGAACGAGAAAGATAGTGTGGATCTGAAAGTGGCCTATGGTGACGAGATTCCCACAGAGTGGTTCGACGACCTCAGTTTTCTAGAAGACAGCTTCTCTCTGTGGCAAAAAATCAACGTTCCAAGGAGTCTGTCAGCGGACACCTACATCAGCAAAGGTGTGATAACCTTCACCATCAACAACTCTAAACTGTACGTCGATACCTCACCAGAAGGTGAGTAGAAGGAGGGGTTTGTATGAGAAAGTTACTCTGGTTAGTTTTGATGGGAGCGTTGTTCTCTTTCGCCCTGGCACAGACACCACTTGAGGTCTGGAAGTACGAGGATGGTCAGTACATCAGTCTTCCAGCAACGAACGACCTGGCAAGAGCGTTCAGTGCGTACCCGGCCGATGGATCCTGTAACAAACCTGAGTGGCAGATTGAATTCACAACAGAAGTACAGGTTGCCCAGTGGCTCGAGTGGAGTCTGAACGCAACGAAGTGGACCTGGTTTGTGAGAAAACCTGGAGACTACTATGCGAACTCCATAGTGGGAACTGTCGCAAGCAACGGAGATGTTCTGGTAACATTCAGTGGTTTTGATGACCCAACCTACACAGGAACAAGCAGTGTCAACCCAAAGATCGAAGCCTACTACACCGTTATGACCGACGAGGGAATGCCAGATCCTGAAAGCTGGGTGAGAGCACCCGATGTAAACGATCTTTCCTATACGTTGGTGGACAGCCAGGAACTCCACGATGGGATGACCTTCTATCTATGGAACAGAATCAAGGTAGTGAATTGTAACAGTGCATCCACCTACAGAGACACCGGATACATCTTGCTCACGCTTCAAAACCAGAAACCTTGGATCGACGAAGAAGGAAACTACGTGGAAGATTTGGCGAATTACGTGACCCCTGAAAGATAAGTTGGTACGTGTTGTATCATGAACAATTGAGGAGGGGATTGGTATGAGAAGACTTTTGTTGATAATGTTGGCTTTGATAGTGAGTTCTCTGTTTTTTGCCCAGCAAGAAGTAACGGTTTACACTTACGGAGATAGTGATCCAAATAACGCAAGAGCGTTAATCAGTGAAGGAATGAGCGGAAACTGTAACAGACACCAGTGGGAAATTCCCATGACTCTGGAAGTTCAGGTCGCCCAGTGGGTGAAATGGCACCTTACGGGAACGAAGTGGACCTGGTTTGTGAGAAAACCCGGAACCTACGTCGCCAACTGTATAACAGCAGAACTTCATAGCAACAGCGATCTTGAGATCACCTTCAGTGGATTTGATCACCTGAAGTACGCAACGGGAACGAGTGTTAACGACACGATCGAGGTAGAATACGCGTTCGGTCCTCAGCTTCCCATACCGGAAGAAGTGTGGACACCTGCTCCAGATCTCAACAATGTGACTCTGTTAGTACCTGACAGTCAAATCCTCCATGACGGCGCAACCTACAAACTCTGGAACAGAATACACGTTGTGAGATGTAACAGTGCATCTACCTACAGAGACACAGGCACGATCACACTCACACTTAAGAACCAAAAACCGTGGATCGACGAGGAAGGAAACTACGTGGAAGATCTGGAAAACTACGTGAACAGCGAAAGATAAGTCTCTTCAGAAAGAGAAGGCGAGGGTCCTCCCCTCGCCTTTTATTTTGTTTGGGAGAGTGATGGGGATGAGAAGGATAGTTTTGATGATAGTTGTTTTTGTTAGTGCGGTTTTTTTCGCTCAGGGAATATCTGTTCGAATGGATCCCATCGTGGTGAGCAAAACCGTGAGTCCGGGAACCAGTTTCAGTTACGAGATCTTTCTGGAGAACGACAGTGAGTTCGATCCCGTTACCCTGAAAGCGATGGTCATGGATATAACCGAAACGGTGGATGGAGCGTACGATCTGAGAGAGCCGGGAAGCACGAAGTATTCGATCGCAAGATGGGTTCGGGTTGAACCAGACACCATCACCGTACAGCCGAAAGAAACAAAGACGGTCATCGTGACGGTGAACGTACCAAGGGGTGTCTCTGGAGGACTGTACGGGGCGATCACATTCGAGATTCAGGGACCTCAAACACCGGAGACCCAGAGACCCGCTGAAGAGGGAGCCTACGGTGAAGTCGAGTTCAGGTACAGGATGGCGAGCTTTTTGGAAGTTGTTCTCTCTGGAACAAGACAGAGGGTGGAGGCGTTTCCAGCCTATTTCAAAGTGGAAAGATCAGATGACATTCCTTCAATAAGGATGCAGATTGGAAACGGGGCTCTTGTCTTCACACTCGGCGTGTTGAACAGGAGTAACGTTCACATAGTCACAAAGGGAACTCTCACGATAAAGACAAAAGAAGGAAGAACGATAGCAAAAATGCCTCTCGGTGGTGGAAGAGGAGTGATCCTTCCAGAAAGCACCGTCAACATGAGAACGATCACAAGAAGATTCTTTCCACCGGGAGAGTACATCGCAAGGGCCGTTGTCGATTACGGTGGAAGAAGACCCATCGTGGCAGAGACCACGTTCACAGTAACGTCAGAAAAAGTGGAGACTAAAGAAGAGAAAGAGGAAGCAAATCCTGTGATGATCACCGTGGATCCAGCAGATATCGAAATCAAAGCGATTCCAGGATCTTACAGATCAGCGATAGTGAAAGTATCGAACTTGGGAGAAGAGACCCTTCAGGTAGAAGGAAAGATTCTGCCCCTGGTTTATGACCTCTACGGAGAGATCCTTCCGGAAGAAGAAAGGGGTACTCCTCCCGAGTGGATCAAACTCACCCCAGCTTCTTTCAGTTTGAGACCTGGACAGTCCAGAAACGTGCGCGTCGCCGTGAGAATTCCAAAAGATTTCACGGGAGGTTATTACGCAGATGTGATCTTCAAAACAGAAGGTGGTTTACAGACGGAAGTGGGGGCAAATCTTCTCGTGTTCGCTGGAAAGGACGAGGATATAACTAAAGAAGCGAGCGCCGATCTGGTTTACACCGTGAAGGAAGATGGTATTTACGCGGACATCGTCTTTGAGAACACGGGGAACTATCATCTTCTGCCGAAGATCACTTTCGGTTTGAACAGGATCACACCTCAGCAGGTGACGGACGAAGGTCTCATAATACCAGAAAAAGTGGAAAGTCTCATCCAGGAAGAGATCTCGTCGACGAATCCCGTACTTCCAGGAACGAAGAGGATCTTCAGCATCTTCATACCCGTCGTTCTGGAAGAAGGTCAGTACGAACTGCTCGCGAGGTGCGACTACGGTAAGTCACCGATCGTTTTGAGAAAGTCTTTCCAGATGGAAGGGAGGAATGGGGAATGAGAAAACTCGGTTTCGTTTTATTCGTGTTGATAACGGCGGTGATGACGGCACAGGAGGAACCCCTGGTGAGCAACATATTCCAGGACACCTACATTCTGGATGCTCTCGCTGATATATCCGCGCAGACAGGAATTCCAATCATAGCGGACACGACTGTGACTGGTTTCATCACTATGGAGCTAAACGAAGTACCCCTGGAACAGGCACTGAAGATGATCCTCATGCCTGGAGGATACGTTTTCAAGAAGATGGACGGCTTTTATTTTGTGGGATCACCGGACCCAGCGAATCCTGCCTTCAGATACCTTGCAGTTACAAAGACCTACAAGCTGAAATACATAACCACAGCCGACGCACAGGAACTTCTACCAGCAGTTTACAAGAGCTACGTCAAATTCAACGAGAAGAACAACATGGTAACCATCACAGCACCTGAAGAGATCATACAGGAGTTCGAAGAAGATCTCAAAAAGATAGACATCCCGATACCGCAGGTGAAAATCAGCGTGATCGTCACAGAAGTTTCCAAAGATTACTCGAACGAACTGGGGTTGAACAGTTTAGATTACTCCTTCGGCTCTGGTCAGGAATTCAACGAGAACTGGTCGGCTACTCTCGGTCTGGTAACAGGTCTCATCAACGTTCAGACAGACGTCTTCGGACAGATTCTAGCTCAGTTGAAACTCCTCGAAGAAGATCAAAAGGCGAAGATCACAGCCGATCCCTGGATCATTGTGAAGAGCGGAGAAAAGGCTTCTCTCTTCTTGGGAGAAAGACAGGTTGTTCTCCTTCAGGCTGAAGGAGCGGTGAGCAGGATCGAGTCCATAGACGTTGGGGTGAGCATCGACATTCAGCCACGTGTGATGGACAAAGAGGAACTCGAGCTCACACTCTCACCAAAGGTCAGTCACTTCGCAGGAGAAAAACTCGGAACATTCGCTGTAAAACAGAACGAACTCTCTACAACACTTTTCCTGAAAAACGGACAAACTGTTGTGATCTCCGGTGCCACCATCGAAGACAACGCCCAGACCAGCTCCGGAGTGCCCATACTGAACAAGATTCCACTCATAAGATACCTCTTCGGTGGTACGATGAAAAAAGATTCCCAAAAAGAACTCTACATATTCATCAAGGCGGAAATCCAGGGAAGTGAGTGATCATGAAATGGTCGCTGATGATCTTTCTGGTTTTCGCTGTTGCAACGGTGTTCTCGGAACCCATGATCATGTATCAGTTCGTGATGGCAGAGGTGAAAGAAAGCACTGGAACTGGAGTTTCTCTGGAGGAGCTCTATCTCAGTACCGATGAGTCCAACGAGGGTTCGATACACTACTCGAGTGATACGGTAGAGTTGAAGCTTTTTCCACTCTCTATAAAGGCGAAATTTCCCGTGATACGCGATTCCTACAGAATTCTTTCAAAACCCTGGATCCTCACTGTCCTCGGGAAATCGGCCGTTGTACGTGTAGGAAGGGAGGAGATCCTCACAGTAACACAGGGGATGACAACGGTCCAGGAGATGTACCTTTCGATAACACCACAGCAGTTGGACAAACAAAGCGTTTTATCTGATATCGAAATGAAACTGGATGGTGCGCATCTTCGAACAAAACTCTGGATCTCCCAGGAAGATTTCCAGCCGATAGCCTACTCCAAATTCAAAACGGATGAGAAAGAACACAGAATGATCGTTTTCTGCAGGGCTCTCGTTGTAGAAAAACCTCCTGAAGAAAAAGTCTTCGTTGCGGGAAATGTTTCTGGACTTGAGGAGTTCATGGGTAAAGAAGAAGAAAAGCCTGAAGAGAGTTTCATACTGCTTTCCTCTCATCCAGAAGCCAGAGTAAGTCTCTGGTTGAACAAAAACATCCATTTTTCCGCTTCTTTTCCCGATGGACTTCTCATAGAAACGAAACTGTTTGGAGAAGAATTGAAACTCGGGGCTATCTACTGGCGGTTCAGATATTTGGGAGTAGGATTTTCAGATCGTACCAGTGTGGGAAACCTTTCACTTTCAGCTGGTGTGTACGCACTCTTCGATCTCACAAAATTCTCCGGAATACTCTGGTGGGGTAGGGGAGATCTGAAACTCAGCAGATTTTCTGTGAGCCTTTCTTTCAGAAGTCATTGGACACTCGAGGAAACGCCGTGGGAGGTGTCTCTAAGTGCAGGGTATGATCTCAGCAAGAATATAACTGTTCTTTTAGGAGCATCATATGACTCTACAAACTACAAGATTTTCGTTGGGGTGAGGTACTCATTTTGATCCTTCTCTATCCCCATTTCTCCCGATACATTCATTAACCACATTTCTTTGAGCGTCGCTGCTTCAAATGCGAGACAGCGGCGCTATTTTTTGATCTGTGTTTTCAGGAAATTTCGTACTGACCTTTCTTCACTCCAACTTTCTCGAGGACGTCTGCTACACGTTTTTCCATTGTTGGACGACGCTGTTCGGGACAGTGGAAGAGAATTCGGATAGTTTCACCTGAGAAGGTCATCACGTCTCCCTTTCGAAGATGAGATGCTACCCTTTGGGAGACATCTTCAGTGCTGATACTCTTATTCATCAGTTTCACCTCGACGAGGACAAAAGACTTTTCTCTCCTTCGACTCTCCAGAAAGAGGAAACTTTCAAAAAGCTTTTCATCAACCACCACTGCCTTGTTACCGTTCAGCATGAATTCTGAGCCTCTTTTGGAGAGAAAATCATCGAATTTCAATCGAGGTTTGATCCCTATCTCCATAAGATGACTCGAGAGCTTGTCGTATACGCGTTTTGCCCTTGTGATATCACCCTTTTTCAGAAGGACCTCTATTGCTTTGTAGTACATATCCTCGTCGTAAGGCTCTCTCTGAAAATAAGCGTTTACCATCTCGAGGGCGGCGTCGTAATCTTTTTTTGCCAGATACAATTTGAAGAGCTCTTTTAAAACATCTGAGTACCACGATTCGTAGATTTCTCTGATTTCCTGCACCCATTCTGCGAAAATGTCTTCGATTAGAAACGGTCCTGCATAAATCTCGAACATCCTCTTAAGAAGTTTTTCATGTTCAATATCCGATGTGGCTTTCATCAGATTTCTGTGGCACTCTTCGAAAATATCTGCGTCTATGGTGATTTTGTCTCCCGGGAAGAAACAGCAGAGATCTCCTTTCACAAAGAGTTCTTCGCTCGTTATTCCGGTGGTTCTCCTTATAATATGGAGTGTGGTGTTCAGATTTGATTTCGCGAATGTGTCGTCCATGTCTTCCCAAAAGAGGTTGTAGATCTCTTCGACGGACACTTCTTCGTTCCTTCTGAAAATGAGATACCTGAACAGGGCAAACGCTTTTTGCGATGGCCAGTCTCTTGCGTTCACGATATCATTGTTCTTGATAACTCTTGTCCCGCCAAAGGTTTTCACGAAAATACTCATAATCCCCTCTCCCGTCTATTTAAAATAATTTGAAATTTTTTACTATCATTATATCATAGATGCCTCTATTGTACCAGTCAAATAATCAAAGTAACTAGAAAACAAAAAGAGCAACCTTCAAGAGGTTGCTCTTCGTTTAAAAAGATCGATTTTTAAATCGAAAGTCATACAAAAAAAAATCACTTATTATTACTTTGCAACGCCTGAGAGATCCAGCTTCCCTGGGACTGAAGCTGAGAGATCACTTCCTCCATGGCCGAAAACTTCCTCCAGAGTTCCTGTTCTCTCTTGGAGAGCCTTTCAATCCAGCTCGCTATCTGTGTGGCGAGGAATCTCTGTTCTCTTTCTATTCGACCGCTTATTCCCGCGACCTGGTCGATTCTACCGTTGAATTTCACCAGTTCCCACAGATAATCGTCGAGCTGTGTGGCAAAACCGTTCTCCCCACCAAAGAATTCCCACACCTTGTCCGGATCCTCTTCCACTATCTGTCTCAGTTTCTCCTCATCCACTTCGAGATGACCCTTCATCATGTTCTCGTATCCGGTTCCTATGTCTCCTGTGCTGATCCCAAGTTCCCAGAGGTAGTTTATGTCTCCTTCAGCTTTATACGTGATGAATCCTCTGAGACGAGAGAAGATCTCTTCTAACAGATCGTCTCCTTTCAGAACCCCTTTCATCTTCTCTTCTTCTGTCATCTCTTCTTCGGATTTATCGGTTATCGGCTCTTCTGTGAGCTTTTCGTTCAGATAATCCATCGTTTCGTTCCATTTATCCACGAATTCTTTTATCTTTTCAACTATCGCATCCGTGTCGACTCTCACATCAACGGTGATCGTCTCGGATGTCATTCCAGAGATGTGGAAAGTGACACCGTTGTACTCCACGTCGTTCGTATCTGAATACACATCCGCCCAGTTCGTGCCGTCCATACTGATCTGAAGATGAGCCTTCTGACCCACGTAGAGACTGTGATTTTCTATTCCAAGAAGCGAGAACAAACCCGTCCCGTATGTGTCTTCCAGGGTGATGGCCTCGGGACCAGAGGTCTTTGAAATGATCACAACTCTGTTCGCATGGTAATCATAACTGGCGGTAACCCCGGCTTCGCTGTCGTTTATCTTCTCTATAAGAGAAGACAACGTGTCGTTCTGATCCACATCTATCTCCACACCGTTTATCTTCACCTTTCCGCTTATTATGGTCTTTGAAGTGTACGTAGCAATCTGCTGAAGAGTTTTCGCTGTGGAAAGCCCGCTCACAGAGGCGGTGCTGGTGAAAGAATAATTTCCTCCACTGTAGTTCAGACTGGCTTCATCCAGATGAAATACCTTCGTGAAGTTTCCTGTGATGTCAACGAGCGAGAAATTCTTATCGGAAGTGATGCTGATTTTGCCGGTGCTGGTATCGTAGCTGACGCTTCCCGTTATTCCAGCAGAGGAAAGAGCGGTGTTCAACTTATTGACAATATCGTCTATGGTATCTGTGGAGAGAACCTGGACTTCCACGTAGTTTCCCGTTTCGTTGTTGTACAGTCTTACAGTTCCTTCCTGAGGTGTGTACATGTAATCGAGTTCCCCAAACGTCTTCGTTGAATCGGGAGGTGGAACAACTTCACTCGCTCCAGCCAACGTGGTGTAAGTTGCGGTCTGAACGATCTTCACATGGTATACACCCGTGACGGCCACAGAGGAAGCCTCAGCTGAAAGAAGAGAGCTGGAAGAAACGGCTGTTTTCTGGACAACGGTACTCTGGAGTTTGAAACTGTAGACCAGATCTCTGAACTCTCTGAGTTTGGTCTTCACTTCTGTGTAGGCTTCTTGCATGAGCTCGTACTTTTCGTACTTTTCTGTGAGATTCTGAAGCGGCTGGCTTTCTGCTTCGAGAATAGCGTTTATGATGGACTGGGTGTCGAGTCCGCTGACAGCTCCCCCCACCTGGAAACCACCCAGCTGTGAGTAATATCTCATATTTATGGTGCTCGCTATTTTACTCAGGTCCATACGATCACACCCTTTCGTCTACGAGGATCCCAAGCAGCTCGTTTATGCTCTTTGCGATCTTCACCATCACCTCTGGAGGGATCTGTCTTATGATCTCTCCTGTTTCGGTGTCTTTTATCTTCACAATCACCATGTTCAATTCGCTGTCGTATTTGAATTCAGCCTCTCCTCTGAAGATCTTTCTTAGTTTCTCCAGCTTCTTCGAGAATTCTTCTATAGCTCTCTGAACGTCCTCTTCCTGCTGTTTTTTCATCTCAGCAACAGGTGTCGACTCGTTCTCTTTCACATGTAGCTCCCTTCTCGTTATTTCTCTACGAAGCACCTCGTTTCCTTTCCCATCCGTGGGATCGATCCTCATCGTGGATCCCTCCGAATCTAATCTTCCATTCATATATATCGGTCAGTTGGCAGGAAAATTTAATCCCCTATTATAACAATTCTCTCTATTGAAGCTCCTTCGTTGATTTTTATCTTCAACGTGATCTTTTTGTATTTCACGTCACTGCTGCTGGGCAAAGCAACATCCTCAACGGTTGAAACTGAAGGATCAATATGAGGAAAAGGAGGATTTTGATCGTTCCATTTGTCTTTCCAGAATTCTCTGTTTATCTCTTCGTACACACCTTGTTCTATCTCATGTCCAACCTCGTACTTGGAAAGAAAATCGTACGCAAAATTGGTAAAAAGAAAGGTTTCAATGGATTCTTCGGTGAATGTCACATTTTTTGCCACTCCCACAATGATCGTTGTGAATATAACGACGGTGAGAAGAATGAGAAACAAACTTATCAATGTTTCAACTATAAGACTCCCATTTCTCATGTCAATACACCTCTCTCACATTGAGTATGTTCGATTCCTTCGGCACAGTGGGGGTACCAAACACAGAAAACCCCTTGAGGATTCTCCAGTCGTAGATGTAGTTTTTACGGTAACCAGTTTTGATGGTAGGTTTGCCATCTCTTGACCAATAGAAAGTTCCAACGGCTCCTCTCACGTACTGTGCAAGAGAACCAAAAATAGTAAGCTCACGCTCATTGTTCTTGAGGAAATCCTTTTCGTTGTAACCTTTTACATAAAAACTTCCGGTGAAAGCGTATATACTTGCAAAAATCTTCATATTAGGCTTTTTGTCAGTTATCACCACATTTTTGTACGCTACCAGATTGAGGAAATCGTCTGATTCGTGATTTTTCAAAAGCTCTGAGTAATCTTCTTCGATGTTTCCGTCCACACCGAGCTTTCTGATCACAGCCTGTGCGATCTTCTGATCAGAGTTCCCGCTTATTTTTTCCTTATCGGCGATCTCTTCCAGAACTTCTCTGTAATCGTTGTAGATGATGTGGTCTTCTATATATATGTTGTTTGCAACGATGGTGTACCTTCCATCAACGAACATGGGTTTTATGTTCCCTTCGCTCATATTTTTCAGATAAACATCGTTGTCTGTTTTGATAACACCGTTGAAGTATATATCGTACTCGTTTCTGTCAAGGCCAAGAAATTCTCTTGCTTCATTCCCCTGGAGAACAAGATGATATTGATCGCTGTTTGGTTTGGATTTGATGTGGAAAAGTTCTCCCTCACCTAACACCTCTTCTCTAACAAAATTCCATTTTTCCTGGTCTTCACTCTTGTAGATTCTGTAAACTTCCTTGTATGATACTTTTATCAAGTAATCATTCCCACTACTTCCTTTCGGAGTATTGAACTCTAGCGTGTAAACAATTTCTCGTTGTTTTTTGTAATATATGGTCTTGTCATTCTCTTTTTCTTCCCAACTTTCAACGAATTCATTAATCGACGGAAGTTCTATCCCAACTGGTTCACTCGAAAGAACAACTTCAGACGCTGGCTTTACTATTCTCTCGATCTGTTGTGAGTAATAGTCTTTTATCTTTTCTATGTTGTATTTCTTTATGTCCTCTTCCGTCAGATACTTCGGAGGCGGATTTTCGTATCTTGGACCTTCTCCTGCTTCCAAATCGATATCCTTGAACTCCACGCTTCCTTTGAAAAGAGGCTCTCCTTTCACGTGTATCACATCGTTGGATCTGAAAGGCCCATCGATAATATCTTGGGTGATGAAGTATATCTTATCTCCATCCGGTCTTGTTTCTTTTTCTGTGAAATACGCGTACTTGTTCAGAAAGTCTGAAGAAAGAACAGCGTATTTATAAACCACAGCCTTTCCGACTTGTGCTCTTACAACAAGCAGAGCAAAGAACGGGTTGTTCTTGAACGGAATGGCTACTGCTTCAAAGTTAGAAAATCCCAATTTTGATGCTTCAGTAGAGAAATCGATGTCTGAAGAAAGATTGTAGTATTTTTCTGTGTCCAGCAATGAGAACACATTCTCCCAGGCATCTCCATCTGACTGAAGCAGAACTCTTTTTCTGAAATCATCAAACCATGTCACACTTCCAGTGGACCAGTTGATTTCCATCCCCAAAAAACCGAAGTGTTTTTTTAGACAGGCAACACCAAGGTTCAAAATGTTCGAAGCTCTGTAAGTAGCCTCCAGTCTCTGAGCGGTCAATTCCACATTTTCACGGTATTGATTGAACGCGAAGAACACAGAGATTCCCAGAACGGAAACGATGACCAGAATTATCACAGTGGTCACAAGAATGGAACCATTCCTCATAAAGATCACCCCTTCACTTCAGATTGGGAAGTGCTACGCTCATAAAATAGGTTCTTTCGATGTTGTGTTTTTCTTTTCCTATAACAAAAGAGACAGTACCGGTACCCGCCAAAAATGTGCAGGTTGAAATATCTGTCACGAGTATCCTCGTATCTGTGCTGTTCGAATCTTCCTGGAAGATGTACAATTTGATGTCCGGTTTTTCAAATGCAATGGTGTATGTGTAGTTCCTGGAATAGTACTTTTCTCCACCGAAAGGAACGTTCACAAGGAAAGAAATTTTTTCAGGATTTTCCGGATAAATCTGATCCGCTCTGGGACCTGCTTTCAAAATCTCCTTTCTTATTTCCATCGCTGCTTTCAAAAGATCGTCCGCTAACTCGATCGTGGTAAACGACTGAACAGTGGCAACAATTGTTCTCGCTGTGAATCCCAGAACCAAGAGTATTCCGATGAGAAGAACAGCTATAGTTATCAAAAGCTCTACGATCGTGAAACCATTCCTCATCGTATCACCCCCATTTTGATTATTAACAGAAAAATGTGGCAAAACTGTGGCAAGTGGTAGAATTGTACAGTAGGAGGTGAGATGATGGTTATCTCAGAAAAAGTGAGAAAAGCGCTCAACGATCAGTTGAACAGGGAGATCTACTCTTCCTATCTCTATCTTTCGATGGCAACTTACTTCGACGCTGAAGGATTCAAGGGTTTTGCCCACTGGATGAAAAAGCAAGCGCAGGAAGAGCTCACTCACGCGATGAAGTTCTACGAATACATCTACGAAAGAGGAGGAAGGGTCGAACTCGAAGCCATAGAGAAGCCACCTTCGAATTGGAATGGAATAAAAGACGCCTTTGAAGCGGCTCTGAAACACGAAGAATTCGTCACCCAGTCGATTTACAACATCCTGGAACTCGCTTCGGAAGAGAAAGATCACGCCACCGTGAGTTTCCTCAAATGGTTCGTTGACGAGCAGGTGGAAGAAGAAGATCAAGTGAGAGAAATCCTCGATCTTTTAGAAAAGGCAAATGGTCAGATGTCTGTGATCTTCCAGCTAGACAGGTATCTTGGACAGAGAGAGTGAAGGGGCACTGCGCCCCTTTTTCTCATCTGGAGGTGGGAACGTGATCCTGGTTCTCGGTGTGTTCAAAATAGAAGTGGAACCCATGCTCAAAGAGATGGAAGTCCTGGAAAAAGGACGTCTCTTGAAAAGATACTACCAGCGGGGAGTTGTAGGAAGAAACGAGGTGGTCGTGAGTTACGGTTTCATCGGGAAGGTCGAAGCCGCGCTCGTTACTCAGGCTTTTCTGGACAGGTTCAACATAGATGCTGTTTTTCTAACGGGAAACGCCGGTGGTCTGGAAGGTGTTGAAGTTGGGGATGTCGTGATAGGAGATTCCTACGTTGAGTACGATTTCGAAACGGCCCTTGGTGATGAAGGAATCATCGTCTCGGGCAGTGAGGATCTTGAAGACAAGGTGATCGCTTATTCAAACAGAGAGATCAAAACGGGATTGATAGCAAGCGGGGACGCCTTTGTGACAGTGAAGGAGAAAGCCGAGGAGATAAAAAGAAGAACGGGAGCCCTCTGTGTCGATATGGATTCCGCCGCCGTGGCAAAGGTGTGCCACGAGAACGAGAAGAAGTTCCTCGCCATAAAGACGATCGTTGACATATGTGGCAGAGAAACGGAAGAAGAGTTCAGAAAAAACTACGAGAGATACGGCTTTCTCTCCAACCTGATCCTCCTCGATGTTCTGAAAAAGTGTGTCTTCTAAGCGAAGACCGCCGAGAGGGCTATGGAATAAAACTTCGTTTCTTCCGAGTCTGCACGTGATGTGAGAACTACAGGGACTTTCCCACCAAGAATGGTAGACGCGGATTTCGCTTTAGCAAGAAAAACCAGAGCTTTGTACAGAATGTTCGCCGCCTCTATATCTGGCAGTATCAGGATGTCGGCCTTTCCCGCCACAGGGCTTTGTATCCCTTTCTTTTTCGCCGCTTCTTCCGACACAACGTTGTCCAGCGCGAAGGGACCATCGACGATACATCCCTTTATCTGCCCTCTCTGGTTCATCTTCGAGAGGATGGCCGCTTCCATCGTGATGGGCATCTTTGGATTCACAACTTCTATGGCACCGACAACGGCAACTTTCGGTGTTTCTAAACCCATGACGTTTGCCACTCGAACACAGTGTTCTATCATGTCCACCTTCTGTTCCAGAGTGGGGCTTATCAGCATACCGGGATCGGAGATGATGAGAGGCCTCGGGAAATCGGGTATCTCCATCACGCTCACCATCGCCATCGTCTTTCCCGTTCGAAGACCGTACCTTTCGTCCAGATAGATCTTCATCAAATCTCCTGTCTTTATCTTTCCCTTCATGAGAAAATCGCATTCTCCCTTTGAAACGGCCTCCACAGCGAGTTTTCCCGCTTCTTCTGGGGGACAATCTATGATTTGAGGGTTCTTCCATTCAGGGACGAGTTCCTCGATGATCCTGGTGATCTCTTCCTCTGGACCGAACAGAACGGGCTCGCACACTCTCTCCTTCCAAGCCCTGTATACGGCTTCTATCACGTGATCATCGTTCGCAGCCGCAACCGCGAGCTTTTTTCCTTTTCCCCGAGCCATCTCAACCAGTTTTTCCAGAAACATTCTCTCACTCCTCACAGAAGGTGTTTTTCCTTGCCGTACTCGAGGACAACTTCCCTGAGCCTTTTGATCCCTTCAACGATCTTTTCATCCGGCGGCAGACAGAAGGAAAGCCTCATAGAGGGACTCGGCTCGTCGTACACTTTGAAAACCCTTCCAGGAACGTAAAACACCTTCTTTCTCTTCGCGTACTCGAACATCTCCCAGGTGTCGAAACCCTCAGGAAGGGTGAGCCAGATGAAGAGACCGCCTTCCGATTTCACCCATTTCACGCCTGGTATGTCGGAGAAGTACTCTTCGAGAGCGTTGAGCATCACCGTTCTCTTTCTTCTGTAGAGTTCGATGGTGGGTTTCAACTGCTCGAGAAGATCGTACCTCTCCAAATAACGGGCAGCGAGACGATGAGTGATAGCGGGACTGCACAGATCCGCTGACTGCTTCGCCTGAACGATCTTTCTGATGAACTCCTTGCTTCCCGCCACCATTCCTATTCTGAGACCCGGAGCGAGGACTTTGCTGAACGTGTTGAGAAGAACCACCCTTTCTGGTCCACCTATCTTGAAGATGGGATCCACAGTTTCTCCTTCGTACCTCAAAGCACCGTAGGGATCGTCTTCCACGATGAAAAGATCGTATTTCTCTGCAATTTCAACGAGCGCCCTTCTCTTTTCCAGAGAGGTAGTGACACCTGCGGGGTTGTGGAAGTTGGACACAACGTATATGAACTTCACCTGTTTTATTTTTCCCTTTTTATCCATGTCTGAGAGTTTTCTCTCCAGGATGTTCAGATCCATTCCATTGTCTTCGAGTGGAACCACGATGAAGTTCGCAAGGTACTGTTTGAAAGCGTTTATGGCTCCAAGGTAGGCCGGATCATCCAGAACGCAGTAACTCTCGTCATCGAGGAATATCTTTCCTATGAGGTCCAGTGCCTGTTGGGATCCCACGGTGAACACCAGGTTGTCTTCGTCGAGGCCGGTGATACCGTACATTCGCTCCAGAAGTTTCAGAATCTGTCTCTTCAAAAGAGGGTCCCCTTCTGTTGTCGAGTACTGGAGTGTGTAGTGGTACTCTTTTTCTATGATCTCTTTTGCGATCTCGGCAAGTTCCCTCCTCGGGAAGGTTTCCGGGTCCGGCACTCCTCCACCGAAGGAAATGGCGTCTTTGTCAGCAGCGAACTTCAGGATCTCCCTTATGATCGAAGATTTCATGTTTTTTCCGATCTTTGAAACCTTGTTTTCCAGATTCACACGGCCACCCCCTGCTGCCTATCCTTTCTGGTGAATTATACACCAAACGGAGCGTTTCTTCGATGTGTTATTTGATATACTTTATAAAACGACCGATCGGGTGGTGGTTCTGTGAGAGAAAAGATCGAAAAAGTGATTTTGAACGTCGAAAAAGTTATAAAGGGAAAGAGGGAAGCGATAAAAGCGGTTGTCGCAACACTTCTTGCGAAGGGCCATGTTCTCATGGAAGACGTGCCGGGTGTTGGAAAGACCATGCTCGCAAGATCCCTTGCGATATCGCTGGGGGTTGATTTCAAGCGGGTTCAGTTCACACCGGACCTTTTACCAACGGATCTCACCGGGCTGTACATATACGACAGGAAAAAAGAGGACTTCGTTTTCAAAAAAGGACCCATATTCACCGATGTTCTTCTGGCAGACGAGATAAACAGGGCAACTCCGAGAACCCAGTCTGCCCTTCTCGAAGCGATGGCAGAGGGACAGGTAACCGTGGATGGAATCACCCACAGACTCTCCGACAGGTTCTTCGTCATCGCCACACAGAATCCCATCGAGTACGAGGGAACCTTTCCACTTCCCGAGGCTCAACTGGACAGGTTCATGACCTGTGTGAAGATGGGATATCCAGATGAGAAAGCAGAGATGGAGATGCTCACCTCTCAGGAAAAGGACCATCCCGTAGAACATCTGGAACCGGTTCTGGGGCCCGACGAACTCACGGATCTTCAGAAAGCGGTGAGGAACGTGTTTGTCAGCGGCGATGTGAAACGTTACATCGTTGATATAGCGAACGCAACGAGAAACCACTCGAGTCTTCTTCTGGGTATGAGTCCAAGAGGAAGCATAGCCCTCATGCACTTCTCCATGGCCCTTGCGTTCATGGAAGGAAGAGATTTTGTCCTTCCAGACGACGTGAAGAAAGCCGCCCTGTACGTGATCCCTCACAGAGTGATCCAGTCCGCCGAATCCAGACTCAAGAGGGAAAAGAAGGAGGACATAGTGAAAGAAATACTCGATCATGTGAAGGTGATCGAATGAAGGTGAAAAAGAGAGGACTTGTGATTCTCACGATCTTTTCCGTGATGGCCTGGATACTCACACAGAACAACCTTCTGCTGTTTCTTGTTTTCTTTGCCATCACAAGGTGGATCGACCTCTCTCTTGTACTCAGGAACCTTCCGAAGTTGAAAGTAGAAAGATACATCACAAAGACGAGACTTTTCGTGGATGAAAAAGCCAGGATGGTGTTCAAGATCATTAACACAGGAAACATGAAACTTTTCCTCAAACTCCAGCCCAGTCTCTCCCCCGTCAGGTTCTTCAAAAAAGATTCTGAAAGAATAATTCTGGATCCTCTTTCATCGAGGGAACTGACGTTCATTTTCTCCTACGGAACACGTGGAAGGAAGATTTTGAAAGGTTTTTCCATCACCTTTGAAGACGCATTCGCAATGTTCTCCGTTCAAAAGGTCTTCGAGGTGGAGGACGAAGTGATAGTCTTTCCAGAATACCTGCCCATCACCTTTTACAAAGAATCCCTGAAAGAACTGCTTCCTGGCAGAAAGAGCCCACTGAAACTTCTGGAAGACAACACGATGTTGAAGGGCCTCAGAGATTACAACGGTGAGCCGATGAACAGGATACACTGGAAGGCCTCCGCAAGGTACGGAAAACTCCTTGTGAAAGAGCACGATCACACCGCTCTTGGAAAAGTGAAGATCTTTCTGGATCTGAACCTTTCCAAAAATGCAGAACTTGGAGAGGTCTGGAAAGAACTCAGAAAGCACTACGAGGAAGAAGCGGTGAAACTCGTTGCAAGCGTTGTGAAAGAGTTGAAAGAAAGCCACACGCCCGTGGAACTGGTGGTGATCGGTGAGAGGGTGTGGAAAAACAACGAGAAAGACTGGGTTTCAGATTTTGAACTGCTTGCCACCGTGAAAGGAACGGACACACCTTCTCTCGACACGAGGGACATTCTGGAAGTCCACAGGTTCGATCCATCGGACACGGTGTTGCTCTTTTGTGTGCATCTGACCATGCAGGAACTTCCACTTCTTCTCAGGGTGAGATCAAAAGTTTCAAAACTGATCGTTTTTGTCATCCCCTACGGTTTGCGAGATCCGAACACGAAGCCTTTTAGAAGTTACCTTCTCATGCGAAGAGATCTACAGGATCTTCTGGAGAAAGCAAAGTTACTGGAGGAAAACCACGTGATAGTGAGAGGGATAAAGGAGAACATGACTTTCCAGGAGGCTCTGGACAGTGTTCCCTGATGTGCTGTTCGCAAGCGTGCTCTTTCTGTCCGGTATGAAACACTTCGACCTGTTCGTTCTGGGGGCACTCTCCGGTGTGACCGTGGTGATCGCCCTTAAAAGATTTTCCAGAACCTATCTGATAATCCTTCCGGCCTTCGGGTTTCTTTTCTGGCTCGTTCTGAAGAACAAAGATTTCATGATTTCTTCCCTTGTCACCAGTCTTTTTCTGATCTTCTCTGACTTTGAAAACGAAAGATCGAAGGTTCCGTCTCTTCTTGTTTTCTTTACAATGATGGTATTTTTCGGGAAGAATTCGCTCTCTCCAGCGCTTGTTTCTGGAGCGATATCCCTTTACTTTCTCTACGAGAGAAGATACCTGTACGCTCTGGCCTCTCCCCTTCTGATGCTTGTTCCGCCCTTCGATCTTCCTTCACTCTCGTTTGGAGGAAAACAAGTAGATGAAATTGCAGAATCTTCACAGCAGTCGACAAGAAACGTGGTTGTGATGATGGAAAAGTTCTTTCAGGGAGAAAACCCACTCATGGGAATACTGTGGGGAATCATCTTCTGGGTTGTCGCGGCGAGTGCGATCTTTCTTTTTCTGGCCTTTCTGAAAAAAGTCCGTATCAACATGAAGATTACCCACTATGTGCTTGTTTTTCTTGCCGTTCTCGTGGTAGCTCTGTACGCTTTCTTTCTGTTTGTGAATCTTGTGGTCCAGAACGTGAACCTCGAAATCGGTGTTCCGGAACTCACCCCGATCGGTCAGATGCTCTCCTCCTCTCCGTCTGCCTCTGTAACCATCGTAGAGATCGAAAGAAATCCCTCGTGGAACGGTGTGAGATGGGTTCTGACCATTGCCACTTTCGTCATGGCAATACTGATCCTTTATAACGCACTCAAGATCTTTCTGAAAACGACAAGATCAACAGACAGTGAACTGGAAACAGAAGAGATGGTGGAAGAAAAGTTGGAAAAATCCCCAGAGGATGAAAAGCAGACCGAGCGGAAAGAAATCCACAGTGTAGAAGAGGCTTATCTGTATTTAAGAGAAAGGTTTTTCCCTGGAAAGGACCACCTCACCCCATATGAACTGATAGAAGGAAAAAGGTATCACCACTTCAGAGAACTCACAGAGAAGTTTGCAAAAATAAGATACTCACGCATGAGAGAAAAAACTCCCTTTTCCGAATTGAAAAAACTCTTCCTGGAATCGGAAAAGGAACTGAAACGCTATCATACAAGCAACCATGAGAAAAATATGCAAAAAGAAGCATAAATCTTCAAAACAGAAAAACGAACAGAATTCATCGAAAATTGCCCAGGAAAATCGAAGACGAGAAAATTAACCCACAGAAAAGTTTGAATTAAGATTCAAAAAGATTTCTTGACGGCTCTCTGGAGAGCCTGTAAAATACTTATAAAAATCATTCTCAAAAGGGGAGGGAAAGATCATGAGGAAAGCCGTTTTGACTGTTCTTCTTGCTCTGATGGTTGTGAGTCTCTTTTCTGCGGTCAAGATCGGTGTGATCCTTCCGATGACGGGTGGGATCTCCGCGTTCGGAAGGATGGTGTGGGAAGGAATCCAGATCGCCCACGAAGAGAAGCCCACCGTTCTCGGGGAAGAAGTGGAACTCGTTCTCCTTGACACAAGAAGTGAAAAGACGGAGGCAGCCAACGCAGCGGCAAGGGCTATAGACAAAGAGAAAGTTCTCGCTATAATCGGTGAAGTTGCAAGTGCACACTCTCTTGCCATTGCACCACTTGCAGAAGAGAACAAGGTCCCGATGATATCACCCGCTTCCACGAATCCACTCGTGACACAGGGAAGAAAGTTCGTCTCCAGAGTGTGTTTCATCGATCCGTTCCAGGGAGCGGCGATGGCGGTCTTTGCCTACAAAAACCTTGGTGTCAAAAGAGTGGTCGTCTTCACAGACGTCGAACAGGACTACAGCGTGGGTCTTACGAACTTCTTCATAAACAAGTTCACCGAACTCGGCGGACAGGTAAAAAGGGTGTACTTCAAGAGCGGAGACCAGGACTTCTCCGCACAGCTTTCCGTTGCAATGGCGTTCAATCCTGATGCGATCTACATAACAGGGTACTATCCGGAGATCGCCCTCATCTCAAGACAGGCAAGACAACTTGGTTTCACCGGTTACATCCTCGCCGGTGACGGGGCTGATGCACCAGAGCTCATCGAAATCGGTGGAGAAGCGGTGGAAGGGCTTCTCTTCACCACCCATTACCATCCAAAGGCAGCGAGCAACCCCGTTGCCCAGAAGTTCGTTGAAACCTACAGAGAAAAGTACGGAAAAGATCCGGCCGCACTCAACGCACTCGGATACGATGCGTACATGGTCCTTCTCGATGCGATAGAAAGGGCAGGAAGTTTCGATACGGAAAAGATCGCCGAAGAGATCAGAAAGACAAGAAACTTCGAGGGAGCAACGGGTATCATCAACATCGATGAGAACGGGAATGCCATCAAATCCGTGGTCGTGAACGTGGTAAAGAACGGAACCTTCGACTTCGAAGCCATTATAAATCCATCCGATATTCAATAGTTCTACTCAAAAGACCAGTCAGGCGGGGCCCCGATATGGGGCTTCGCTTTATTTAGTTGAGAAAGGAAGGTGAAAGGGTGGTATTTTTCCTGCAGAACCTCTTCAACGGGATCATGCTCGGTGGGCTTTACGCACTCATAGCGATAGGTTACACGATGGTCTACGGTATTCTGAGACTCATCAACTTCGCCCATGGTGACGTGATGATGATGGGAGTGTACTTTGCATTTTACGCTGCCACCCTTCTCTCGTTGAGTCCCTTTCTTTCTGCCGTTGTTGCGATACTCGGTGCGGCACTTCTTGGATTTCTCATAGACAGGGTGGCTTACAAACCTCTGAGGAACGCTCCGAGGATCTCCGCTCTGATCACAGCAATTGGAGTTTCCTTCTTTCTTGAGAGTCTTGCCGTTGTGATCTTCGGTGCCATTCCAAAGTCGTTTCTGAACGTCTTCAAGGACAGAACGATACTGAACAAGGTGCTGATCGTTGCCGGCGCCAGAATCCCCCTTCTCACGTTCCTCGTCATATTCATCACCGCTGTCATCCTGGTGGTGCTCTTCTTCATAGTCTACAGGACAAAGATCGGAATGGCGATGAGGGCAATTTCCATGGACATACCAACGACATCCCTGATGGGAGTCAACGTGGACGCCGTCATTGGTTTCACCTTCGCCCTCGGTTCTGCCCTGGCTGCTGCGAGCGGGATCATGTGGGCGATGAGATTTCCGAACGTGCACCCCTACATGGGATTCATGCCGGGACTCAAAGCGTTCATTGCCGCGGTCTTTGGAGGAATAGGCTCGATCCCCGGAGCCGTGCTCGGGGGTGTTCTTCTTGGACTCATAGAGATATTCCTTGCGGCCTATTTCCCATCCGTTATGGGATACAGGGATGCTTTTGCTTTCATCATACTGATAGTCATTTTGCTCGTTAAACCGTCAGGCCTTCTTGGCAAAAAAATCGTGGAAAAGGTGTGATGGAGATGGAGAAGAGACTGTCAACACGTACGAACTTCATCCTCACGGTCATCTTTGTCCTCTTCATGGTCTTTCTTCTCTATCTTGCCAACAGGTACATGGACAGCTACAAACTGAGGGTGGTGCGACTCATCGCCATATACGGGATCATGGCGGTGAGTTTGAACCTGATAAACGGTATCACGGGTATTTTCTCGCTTGGTCATGCCGGTTTCATCCTGATCGGTGCCTACACTGCCTCGCTTCTTACGCTTTCACCCGAACAGAAAGCGATGTCTTTCATAATAGAGCCCATCGTTCCGTGGCTTGCAAACGTTCACACGGATTTTCTCACTGCCACTCTAGCAGGGGGAGCTCTGGCTGCGCTCTTTGCCTTTCTCATAGGATGGCCCGTTTTGAGGCTCTCCGGTGATTATCTTGCCATAGCATCGCTTGGTTTTGCCGAAGTGATCAGGATCGTTGCACTGAACGCCATCAGCATCACAAACGGCCCGCTGGGGCTGAAGGGAATTCCTGAGTACTCAAACATCTGGTGGTGCTACGGATGGCTTTTTGTCACCGTTTTGTTCACGGCAAGCCTCGTGAACAGCAGTTACGGTAGAGCCCTGAAGGCTGTCAGGGAAGATCGCATAGCGGCAGAAGCTATGGGAATAAACGTCTTCAAACACCAGCTTCTCTCTTTCGTCATAGGGGCGTTCTTTGCAGGAGTTTCCGGTTCTCTCTACGCTCACTGGCTCACGACGATAGATCCCAGGATCACCACACTCGGACCCATGCTCACCTTCTACGTCCTCATCATGATCGTGCTCGGAGGCCTTGGTAGCATCTCGGGGTCACTCATAGGAGCGGCACTCTTTGCGATTCTTTTCGAATGGCTCAGAGATCTGGAAGAGCCTTTCACGTTCTTCGGGATACACGTTCCCGGTATAAAGGGAATGAGGATACTTGTGATATCTGCCATATTCATACTCGTGATGATCTTCTGGCAGAGGGGCATCATGGGAAGAGAGGAACTCACCTGGAACAACCTCTATCGGTGGCTCTTTGCTCGTCGCAAAGGTGGTGAAAAGAAATGACGGTCACGGATCTTTCGAGAAAACCCCTTCTCATACTGGATCATGTGACGATGCAGTTCGGCGGGCTTGTTGCGGTCGACGATTTCACAAACGAGGTCAGGGAAGGAGAGCTCGTCGGACTCATAGGGCCAAACGGTGCCGGGAAAACAACGGTGTTCAACGTGATAACGGGCATATACACTCCCACAAAGGGTAGAATCATCTTCGATGGAATCGACATCACTGGCCTGAAGCCCTATCAGATCACACACCTTGGAATTGCAAGGACCTTCCAGAACATCAGGCTCTTCTCCGACATGACTGTCCTGGAAAACGTCCTTGTGGCACAGCACCATATCCTTTCCAACCCGGACGCAGACAGGATCCTGGTGAAACATGGAAAAAAGAAGAAGGGAGAAGGACGTTTCTGGTTCTGGAGAGCAGTCACCAAGATCGGGTACCTGAAAAAAGAAAAGGAAATGGTGGAGAAGGCAAAGGATCTGATAAGAAGAGTGGGACTGGAAAAGGTGATGTACGAGAAAGCCTCTTCGCTTCCATACGGTGATCAGAGAAAACTGGAGATAGCCCGCGCCCTTGCAACGAAGCCGAAACTGATCCTCCTCGATGAACCCGCCGCGGGTATGAACCCGAAAGAAACAGAAGATCTCATGGAGTTCATAAAACAGATAAGGAAGGACTTCAACCTGACCGTTCTTCTGATAGAACACGACATGAAGGTGGTCATGGGAATCTGTGAGAGAATTATCGTGATGGATTATGGCAGAATCATAGCAGAGGGAACGCCAAAGGAGGTACAGAACGATCCCAGGGTGATAGAGGCCTACCTTGGAAGGGAGTGGGAAAGTGTCTGATCTTGTCCTTGAAGTGAAGTCTTTGCACGTCTACTACGGTGCGATACACGCCCTCAAGGGGATAGACTTGAAAGTTCCCAGGGGACAGATAGTAACGCTCATCGGTGCAAACGGAGCGGGAAAAACAACCACCCTCTCTGCCATCGCGGGGCTTGTGAAGGCTCAGAAGGGAAAGATCATCTTCAACGGTCAGGACATCACGAACAAGCCTGCCCATGTGATAAACAAAATGGGGATAGCCCTCGTTCCGGAGGGAAGAAGGATCTTTCCAGAACTCACAGTGTACGAAAACCTCATGATGGGAGCGTACAACAGAAAAGACAAGGACGGTATAAAACGGGACCTCGAGTGGATCTTTTCTCTCTTTCCAAGGCTGAAGGAAAGACTGAAGCAGCTGGGAGGAACTCTCTCGGGTGGAGAACAGCAGATGCTTGCGATCGGAAGAGCGCTGATGAGCAGACCAAAACTTCTGATGATGGACGAGCCATCACTGGGACTTGCTCCCATACTGGTCTCAGAAGTTTTTGAAGTCATTCAGAAGATCAACCAGGAGGGAACCACGATTCTTCTTGTGGAACAGAACGCCCTTGGTGCTCTCAAAATAGCCCACTACGGATACGTTCTGGAAACGGGCAGGATCGTACTTGAAGGCAAAGCCAGCGAACTTCTGGACAACGAGATGGTCAAAAAAGCCTACCTTGGTGTTGCATAAGGGGGGAAAGCATGCTGGTCAAGGATTTCATGACGAGAAACCCGATCACCATAGCTCCAGAAACGTCTTTCAACGAGGCTTTGAAACTTATGAAACAGAACAAAATCAAGCGACTCATCGTGATGAAAGATGACAGAATCGTGGGAATAGTGACGGAGAAAGATCTGCTCTACGCTTCTCCATCGAAAGCCACCACCCTGAACGTGTGGGAACTTCACTACCTTCTGTCCAAACTCAAGGTGGAAGAGATCATGACGAAAGACGTTGTAACAGTGAACGAAAACACACCCATAGAAGACGCGGCAAGGATAATGGAAGAACGCGACATAAGCGGGCTCCCAGTGGTCGACGATGCGGGAAAGCTCGTTGGAATCATCACTCAGACCGATATATTTAAGGTCTTCGTGGAGATATTCGGAACCAAGAGAGAAGGAACCATAAGGTACACGATGGAGATGCCGAACAGACCCGGAGAACTTCTCGAGGTGGCAAAGAGGATATACGAAGCGGGTGGAAACATCATCTCCATTGCAACACTCTGTGAGGAAGGGAAAGACTCGTACCTTGCCACACTCAGGGTCGAAAACATCGACCACGAAAAGTTCATAAAGTCACTCGACGAGATCAACGTGAAACTCCTGTACTACTACTCGAACTGATCAGATCCCCCTCATCGCGAGGGGGAGATTCTGTGCTATAATTATTGTAGACTTTTTTGGTAGAAAAAGGAGAGAGAACATGGCCTTCTTCGTTGTGGAAGTGAGTTACTGGATGGCTCTTGGGTATGGGATCCTTGCGTTTTTCAGTCCATGTGTTCTTCCACTGATACCAGCTTTCTTCGGTGTGCTGTTCTCATCAAAGGGGGACTTTTTCAAACTGCTTGGTTTTTTCCTTGGGATCTCATCGCTTTTTTCTCTCATGGGAGTGCTCTTTGGACTCTTTGGCAACTTCGTTCCATCCTACGTTCTCACGTGGGTTTCTGGACTCGCCCTTGTAGTCTTTGGCCTGCTCTACCTGTTCGACGTTGAAGTCATGAAAGTGAAGAAAGGTCCAAACGTTTGGAAGTTCAGAGGTGGAGGATTTCTCAATGGCTTTCTTCTCGGAGGAAGCGTTGGCCTTGTGTGGATTCCCTGCTCGAGTCCCATCCTGGGAAGCATACTTGCCATCGTGGCAAGCGGGAAAGAGCCGGTAAAAGGTGGTGTACTTCTTTTTCTCTACTCACTTGGAATATCGATTCCGTTCGTTCTGGCTGGGGGATTTGTCAACAGGCTTTTGAATCGTATCGGTTTCAGAAAACCTGTGTGGATGAGAGTGTTGAAGATGGTGGGGGCTTCTTCTCTCATTTTTGTTGGAATACTCATACTTTCAGGAAAGTTCATCACGTACTGATGGGAGGATGATACTGTGAGAAAATTTGTAATGTTCATGCTGATCTTTTTTGGTGTTTTATCCTTCGCTCTCAGTCTGGACGACGCTTACAGACTTTCAAACATCACACAGAGAAAACTCATCATCATGTTCTCGAGTCCGACCTGCTATTACTGCAACCTGTTCAAAAAGGAAGTTCTTCCAAAAGAAGACTTTCAGGAGATCCTCGTGCCAAACTTCGTTCTGGCAGAAATTTACGCTACCGACGAGAAGACAACGCTCTTTGCGAGTGAAGTTTTGAACGAGCCCTCTCTTTCTTACAGAGAACTCTTCCAAGGGTTTGGTGTGAGGGGAACACCCACGTTCTTTTTCTTCAAGGGGAAAAAATACCTTGGGTACCTTCCCGGTTACGTGGAAAAGGACATGTTCATAAAGATACTGAAATACGTTGCTCAGGAATTGAAAGAGGACTTCGAGTCTTACATGAAAAAGAACGATCCATTCGTGGGAGAGCCGGTGATCATCGAAGTTTCCAAAGAAGATGCAGACTTTGTTCTGAAAAAGGACAAGAACGCTGTGAAGGTGGAGAGTGTACCGGATGAGGTGAGAAAAGACAGAGTGTATGTAACAGAAGATTCTGGTTTGGCGAGCAAGCTCAAAGACATGGGAGCGATGAGAATTCTTCTGATCAAAGATTAAAATCCTAAGAACATCGCGTAGGATCTGTTATCATTAGTTCTAGAAAACATCACAGAAAGGGAGGTACGAAGCGTGGAGAAGATAAAGGTCAAAAATCCCATAGTCGAGCTCGATGGTGACGAGATGGCGCGCGTGATGTGGAAGATGATCAAGGAAGAACTCATCCTTCCCTATCTTGACATCCCTCTGATTTACTTCGATCTTGGGATAAAAAAGAGGGACGAAACAGACGATCAGATAACGATCGAGGCGGCAAAGGCGATCAAGAAATACGGGGTCGGTGTGAAATGTGCAACGATCACGCCTGACGCGGAAAGGGTGAAGGAGTACAACCTGAAGAAGGCCTGGAAGAGTCCAAACGCCACGATCAGAGCCTACCTCGATGGCACTGTTTTCAGAAAGCCCATCATGGTGAAGAACGTCCCACCCCTTGTAAAGCGCTGGAAAAAGCCCATCATCATAGGAAGACACGCCTACGGAGACATATACAACGCGGTGGAAGCAAAAGTAGAAGGCCCTGCAGAAGTGGAACTTGTCGTGAAGAACAGGGAAAACAAAGTCCTGCTGGTCCACAGGTTCGAAGGAAACGGTGTTGTGATGGCAATGCACAATCTAGAGAAATCCATCAGGAGTTTTGCACGTTCATGTATCAACTACGCTATTTCGGAAAAGGTGGACATCTGGTTTGCAACGAAGGACACGATCTCGAAGGTCTACCACGCGTACTTCAAGGACATCTTTCAGGAAGAGGTGGACAGAAGAAAGGAAGACCTCGAAAAGGCTGGGGTGAACTACAGGTACATGCTCATCGACGACGCAGCCGCTCAGATCCTGAGAAGTGAAGGAGGAATGCTCTGGGCCTGTATGAACTACGAAGGAGACATCATGTCCGATATGATCGCCGCTGGTTTTGGAAGCCTTGGGCTCATGACATCTGTTCTCGTCTCGCCCGATGGTGTCTACGAGTTCGAAGCCGCCCACGGCACGGTTAGAAGACACTACTACAGATATCTGAAGGGTGAAAAGACCTCGACGAATCCAACCGCATCCATCTTTGCCTGGACAGGTGCGATAAGAAAAAGGGGAGAACTCGACAACACACCCGAGGTGTGTGATTTCGCAGACAAACTGGAAAAAGCCGTCATAAACACCATAGAGTCTGGTGTGATCACAAAGGACCTTCAGCCCTTCACAGACCCACCCATCGACAGGTACGTGACGCTGGAGGAGTTCATAAAAGAGGTGAAAAAGAACCTGGAAGAACTTCTGTGAGCGGGGCCTTCCCGCTCTTTTTCAATATCTCACCCTTGGATCTATCAGGGCGTTTATCACATCCACGAGGATACTTATCACCACGACGATCAGTGCGAAGAAGACCACCGTTCCCTGAATGGCAGGGAAATCTCTGTATCTGATCTTCATAACAAGATAGCTTCCAAGGCCAGGCCACGAGAAGGTGGTCTCGGTGAGGACCGCTCCTCCCAGAAGGAGTGCAAACTGAAGACCCATCATGGTGAATATGGGAACCAGAGCGTTCTTGAGGGCGTATCTGAACAGAACCACCCTTTCCTTCAATCCGCGGGCACGAGCCGCCTTCACGAAATCCTGAGCCAGCGTCAAAACGGTGTTGTTTCTCACCATGCGAACGAAGATACTGGAGATCACAAGACCGAGTGTGAGTCCCGGAAGAAATAGGTGTTCGAAGACATCTTTCAGAGCCTCCCAGTTTCCTGTCAGAAGAGCATCTATCGAATAGATACCCGTTATCACCTTCAGATCGATTGTGGGGGAGATCCTTCCTCCCACGGGAAGCCATCTCAGAACAACACCGAAAACATACTGCATCATGAGACCAAACCAGAACACCGGGACGGCGTACATCACCATCGAGAACATCCTGGCACCTATGTCGATACCGCTGTCTCTTCTGTACGCGGCAAAACTTCCCCAGAAGATACCAACAAGGACGGCTATAACAAAGGAAAAAAGTGTGAGTTCCAGCGTTGCGGGAAACCTCTCTTTGATCTCATCCCAGATGGGTCTTCCGGTCAGTGTGGATTTCCCGAGGTCACCCCTTAAAAGATCTCCGATGTAGTCGAAGAACTGAACAACGATGGGTTTGTCCAGGCCCAGTTCGTGCCTTTTCTGTTCTATCACTTCCTTTGGAGCCTTTCCTCCGAGGATGGCGAGCACAGGATCACCAGGTATGATCCTGAGAATCAAAAATATCAGAGCAAGCAGGATGAAAATCATCGGAACAGCAAGAACGATCCTTGTTATCACGTAGTTCTTCAGGGACATCACGGCACCTCCAGAAAGCCGCCCCCAGGGGGGGCGGCATTACTCACTCTTCCCAGTAGAGTATGTAGTATCTGAATATCTGTGTGGGCTCAAGCAGGATCCCCTTCACCTGCTTTTTCGCTGCACAGGTGGCAACACCCTGCCAGAGCGGTATGTAGGGAACGTCCCTGGCGAGGATCTCCTGGACCTTGTAGTAGATCTCGGCTCTCTTTTCCTGATCGGTGAGCTTTCTGGCTTCTATCATGAGGTTTTCCACTTCGGGATTCGAATAGAAACTTCCCAGAGATTTTGCACCACTTTCGCTCAGGAAGGGCCACACGTAGTCATCTGGGTCGAGATAATCCGGATACCAACCAAGCAGGAACAGTCCCATGGTACCGTTCAGGAAATATTCCACGTAGGTGGACCATTCGGCGTACTTCAGGTTCACCTTTATGACGCCGGTTTCCTCGAGGGATTCTTTCAACACCTGTGCAACGTCCGCCTCCGTTGTTCCGTAGTGTGTGGGTGTGTACCAGAGATCGATCACGAGCGGGTTGTTTTCGTCGTAGCCAGCCTCTTTGAGTAATGCTTTTGCTTTTTCCAGATCTCTCTCAGGGAAGACACTCTTGTGTCCCCACATGCCTTCTGGAATCATCGAGTACAGCGGTTTTGCAAGCCCTGCAAACACGTCCTCGACGATGACAGACCTGTTGACCGCATAGGCGAGTGCCTGTCTCACTTTCACGTTGTCGAACGGAGGCTGTGTCACGTTTATCACGAGATATCTTATTTGCGGGCTGTTTCCTTTGTAGACAACAATGTCCTCTCTTCCCTCAAGATCGATGATATCCCTTGGATCGAGATGCCTGTATGCAACGTCGATCTCTCCTGTTTCGAGTGCCAGTCTGAGGGTGGAGGCACTCTCGTAGAAGTTGATCACGATGGTCTTTGTCTTTGGCTTTTCACCGAAGTAGTTCGGATTGGCCTCAAGAACGATCCTCACGTCTCTGATCCACTCTTTGATCCTGTAAGGCCCAGAGGCCGAAGGTATCCCTTCGTAGAAGGAATCGGCTGGATAAACCTTTGGATTCACCGGATAGGCCACGGTGTAGCCAAGAACGGAGACGAACGCGGAGAACGGGTACTTCAGTGTTACACGGAACGTGTAATCGTCCACCACTTCCGTTTTTTCGACTATGTCCGAAAGCAAAAATGCGGGATCTCCGTTGAGTCTCATAACCCTGTCGAAGGAATACTTGAACACGTGTGCATCGATCGGTGTTCCATCCTCGAACTTTGCGTCTTTTCTCAGATAGAAGGTGTAGACCGTTCCCGTTTCATCGACTTCCCATCTTTCTGCGAGCACCGGTTTCAGGTTGCTGGTTCCTATCTCGTAGTCAACCAGACCGACCAGGACGTTCTGGAGTATGTTCGAGGAGAAGTAGTCATAGCAGTTTGCAGGATCGAGAGTTCTGATCTTGTCCGTGGTACCCACCACGATGATGTCCTTTGCTGCAAAAGAAAGAGTCACCGCCAGAACCAGAAACAACCAGACAAGCCTTTTCATACCCACTACCTCCCTTCAAGTGTAGAGATGACACGCCACTCTGTGATTTCCTTCGACCACCTTGAGCTGAGGTTCCTCTTCTGTACAAACATCCATTCTGTAGGGGCACCTGGGATGGAACCTGCATCCAGATGGAACGTCTATAGGGTTTGGGGTTTCTCCTTCGGGTATGAACTTTTTCTTTTTCTTGAGCGTGGGCTCGGGCACCGCAGAGATGAGTGCCTGGGTGTAAGGATGTTTTGGGTTCACATAGATGTCTTCGAAACTGCCTATCTCCACTATCTTTCCAAGGTACATAACGGCGATCTCGTCGCACACGTACTTCGTTGTGGCAAGGTCGTGTGTGATGAAGAGCATGGTGAGGTTGAACTCTTTTCGAAGATCCTGAAGAAGTTTCAGCAGTTGAGACCTCACGGACACGTCGAGCATGGCCACCGCCTCATCGGCGACCACAAAGCGGGGTTTCAAAATCAGGGCGCGTGCTATGACCACCCTCTGTCTCTGTCCCCCTGAGAGTTCCCTCGGGTATCTTCTGTAGAACTCCTCTGCGGGCTCCAGGTTGACCTTCTTGAGCATCTCGAGAACCATTTCCTTCCTCGATGACCTGTCACCGATTCCGTGTATCTCAAGGGCGTGTTCTATTGCTTTTCCCACCCTCATGTACGGATTAAGCGAGGCCATCGGATCCTGGAAGATGATCTGCATTTCCTTTCTGAGTTTTCTCATCTCTTCCTTTGAGAGTTTCGTGATGTCTTTTCCATCGAACAGTATTGTGCCAGCAGTCGGCTCTTCCAGTCTCAGAATTACTCTACCGGTTGTGGTCTTTCCGGAACCGGACTCCCCCACCAGTCCCAGACTCTTTCCTTCTTCGATACGAAAACTCACACCATCGACCGCTTTCACGTACTTTTTTGGTTTTCTCAGTATCGCATCGATCGGTCCGCGCCTTACAGGAAAGTGCTTCTTCAGGTCTTTCACTTCAATCAGAGCCATTCCGATCTCCTCCATAGAGCCAGCATTTCACACGCGTTCCGTCCACTTCGAACTCCGGAGGCTCTTTTTCTCGACAGATCTTCATCGCCTTTTCACACCTTGGAGCGAATCTACAACCCTTCGGTGGATTCGACAGATCGGGGGGAGAGCCAGGTATGTACTTCAGTTCCCTGTCGTTTATATCGGTGTTCGGTATGGACTCCAGCAGTGCCACTGTGTAGGGATGAAGGGGCTCGGTGAAGATCCTTTCCTTGGTTGCCAGTTCCACCAGATGGCCTGCGTACATCACACCGATTCTATCTGCCGCTTCGGCGACCAGTCCCATGTCGTGGGTTATCAGTATCATGGATGTGCTGTGTTCTCTGGAGAGTTTCTCAAGTAGCTCCATTATCTGGGCCTGTACGATCACGTCCAGAGACGTTGTGGGCTCGTCCGCTATCAGAACGGCTGGATTCAGAACTATGGAGAGAGCGATCATCACCCTCTGCCTCATGCCGCCGCTGAACTGAAACGGATAATCCCTCAACCTGTTTCTGTTTATACCAACGTCTTCAAGGGCACTAGCCGCAAGTTCTCTGGCCTCTTCTTCACTGAGATCGGGCCTGTGTGTGAGTATCATCTCCACAAAGTGGTCTCCTATTCTGAGGATTGGGTTGAGCGATGTCATCGGATCCTGGAATATCATGGAAACCTTCGAACCTCTGATTTTCCTCATCTCCTCGTTCGACAGCGAAGAAACATCTATTCCGTCCACCTTTATACTTCCTTCCACGATGGTTCCCTCTGGAAGAAGTTTCATGATGGCAAAGCCGAGGGTCGATTTTCCACAGCCGGACTCACCAACAAGTCCCAGCGTTTCTCCCTTCTCCAGGTCGAAAGAAACATTCTCAACAGCCCTTACAAAACCCTTCTCCGTTCGATACCTCACGCTTACGTTCTTCAATTCGAGCACCTTCATTTGCTTCTCTCCCCAACGTTCGGGTTTATGATCTCACTCATTCCCTCGCTGAACATGGAAAAGCCAAGAACGGACGTGATGATGGCAAGACCAGGAAACAGAACGCCCCACCAGGCCCTGCTCAGGATGAACCTCTGACCGTTGCTCAGATCGAATCCCCAGTCCGGGGTGGGAGGTGCTATTCCAAGTCCAAGGAAGCTGAGACCTGCTTCCGTCATGATCGCATCCGCAAGGTTCATGGAGAGGACCACCACAACAGAGGGAAGCACGTTGGGAAGCACGTATTTCACGAGGATCTCCCAGTCCCTCGCACCGAGGGCTCTTGCCGCCTCCACGTAGAGTTCGTTTTTCACGCTTGCAACCTGGTTCCTGACCACCCTGAAATAGGTGGGAGCATAGACAACGGCTATGGAAACGGCTATGTTCATTATCCCCGGTCCCAGCACTGCTGCGACCGCTATGGCAAGGATCAGACCAGGAAAAGAGTAGATAGCGTCCATCACTAGAGTCAAAACGCGATCAAAAATACCTCCGATGTAACCGGAAAGGAGTCCCAGAGGAATACCTATGGCAGACGCTATGAGAACGGCAAAGAACGCCACCATGAGGGCGATCCTTGAGCCGTATATAACCCTGCTGAAGATGTCACGACCAAGGTTGTCCGTTCCGAACAGGTGCTTCTCAGAAGGAGGTTGAAGGGACCTTCCCACACGAACGGTGGGATCATAGGGTGCGATGAGCGGTGCAAAGATTGCAAGAAAGACGTAGAACAGAAGAATGACCATTCCAATGAAAGCCAGCAAACCTGTTCGTCGCTTGAACAATTTGAAGGCTGGTTTAAAGATTCTTTCAGAGATCACTGTCCCCGACCTCGCTTTTCTTTTTTCATAATAATACCACATATTGGAATAACCTTCAAATTCCGAATTATTCCTCCACGAACCAGACGGTTTTCTCTCTGCCTTTCACGAAACTTGCGGAAAGTGGTACTCCTTTCAGGATGTCGGCCAGTCTGTTCTTTTTCTCTTTTCCCCTGATGAGAAAAAGGACGTACCGGGAGGAGTTCAAAGCCCTGAAGGTCATGGTGATCCTTGGAACCATCGGATCGCCAGACGGCGGGGTGAAGGTTACCGCTCTTTCAATCTTTCCCGTCTTCGGATCGAAAATGGAGGCAACGTGTCCATCAGGCCCCATTCCGAGGATGGAAAGATCGAATTGACCTGCCGTTCTTATCTCCATCTCGTACCTTTCACAGGCTTTCTCAACAGGAAGGGAGGTATCAACGAAGTGGATGTTTTCGGAGGGGACTTCTATTCTACTGAAAAGAACCCCGTTTATGTTTTTGAAGTTGCTCTGATCCGAGTCGAGAGGAACGTACCGTTCATCGCTCAAGAAGAAATGAATGCGGTTCCATGGGAGGTTCAGATCTGCCAGTCTTTCATAAACGGGAAGAGGGGTCTTCCCTCCTGCCAGAACGACATAGATCCTCTCTTTTTCTTCGAGGAGTTTTTTCAACTTTCCGTGGATTTTTTCTACAGCGAATTCGATGTATCCTTCATCGAGTACGTATATCACGGTCTTCGCCATCTTCTGCCATCCCTTTCTATGAGAAGATCTGCTTCCTTCGGGCCCCAGGTTCCGGATGGATAGATGTGAGGTTCGAAGCGCACCGGATCGCTCTCCCATGCCTTCAAAACAGGATCGAGGAGTTCCCATGAGACTTCAAGATCATCCCTTCTCATGAAAAGCGTCGTATCCCCGAGTATCACATCCAGAAGAAGTCTTTCGTAGGCGTCCGGGAGTTTCACTCCGAAGTAGTCCTCGTATCTGAAGTCCATACTGAGAAGTTGAGGGGTCATACCGGGACATGGTCTTTTCACCTGAAACTCCAGAGAGATCGCCTCGTTTGGTTGTATGGTGAAAATGATCGTGTTGGGTTCGAGGTCTTTTGAGGGTACGTTGGGGAATATCGAGTGCGGAATCCTCTTGAAAACCACCGCCACCTCCGTCACTTTCTTTGGAAGTCGCTTTCCCGCCCTCAGGTAGAAGGGCACGCCGCTCCATCTCCAGTTGTCTATGAAGAGTTTCATGGCAACAAACGTTTCGACACTGGAATTCTTCGACACCCCCGGCTCTTCTCTATAAGCGGGAACGACTCTTCCGTTCACAGTTCCTCTTCCGTACTGTCCCCTGACGATCCAGTTTTCGAGATCTTCCACGGGAAACGGTCTGATAGATCTGAGAAGTTTCACCCTTTCACTTCTGAAGCTTTCCCCGTTGAAGGAAGAAGGAGGTTCCATGGTGATGAGTGCGAGGATCTGAAGCATGTGGTTTTGAAAGATGTCTCTGAGAAGTCCTGTGTTTTCAAAATATCCCGCCCTGTGTTCCACACCGATACCCTCTGCTATCGTGATCTGAACGTGATCCACGAACTTGTTGTTCCATATCTCCTCGAATATGAAGTTTGCGAACCTGAACACCAGGATGTTTTGAACGGTTTCCTTTCCAAGGTAATGATCGATCCTGAATATCTGGTGTTCACCAAAGGATCTCTGAAGCACCTGCTCCAGTTCTCTTGCGGATTTCAGGTCCTTTCCAAACGGTTTTTCTATCACAATGCGGGATGTTTCTGTGTTCAAGCCGGCCTTTGAGAGGTTTTCGATTATGGGAACGTACACATCGGGTGGAACAGAGAGGTAGAAGATCAAATTCCTGACTCCGAATCTTTTCATGAGGTCGTCAACGACTCTTTTCAGCGACTTAAAGGTATCGGGGTTTTGATAGTCTACCCTTGTGTAGCTGAAGCGTTTCAGAAGATCGGGCTGGGTGTTGAATCTGGATCTGAATTCCTCATCACCCATCCTCGTTCTTGCTGCACCGAGAACAAAGAAGCGCTCCGGTAAGATTTCGGCTTCAAACAACCTGTTCAGTGCCGGAACGAGTTTTCGTTTCGTCAGATCACCCGAAGCACCGAATATCACCATTCCAAAGGGTTGTTCGATTTTTGGAAAACAACGAAGGATTCCCGCATCGTTTTTCGGGCATTCTTTCAGTCCCAGTCTGCACCTCATCGTCTCACCTTCTTTGGGAAGAATTTTACCATAAAATAAGGAAAATCTAATTTCTTCTGTGTTAGAATTCCCTAAAAGGGGGGATGTTTATGAATCAGCTGAAAAGATCGAAAAAGAACAGGATCATAGCGGGTGTCTGCGGTGGAATCGCCGAGTATTTTGGAGTCGATCCCACACTTGTGAGGCTCATCTGGGTACTCATCACACTCGCCTGGGGTGCTGGCCTTTTGCTCTACATTGTCGCATGGCTGATCATGCCGGAGGAAAAAGATGGAGAGGAGGCCGAACCATCTCAAAACACGGAAGGGTTGAAGGTTCTTCTTGGAGGTTTACTCGTTTTCCTTGGAGTAGTTCTTCTTGTTTCAGCGTTCGTTCCCTTTCTGTTCAGTGTATCCTGGAAGGTGGTCCTAGCCGTTTTGCTGCTGATATTTGGTGTTCTTCTTCTTTTGAGGAGGAATGAAAAATGAGGGTGATATTCGGTATATTTCTTGTCTTCATCGGTGTTCTTCTCCTTTTGACTACGTTCCTGGATTTTCTCACCTTTTCGTTTTTTGCAAGGATATTTCAAAACCTGAGCCTGTTCTGGCCCATGCTTTTGATAACCGCCGGGGTTTATTTTCTCTATCTTGGCCTGAAAAAAAGATGGCTGTATTTTCTTAGTGTTGGAGTGTTCACTGCCTTTCTGGTACTGCTTCTTGTGTGGCCCTATGAATCTTCTTCGGTGACTGAAAGGTCTCAGGTGTTCACGGGTGTGGAGAAAATCTCGTTCAGAAACGGAGGATTCACGGTTAGGTTCTCCGAGGGTGAGAAGTTCAGAGTGTCCACGTCCTACGGGGTGGAGGTGTCGAAATCAGGATCGAATCTGGTCGTGGAAGGCTCTCCCTGGAAAAGATTTGGTCCAAAGACGGTGGAGATCGAAGTACCAGAGGACACGTTCGAACTTTCTTTCGAAGAAGGGGCTTTCACGGTGAAGGGTGAGTTCGAAGAAAACAGGTTCACGCGCGTAGAAGTGAAAGACTGCGTTCTGAACGTGAAATTCGACTTTCGAAAAGTGACCGTTCCTCTCTACTTCGAAGCGGAAGATTGTGTTCTGGAGGCTTTGTTCAGAGTACCGAATGGGACGTCTTATTTTGTCGAGAAAAGAGACGGCCTTCTTTTGAAAACCATCGAAGGAAGCCTCGTCGAATCCAGTCTCAATCCCAGACTCTTTTTCAACTTGAAGGATGGTGTCTTCCGCATCCATCTTGAAGGAGGCGTCTAGTGTGAAAGTTCTTGCCGTCAGACACGTCAAAATAGAGGACCTTGGTATGATGGAAGACATCTTCAAAGAGAAGAACTGGAGTTTTGAATACCTGGACACTCCAGAAGGGGAAAGACTCGAAAGACCTGTTGAGGAGTACTCCCTCGTGGTGCTCCTTGGAGGGTACATGGGAGCCTACGAAGAAGAGAAATATCCTTTCCTGAAGTACGAATTCCAGTTGATAGAAGAGACTCTGAAAAAAGAAATCCCGTTCCTTGGAATCTGTCTGGGATCCCAGATGCTTGCCAGAGTCCTTGGAGCAAACGTCTACAGAGGGAAAAATGGAGAGGAAATAGGCTGGTTTTTCGTTGAAAAGGTCTCTGATGATGACCTCTTTGAGGAGTTTCCAGACAGGCTGCTGGTGTTTCAGTGGCACGGGGACACCTTCGATCTTCCAGATGGAGCGACCAGGGTCTTCACCTCCGAAAGGTACGAAAATCAGGGATTCGTCTATGAAAAGGCCGTCGGGCTTCAGTTCCACATAGAGGTTGGAGCCAGAACCATGAAACGCTGGATAGAGGCATACAGAAAAGAACTCGAAGAGAGAAAGATAAATCCTGGAGTTCTTCTTGAAACGGCAGAGAAAGAAGAGAAAAACCTGAAATATCTTTTGAGATCCCTTCTGGAAAGGATAGTGAAGAGCTGAGGAGGTGTTTTTATGACACTTCCTCAGGTTCATATACTCGATTTCGACGGAGTGTACCAGGCCCAGACCGTTCTGAAAAGCCTTGCCACACACGTTTTCTTCGAGAACATGACCGGTGTCAGGTACATGATCCTTCCAGAGAAAATGAAAGAGGTGGAGAGGATCCTTCCCGAAAGGCCTGACATTACCTTCCTTGGCGACGGAGAGTTCCATCATCTCACCTATCTTCTCATCAAAAAAATAAAAAGGCCCTTTGTCTTGCTCGTCTTTGACCGCCATCTCGATGCCAGAGAAGGAGAGTTTCTCACCTGCGACAACTGGATCAGAAAAGCCCTGAAACTGAAACATCTTGTGAGGGTGGTGGTTGTCGGCACTCAGGAACAGGAAAAGATCCACAGGGTGTTCTACTCTGAAGCAGATCCACACAAAATTTTGAAACTCCTTGGAAGGCACCCGGTGTATCTGAGCATCGACAAGGATGTTCTGAACATAGAAGTGACGGGGTGGGAAAAAGGGAACGTCCCTCTTGAAGATCTTCTGAACGTTCTTCGATCCATCCCCAAAAGGAAGATCCTGGGAGCGGATATCTGTGGAGAGCCCGATCCCGTCGATGTATGGCGGCTGGAGTTGAGTGAGAGGGTGAATCTTTCAATTCTTCACGCTCTGCTCCTTGACCAGTCTCACTATGTACCGGGCAACGAGCATCTGGAAAGGAAGCCAACTTACATGACTTGAGGGAACCTTTATTCTCTTTGGCTTTCCCAGATGTTTCCAGAGAATTTCCCTTGTGCTTTTTGGAAGTGCCCTGTCGAACATGGCCTCCATCATAACGATCCTGGAGGGATCCACGAACTTTGCGTAGGCAAGGGGATCGATCTTCAAAAGGGGATGAATATCAGAAGAGAGCATCTCCTGAACGGATGAAAACCCGCTGAGTTTTTCCAGATCTTTTCTGTAAAGATCAAAGAATGCGTTTTCTTCGGTCATTCCATGCTCTTTTCCCTTTCCGCTCCGCAGTTCCCGTCTCACAAAAGACAGGGTGGGAGACTTCCAGAACAGTGTGGCAAAGTCTCCACCTGCCATCATGATCACCGTCTTCTTGAAATCACCGCTCAGGGCGTTGAGCAAAACGGCTATCATCCCACCCAAACAGTAACCAAAGAGACAGTTTTTCTCGTGCAACATCTTCTTTGCTTTCAAAAGCTCTAAAAGACTCAGAAGATCCACGACGGCGTGTTCCCAGAACCTGCTCATCCTGTCCAGGTCGGAGGAGAAGTAATCCTTTCCACTCACAGAACCTTCAGCAACACGCGTGAAATTTCCTGGAAGGACCGGTAGAATCGCCTCTATTCCTTTTCTGGAAAGATAGTGGGCCATCCAGATGAGATAGAGCACGTTCTGACTGCCAAGGCCCTGAAGTATCATCACCGAGCCCTGCTTTTTCCTCTTTGGGGAGAAGATGTAGACCTCAACGGGATCTGTACCTTTTTCTGCTCTGGAGTAGGTTGAATCGAACTTTAAGATAGAAACACGTATCTTTTTTCCTCTGTAAAGGTATCCCAGTGAGTATTCGGAAGGTATTCTCACGTCGTCAAACACTCTTTTTCACCTCTTCAAAAAGGAAACCGTTTCATAAAGGAACTTCACGGTCAGGGAATCCTTCAGGACGAATTCGAAGCCGTGTTTTCCCTTCGGGTGAAGTCTCAGTTTTGTAGTGACACCGTTTTCCCTGAGTTTTTTATACATTTTAACAGAAGAGACGTAGGGGACAACTTCGTCTTTCATTCCGTGGACCAGCATGGTGGGAGGCGCTTTCGGTGTCACCCAGTGAACGGGTGAGTAGAATTCGTAATCTTCTCGCTTTCTCAGTGGGAGACCCTTCAGGGTCGTTGCAACGGAGAACCTCGCAAAAAGGGATGTCGTCTCCAGACTCCAGAGATCAAGAAGATCACACGGAGCGTACCATGCAACCACGTGCCCGTCGAAATCCTTCTTTCCCTCTTTCGATACCCTCATGGCATGGTAAAGAACCAGATGCCCACCAGCGGAAAGCCCCATGAGATTCAGCGTCTTCATCATCAAGTACTCTTTGTTTTCGTTCAGAAAGGATATAGCGCTTTTCAGATCTTCCAGAATGTCTTCGATGAAGTGGAAATAACCGTACCTGTAGTCGAAGGTTGCCACGGCAAAGCCGTTCGCGTTTAGAAATCTGTACCATGAGATGTTGTTGGGTTGTCTTCTGTAACCTGAGATCCAGCCACCTCCGTGTGCAAAGAGAACGAAAGGGTAACTTTTTCTCTTCACGGATGGGTAGTAGATATCCATCTTCAGACCTTCTTTGTACTCGTACGTGTAAACCCTTCCTGTGACACTCTTTTTGAGTTTCACAGGGAGCCTTCCAAGTAAAGCGTTCCTCACCAGAGGCAGTGAGAGAAGAAAAAAGAAGAAAAGCCCGAGGAGGGCATTTGAGAAGAGTGCGACAAAAGAGAATATCAAAAGGACTGTTTTGATCATCAGTTTGATCATCGTTTTCCCTCTTCACGTCAGGAAACTATGAACTACGTAGAAGTATATCATTATACCCGTCACATCGACGATCGTGGTGAGTAAGGGACCTGCCATGAAGGCCGGATCTATCTTTAAAACCCGGGCGATGAACGGCAAAAGAGCCCCCATCACATTTGCGTACAGTATCAGTACAAGAAGGGCAGTCGCAACGGCAAAGTTCAACGTGGGATCGGAAGAGATCAGAAAAGCTCTCAGGTAAAGTACTCCTGCAAGGATCAGACCCAGAGTGGATCCGATCAGCGATTCTCTCAGCAAAACCTTCCACCAGTCCTTCACAGTCACCTCGTTCAGTGTGAAACCCCTTATCATGAGCGCCGACACCTGAGCACCCGTGTTTCCGGCAGAACCGATCATAGTAGGAATGAAGGCCGCTATTACCGGTATTGAGGCGAGGAATTTTTCATAACTTGAGATGATGTTACCGTTCACGCTCTCGAGCAGAAGCAGAACAACAAGCCACGGGGATCTTTTGAGGATGAGTTTCCACATGGGAGTGTGAAAATAAGACGTGTAGGTGGCACTCATTGAAGCCATCTTCTGGATATCTTCCGTTGCCTCTTCCTCGATGACGTCTACGATGTCGTCGAAGGTGATCACACCTATCAATCTCTCTTCACTGTCTACCACCGGCAGCATGATCAGGTCATATTTTTTCATGAGTTCTGCTGCAATTTCCTGATCATCGGTGGCATGAACGAACACGGGGTCCTTATCCATGATCTCTGAGACTTTCTGATTCGGCTCGGCGATGATCAGGTCTCTGAGTTCAACGGTTCCTTTGAGCTTCCTTGTTCTGTCTATCACCATGAGAGAGTATATGTTCTCTTTTCTCTTTCCTTCTCTCCTCACCCTATCCAGAGCTTCCTGTACCGTCATGTCCTCGAAAAGTTCCACATACTCCGTGGTGGCAAGTCTTGCGGCGGAATCCTTCGGGTAGTTGAGTATCGCGAGGATCTCTTCTCTTTCCTTAGGAGAAAGATAGGACAGGAGTTTCTTCACTACGTTCGCTGGCATCTCTTCGAGCAGTTCTACCCTGTCGTCCGGATCCATCGACTCAAAAATCTCCTTCAGTCGTTCCTCTCTGAAGAGCTTTATGAGTTCCATCTGATCATCCGGTTCGAGTTCACTGAACACTTCTGCTGCCTTATCTTTGGGAAGGAGTCTGAAGATCACAATCTTCAAATCGGGCGGGAGCTTTTCGATCATCTCTTTCACGTCGGCGGGATCTTGCTGTTCCAGAACCCTCTTCAACGTTTTGAAGTCGCCTTTTTCGATCAGTTCCTGAAGATCGATCTCCACTCTTACCTTCATCTTCACACCTCCTTGTTCTCATCACTACGGAGGAAGACTGGTGCTTTCCACCTGAAGATCACCTCCCGGAAAGGGTTCATGCAAAACAATTCTAACATCACAGGAAAAAATATCCAGTTAATGAAAAGAAAAACTTCCCTGTCTTCCTCTCGAAGGTTAATTTCAAAAAAGAGTATAATCTGAAATAGGGGGTGGTATCATGAAGATCACGTTCCTTGGGCACGCCGCCGTACTTGTGGAAGGAAAGAAAAACCTCATCATCGATCCCTTCATAACGGGAAATCCAGCGTGTCCTGTGAAGCTGGAAGACCTTCCGAAGATAGACTACATTCTAGTGACCCACGGACATGGTGACCATCTCGGAGATGCCGTGGAGATAGCGAAGAAAAACGATGCCATCGTGATCTCAAACTACGAGATCTGTCAGTATCTTGGAAAAAAGGGTGTGAAAACACATGCCATGCACATCGGAGGAAGTTATCTGTTCGACTTTGGAAGGGTGAAGATGACACCCGCTGTTCATGGATCTGGTATTCTCGATGGAGAAAACATCATCTACGGAGGAAATCCCGGTGGATTTCTCATCACGCTCGAGGGGAAGAAAATATACCACGCCGGGGACACGGGCCTGACAAAAGATATGGAACTTCTAAAGGAAGAAAACGTGGACGTGGCTTTCCTTCCGATCGGTGGAAACTTCGTCATGGACGTGGAAGATGCCATAAGAGCAGTTTCGATGATAAGCCCCAGGAAGGTCGTTCCCATGCACTATGGAACATGGGAGATCATCTTTGCCGACGTGGAACTCTTCAAGAAGAAAGTGGAGGAAATGGGTGTTGAGTGCGTGATTCTGGAACCTGGTGAGTCGCTGGAGCTGTGAGGAGCTGGTATGGTGTACGTGCTGTTTTTTTCTTCTCTTGCTGTGCTTGCCTTTTCCATTTTTCTTTTCTTTTTCACGGCAAAGCGAACAAGAAACTACTCACAACTTGAAAAGAGATTCAACGCCATCGTGGAAGGTCTGTCAAAACTCGATCCAGAAATGCCAGAGGAAGCTTTCTTTCAGGTGATACTCGACATCGCCATGTCTGTGGTACCAGAAACGACCAAGGGGAGCGTATCACGTATCACAGATGAAGGGGACTGGATCTTCGTTGCCTCGAAGGGACACACAGTGGATCTCTACGGAAAAAGGTTTCCCTCAAGATGCCTGTTTCGCGCTGGAAAGGAACCTGTCGAAGTGAACTTTCTGGAATACGATAAAGATCTTCTTCCAGACGACATGTGGAAGTTCTTTGAAAGAACTCTTCGGGGAACGAGAAAGAGTCTTGTTGTCGGTTTGTTTGCCGGAGACGAATTCCTCGGAAACATCGCCCTCGATTCCCCACACAGCCAGTTTTCTGATCTTTCGAAGAAGGCCCTCAAACTCCTTGGAAACCTCGCAAGCACCTACCTTCTTTTGAAAAGATCCCTGGAAAAGGAACACCGTTTTCAAAAGATCATGGGCACGATCCTGACACTTTTGCTTCTTTTCAGAAAACAGATCTCTGTCGAGGACTTCCTGAAAGAATCACTTCAAAAGATGATAGAAGCAAGCGAGGTTTTCTCAGGAGGTGCTGTTTTCAAAGGAGACACGGTTGTTTTTTCCATCGGTTTGAAAGAAAACGTTTTTGAATACAAAGAGATTACAGAAAAGATAGAAGAGTTCCAGATAGACAACACTCACTACATTTCCATTCAGCTGAAGGGAGAAGGTTTGCCGCTCTATCGTCTCGTGTTTGCCTCAAAAACGAAAATTCCACCCTTCATTTTTGGTGTTCTCAACACCTTCTCCGAAGTGATCTATCTGTATTTCAAAGAGTACCAGCTTCACAAAAAATACCGGGAGATGGCAATGAGAGATCCATTAACCGATGCTTACACAAGACATTACTTCAACGAGTGGATCTTCTCCCACATGGCGTGGCTCAGACGAAACCAGAAAAAGTCCGTTCTGGTGATACTGGATGTGGATGGCCTCAAGATGATAAACGACACCTACGGCCACCTCATGGGAGACAGGGCTCTCAAAGAGTTCGTGAAAACCCTGAAGGACACGATTCGAGAATCAGATCTTGTCTTCAGGTACGGAGGCGACGAGTTCCTCCTCGTTCTCACAGAAAGCAGCAAAGAAAACGTTCACAGCATTCTGGAACGGTTGAAGGAGAATTTGAAGAGGCTCGATCTTCCCTTTGAACTCAGTTTTTCTTTTGGATACGAGGAGATAGACGGTTTTGTACCCATAGAGAGAGCTCTTGGGAAGGCCGATGATCTTCTGTACAAAAACAAGTTCAAAAAGAGAGGTGTGGAAGGATGAAGGATGTTAGCATAGTGCTCAGTGGCGAAGCAGGGCAGGGCATTCAGACGGTTGAACACGTTCTCACCCGAATTCTGAAGAACTCTGGATTTCACGTGTTCGCCACCAAAGAGTACATGTCCCGTGTGAGGGGAGGAAACAACACCACAGAGATCAGGGTCTCTTCCGAAAGGGTGCGAGCCTTCGTCGACAGAATAGATATCCTCGTCCCTCTTGGAAAGGGTGCCACAGAAAGACTGAAAAACCGCATCACAGAAAAGACCCTGATAGTCGGAGAGGAGGAGTTCATAAAAGAAGAAAAAGGTGAGAAGATCGCGGTTCCGTTCCTGGAAATAGCAAAACAGATCGGAAACAGGATATACGCAAACTCTGTGGCAATAGGTTTTCTCTCTGGACTCCTTGGAGCGGAAAAATCTGCCATCGAAGAGCAGATCACAGCGCAGTTCAGAGAAAAAGGAGAAGAAGTAGTGAAGGACAACATCCGGGCAGCGATGGAAGGGTACAGAAGAGGACAGGAATTCTCAGAGAAGATCGGTTTCGATGTTGAAAAAGATCCTTCGATAAAAGATGAGGTTCTTCTGAACGGAGCGGAAGCGGTGGGGCTTGGAGCCATAGCGGGAGGATGTAACTTCGTCTCCTCCTATCCCATGTCTCCTTCCACGTCGGTTCTGGTCTTTCTTGCCCAGCACAAGAACGACTTTGGAATCGTGGTGGAACAGGCGGAAGACGAGATCGCTGCCATGAACATGATCGTTGGGGCATGGTACGCCGGTGTCCGGGGACTTGTCACCACTTCAGGAGGCGGCTTTGCACTCATGGAAGAGGCACTCAGTCTTGCAGGGATGGTAGAGTCTCCTGCCGTGATACACCTTGCGCAACGCCCCGGCCCTGCCACAGGTCTTCCCACAAGGACCGAACAGGCTGATCTGAACCTTGCCCTCTATGCGGGCCATGGAGAATTCCCGCGGATCATATACGCTCCCGGCAACATAGAAGAGGCGTTCTACCTCACCCAGAGAGCGTTCAACGTTGCGGATAGGTATCAGGTACCTGTTTTCATCCTGACCGATCAGTATCTGGTGGATTCGTTCTACAATCTCCCCGGGTTCGATCTGAAAGAACTGAAGGTTGAAAAACACATCGTGAAGACCACCAGGGATTACGTCAGGTATGCTATAACCGAAGACGGTATCTCTCCACGGGGAGTTCCGGGCTACGGTGAAGGACTCGTGAGAGTGGACAGCGACGAACACGATGAGTTCGGCCACATCACGGAGGATTTCGACACCCGCGTGAGGATGGTGGACAAAAGACTCAGAAAAGGAAAGACGTTGAAAAAAGACATCGTCAGGCCAAAACTGATTGGAGACGAAAACTACAGGGTTCTTCTGGTTGCATGGGGATCAACACTGGAACCCATAAGGGAGGCAATTGAGGACATGAGCGGTGTGGCACTCCTTCATTTCTCCCAGGTCTGGCCGCTCGATGAGTCCGCTGTGGAACACATGGAAAGGGCGGAGAAGGTTGTCGCGATAGAGGGTAACGCAACCGGACAGTTCGCGAACCTGATCAGACAGGTGACGGGTTTTCACATAAAGGACAGAATCCTGAAATACAGTGGACTCCAGTTCACCGTGGAAGAACTGAAAGAGAAGATTCTGGAGGTGATGTGAATGAGACTCGATGAATACATCAGCAGGGACATCGCATGGTGCCCGGGATGTGGAAACTTCGGAATAAGAACGGCGTTGATGAAGGCACTGGAGGAACTGAACGTTGATCCGAGAAAAGTGGTCATAGTCTCCGGAATAGGTCAGGCGGCGAAGATGCCACAGTACGTGGGAGTCCACATGTTCAACGGTCTTCATGGAAGGGCCCTTCCTGTGGCAACTGCGATAAAGACGGCAAACCCGGATCTTCTTGTGATCGCAGAAAGCGGAGACGGATGTATGTACGGTGAAGGTGGAAACCACTTCATCCACACGATAAGAAGAAACCCGGATATCGTGAACATCGTACACAACAACCAGGTTTATGGTCTCACCAAGGGCCAGGCTTCACCAACCAGTTTGAAGGGATTCAGAACACCCGTTCAGGTGGACGGTGTGATTCTGGAACCGTTCAACCCCATAGCGGTGGCCATAGCCCTGGATGCCTCTTTCGTTGCACGAACCTTCATAGGAGACGTGGAATTCACAAAGGAGATTCTGAAAGAGGCGATGAAGCACAAAGGATACGCTCTGGTGGACATCCTTCAGCCCTGCGTTACCTTCAACAAACTGAACACCTACGAGTGGTACAGGGAGAACACGTACTATCTGAAAGATCACGATCCTACAGACAGAGAACTTGCCTTCAAAAGGGCCACAGAAACAGAAAAACTTCCCCTCGGAATCTTCTACGTGAACAAAAACAAAGAGACCTTCGAAGAACTCGCAAGAAAGGGAGATAGAACACCACTCTACGAGTACGAGGTGAACTTTGAGAAATTGAAGGAACTGATCGAAAGCAAAAAATCATGAAACTGGCAGTGTACGTTCACATACCCTTCTGCAAGAAAAAGTGCGTGTACTGTGATTTCTACTCCGTTGCCTCCGAAGATTTTGAAGAGTATCTGTCTCTCGTCTTTGAAGAGATAGAACTCTACAGGGATGTACTGAAAGAAAGTGAGATAGAGACGGTGTACTTCGGTGGGGGAACACCTTCCCTTGTTCCCCCTTCTTTTCTGGAGAAGATTTTAGAGAAACTGAAAGAGGTCTCAAAGAAGTTTTCACCGCTTGAGACAACGATCGAGGTCAATCCGGAGTCCGTTGACCGGGAAAAACTGAGATCTTACAGAAAGATGGGTATAAACAGAATCAGCCTGGGCGTTCAGTCCTGTGACGATGGAGTGCTGAAAAAGTGTGGCCGTCTGTACGATGAGAAGATGCTCAAGGAAAAAGCGGAACTCGTTCTGGCGGAATTCGACAACGTCAATTTCGATTTCATACTCGGCCTTCCCGGTGAAACAGATGAAACACTGGAGAAAAACCTTCATTTTCTTGAAGAGTTCACCCCGCAGCACGTGTCCCTTTACTTCCTCGAAGTGGATGAAAACACCCCGCTATACAGCCTTTTAAAGAAGAATCTTCTGACACTGCCAGACTCTGATGAAGTGGAAAGAAGGCACGATGTGTTCGTCGAATTTTTGAAGTCCAGAGGTTTTGAAAGATACGAAATCTCGAACTTTGCCAGACCGGAAAGAGAATCAAGGCACAATCTATTTTACTGGAGAAATCATGACTATCTGGGTTTTGGTCCCTCTGCAGGTGGCCACCTTGGAAGATTCCGATACACCAACGTTTCCGACCTTTCCATGTACGCAAAAATGGTGAAGGAAAAGACCTTCCCATACGATTATCAGCACAAAAACACGGAGGAAGAGGAAGCACTGGAGATCCTCTTCATGGGACTCAGAACGAAAGAAGGGGTAGAACTGAAACGTGTGGAAAGGCTCATGTTTCTGGTGGAGAAGTTACAAAAAGAGTATGCTTGTTATGTGAAGGTGAAAGATGGTAAAATTTTTTTGAGCGAGGAGGGTATGGACCTGTCGAAAAAGATCTTCGAAGATCTGATCGAATGGTACAGGGAGGCTGAAAAATGACACACATAATCCACAAAGGGCTCGACTTCTTCGTCAAACCAAGGAAGATCTCACTCAATCTCAACATGAAGATCGGAAGTGCGAAGGTTCACCCGGAAGATCTGAAAATTCTGATGAAGAAAGTCCCCGTTTTCATGATGAGTTACTACGACAGCAAGGCCTTCATGGAAAGGGAACTCGAGATCTCCTCGGCGGATTTTCCAAACGGTACCATCTTCTTCTCGTACTACGAGCCCGTTCCAGCCGAACTGAACTGGGATGTGGACAAAAATCTCATATTTCAACTTGCCAGGTATTTCCATCTCTACGACCTTGTCTCCTCCATGAACTCTCTCATAGACGAGTCGAAGAGCCTTTCCATCGGACTCTACGAAGAATGGCTCGAGACCATCATGGTGAAGGTGCCAGGTGAAAACGCAGAAGAACTCAGAAACATGCTTTCGAAGTTCTCACTCATGTACACGACGAAGATCCTCTGGAAGATATTCCACGGAAACTTTGAAGAGTTGAAGAAAAGAACACACGAGATAGCTTACAAGTTCTACGAAGTGGCAGGGTTTTGAATCCCACCATTTCTCCTGCCTGGCTTAAAGTTTTTCTTCCATTTTTTTACAAGAATATTTTTTAATTGACACCATTCTTATAATCAACGTAGAATACTTCTGAAAGAAACTTCTCTGAGAGGAGGAGAAACTGTGCTGAAGAAACTCCCGGAGAATCTGGAGCATCTGGAAGAACTCGCCTACAACCTCTGGTGGAGCTGGTCTAGGCCCGCTCAGAGACTCTGGAGAAAGATAGATCCGGAAGGCTGGGAGGAACACAGAAACCCCGTTAAAATACTGAAAGAAGTTTCTGATGAAAGGCTCGAAGAACTTTCAAAAGATGATGATTTCATATCCCTCTACGAACTCACCATTGAAAGGTTCAAGGATTACATGGAGAAAGAAGACACCTGGTTCAACGTGAACTACCCCGAATGGGACGAGAAGATCGTCTACATGTGTATGGAGTACGGTTTGACCAAAGCCCTTCCGATCTACTCCGGTGGTCTTGGAATCCTCGCGGGAGACCATCTCAAATCCGCAAGCGATCTTGGACTTCCTCTCATAGCGATCGGACTTCTCTACAAACATGGATATTTCACCCAGCAGATCGACAGAGATGGAAAACAGATAGAGATTTTCCCTGATTACAACCCAGAGGACTTACCCATGAAGCCCCTGAAGGATGAAAAGGGAAACCAGGTGATCGTGGAGGTTCCTCTCGACAGTACCGTGGTGAAGGCACGTGTTTTTGAAGTGAAGGTAGGAAGGGTGAGTCTGTACCTGCTCGATCCGGACATCGAGGAAAACGAGGAACGATACAGAAAGATCTGCAACTACCTTTACAACCCGGAACCCGATGTGAGGGTCTCCCAGGAGATACTCCTCGGAATTGGGGGAATGAAGCTTCTCAGGGCTCTGAACCTGAAACCAGGAGTCATCCATCTGAACGAAGGACATCCGGCGTTCTCTTCCCTCGAAAGGATAAAGAACTACATGGAAGAAGGATATTCCTTCACAGAGGCCCTTGAGATCGTGAGACAGACGAGTGTGTTTACAACCCACACACCCGTTCCCGCTGGACACGACAGATTTCCCTTTGACCTCGTGGAAAAGAAACTTTCGAAATTCTTCGAAGGATTCGAAAAGAGAAATCTTCTCATGGATCTTGGGAAAGATGAAACAGGCAGTTTCAACATGACGTATCTTGCCCTGAGAACGTCCTCTTTCATAAACGGCGTGAGCAAACTGCATGCGGAAGTTTCCAGAAGGATGTTCAAAAACGTGTGGCAGGGTGTTCCCGTGGAGGAAATACCGATCGAAGGGATAACGAACGGCGTTCACATGGGAACCTGGATCAACCGTGAGATGAGAAAACTGTACGACAGATATCTCGGAAGGGTATGGAGAGATCACACCGACCTTGAGGGTATCTGGTACGGTGTTGACAGGATTCCAGATGAAGAACTCTGGCAGGCTCACCTGAGGGCAAAGAAGAGATTCATCGAGTACATAAAAGAATCGGTAAGAAGAAGAAACGAGAGACTGGGAATCGACGAAGATGTGCCGAACATCGATGAAAATTCGCTCATCATAGGTTTTGCAAGAAGGTTTGCCACTTACAAGAGGGCAGTTCTCCTGCTCAGCGATCTGGAGAGACTCAAGAAGATCCTCAACGATCCAGAAAGACCCGTTTACGTGGTCTATGCGGGGAAGGCCCATCCAAGGGACGATGCGGGGAAGGAATTTTTGAAACGCATCTACGAAGTCTCGCAGATGCCTGAGTTCAAAAACAGGATCATCGTACTGGAAAACTACGACATTGGAATGGCACGGCTCATGGTGTCGGGAGTGGATGTGTGGCTGAACAACCCGAGAAGACCCATGGAAGCAAGTGGAACAAGCGGAATGAAGGCAGCAGCCAACGGAGTTCTTAACGCGAGTGTTTACGATGGATGGTGGGTTGAAGGGTACAACGGCAGAAACGGCTGGGTCATAGGCGATGAAAGCGTTCTTCCAGAGACGGAAGTGGACGATCCCAGGGACGCAGAAGCACTCTACGATCTCCTCGAAAACGAAATCATCCCAACCTACTACGAAAACAAAGAAAAGTGGATCTTCATGATGAAAGAGAGCATAAAGAGTGTTGCTCCAAGATTCAGCACCACCAGAATGCTCAAAGAATACACGGAGAAGTTCTACATAAAGGGACTTGTGAACAAAGAATGGCTTGAAAGAAAAGAAAACGCCGAAAGGTTTGGTGCATGGAAGGAAAGGATCCTCAGAAACTGGAGCAGCGTTTCCATAGAAAGAATCGTCCTTGAGGACACAAGGAGTGTTGAGGTGACGGTGAAACTGGGAGACCTTTCACCTGATGATGTACTGGTTGAACTTTTGATTGGAAGAGGAGAAAGCATGGAAGATCTGGAGATCTGGAAGGTGATACAGATAAGAAAGCACAGAAGGGAAGGGGATCTGTTCATCTACAGTTATGTCAACGGTGCCCTCGGTCATCTTGGCTCTCCGGGATGGTTCTACGCGGTGAGGGTGCTACCTTATCATCCGAAACTTCCCACCAGATTCTTGCCGGAGATACCTGTGGTGTGGAAAAAGGTTCTCGGGTGAGGGGCTCTGCCCCTCTTTTTTCTTTCAGAGGGGAAATCTCGAAAGGCCTCCATCTACAACAACGGTCTGTCCCGTGATGTAGGAAGCCTTCTCAGAACACAGAAAGGCCACCACGTTTGCTATCTCCTCAGGTTTCGCCATCCTCTTCATGGGAATCTGTGATTCCACCTGTCTTTTTTTGTCCTCATCGAGAAGTTCTTTCACTCTCTCCGTTTCGGTCCAGCCGGGTGCCACACAGTTCACGGTGATGTTGTACGGGGCCACCTCAAAAGAGAGGGTCTTTAGAAAACCAGTGAGGGCCATTCTTGCAGAGTTCGAAGTGTAGAGGTTCTCCAGAGGAGAGACCACGGAGAAAGAAGTGATGGCAACGATTCTTCCCCAGCGCTTTCTCTTCATATCGGGAAGATAGTTCCTCACGATCTTCACCATGTTCAGGAACAGACCGTCGATGGCATCTTTGAAATCTTCATCCGTCAGATCGTCGAGGTATCCCGGTTTTGGTCCTCCCATGTTCAGAACGAGGATGTCCACCTCTTTTATCCTCTCAAACAACCTGTCTGGCTCTCTCTTCAGATCACAGACCACATACTCGTGTCCTGTTTTCTTCAACAGTTCCTCGTTTCTTGAACAGACCACAACCCTGACACCTTCTTCCCTCAGGGCATCTGCAACTGCCCTTCCTATTCCCCTGCTTCCCGCAAGAACGAGGGCTCTTTTACCCCTGATGCCCAGTTCCAAGATCTCCCCCCTTCCTCAGAAACTCGACGAATTTTTTCACGATCACAGGATCGAACTGTCTTCCAGCGTTTCTGAGTAACTCCTGAATTGACTCTTCGACGGTCTTTCCCTTCTTGTACGGCCTGTCGCTTCTCATCGCCTGATACGAGTCTGCCACGCACAGAATGCGTGCTTCGAACTCTATCTCCTCACCCTTTAGACCATCGGGATAGCCCTTTCCATCCCATCTTTCATGGTGGTGTCTTATCCAGAGTGCCACATCTTCGAAACCATCTATCTCCCTGACCAGTTCGTACCCTTTCACAGGGTGTATTTTGACCACGTCGAACTCACTCTCGTTGAGTTTATCTGTCTTGTTCAGAATAACCTGAGGCACGTATATCTTTCCGATGTCGTGGAGGAGCCCTGCCCAGTAGAGCTTTTCCAGTTTTTCTCCATCCACGTTGAACATCTTTCCAATCTCAACAGCGTAATACGCCACCTCTTCAGAGTGTCCCTTCGTGTAATAATCGTAGTACTCGAGTGCCCTTACCCACGTTCTCACGATGTCTCTGTGCAGTTTCTTTTCCTTTCTCACCATTTCTATGTAGGTATGAATGGCAGAGACGATGTTCAGAAAGGCCTGAAGAACCTCCCTTTCGTCCTCATCCAGGTCACCTTCTATCACCACATAACCGTGACTTTCCTTTGAATGGGAGATCTCAAAGGTCTCTCCACTCGCTTCTCCGATCACCTGATCGTCCAGCACCACCTTCACACTCTTTGCCCCAATAAGATCTCTGATTATCTCTGCAAGTTCAGAGGCAAATTTCGAAGTATCCTCTATGAAAACCAGTTTCGAAAGTTCCTTGATCGAGTGCCTGAATCTGTCGTTCAGTTCTCTGATCTCGCTGTAGAGCCTTTCTATCTCTTCCTGATTCGCCGAGACCTCCTGATAGAGCGCCTCTATCTCTTCGTTCTGGGCTTTGAGTTCTTCGTTTTTCAACTTCAACTGGAGGGTTTTTTCTTCCACCTTTCTTCTGAGAAGGTAAACGAAGGCAAGAGAAATCCCGAGGGCTGTTGAGAACAGGACAGAACCGTAAAAGACCACCTTCATCAACCACGGTGGTGTTACCACAATGAGTGGGATGTACCTTCTTATGATTTCGTTCCTCTCATCTTCCGACACAAGGGACAAGCCCGAGTTTACGGTTTCCAGGATGCTTTCGTTTCCTTTTAAAACAGCAACGTGGAGATAGTTCGTTTCAAGGTGAAGTGTTAGAAAATCAGAAAGAAGTCCCTCTTTTGAAAGATAGTATCTTGCAACAACGTCGTCTCCAAGGAAAACGGATATCTCCCTTTTCTTGAGAGCTTCCATCATGGAGGAATAGTTATCGAAAAATTCAAATCGCACATCCGGGTTCTTCCTAAGAAGGACATCTACCATGCCTTCTCCTCTGAGGGCACCAACAACGTACGAAGAAAGATCGGAGAAGGTTTTCACAGGAAGGTCTTTTCTGAAGAACACGCAGGATCTCATCTCAAAAACGGGTTTAGAAAAGGAGAGAAACTCTTCTCTTTCTGGTGTTTTGAATATCTGATCGATGGCATCCACCTTTTTTTCGAGGACCATCTGCTGAGCCAGTTGCCACTTCACTGGGACGAGTTCCACCTCTATCCCTGTCTTCTCAGAAAAGAGTTTCCAGAAATCAACGGAGATGCCAGCAAGATTTCCGCTTTCATCGTAAAAGGAGAAAGGAGCGTAATCTTCATCGAGGGCTATTCGAAGATGCTGAGAAAAGACAAAAACAGACAGAATCAGAAAGAAAAAAGCAACGCCCCTGATCCTATTACCCCCCTCCTTTGTTCAGATTTTACCATCCTCCAGGGGGTTTCTCAGAACCCTTATCCTTCTTCCCTTTTTCTCTATGAAACCCTCTCTCTCAAGATCCTGAAACACCCTGGAGAGTGCCGGCCGGGCACATCCAAAGATTCTGGAAAGTTCTTCCACACTCACAGGAAGCACCAACTCTCCATCTTCGTTCATGTGATGAACGAGGTAATGAATAACCTTCTCTTTCAGCGTCTTTGTGGTGAGAAAGAAGAGTTTTTCAGAGACGATCCTGAAGTGCTCTGACACATCTTCGAGGAAGAAAAGAAGGAGATTTCTGTCTTTCATGAGAAGGTCAAGGAACTTCTCCTTCGGTATCGATAGAATCTTTGAATCTTCTTTCGCTATCACGTTCACCGGATACACCGGATCTCTGGAAAAAACAAGGCCAGATGCCACGATCTGAACGGGCCTTATCGTATCGATCTCTAGAACCTTTCCATTCTCAGAGACGTGTTCTGTTCTCAGAGAGCCCTCAAGAAGGACAAGGATATCATCTATCGGATCTCCCTGATATCTGACCATTTCCCCTTCTCTAAACGTGAGTACCTGACCGTGCTGTAGAAGATTTTTCAGCAACACTCCCCACCCCCGTAACAATTGTTACGGACAGAGTTATTACAACCTAATTATAATCTACGTGAAAGCTTTAACAAGAGGAGGGAAAAGCATGCAGATGTTCTGTTACCAGTGTTCACAGACGGCAAAGGGTGTGGGTTGTACCGAGTACGGAGTCTGTGGGAAAAGCCCAACACTCGCAAGACTTCAGGACAACCTCATATTCGCCATAAAAGGAATCTCTGCCTATTACTACCACGCAAGAGAACTGGGTTACGATGACCCTGAGATCGCGGGCTTTCTCGACAAAGCACTTTACAGCACGCTGACCAACGTGAACTTCGATGCACAGTCTTTCGTGGAGTACGCCCTTGAGGCAGGAAGAATGAATCTGAAGACAATGAAACTCCTGAAGAAAGCCCACATCGAAACCTACGGTGAGCCGACCCCCGTCGAGGTGGAAACAGGAACCAGAAAAGGAAAGGGAATCATCGTGACAGGACACAACCTGAAAGCTCTCGAGGAACTTCTGAAACAGGTCGAGGGAACCAACATCTACGTTTACACTCACTCCGAGATGTTGCCGGCACATGGATACCCCGGCTTGAGAAAGTACAAAAACCTCGCAGGAAACCTCGGGAAGGCCTGGTACGACCAGAGAAAGCTCTTTGCGGAGTACCCAGTCGCCATCCTGGGAACCTCCAACTGTGTGCTGATACCCAGCGATTCTTACAGGGACAGGATGTTCACAACGAGCATAGCAAAACTTCCCGGTGTGAAACATATAGAAGGCTACGATTACACGGAAGTGATAGAGAAGGCAAAAAGCCTTCCCGATCTGGAGGAAAGACCAGGCGCTTACAAGCTCAGAACAGGCTTTTCAACATCCGTTGTGGCTTCTCTTGCGGACAAGATAAAAGAACTCGTTGAAGCCGGAAAGATCAAACACTTCCTCGTTGTCGGAGGATGTGACGTTCCGTTTAAGAGGAACGAGTACTACAGAGAATTCGTTCAGAAACTTCCAAAAGAGACTGTTGTTATCACCCTCGCCTGTGGGAAGTTCAGAATAAACGATCTCGATCTTGGAGATATAGAAGGGATCCCGAGACTCATCGATGTAGGACAGTGCAACGACACCATCGTTGCCATAGAAATCGCAGAGGCACTCGCAAAGACCTTCGATGTTCCAGTTACAGAGCTTCCACTCACACTCGTTCTCACCTGGATGGAACAGAAGGCAGTTGCGATTCTGTGGACCCTTCTTGCACTCGGCCTGAAAAACATCTACGTTGGACCTGTCCTGCCGGCATGGGTGAACGAAGACATCCTGAAAGTGCTCACCACGGAGTTCGGATTGAAGACCATTTCAGAGCCGGAAAATGACATAAAGGAAATACTCAAAGTTTAAACCCCGCCGCCCGGCGGGGCTTTTTATTCCATGACCTCCTTTATGGCTTTCACAGCTTCTTCTGTTGTCATGTTTCTTATATCAACACCCACGTGTTTTTCTCTGTCAAATCCCGCTAGTTCAAAGGCATCCCTGAACATCTTCCTTTGCATCGTGGGATCGCATCCTGCCACGTACAGTTTTTCCACGTTTGCTCCTCTGAGGAGCTCCTGAAGAAAGACATCACCATCGTCTGCACAAAGTTGAGGATGTATCGCCACAAAATCAACCGCCTTTTCTCTCCTCAGGGTGTTCAACACTTCGAATATGTTCATCTTCTGAAACGAAGGGCAGGTTCCCTGACAGACACACAGAAGAAGGCCCTTCTTACCCATCGATGTTCACCTCCGCAGAATAATTTATCGCCCCAGCTGGACAGATCTTCTGACAACCCCTGCAGAATTCCACACACGCGTCCGGATTTGAAACCAATGGCTTTCCATCTCTGACCGTGTAAACGCCGTGTGGACAGAAATTCACACAGGTCAGACATCCGGTGCACCTACCGTAATCGATCACTGGATACCAGTTCTTCGCCATATTTTATTGCCTCCCTTCGGCTATTTTCTCCGCGAGTTCCACAAGTTCCAGAACGCGCGGATCTTTCAAGACTAGTCTTTTTCTCTTCCCTTCGCGGATCACGTCCACCAGCCCTGCTCTCTTCAGAACGGCTATGTGCCTTGAAAGCGTTGACGGATCAAGATGGTCCATCGCTTCCAGTTCACACATACAAAGGTCCCTCTTTGCGATCTCCTTGAGTATTTCCACTCTCCATTTGCATGAAAGCGCCTTGAAGATCTCCTCAACTCCCATTTTCCCACCTTCCTTGTATAGTTGTACAATAATACAAGTAACATTTCAACGACCAGACACGTAACTTCTGTGTGAAATCTCAAAGAATCCTCAGAATTTCTCTCAGTTCTTCAAAATTTCTCACAACGGGAAATTCTCTTGAAACATCTCCCGAGGGTGAGAAGAGAACAAAGTCGATTCCCGCGTTCCTGGCACCCTCAAGATCGCTCGCCGGATCGTCTCCAACGTAGAGCGCGTCTTCTTTTTTCAGTCCCATCCTCTCAAGAGCAATCCAGAAGATTCTTGGATCTGGTTTTTCAACCCCAACTTCTTCCGAGGTGAGAACGAACTCGAAGAACCTTTCAAGGCCAAGTTTTTTGCTTCTTCTTTCCTGGACGAAACGAACACCGTTCGTGACGGCCGCCATTCTGAAGCCGTTTCTTTTCAATTCCTTCAGGAAATCCTCTGCACCGGGAAGAAAGTACGCCTCCTCCGAGAGGAACTCAAGGTACTCTTTTGCCACTTCTTCAGGATCCAGAAGAGATCCTATCTCTCCCAAAAACTCTTCGAACCTTGCAACGACAACCTCCTCTTTCGATACCTTCTTTTCTGCGAGCATCTTCCACCACTTTCTGTTTATGCTTTTGTACAGCAAAACCTGTTCCTCGGTGAGAGGAATCCCGTGTCTCAGAAACGTCTTTTTCAACGCCGTTTCTTCGCTCTTTTCGAAGTCGAGAATGGTCCCGTCCAGATCGAACAGTACAGCCTTCTTCAAACCAGTCTCAACTCCATCTCGTACTGCGTGAGCACCCTCTGGAAGCCGTTTGCCTCGAGGGCATGGAAAAGTGGATCATCTTCAGGAACGGCCGTGCAGGTCACCAGGCTTTTTTTGCTTTCTTTCTGAATATGATCGACACACTCTCTGATGAACTCGTCCATGTTGCCACGGAAAGCGAAGGCATCAACGATGAAAGAACTCTGAGGAGTTTCCCCCCAGACCAGGTACCCCTCTCCGTCCTTCCAGCTCGCTCTTTCCATTCTGTACCGCCCGTCTGCAAGAAGAAGAGTCAAACACTCTCTCTGCCAGTTTGGATTCCTGTTGAAGTCTGTCCTCGCTTTCAGAGAATACATGTGGATCCTTTTTTCGTCCGTTTCGAAGAATCTCACATCACCCGTTCCTTCGATGTTTCTGTCCAGAACGAAACTGTGAAGATGCCTCTTCTTTTTGAATCCGTTTTTCTCGTAGAATCTAACTGCCCTTTGATCCGTCGAGACCACTTCGAGAACGACACTCTTCACACCTTTCCACACAAGGTGTTCCAGAGCGTGCTTCAGGATCATATCGGCAAGGCCCGTTCCTCTCCTGGGCTTTATAACTCCCATGGAATCTATCCTTCCCCGGTCCTTTCTTATGCACAGAAGAACGAATCCCACCGGCTTTTCTTCTTCGAAGAACACGAAAGAATCATCCAGGGAAATGGAATTCTCCCTCACATCGAGGTTGAAGTTGTACACGTCCCAGTTCACAGGAACCGCGTAATCTTTGAAGATCTCGTTCACGAGGTTCACAAGGTCGATGACGGAAACCTCACTCGCCCTCTTTATGGTCACCCCATGAGATTCAGTCCCCCCTGCTTCTTTTCCGAAGGAGTTATGTTTCCTGCTTTTTTCATGGCCTCTTTCCAGACTTCCAGAAGTTCCGAGAGCATTCCTTCAACCTCTCTGATCTTCTCAAGATCTTTTTTTACGTTTCCTTCTACCAGTCTCTGGAACATGTAGTTGTAGAGCGCTCTCAGGTTCTGAGCGATGGTGCCGCCTTTTTCCATGTCCAGAGAAAGGTTTAACTCTGTGATTATGTCCTGTGCTCGTGTGATCTTCTCGCTGAACTCGACGAACTTCTTTTCTTCCAGTAATTTTTCTGCCTCTTTCAGAACCTCTATCGCTTTCTCATAAAGCATCTGGACGAGTTTTGCCGGGCTTGCTGTCATGACCATCTTTTCAAGGTAGGTGTTCTCCTTCATTCTTTCACCTCTCAGGATGGTTCTCTTTTGAGAAGGTCCTCGACCTTTCTGAAGAACTCCTCGTAATAGGTGAAAACGTCCTTCAACTCCCCATCTATGAGATCGGATATCTTCACAAGATCTTTACTCTGAAGAGCGTTCACAAAGTCCGTCAGAATACCCACAAGATGATCTTCGCTCACGCTCAGACCCAGTTCTTTCGGACTGATGCCGGTGATCCTGATGGTGTTCATTCGAACGTTCTCCATAGCGTTGAGTCCCTCTGCAAGATCGTTTATGCTCCTGTATCCCTCGGTCGTTCCCGCCACGACGGCATCAGCCACTTTTCCGAGCAGGGGCTTCACCCGTTCTATATATCTGAGCACCTCCTCTATCGTCTCAAGCAGAAACTCCCTCAAAGGAGAAAGCGAAAGCTCTATCTCCATATCGTCACTGAGCTCCAGTTGTTTCAACTCATCCAGTCTTGCGAGAGGATATTCCTCGTTGTTTATCACGATTTTCTTCACCACCAGGTTCTCCTTTCCCTTTCTGACACGGTCAAGAAGTTCTCCAAGAGTCTTTACATTCTCCGTGTCGATGGTGATCTCTTCACCGTTCACAATGATTTTCATCCTATCACTCCTTTTGAAAGGAAGTATCGGGTCAAAGCGCAGATCGTTTTTGAATCTTCTATCTCCGCGTTCCTGAGCAAGGATAACACCTTCTCCACGGGGATTTTCTTCACCTCGATGAACTCATCGGGATCGGTGTTCTGGGTGGTTTTTTCCAGTTCTTCTGCTGCAAATATGTGTATCACCTCTGTTGTGAAACCGGGCGTTGTGAAGATCTTTCCAAGATAGGAGAACCTCTTTGCCCGATAACCTGTTTCTTCTTCGAGTTCTCTTTTAGCGCATTCTTCAGGTGATTCTCCGGGATCCATTTTCCCGGCGGGAAGCTCGAGGAGCATCTGTTCGATGGGGTATCTGTACTGCTCGACGAAGATGATCTCCTCTCCCAGGACCGGAACGATCACGACCGCACCGGGATGATCCACGACCTCACGGGTCGACTCCTCACCGTTTGGAAGTCTCACACGATCGACCCTCACGCTTATCATCTTTCCCTCGAAAACCCTTTTGCTCTCAATTTTCTGTTCGTAGAACTTCACCGTCACACCTCCAGAATCTTCTCCACTTCAACGGGCACTATGGCCGACACACCGTTTACCATGGTTACACCGTGCAGAAGGTCCGCCGCTTCCATGACGATCTTGTTGTGGGTGATCACAATGAACTGTGTCTGTCTGGCGTTTTCCTTCAGCAGCATCTTGAATCTTTCCGCGTTGTAATCGTCGAGGGGGGCATCCACCTCATCCAGTACGTAGAATGGGCTTGGTTTTATCTCCATGAGGGCAAAAAGAAGGGCGATTCCCACGAGTGCCTTTTCCCCACCGGAGAGAAGGTTCAGTTTCTGATCTCTTCGACCGGGTTTCCTTATGGATATCTCGAAACCTGCGTCGAGGATGCTTTTTGTCTCGGAAACCACGTTGATCCTGCCTTCTCCACCGAAGAACAGAAGTGAGATCAACCTGTTGAAACTCTCGTTCACCTTCTGGTAAACGTCGAAGAGAAGGCTTTCAGCTTCACGATCTGTCTTCTCTATGATCTCTTCGAGTTTTCTTTTCGCTTCTTCGAGATCTTCTTTCTGTTTCAGGATCTCTTCGTATTCCTCCCGCAGTTTCTCGTACTCATCTATCGCTGTGAGATCCACCGGACCGAGGAACTTTATTCTGTTCTCAAGGTCTCTCATGGATCTGTATATCTCCTCAAGCTTTTCATCGGAAAGTTCTTCCACCTCTTCTTCGTCTCCGGAGAACTCTCCCAGGATGTTTGCTATCTTCATTCTGCTTTCCTGAAGTGCCAGTTCCACCTGGTGAAGGTGGTTTCTCAGCTTCTCCTTTTCCTCTTTCAAATCGTTCATTCTTCTTTCAATCTCCTGAAGTTCTTTCATCTTTTCCTCTTTTCCTGTTCTGTGAAGTCGCATGGTCTCGAATATGCTGTCCATCTCCTTTTTGAGATGCTCTATTTCCCGTTCGTGTTCTCTTATCGTCTGTCTGTACTTTTCCATCTCTTCTTCGAGTGCTGACATCTGGGATTTCAGGTCTTCCATCTCCTCATCGAAGCGCTCTATCGTTCTTCGCGTGTCCCGCATTTCCCTTTCATAACGCTCTTTTGTTTCAAGAAGGTTCCCCACTTCCGCTTTGAGTCCAAAAAGTTTTTCGTTTATCTCGTCGATGATCTTCCTTTCTTTTTCCAGTTCTTCAGAATACTCAGAGAGGACCTCCCGAAGTGATTTTCTTCGCTCTTTCAGTCCGTCCATTTCTTCGAAGATCTTCTCTCTTCTTGCCCTCAGACCCTCTTCCTTTGCCCTGTACTCCGCGAGGAGATTTTCCAGGTTCTGTACTTCGTCCTGCATCTGGTTTATGGATCTCAGTATTTCAGAGAGAATCGTCTTCGTTGAAGAAGATTTCTTGGAAAGATCAAAAAGCTCTCTCTGAACGATCGTTTCCTGTTTTTTCAAATCTTCCTGCTCTGTTTTCAGGGAAGCAAGTATTTCTTTCTTCTCAAGGATCGATTTTTCTGTCTCCTCCATCTCCTGTTCTACGTGTTTCAGCCTTATTCGCCTTTCGAAGACGTTGCCGGATCTTTCCTCCCTTCCACCCGTGATGGCACCCCGTCCACTTATCAGTTCTCCATCCAGAGTTGCTATTCTCGTATTGAGACGGTACTTTTTCTTTATCCTTATCGCATCGTCGAGGGTTTCCACAACAAAGGAATTTCCAAACAGAAATCCAGAGAGTACCTCCAGATCGGGGGGAAGTTTCACAAGATCTACGGCGTAACCGATGAATCCCTTTTCCTTCTCCAGTTCGGGTATTCTATTGAAGGAACCATCTATCAGATCGAGCGGAAGTATGGTGACCCTTCCCAGCGTGTTTTGTTTCACGAACTCGACGATCGCCTTCGCCGTATCCACATCCCTCACAACGATGTTCTGCGACATTCCACCGAGAAGAACGCTGATGGCGAGTGAGTACTCCTCTTCCACCTCGAGAAGGTTCGCCACCACATCGATGAGCCCAGCAAATCTCTCTTTCTCGTCGAACACGGCCCTGACCGCCCTTGAAAAACCCCTGTATTCCCTCATCTCCCTCTCCAGCATTTCTTTCTCGAACTGAAGTTCTCTTACTCTCTTTTCCAGATCCTCTATCTCGTGGGAAAGTTCTCTGATATTTCTTTCTGTTTCTTCGATGCTTTCTCGAACGGCCTTCAGTTCTTCTGTGAGTCTTCTTTCCTCCTCATCGAACTCTTCCACTCGCTTTGATATCTCCCTGAATTCTTCTTTCTTTTCCTCAAGTTCTCTTCTTCTTGCAGAGATCTGATTTTCAGTGATCTTCCTTCTCTTTTCCAGGTCTTCGAGGTTTTCACCGATTCTGAGAAGCTCGTTTTCCATCTTCAGAATCTGTTTTTCTATATTCGATACTTCTTCTCTGAGCCTCATGAACTCCTTTTCCTTTTCATCGAACCTCGAAAGGATGGATTCCTTCTCTTTTTCCAGAGAAGCAAGTTCGTTCGACTTTTGCTCGTACTCACCTGCTATCCCCTTGAAGATGTATTCCATCTCCTCCAGTCTCTTCGTGTACTCTTTCTTTCTTTTTTCCAGTTCGTCGAGCCTTGTGGATATCTCGACGTATCTGTTCTCACTGCTTGAAAGTCTCGAAGAATAAAGGTTCTTCATCTCCTGCAGATCGCTCTGCCTCTTTTTGTAGTCCTCGAGCAGCCTTGTGTACCTTTCTATCTCCTGATCCATTTCTCCAAATTCACTTCTCAGAGTACTCCATTTCGTCTCGAGTTCCACAAGTTCCTTCTGAATATCCCTTATCTTCCTGTTGGTCCTTTCTTCCTCTTCCTGGTAGAACTCCAGTTTTTTCCTTTCCCTCTTCAGAACGTTTCCGTAGTAGAGTTTCTGAAACTCTTTCAGCTGAGAGGAGTACTCTCTGTACCTTTCTGCCCTCTTTGCTTTGAGATACAGAGACTTCATCTGACGCTCTCTCTCGTACAGTACATCCTTCACCCGGTCGAGATTGGCTTTTGTTCTCTCGAGGTTTGCCTCCGTTTCTTTCTTCTTTTCCCTGTAGATCGAGATGCCTGCGGCCTCTTCCAGAAGGAGTCTCAGTTCTTCCGGAGAGGCATTGACCACTCTGTCTATCTGTCCCTGCCCCACAATGGAGTAGAAGTCCACTCCAAGGCCTGTTCCTGCGAAGCGATCTTTTATGTCTTTGAGTCTGACGGGACTGCCGTTCAGGTAGTAGGTGTTTTCTCCCGTTCTCTTCAGTTCACGGGCAACCGTGATCTCCTCTCCGTTCTCTTCGAAGACGAGCTCCACATAGGCAGAACCTGCAGGGGGAAGGTTTTCAGATCCGGAGAAGATCATGTCGAACTTTTCGCTGGCTCGAAGTTCCTTCTTTGACTGTTCACCGAAGACCCACTTTATGGCGTCTATGATGTTGGACTTGCCACTTCCGTTCGGGCCGACGATGGCGGTCACACGATCGGAGAAGGTGATCAGAGAAGGCCTGCCGAACGACTTGAAACCCTTCAAAAAAAGCTTTTTCAATCTCAAACCGATCCCCTCCTACACGTTAGATTTTATCATCCTTTGATGCTAAAATTGACATGGAAGGAGGTGAAGGCATGCAGTACAGAGATTTCGGAAAAACCGGGGTGAAAACGTCTCTTCTTGGTTTTGGAGCGATGAGACTTCCCGTGATAGGAGAGGATCACTCAAAAATCGACGAAGAAAAGGCGATCGAGATGATCAGATATGCGATCGACCACGGTGTGAACTACGTCGACACGGCCTATCCATATCACGGTGGAAACAGCGAAAAAGTCGTTGGTAAAGCCCTGAAAGATGGCTATCGAGAGAGGGTCTTTCTTGCCACGAAGTCTCCCGTCTGGCAGGTGGAAAAACACGAGGATTTCTACAGATATCTGGATGAACAGCTCGAAAAACTCCAGACAGACCACGTGGACATGTACCTGATGCACGCACTGAACAGGGAAAGATGGGAAAAGATAAAAGAACTCAGGTTCTTTGATTTTTTTGAAAAAGTGAAAGCAGAGGGGAAGATCAAATTTGCTGGCTTTTCCTTCCACGACAGGTATCCTGTCTTCAAAGAGATCGTGGATGGATACGACTGGGATTTCTGCCAGATACAGCTCAACTACATGGACGAGAACTACCAGGCCGGTCTGAGAGGCCTCAAGTATGCTGCCTCAAAAGGTCTTGCCGTTGTGATCATGGAACCTTTGAAGGGTGGAAAACTCGCAAGGCTTCCTGAGAGAGTGATGAAAATCCTTGAAAAGTACGGAAAGGACTGGTCTCCCGTCGAGCTGAGTTTCAGGTGGCTCGGACACCATCCAGAAGTCTCCACGATACTTAGCGGCATGAGCACACTGGAACAGGTGAAGCAGAACGTGGAGATCATGAGTAAAATCACACCGAACAATCTCACAGAAGAAGACATGAAGATGATAGAGGAGATAAAGAAAACGCTCGAGTCTTTCGCAGTCATAAACTGCACAGAATGTGGATACTGCATGCCCTGTCCGAACGGAGTGGACATCCCTGGAAACTTCAGACTGTACAACGAAACCGTGATGTTCGAAGACTGGGAAGGTGGCAGAAGAACGTACAGATGGTTTGAGAGTCAAAAGTCTGCCGCTTCTTTCTGTGTTGAATGCGGAGAGTGCCTCAGCAAATGCCCACAGAAACTCGATATACCGAACCTTCTGAAAAGAGTCCACAGGGAGCTGGCAGGGGTCAAATGAAGAAGATTCTCTGGCTGGCACTCCTTGCGGGTGCCGTTTTTCTCATCATCCATTCCTTTTTGAACGGAATCTTTCTTCACACGGATCTTGAGATCTACTGGAGAACCGTTCTCTCCAGAGTCATTTTTCTTTTTGCTTCTTTTCTTCTTATCGTTCTCTTTCATCTTGTCGACATGAACGTTTCGTTCATGGGTGCTGCTTTGCTGTTTCTTGGTGCACTGATGAACTTTCTGGAGGTCTTTTTTCTCTTTCCCGACTCGTTTTATCTGGTGAAGTTCATTTTCTACCTGGCCGGCTCTTTCCTGATCTTCTTTGAAACCTTCAAAGTGATGCTCAGACTGAAAAGACTCACCCTGATGTTCAGAGGGCTCTTCAACGAAAACAACGACATGGTGATCTTCTACGATGTGAACGGAAAGATCGTCGAGGTGAACCCCGCTACCGAGAAGTTCCTGAAGTACACAAAGGAAGAGTTGATAGGAAAGACCATCGAAGACATTTCCTCTTCGGATGAAACGGTCACACTCCGGATGATGTCGCTTTCATATCCTGAGAGTTCTGTCGAGCCGCTGGAGAGAGAGTTCGTTTCAAAGGACGGAGAGATCGTTCCGTGTGAGAGCAAGTTGATACCCATATATGAAGGAAAAACGGTTGTTCTGATACAGGAAATCGCAAGGCCAATTTCCGAGATAAGAAAAATAGAAGACCAGATCAGAAGAGAAAGGCAAAGGTTTCTCACATATTTCAACAACATACCCGTTTTGAGCATCATTCTGAGGGAAGATGGAACGGTGGAGGACATAAACGAAGCAGGATGCAGACTTTTGAAGACGGATCGAAAGGACCTTCTGAACAGAAACTGGTTCGAACTCTTTCCTGAGAGTTTTCCAAAGGACCTTTTTGAAAAGGCCTTCAAGGAAAAAGTTATGCACGAAGGTATCATCAGAGACGGAGGAGAAAGAATCGTACGATGGGTGTTCATCCCCCTCGAGGAGAACCGTTTGATGGTGGCCGGCATCGATATAACCGAGGAAAGAAGAAACCTTCTTTCTCTGGAAAAGGACAGAAAGTTCTACCATCTCCTTTTGAACCTGTCAGGCAGTCTTCTGTCGCTTGGATGGAGTGATTATGTGTTCAAACAGTACCTGCCCTTGATCGCAGAGGTGTTCGACGCAGAAGATGTGGCTTTCTATGAGAAGGAAGATGGAAAGTATCACCTCAGAGTCTCACTTGGCAGTTCTTTTGAAGAGAGTCTGTCTGACGTTCCAAAGACCATCACATGTGAAAACGGTGTCCTGAAAATTCCTCTGGAACACGAAACAGAAACTTTCGCATTCTTTCTCATCACATGCAGAGAACCTGACAGAGACTTTCTTGAGATGGCAAAACTTTTGAAGAACCAGTTGGAACTTGTTTACTGGAAACTGAAGGGTGAAGAGAGAATCCTCTGGCTTGCAGAACACGATCCGCTCACAGGTGTTTACAACAGAGAGGCGTTCGAAAGCAGACTGGTTTATCTGATGAACCTTTCGAAGAGGTACAACAGAAAACTTTCCTTTATTTTCATCGACCTGGACGATTTCAAGCACATAAACGATTCGAAGGGGCATCTTGTGGGAGACCGTGTCCTGAAGGAGTTCGCCAGAACACTCTCCACGCTTTTGAGGAAATCCGATATCGTTGGAAGACTCGGTGGAGATGAGTTTGGGATAGTCCTTCCTGAGACGGACTTCAATGGAGCAGAAGCCATGATCAGAAGGATAGAAGATCGTTTCAGGGAACCTGTTGTCGTGGATGAAGACCGCTTTCTGGTGAAATTCAGTTACGGAATCAGTGTTTTTCCTGACGATGGTGAAAGTATAGAGGAGCTCATGAAAGTCGCAGATGAAAGAATGTACATAAACAAATTCAGGAAGAAGGAGGAAAAGGATGATGGATAGGCCAAGAAGGTACAAGATCTTCATGGACAAAAAGAAAAGAATTGCCCTCATAGCACACGACAGAAGAAAGAGAGACCTTCTTGAGTGGGTGAGTTTCAACCTTGGAACACTCTCTCAACATGAACTGTACGCCACCGGCACCACGGGGGCCCTTCTTCAGGAAAAACTCGGTCTTAAGGTGCACAGGCTGAAAAGCGGTCCTCTTGGTGGTGATCAACAGATCGGTGCGATGATAGCCGAGGGAAAGATAGACGTTCTCATCTTCTTCTGGGATCCTCTGGAACCACAGGCACACGATGTCGACGTGAAAGCACTCATAAGAATCGCCACGGTGTACAACATCCCCGTTGCCATCACAAGATCAACGGCAGACTTTCTGATCTCCTCACCTCTCATGAACGACGTGTACGAGAAGATCCAGATAGATTACGAGGAAGAACTGGAAAGAAGGATCAGAAAGGTGGTCGAGGGAGAAGAAGACTAACCACACCCTGAGCAACCACCACAGCTACCACCACACGAAGAAGAAGAACCACCCTGAACGGAGAAGGAGACCTTCCTGTACACCCTTTCCTTTTCTCTTGAACCACACCGGGGACACTTCACCTCTTCCAGCCTTGTGTAAGAGGTGAACGTGGTGTATTCCTCTCCACAGTTTTTACACCTGAAAGTATAAGTGGGCATCGTTTCATCCTCCCATCACGTAGTGTTTCCAGTAGTTCCTCAGGAAGATCAGAAAAGGAAGTGCTATGAGAACACCACCAAAACTGAAAAGATCACCGAATATGAGAATGGTGATCAGTATTATGAACCAGTGGATGTTCAAAGCACTGCTCTGTATCCTGGGAGCCAGAATCCACATCTCCAGTTGATTCGCCGCCACGAGGATAATCGTTCCTATGAGAAGCCCGTACAGGCCGTGCACGGAGAAAGAAAGCATCAAAAGAGGAATGGCCGAGATGATGACACCAAGGTATGGAACAAAATCCGTTATGAACGCAAGCATCCCAAGAAAGAAGGCACTGGGAATCCTGAAAAGAAACGCACCAACACCCACGAACACCCCAACGAATATCGCAACCAGAACCTGACCACCCACGAACCTTTCAAACTCAGAGTAGGTGGTTTTTAAAAAACGTTTTCCATCTTCAGGGTCTTTCGGAAAAAGATAAGAAACGTTCTCCTTCACAAGTTTCTTCAGTGACGAGACGATGAAAGACGTGATCACTATGAGAACTGCGGCCGTTATGAAGGACGGTACATACCCCACGATACGGTTCACAAGGGAAAGCGCCCCTTCTGAGAACGAAGCACTGATGTTGCTTATGATAGAACTCACCCATTCTGGTATTTCCATGTTTTCAAGCCCTGTTCTGACCCTATCTATCTCTGAAAAGACCCTCTGAGCCTCTTTTATGATAACGGGAAAGAAATTGACAGCAGAGTAGGCTATCATGAGAAATATCAACACATTCGCCAGAACACGAGAAAGAGACCTCGGTTTCTTTATGAACAGCCCCAAAAACCGTGCCACATAGTCAACTATTATCGAAAGATACAGTCCCATTACCAGAGCGGTTATAATGAAAGGAGAGAGTTTTGCAAGAATCAGAAACAAAGCAAGATACAAAAGAGCAAAGTGCCTGTTTTTCATTCTTTCACTCCTTTCGATACTATTTTAGCAGAGGTGAATTCGGGTGGAGGCAACAAGAGGTCTTTTGATCCTGTTCGTTCTTGTGGGACATGCCATCGTTTCAGTGTACAGGGATCTGACGTTTTTCATCCCTTTTCTCAGGTTTGTGAGCCCGTCCGTATTTGTGTTCGTCTACCTCTTTGGCTATTCGCAGGGAAGAGTAAGGAAAAGACCTCTGAAGGTCGTTCAAAAGGCACTGTCTTTTTTTCTTTTTTATCTATTCTGGGGTTCTGTTGCGTTTTTTCTTTATCTTATTCTGGATGGAAGATACTCTGAAGTATGGGTAACGAGGCAAATATTCAACGTAGAAAATTGTTCTTTGTTTTCAAAATATCTTCTCACCGTCTTTTCCTTCAGTGGATCGTGGCAGTATTATTTTGTTTTCGTCGTGATCATCCTGCTTTTTGTATCCATTTTCATAAGAAATCCGGGAAGGATTCTTCCTTTTTCCTTTGCCGGTGCTGTTGTCAATTCATCAATTGTGAGCCTCTGGTTTTTGACAAAGAATGAACTTCTTCCACCGATTGAGGGAGCACTCATCACGTATTTGAATCCCATTCACTGGCTTTTTCCCTTTATCCTGGGATACAAGGATACTCATGAAGGAAAGAAACGTACCCTGAACAAAACCTCTCTAATTTTCTACATTGTTTTTCTTACCATTGGTCTTTTAGAATACTGGAATTCTCACAGGAAGTTCAATGGTTTTGTTGCAGACCAGTTCTCCCTTCCTGGAGTGGTCCTTGGGATATACAGCATTGGAGTGTTCTCGTGGATGGCCGAAAAAATGAACTCTCGAATCCTGAGGAGGATGGGGCGGTATTCTTTTCTTCTCTTCATGATACACATGCCGTTCCAATGGATGTTCTACGTGTTTTTGGACACGTTCATCGATCTTCCCGGATGGTGCTGGGTGCTGGTCATGGTGGGGTTTTCTGTCGCTTTCATGGAAATACTTCTCAGACTGTCAAGACTTCTTCCAAGAGCGCTTCGAAAAGTAGTCACTGGTTTTTAGGTTTTTTCCAACTTTTTCCTTCATTTTACCATCGTCCCCACTTGAAATTTCTGAGAGTATATAGTACAATTATCCCTGGAGGTTCCGGCGTAGCTCAACCGGTAGAGCGCCTGGCTGTTAACCAGGTGGTTGCAGGTTCGAGTCCTGCCGCCGGAGCCATTTTTTTGTTTTTATGCACTCCCCTTTTTCCTCCCCTCCTTCATCCTGTACATGAGTTCGTCGACCTTCACAAGGGTTTCATTCAGGGAACCCGTGAAAGGATGAACGCCATATGAAAACGTTGGATGAAACCTGGACTTCTCGAAATCAGAGAGGATCTTTCTGGTGATCTCTTCTGCTTTTTCGGGAGAGCAGCCTCTGAGGATTATGAGAAATTCATCTCCCCCCATTCTCACAACAGCATCGGACTGTCTTATGTGGTTTTTCACTATCTGAACCAGGTTTCGCAAAACTTCATCACCCGCATCGTGGCCATGAGTGTCGTTTATCTTCTTGAAATCATCTATGTCTATGTAAACAAACGTGTCTCCTTCATTCAGTTGAATTTCCGCGAAAATTCCCCGGTTGTATGCACCGGTCAGTGGATCGATCAGGCTTTTCGTGTGGACAATGGTGAGTTTTGTCAATAGATCTCTGTAATGTGTGACCAGAAAGTAAGTGAAACCTATGAACATTGCCACCATCCCAAGGTTGGAGATGAGTTTCATACCTTTCAGAGGAAAAATTATCACCAGGGCATCGTTTAAAACACACATTATGAAAAACAAAACAGAACCAAGTAGAACTTCGTGATTGGATACGATGGAGATGAAAGATAAGATAGATTGTATTCACAATGAGAACGAATGCTATGCTACTGATAAAACGCTCCATAGTGATGAGATCTGGAGCCATCCAGAGAACAACACTGGCGATCAGATTCAGCACAAGAATAACCCAGTCCACGAAACCTTTTCTTTCCTTTGAAAGGATTCCGGAAAAGCCCAGCAGTAAAAAGAAAAAAGCAAAATAAGCAGAACTTATTGTGGCTTTTCGAAACAGAAGCAGGGAAAGGGAGGAGTTCATATCTGAAAAATCGATTAGATCGAAAAGCCAGACAGCTCCCAGAACGCTGGCGATTCCAAGATACATGTAAATCCTTCGCTCTTTGGAAGAAAGGGAGTTCGAAAGAAGAAACATAACAGTTCCTATAGCAAGAGAAAGACCGATCGTTATTGGAATAAGAACTCTAACCATAAAAGAAAGCACCATGTATTTCCCTGTTTCGGATGAAGGTACGATGTAGACACCTGTCTCCGTTCCCACCCTGTACATACCACTGATTTCCAGGGTGATCTCACTGAATTTTTCCGGAAGTTCGAAAATGAGCGGCCAATTCCAGAAATATCCGGACCTTTTGTCAACAAATCCGTGACTTCCTATTTTCACCCCATCGACAAAAACGGCAAGGTAAGAATGGTACATCTGTGGAATGTACAGATACAGAGGTCCAGGGAAAGGCACTTCATCTCTGGAAATCCTGGCTGCCAAAAAGACTGTGAAAGGTTCCTTTGAGAACTTTTGAAAGGTTGATCCTATCTCCCCACGTTCATTTTCAAGAACCCAGCTTTCTATCAAAAAACCGTTCACCTTCGTTATGGAAAAGAAAAGGGAAAACACCAGCAAAAAGAGAAGGAAACTGACGGCAAAAGACGGGAAGTGATACTTAAAATACGCTGTGATCTTCAACATTCTACCTCCCGACATTCTGCGATCCACACACAAGTATATCAAAAAAAGGGAGCTCGCGCTCCCTTCAGATCTTCTGAACACCGTCTGCACTCTCTATTTCGTGGAAGGTGAGTTCTATTTTGAAACGATCCCTGTAAGCGTTTTTCAGTTCTTCTTTGATCTTCTCAAAAGCACCCTTTTTCGATAAAACGATCACACCTCCACCGAATCCACCACCGACCATTCTCGCACCCAGAATGCCCTCTCTTCCCTTCAGAAAATCCACGATGAAATCCGTCTCTTCGCAGGACACCTCGTAAAGATCTCTCAGGCTTTCATGGGAAGAGAAAAGAAGCCTTCCAAGCGTTTCGAAATCTCCCTCTTTCAACGCCTGAACGCTTTTCAGCACTCTTTCGTTTTCCTCCAGAACGTGCTGGGCACGCTTTTTCAAAACGTCCGGAAGTTTCTTCAGGTCTTCCTTTGTCACTTCACGAAAGCTTCTTTTTCCAAGAACTCTCAGAACCTCTTCACACTCCTGCCTTCTTTTGTTGTACTCGGAGGAGGAAAGTTCGTGCTTTACGTTGGAATCGACGAGGTTTATCTCGTAGCCTTCCAGTTTCAGGGGAACATACTCGTACTCGAGGGTCATCGTGTCCAGAAAGATCGCGTGGTCTTTTTTTCCGAAAGCGGAGGTGAACTGGTCCATGATGCCACACCTGACACCGACGAACTCCACTTCCGCTTCACGTGCGATCTTCACAAGTTCCAGTTTAGGCAGATGGAAACCGAAGTGCTCCGAGATCGCATAGGCGGTTGCCATCTCAAGTGCTGCAGAACTTGAAAGCCCCGCACCCATGGGAAGGTTTGACGAAACCGAGATCTTCACAGGGGAAACCTTGTAGCCTCTTTTCTCGAAGGCTTTGATAACACCGGAGATGTAGTCCGTCCACCTGTTCAGTTTTTCTATTTTTTCCATTTCCACCGTCTCGTTCATGTTCTCCGAGTGGAAGACGAACTTTCCTGAATCTTCTATCGTGAGAAAGACGAACCTGTTCACGGCGAAAGGAAGGACGTACCCGTCGTTGTAGTCGGTGTGCTCTCCGATGATGTTTATTCTTCCCGGTGCCTTCACCCTCATATCTCCACCTCCGTCTCCCTGAGCTGTCTTGCTGCCTCCTCCGGAACAACGGGATTTATGAAAGCCCATGTACCCGTCTCAACGCTTGCCATCCACTTTAACTTGTCCCTGTCTCTTTTTGGTGGATTGAACTCCACATGGAAGTGGAAAAAGTGAGAAACGTCCTCGCCGTTGAATGGTGCCTGAAAGAACATCATCATGTACGGAAACTCCTGATCGAAGAGTTTGTCGTACTTGGCGGTCACCACTTTCAATACTTTTGCGAATTCTTTCTTCTCTTCCTTAGAAAACTCAAGGAGCGTGCTCACGTGCCTTTTTGGATATATGTGCACCTCGTACGGAAAGCGCGCGTAGAAGGGAACAACCGCTACGAAGTTTTCTGTTTCGTACACCTTCCTTTCCTCTTCTTCGTTCTCGAGGATCTCGCAGATGGGACATCTTCTTTTTTCCTCGTACCACTTTCTCATCGCATCTATCTTCACCTCTATTCTTTTTGGAAGGAAAGGAAAGGCGTAGATCTGACCGTGTGGATGGGGAAGAGAGGCACCAACTTCTTTTCCACGGTTTTCGAAGATGAAGACGTACTTCACAAAATCGTGCCGGGAAAGGTCCCTGGTTCGGTCCACCCACATCTCAACGAGTTTTTCTATCTGTTTCAGAGGCATACCGGGGAGTGCGGTGTTGTGATCGGAGGTGTAGACCACCACCTCGCATACACCGCGGGACTCTTCTTTTCTGAAAGGTCCCTTCTCCTTCCAGTCCACAGGAGGAGGGTCCTTTTTGAGAGAAGGATATCTGTTTTCGAAGGTAACCAGATCGTACTCTTCGGGAAGTTCCAGTCCTCCCACACATATGGGACACTCCGTTTTCGAAGGCTGAACCGGTCTTTTCTGTGTTGCAGCGGAGATGATCACCCATTCGTCTGTGAGCGGGTTGTACCTGAGTTCCATCATTCTCTCTCACCCTCTTCGTAGAAGTAGAAGTTTCTTCCGTCTTCTCTTTTGACAACCTTCTTTCTCAGAGAGGACTTTCCCTCTTTTTCCAGATGGTACTCTCTGTTTTTGAGATCGACAACGAGCCTGGTGTTTCCAGAGATCGTGCCAGACGAGACGATCTCGTACTTCAGATCCTCTGTCATGATGTTCAGAACACGGGGCTTTCCCCCGAGAAGATCGAGTGTCTCTCTCAGAACCTTCCTTCCGTGCTCTTTCACAAGTGACAGGTCGTCACTTTCTATGATCATGTTGTCGAGGATCCCACAGGTGTACGAGTAGAGCTCTCTCTCTTTTGGGGTCAGTTCTGTTTTTTCCTCTCTCAGGATGAGGCAGTCCGGATCGTTCAGCCAGAGTCTGTCGTGCATGAAGTAACGTGTGATGGCATTTCTCAGAGCCCATCTTGCAGCGGGTGCTCCGTTGTCTTCTATTTGATCACCCCAGAAGGGTGTGGTGTCCGGCCCTATCCTCATGCCGTCAACGTAGCCCACCGCAGGAAGAAGGGGAGAGCCACATCCGAGTATGAACAAGTCTCCAACCGCCTTTCTGATCACCTCCATCCCCTTTCTGAACGCCTGAACGGGTGTGATGTTTTCTTTCCTCTCACCCGGAATCGCTCCTGCAAAGAGAAAGTCGATCTTGAAGTATCTGTAGCCCATCTTCTTGAGAGAGCTGAAGAGGTCGAAGAGCCAGTCCAGGACTTCTTTGTTTGAAAGGTCAAGAGCGTAGATCTTTCTGTTCCAGTTCCTGTACGCCATCTTTGGCATTCCGTTTTCCTTCACGACCCAGTCCGGATAGGAGTTGAACACATCCGATGTTTCTGAAACACTGAACGGTGCGGTCCATATACCAGGAACAAAGCCTTTCTCCTGTATCGTCCTTGCCATCTCGTCCACAGATGGGAAGTCTTTCTTCGTGACGAGCCAGTCTCCGATGTCTTTTTCATACGCGTCGTCTATCTGAAAGACCTCGAAGGGAAACTCTCCTGCAAGTTCCAGATTCTTCAAAGTCTCCTCCCAGGTGAGATCGAGGAAATAGTGGTACCAGCTGCACCATCCAACCGGTGTACGTTCTGGAATCCTCGCGCTGTTTTCCTTCCCGACGAGTTCAGCGTACTTTTCCAGAAGGAGAGAGGTGTTTGGATCTTCAAGAACGACAAAAGGTTCTATCGGAACGAAGTCATCGAACTTCACATCGAAGTACTCAAGATACGCAACAAGTTCTCCATTCTCTGCCGCAAAGAAAGGATGTGCGATCTTCGAACTCAAAAAACCGTATACTCTCCCTTCCTCTGCCACGAAGTAGTCACTCTGAAGACGGTTTTTGATCACATCCGGTACCACAGAGGCCGTGTACTGCCAGTTTGGATCTATCTCGGGTGGGGTGAAGGATGGAAGATCCACCACCCTGCAGGGTCCCCAGGACTGCCAGTTGTTCACGAGGAGTTTCTTCGGTGCGTTTGTCCGAAAGATCTCAAGCCTTCCGGGATTTCCCTTCACTCTCCCTGAAATCTTCCATCCAAGATGGATCTTCTCCACCTCGAACTCAACGGTGTAGTCCTTCTCTTTCAGAACGAAGCTCCCTTCTCTGAACGGTCTTTTGAAGATCTCCACACAGATCACCTCACATAGATGGTTTTTCCCGTGTTCAGACTGGTGGATACGAGGTGCTCTCCCCTCTTCAGTCCGTTCACTTTGAAGACCAGCGTTTCCTCTTTGAAGGGTGGTATAACCACCTTCTTTGCCGAATGTTCTTTTCCGTCCACAAAGAGTATGATCTGGTCTTTTCTGCTCAGTGGAGAATCGTTCAGAAGAGAAAGTTTCACTTTCAGGGTGTCTCCTTCGCGTATCATGTCCTCTGAGGACATCTCAGCGTGAAGTGTTTCAGAGATCGCTGGAAGAACCCTCCAGGATAGAATTTCCTCACTTACCCTCATTCTGAAAGAAAAGCGATACGGTTCTGGTAGAAGCCTGTACTCCAGGTGGGGCTGTGCCCCCCAGCTGTCGTCTCCTCCAAGTCCCATCTGTCTGTAGTCCACATTCACGGTGACAAAGTCCCTTTCTGGAAGTTCGTTCACGTGATCTGCCTTTTCCAGGTCTTCCATGGAGAACGGCCAGACACTGAAATCCACCACCGGCATGCCCGACACGAAAAGGTTCACCCTTCCATCGGAGAGAGCGAACCATCTCACGTCCGATCTGTTTCCTGTCTCCTGTGGCCTGACGTACCTGTGTATCATATCTTGAACAGTCCTTCTGTATCGAGCAAAAAGTCCGCTTTCTTTTCTGTCCCAGTAGGTCTCGTGCGGACCCCTTCCGTACCACTCAACGAACCTGAAATCTCCAGGAACGGCAAACTGAAGACCGATCCTTGGAATCTCCGGTACACCTTCTGCGGGAATCAGGGAAAGATCCACGAGGATGTCACCGTTTCCAAAGATGGTGTAGGTGAGGTACACCCAGCTGTTTCCGGGTACCTGATAGACACTCTGAACGGATACGCTGTTTTCTTCTTTCTTCCAGAAGAACATCTTGAAGAGTTTTCTTTCTTTTGATGCCCTCTTCCAGATGGATAGCCTCTCTGGCATTTTGTTTCCGACGTCGTTGTCCGTTGGAACCCTCCAGAAATTTGGAACGATCGATCCTGTCAGGATATTTCTTCCCCTGTACACGATGCGCTTCAGAAGGCCGGTGAATTTAGAGAACACAAGTTCTGTGTCCTTTGACCTCACAAAAAGATGTCTTCCATCTTCTGAGAGATCCACACTTTCTCGAACAACAGTCTTCTCAAAGGAAGGAGGTTTTATGAGGAACTGTTCCCACGCCACAACGTGTCCTTTCTTCGCCCAGAGGGTATCTTCAGAAAGGGAAAAACAGATCTCAAGGAAATACTCGGAGTCTTCCATCTCTGGAAGTGGTATCTTAAGAATTTTCTTTTCTCCTGGCCTGGCTGAGAGTTTGAACCTTTCTTCTCTCACCACTTCACCGTCTTTTCTGATCCTCCAGGTTCCATCGAACATCTCAAGATCTGTGAAGAGATACCCGTTCTCCACTTCGTAGGTGTCTTTTGCGATCTGGCGCACTTTGATGTTCTGATAGAATTTCTTCACCTCGTAAAGCTCTGGCTCGGGTGTTCTGTCGGGAAGGACCACTCCGTTGCAGCAGAAATTCTTGTCGTTTGGTTCATCGCCGAAATCTCCGCCGTACGCCCAGAATTCCTTTCCGTTTTCATCCTTTTTCCTGATTCCCTGGTCCACCCAGTCCCAGATGCACCCTCCGTGAAGATACGGATACTTTTCTATCACATCCCAGTAGTCCTTCAGATTTCCCACACTGTTTCCCATCGCGTGGGCATACTCACACATGATGAAGGGCTTTTCCCTCTTTCTTGAGGCGTACTCAAGAAGAACATCTATCTTCGGGTACATGAGAGAGAAAACATCCACGTAGTACGATTCTCCCCTTCTTGTTGTTCCTTCGTAGTGGACGAGTCTTGTGTTGTCCCTTTCTTTTATCCAGAGGGCGGCCTTTTCAAAGTTCATTCCGTCTCCTGCCTCGTTTCCAAGCGACCAGAAGATGATGCTGGGATGGTTCTTGTCACGCTCTACCATCCTTTTGATCCTGTCGAGATGTGCCTTCTCCCATTCCGGTCTGTTCGCAAGGGTCACTTCAGGAGCTTCACCGATTCCATGAGATTCGATGTTTGCCTCGTCTATGACGTAAAGGCCGTAGTAGTCACACAGATCGTACCACTTCGTCTGGTTCGGATAGTGTGATGTGCGAACTGTGTTTATGTTGTGCTGCTTCATTAGCTTTATGTCCTGAATCATTTCTCTCCACTGTCACCGCATGACCCCTGTCGGGGTCGAACTCGTGTCTGTTCACTCCCTTTATGTAGAGAGGTTTCCCGTTGAAAAGAAGCCTTCCATCCTTTACCTCCACCTTCTTGAACCCGAAGTTGACTTTTTTCTCGTCTTCTCCAAGTTCCACCTTCAAAACGTAAAGATGAGGAGTCTCTGCTGACCATTTCTTCGGGTCTTTCACTTCGAAAACAAAAGACAGCGTTTCATTCTTTGGTCCTACCCTCTCTTCCACCAGAGTCATTTCTTTTCCCTGTGGATCTGTGAGTGTGATAATGAGATCTTTTTCTTTCTCTTCTCCAAGGTTTCTCAGTTCCACGTCCAGAAAGATCTTTCCGTCTCTGTAATCTTCATCGAGGTCTGTTCTCACGAATATGTCTCTCACATGGAACTTCGAAAGTGCGTAGAGATAGACATCCCTGTAGATTCCTGCAAACCACCACATGTCCTGATCTTCCAGGTAACTCCCATCACTCCACTTCAGAACCTCCACACAGATCAGGTTCTTTCCTGGTTTCAAAACGTCTGTGACCCTGAACTCAGCGGGTGTGCAGCTGTCTTTGCTGAATCCCATCCTTTTCCCGTTCACCCAAAGATAGAAGAAAGACCGTACTCCTTCGAAGTGAAGAAAGATTTCCTTTTCAAACCACTCCTCTGGAACTTCCACCCACCTTCTGTATATCCCGGTTGGATTGTCGTCTTTTGGAACAAACGGGGGATTTGGCTCAAAGGGATAGACCACGTTCGTGTAGATGGGTTTCCCGTAGCCTTTCATCTCCCAGTTGCTTGGAACTTCTATTTCGTCCCAGTTTGTGTCATCGAAACCTTCCAGGAAAAAGTTCTCCGGAACCTCGAAGGGATTTTTTGCAAAGAAGAACTTCCAGTTCCCATTGAGCAGGATGAAGTCATCGGGATACTCCCACTCTCCTGTGAACGGATTGAGGTAGGGTATGAAAGAGGCATGAGGCTTTTCTGTTCCCTCACTCACAAGCTGAGGGTTTTCCCATTCGTAGACCATCTTCTCATCCTCCCAGCAGAAAACAGGCTGCTCTGTGTCCTGGGTTTACTTCCAGAAAAACCGGCTCTTCTTCCTCACACCTTTGTGTTGCGTGTGGGCATCTTGGATGAAACCTGCAACCTGAAGGAGGTGAAACAAGAGATGGAGGAGAACCAGGGATTCCCTCTCTCAACTGCTTGTCCCCCACTCTGGGAAGTGATTGTATGAGATATCTCGTGTAGGGATGGAGAGGTTCTTTAAAGATCTCAAGCGTTGGACCCTCTTCCACGATCTTTCCCGCGTACATGATTGCCATTCTTGTTGTGACCTGAGCATGGATACCCATATCGTGCGTCACCAGAACAATGGTGTTCTTCAGCTCTTTTTGAATTTTCTTTATAAGCTGTATGACCGCACGCTGTGCTACCACGTCCAGGGCAGTTGTTGGTTCGTCAGCGAGAATGATACGAGGTTTCAAGAGAGTGGCAAGTGCTATGGTAACGCGCTGCCTCATTCCACCAGAAAGCTGATGGGGAAACATGTCCAGTACCCTGGAAGGAAGGCCCAGGGCTTTTAAGTGTTCAATGGCCATTTCGAGAAACGTTTCTTTTTGCCTTCTCACGTGGCTTTTCAGGATTTCCATGAACGTGTCCCTTATACGCTTCACTGGGTTCAAAACGTGCATTGAGCCTTGAGGAATGTAGGAGATGAAACGCCATTTCAGGCGTCTTCTTTCTTCTTCTTTCAGTGACACAACGTTTACAGGTTTGCTGTCGAGCCAATAATTCAGTTCACCGCCAAACAATCTCAGAGGAGGCTCGAGGTTCGCAAGAAGAGTCTTCAAGAGTGTAGATTTTCCACAACCGGATTCACCTGCAATACCATAGATCTCGCCTGAAAAGATCTTCAAACTCACGTTGTCCACGGCTCTTATCGTTCTTTTTTTGCCCCAGAATTCCAGAACATAGTAGGCTTTCAGATTTTTACCCTCTACCAGCGTCTCCATCCACTCGCCTCCTCATACTTCTTCCCAGACAACCAGACTGTAAGGTTCTACTTTTCGATCGCCCAGAACGATCCGGGCATCATCCGGTATCTCCACTTCTGTTTCATGAGGTGAAAAGTTGAAAGCAAACGTGTACTTTCCTCTCTTTTGAATGCGCACACCCTCTGGAAGTCTTCTCACCGTGTACCCTATCTCCTTCATCAGTTTTTCGAAGAAATCCAGAAGAAATTCTCTGTCCGGCCAGAAGGCAAGATAGTACACGTTTTCTTTACGAAAGATCGCTCCGGGACCGTCTTCAAATCTTGCCACCACTTCCGCGATGGTGGGATCCACATCCTCTCTCCAGATCGTCACAGGGTACTTTTTCCCATCCCACAGAAGAACTTCAACGTTTCCTGTTCCAAGACTTTCAACCCTTTTTACCTCCACAGGTATGATCTCCTTCAGAAGACCGGGAGGCATCTCTTCTGGAATCTGGAAGGTTTCTGTTTTGCTACCGCTTCTTGGACCAATCACAAGAACACCGCTGTATTTTTTGAAGTTCTCCAGGGCCTCTTCCCTCACGATTGCAAGGCTTGGAACAACCACCATTCTGTAACCATCTAGAGGAGAATCAGCCGACACGATATCCACATTGAGGCCAAGCCCTCTGAGGGCACTGTAGAACCTGAGGACAAGATCAAGGTAATTAACACCTTCGCCGTGTGGCTGGATGGAAAACACCCACGCCGTCTCGTAATCGAAAACGAGGGCAACTTCACTCTTTACCGGTTCGCTCAGATCAACACCTTTCAGTTCTTCAAAGACCTGCTTTACCTCCTGATATCCCTGAGATGGAGATGAGTCCGGAGCAAGAAGGCCAGAGTGCATCTGCTCCTGTGCAAAGGGTGCCTGCCTCCACCTGAAGTAAGAAACCACTTCTGCTCCGTGTGCAAAAGCCTGCCAGGTCCAGAGCCTCACCGCACCCTCTGCCGGCCAGAGATTGTAGGGAGCCCAGTTCACAGGCCCTGCCTGCTGTTCCATCACCCAGAACCTTCCCCTACCCACACCACGATAAAGATCGTGTGAGAAGGAGATTATGTCAGGGTGTCCCACCCTGTTGAACGGGTTCTTGCTTTCTCCCTTCGCTCTCAGAAAGACTAGAGTGTGACCGAGTGGATAGTTGTCCCAGCTGGCAAAGTCCAGGTCTTTTGAGATTTTGTAGTGATCAAAGTCTGTGAAGCCAGCCATGAAGTTGTGCGTGACGAACCTTCCCGGAGAAAGTTCTCTTATGATCTCCACCTGGAGCCTGTTGAACTCTACCACCTGGTCTGAGGCGAATCTGTAGTAATCGAGAAGATGCGAAGGATTTGGACCTGCAGGTGTGAGGTTGGGAAGTTCTATCTCCTCGAAGGACCTGTATTCCTGACTCCAGAACACCGTTCCCCAGGCCCTGTTCAGTTTATCTATGTCTCCTTCGTATCTTCTCTCAAGCCATTTCTGGAAGGCTTTCTTACACCTTGGACAGTAACACCTCACCGTGTCGTGACAGCCGTACTCGTTGTCGGTCTGCCAGCCCACAACAGCCGGATGCTTTCCGTACCTTCCTGCAACAATGGAGACGATTCTCTTTGCTTCTTCCCGATACACAGGGCTGGAGAAACAGTAATGTCTTCTGGAGCCAAAGTTCTTCACTCTTCCTTCTCTGTCGACAGGAAGGATCTCTGAATGCTCGTCCACAAGCCACTTTGGAGGTGTGGCTGTGGGTGTTCCCAGGATGATCTTCAAACCCATCCTCTCGGCCGCTTCCAGCGTTCTGTCCAGCCATTCCCAGTTGAATTTTCCTCGCTCCGGCTCTATTCTGCTCCAAGCAAACTCTCCGATTCTCACGTACTCTATCCCGAGTTCTTTCATCCTTCTGAAGTCTTCTTCTACCTTTTCAACACCCCAGTGTTCCGGATAGTAACAAACTCCGAGCATGGCAGATCCTCCCCCTTCATTTTTTGTAAAGGTGGCATCTCACCATAGAATCTCCCACCATAATCTCAGGAGGCTTTTCTTCCCTACAAATACTCATTACTTCAGGACACCTTCCTGCAAACTTGCAACCCTTTCTCAGATACTCTTCATATTCCGTGTCCGCTATGGTGATCTCTTCTTTCCATTTTTTCTCAGGGTCGGGTTCCGGTATAGATTCACGCAACAGACGCGTGTATGGATGCTTGGGATCTGTCAGCACTCTTTCCACCGACCCCATTTCCACAATGTCCCCTCGAAACATGATCGCTATACGATCGCTCACGTAATAGGCTGTGGCCAGATCATGGGTGATGTAAATGACACTCACTCCGAGCTGGTCTCTGAGTTGAGCAAAAAGGTTGACAATGGACATTCTGAGAGAGGCATCCACCATGGAGACAGGTTCATCTGCTATCAGGAGTGAAGGATTACTTAGCAAAGCACGAGCGATCAGGGCTCTTTGAAGCTGCCCTCCAGAGAGTTCACTTGAATAGCGACCATTTATGTCTTCGAACCTCAATCCGACGAGTTTTAATTTCTCGTCGATCAATCTTCTGGCTTCATCGTTTGTAGAGGCAAGGGCGTAGTTACGTACGGTTTCGAAGAATATATCGTCTATACTGAGAAGAGGATTGAAGCCTTCAAATGGATTCTGAAACACTGCCTGCACCTTCTTCATGAATTCCTTTCTTTTCTTTTTCCATTCATGGATACTCACACCCTCAAACACGATATCACCAGACGTTGGTTCTTCAAATCCCAAGATCATTCGCGCTGTTGTCGTTTTCCCACATCCACTTTCTCCTGCCAGAGTGAATATCTCTGCATTTCTTAAAGAAAAAGATATATCGTCAACCGCTACAATTTTTGTTCTGAATATCCATGATCCCACAGTAAACACCTTCGTGAGATTCTTTACTTCAAGAATAGTCGCTTTCACCTGTGACACCTCCGTTATTTCCTTCCAAAGCCAATTCTTTGAAAACGAGCCCTTGGGTCCAGATATTCACTTACACTGGTGGATAACCAGTAGAGGGCCACAAACAACAGAATTGCAGCAACGATTGGTGCAACCAACCACCACCAGAGTCCGAGAAAGAGAGCCTGCCTGTAAATCGCTCTCTGAAGCATTGTTCCAATGGTGGGAACGGTGGGATCGATACCGAGCCCCAGGTAAGCGAGTGTGATCTCCATACCTATTGCCCACGCCATGTTGTTTATGAATGTTGTAAATATGATTGGAAGAACGTGAGGAAGCAACTGTTTGTAGACGATCCTCAACGTTGACATACCGGAAAGAATCGCAACAAATGTGAAATCTCTTTCCCTTAAACTGAGTACCTGCGACCTTATCACCCTCGCGTCCCAGGCCCAAGAAAAGAAAGCAAGAAGAAGTCCCAGGTTAAAAAAGGACTTCGTCCAGTCTCTGAGAATCATGGAGATCACAATGAGCACGATCAAAAACGGAAGAACCATGGTCGTATCTCCTACTGTCATCAAGACACGATCCACTGCTCCTCCTTTGTAACCTGACAGTATTCCCACAAAAACAGCTATTGCACGTGAAAACAACGCTGTAACAACGGCTATCATCAGAGAGTTTCTCACAGCAAAAGTGAGTCTCCAGAAGACATCCTGCCCAAGCCAGTTGGTACCCAGCGGATGCTCAAGTGAAGGAGGAAGACCACGTGGTACCTGGTAAATTCTTATAGGATCATAGGGCGAAAAATGCGACAGCACAGAGAGAAATATCAGCAATACCAGTACAATGAAAGCAACCGTGAATCTGTAATCTCTGAAGAGATCCTTGAAGACTCCCCAAACTCGCTCCATGATCTTCACCCTACCTTCATCGATATCTCACTCGTGGATCGAAAAGGGGATAAACAAGATCAAGGAAGAGAATAGAAGTAGTCACAGCAACCGTGGAGATACACATGATTCCCATGATCAGGTTATAGTCAGCTTTCATAATGGCATCGTACAGGATCCATCCTATTCCCGGGTACGCAAAGACCATCTCTGTGATCAACGCCCCAGAGAATATCCCTCCAAATTGAAGGCCCAGCTGGGTTATCATGGGAAGCATCGCGTTTCTGATCACATGATTGCGAACTATCATTCTTTCTATTACTCCCGCCGTTTTCGCGTACCAGACGTGATCCTCAGCTTTCACAACCTGGACCATGAGTTTCATACTCTGAAATTGCCAGGCAATACCCACTATCAGGAGTGTAAGAGCAGGTAAGGTGCCATGTTTTATAATGCTAATAACAGTTTCTAAACTGAAGGTAAGTTCGCGTCCCACGCCTATTCCGCCGCTCAAAGGAAAAATAGGAAAGACATAGGCAAAGAGAATCAAGCAAATCAAAGCCATCACATAGTATGGGATGGGTCTTATGATCATAACTATCACATCGAGAGCTTCCATCCAGCGTTTTCTATAGTAACCCACTATTCCCCCGGCGATCACGGCCACTATCCAGCTCAGAATCGTCGTGAGAGAAAGCAAACCCACCGTCCACGGAAGAGCCTGTGCAATGAGTTGTGTGACAGGAATCGGGTATCTGGAAAGTGAGGGCCCAAAATTCCCTGTGAACAACCTCTTCCAGAAATTCACATACTGATCCCATAGAGTTCCTTCCAGCCCGTAAAGCTGCCTCAATGTTCTCATCATCTCTTCCTGCTGCTCGGGGGGAATATAGACACCGAAAGTTTGATATTGCTGGAGCTGTTGCTTTATAGGATCTACAGGTAGCAACCTGGGTAAGAAGAAAATCGCCGTGAGTCCAAGAAACGTCACAACAAAGTACTGTAACAACCTTGGAATGAGATAACTTTTGATGAACGCCATTCACCGTTCCTCCCTGAAGAATGGGGGTGGAGTGTTCCACCCCCAGGCATTTTATTTTCTACCAGCTGGCTGAACTTTATGAAGGAGGTATTTCAGCTGTGGCCATGTTGTGAAATTATCGCACCGCGCATAATCGTTATCTGGACTTGGGAAGTTGGTCCAGTAGTATTCATCGAAGACGATCGTTATAGGACAGTTGAACACGGGTATTGCTATCATTTCTTCAATCTCTATCTTCAATCCTTCAACACCGAGTTCTATGATCTTATCGTAGTCGTTCCAGTCCGTCCTTTCTAGTTCTTCTATGATTTTGTCCATTCTGGGATCGCTCCATCTCAGAGCACTTCCAAGGGTCAATTCACCTATAGGTTTCACGAAATCACTCCTGAAGGCATTGAAACATCTGTAAAGATCCGGATGGAATCCCCAGGGTTCTCCCGCAAATCCTCCATGTGCGGTGTTGACCACTTCAAACCGCCCTTCTCCTGCGAGCGTTGAAGCAGCCGCAGAAACGTTGTATTCGACCTCTATTCCAAACTCTTTCCACTGCTCTGCTATTCCTTCTATGATGATATTTGCCATGTCGGTTGGATCCGGTCCTCTGAGAATGGTTATTTTCCACAGATCTCCGTTTGGAAGATGCCACTTTCCATCCTTGTCCCTGTAAAATCCATGCTTCTTCAAGAGTTTCTCTGCTACGTTCGGTGCGTATTTCCACCAGCCATAACCCAGGGTTAAACGTACTTCTTCCTCGTCGTTTGGATCGATGTCCACCTTGTACATCTTCCGTGCCCAATCAAGAAGCTTCCAGGGAGCCTGAGGATCCCAGGGTTTGAAGGTTTCTCCATTCCCAAGATCGAGTGTGAAATCCTCAAGCCATGGTTCCAGTCGTTTGAAGTACCATTCATAGAAGTTTTTGTTCACAACCAGTGGAAGTCCAGGTGTCATAGCCACCATTCCATCGTAGGTGGAGACTGCCAATTTTACTATGTCTATAGACAATGCGAGTGCCCATCTAACGTCTTTAATGTCATAAGGATAAACCATGTGGTTGAAACCAGGACCTCTGGTGGAAATGTCCCTGGGATCGATATAAGGCCATGTTTTCCTGTAGCTCCGCGTGGTTTTGCTTGCTCTCAACAGCGTGATGAGTTGTTCAGCGGTTCCCTGGAGAACATCCAGTTCATGTCTTAGCATAGCCATGGTGTTCTTCTCAGCGGTACCGTAGTTGATGAAAAGAACATATTCAGGTACAGGCTCGCCGAAGAGTTTTCCAGTAACTGTTCTCTGCCAGTCTTTCCTCTTCTCCCAGAGCACCCAATATCCTGCTGGATCATAATCCTTCAAAACATACGGTCCTAAACTCACAGGTGGGTTGAAATCATAGGAAACGACATCCTCCACCTTCTCGAAAATATGTTTTGGCATAGGTCTTAAAGCGCCCCACCTTTCAACAAAGTAAGCATGGAATCTGCTGTTTGGTCTTTTGAGTTCCACCACCACCGTGTACTTATCCAGTGCGTAGACATCTTTTACATCCTGCATTGGTCCGTGATAGTCTAACCCGGATGTGTCTCTGACAGTCTTGATCGTGAACACAACGTCATCTGCTGTGAATTCAACACCGTCGCTCCAGTAAATCCCTTCCCTAAGTTTTATCGTGAGTTTGGTGAAGTCTTCGCTGTATATCGGTGGTTCGGCTGCGAGAGCATTTATAATACCGCCCTCTTCAGGATTGGGGTTGATAGTCCACAATGGCTCTGTGACGAACTGGTGTAAACCACAGTTCTGTGCGCGCCAACCTGCCCAGAGATTCCAATTCCCCGGGACTGGAAGTGGTGCGAAAAGGAAAGGCAGAATCAGTGTTTTCTCCCTAGGTACCCCAGGTGGCAGTGTTTGCCCCAGCAACAGTGAAGCAATGGATAGTACCAAAAAGAGGAACACCAAAAATTTCCGCATGAAAATCCCCCCTTCTCTGGAGTCATGTAAATGATACCGTGAACGTTTATGTAAGATCAAGAAGAAAAAAAGAAGATATCAAACAATAATCAGCTATAAACGTCAATAAATATACGTAAAAACTTCTTATTCCAAATATCAACAACATATCAACGACTCTTTCTCACCACAAGCTCCATCCTAAGTTCGTGTACTTTTCTTTTTTGACTTTCCGTGTAGTACAATCCCTCCTCTTCCAATCCTAACTTTTAACCCTTCACACTTCCAAGCGTCAGCCCTTCTATGAAATACCTCTGGAAGATCAGAAAAACAACTATTGGTACCAACGCAGCAAGGTTTGCTCCAGCAGCTATCACATTCCAGCTCGTGACCCACTGTCCTTGGAGAGTTGTCAAACCAAGGGTTACTGGTTTTAAACTATCACTCTGTATGAGAACCAGCGACCAGAGATAATCGTTCCATATCCAGGTGAACTCAAGGATACCAAGAGCGGCCAGGGCCGGCAGTATCAATGGCATCATGATCTTTCTGTAGATCAAGAAGTCACCGGCTCCATCGATTTTCGCTGCTTCAAAAAGACTTCTTGGTATGGTAACCATGAAATTTCTCAGGAAAAAAGTACAAAAACCAGTCTGAAATGCAATATGAAAGAGTATTACCCCCCAGTAAGTATCGTAAAGTCCTGTCCTAACTGAAAATCTGTAAACGGGTATCATCAACATTTGGAAAGGTATCAGCATTCCAGAAACGAACATTATCAAAAGAGGTTTTTTCAACTTGAAGTTATACCAGGATAACGCAAAAGCACTTAAACTGGATACAAACAATGCTCCTAACACGGACAAACTCGTTATTATAAATGTATTGATGAAGTACCTCTTCATATTGGCTTCTCTCCAGGCTATAACATAATTTTCAAAAGTTGGTTTCTTCGGAGGTTCCCACCATCTTATTCCCAATATAACCTCATCCATTGTTTTAAGCGATGTGAATATCGATATAATGAAGGGAAGCATCCACATAATTACCAGAACAACAGACAGGGAATAAAAAATAATGGCTTTCAACACTTTCTTTCTGTTCATATGGATTCTTCCTCCCTTTTTAGCGTATAGAAAAGGTACACAATGATGAAACCAAGCGTTATAAGGAACTGTATCACAGCAATGGCAGATCCATAACCCATTCGATAGTTATGGAATGATTGGATGTACATGTAGTTTGCCAGAACACTGGATGAATAGAAAGGTCCTCCGCGAGTCATAACGTAGACAATGTCAAATGCTCTCAGAGAATCTATAATATTCACCGTTATGGCTATTACCATAGCTGGTCTAAGAGCGGGTAGAATCACATACCAGAATCTCTGACATGCATTGGCACCATCGACGTACGCTGCTTCGACTAATTCAGTAGAAACATTCTTCAAACCGGCAAGGAAAAGTACCATAGCGTAGGCGATCTGCCTCCACAGTGCAGCCATTATAAGGGCATATGTTACAATTTTCGGGTCACTCAACCAGGGTTTCGCGAGACTACCAAGACCTATGGCTCTTAAAAACTCATTCAAAACACCACTTCTAGGTTCAAGAATCCATGACCATATTTGTCCTATGACGACAAAAGACAAAGTCATTGGAAGATATATGAGGGTTTTAAAAATTTTGTTTCCAGGAAATTTTTGGTCCAAGAGCATCGCCATTCCCAATCCTGCAGGAATGGCGACAATAACAAAAAACACAAGCCATTTTATGTTGTTTTTAAGGGAAAGCCAGAAGTAAGGATCAGAGAAAAGTCTGGTGTAGTTCTTCCACCCTATAAAATCAAATTTTGTGCTGACTCCATCCCAATTTGTGAAACTCAAAATTATTGTCTGCGCTATGGGAGAAATCACCCAGATAAAATAAAGCGTCAATGGAACAGCCAAGAAGACATACGGGACCCACCATCTCTTTGTCAACACAGGGATATTCCTCCTTTGTGGACACATTTTGTCGGGAGAAGAAGAGGGAGGCGGACCGCCTCCCCGGAATTATTTCCCAAAAATCCTCTGTCTTTCTCTTTCAAGATTTTCGAGAATTTGATCGAGTCTTTCAGGATAAATCATGAATTCAACAAAGCCGTTCATACCAGCTGTTGCCATTTCTGGATTTGTATCTCTGTCGTAGAACTGGGCGACGCCATCAGATTCGAGTATCATCTTCAATCCCTTTGCTGCATGTTCGTCTGCTGGTTCTACATTCTTGTTTGCTGCAAGTCTCCCGAGTTTTTTAGCAAAGTATTCCTGAACTTCCTTTTCAGCAATGAACTTGAGGAACACTTTGGCACCTTCCTTGTTCTTAGCTCTTGCTGGTATCATGAATCCATCTATTGGTGTTTCTTCGTAAAGGCCTATCTCCGGCTTTATTATGGGGAATCTGAAGAAGTCCAGATCATCTTTTACAGATTCAGGAGCAACATCTTTTATGAACTGTCCTATAAGATACATTCCTGCTTCTCCTCTGAAGAGGAATGCGGCTGCTTCCTGCCAGGTATAGGAGGAATGGTTCTCAAGGAAGAAACCTTTTTCGACCAATTCCTTCCAGTATTGGAAAACTTCTTTGACTCTTGGATCAGTATATGGAATTTCCCCAGCGGTAAGCTTCATATGGAAGTCCAGCCCATTTACCCTGAGATCGAGATAGTCAAACCATCCCGCTGCTGGCCAGAGGTATTTGGTTCCGATGGTTATTGGAGTTATTCCATTTTCCTTCAGGGTCTCACAAACCTTTATGAACTCTTCCCAAGTTTTTGGAGGAGTTATACCGTACTTTTCGAAGACAGACTTCCTATAATAAACACCCCACCAGTACCAACTCTGAGGAACAAAATAGATCCTTCCATCATACTCACAGGCACTTCTGAAAGAAGTCGGGAAATAATCTTCAAAATTTTTGGGAGCAAAGATATCATCCACAGGTTCGAGAAGTCCTTTGCTAGCAAAATACCTCATTCTTTCACCAGCGAACCACGTAACGACATCGGGAGCCTCATCAGAATTCAACCAGGTTCTGAGAAGAGTTTTGAAATCTTCGTGTGGGAACGTGTTCACTACTACGTCATATTCCGGGTATTTTTCCTCAAACATCTTCACTAACTCCGCAAAAACGATCCTTGGTGCTGGATCAGAAATGTAGGAGTTCACGACAATCTTTTCTTTGGCAACAGCGAAAACGCTCAGGATAACAAGTACCAGAACCATCCAAAATCGGAATTTCATAGTACCACCCTCCCCAACAAAAGATTGGTATTACCATGTAAATGATACCGTGAACGTTCACAGAGGATCAAGGAAAGAAAAACCGAGAATTTTGATTCTAAACGCTCATAAATGAATATATTTGTCTCTAACGACCAGAAATCAACAATATCAACTACTCTCTCTCACAACGAGTTCCACGTCGAGTATCACACGCTTTCTCTTCTTTCTTCTTCCCTTCATCCTCTGAAGAAGCATCCTGAACGCCTCAAAGCCCATCTCGAACTTCTTTATCCTTACCGTCGTCAGAGGAGGACACACAAAGGAGGAATAGACGATATCATCGTAGCCAACCACAGCAACGTCTTCTGGAATCCTGTATCCGTGCTCTTTCAGCGCCTTCATAGCACCGAAGGCAAGAAGATCGTTATAGCAGAAAACCGCATCGAAATGAAGCCCCTTTTCGATCGCTTCGTTCATCGCCTGATAACCGCTTTCTATGTCGATGTCCGTCACGATCACCATCTCTTCTTTGAATGGAATACCATGTTCCTTCAACGCCTTCTTGTACCCTTCAAGTCGCATGTAAGCAGCGGACTTAAAAAGGTATCCACTGATCATCAGTATGTTTCTTCTTCCACGATCGATGAGGTGTTTTGTTGCCAGATATCCTCCTTTCACCTCATCACTGTGGATCTCATCCACTTCCAGCCCTTCAAAGTGCCTTCCTACCACGACGAAGGGAACTTTTCTTTCTATCAAAAACTCTATATCGTCCGATCTGTCCTGAACTGGTGTTATGAGAAGGCCGTCGACTCTTCGCTGAAGGAGAACATCGATCGCTTTTTCTTCGTTTTCGTAGATTCTCTCTGTGTTCATGAGGATGATCTGATAGCCATATTTCCTGGAAGCAACTTCGATTCCCTTGAGCACCTCTGCATAGAAGGGATTGGCGCTGTCTGCTATGATGACCCCCACAATGTTCGTGCGTTTGCTTCTCAAAGACGAAGCAGTTGCGTTTTTCACGTATCCAAGTTCTCTGGCTATCTCCAGTATTCTCTTTTTGGTCTCTTCGCTTATGTCCGGTTTGTTGTTGAGCGCTCTTGAAACTGTGTTTATCGAAACTCCCGCCTTTTCTGCTATGTCTCTGATCGTTACATACTTTTTCTTCATGCTATTTCCTCCCATTCACTCCTCCCTGAACAGATAGAAATCATCTATGAATCCCCAATCACCCGCTTTTCCTTTGACAGAAACGGTGACTTTTATTTTCCCCGTTTCGACCTTTATGTTCCTTATCTCAGGATTTTTCCACTCAAGCCATCCGGTCGTTTCAACCGTCGTTGTTTTTTCACCCTCTCCGAAATCACTCACCTTCAGGACAATTTTCACGCCGCTTCCACCCTGGGTCCAGAATCCCACCCTGTACACACCATCTGGAAGTTCCACTTCCTGTGACAACTCGAATTCAAAGGCCTCGTCGAGCCAGAAGTTCACCGCGTACTCTCCCTGGTGTGCGTTACTTGGAGGATCGGCCTTCACCACCTTTACCGCTTTTCTGTTGCCGGATACCTCCCAGGGAGAAAACTCACCCGTTTCGAATCCAGAGTTTTTCAGGTAGTTTCTGCTTCCCTTCACGGTCAAAGTTGCGAAGATCTTCTGGTCTATACCTTCCACGTATCCTTCCACTCTGTAGACACCGGGTGTTTCAACAAGAGAAGGATCAAAATCCCATGTAACTTTCAGGGATCTGATAGAATCATCGCTGAACAGCACTTTCACAGCATCCGGGAACTTCGGGACTTCTCCCAGGTTGGTTGAGATCTCCACGGGGAAGATGTCCCTGATTTCGATCTTCACAGGGGTGGCCGTCTTCACCAGTCTGAAGACATCCAAAGATGGAAGGGCGTTTCCATTGAAATCGAACATGGCCTGATTCTCCCACGGATTTCCTTCACCGGTTTTCCAGCCTGCTCCTTTCACAGGAATCCAGTCTCCTTCCCAGTAAAAGATCCCAAGCCCATGGCCGTTGGGAACACTGTTCACCACTTCTATGAGATCCCTCAAAAACGTTGCCTGACCCTGAACCGTCGCTCTGTAACCACCTGTGAGTTCCATCTCTTCACCACTGAAGATGTTGGGATAACCGTCTCCGTCTTCGAGTGTCCAGGCGTACGCCGTTTCAACGACAAGCACGTCTTTATCATATCTTTTAGCTATATCGTACAGGTTGTTCTTCAGGTCCTCCAGCGTGCCATGCCAGTACGGATAGTACGATACACCGATCACATCGAAATCCACACCTCTTCTTGTGATCTCATCGAAGAACCACCTGAAGAGTGAGTTGTTTCCACCTTCAGCCAGATGTATTACTACCTTGATATCGGGATCGACTTCTCTGACAGCCCTGATGGCCGCCTTCAAAAGTTTTGTGAAGCCATCGAATCCTCCTGCATCCTTTCCGGCGATCATTCCGTCTGGCCAGAGAAAGCCGTTGTTCACCTCGTTTCCCACCTGGACCATGTCCGGCAGTGCACCGTTTCTTCTCATATGATTCAGCACGAGTTTCGTGTAGGAATACACCGCCCTTTCCAGAAGTTCTTCATGAAGGTGATCCCACTCTTTTGGTTTGTACTGCTTGCCGGGATCTGCCCACCAGTCGCTGTAGTGAAAGTCAAGAAGAACCTTCATTCCGTACTTTTTGGCCCTCTTTGCGATCTCTGTCATCTTCAGATAGTCGCAGTTCCCTCCACCGAGCGGGTTTCCGTTTTCATCCCTTGGATCGTTCCACACCCTCAGTCTGATCCAGTTTATCCCGTGATCCTTCAGTATCTGGAAAAGATCTTTCTCCACACCACCATCGAAGAACTTCCCACCGAGCCGCTCTATCTCGTAGAGCATGGAAACGTCCATCCCGAATATGAAATCCTCACGAAGATCCTTCACCGGATTGATCATCAATCCGAACGCCAGGGAGGAGAACATGACCATCAAAAGCACTCCTTTCACCATACCAGCCTCCTTCATTCTTTCACCGCTCCCCTCGTGAGACCACTCACCAGATACCTCTGGAGTGAGAGGAAGAGTATCACCATCGGAGTCATTCCAAGGAGCGCGGCCGCAGTGAAGAGTCCCCACTCCGTCTCGTAGGGCCCTGTTGCAAACGCCTGAAGCCCGAGAGCATAGGTGTAGTGACGCACGTTTTGAAGAATGATCCTTGCCACCACGTACTCGTTGAACGTTCCAATGAAGACCAGGAGAAACACGACCGTGAGGATCGGTCTTGCAAGCGGAATGATGATCCTGTAGAAACTCTGAAAGCGCGTTGCTCCATCGACGATCGCCGCTTCTTCAAGCGAGGTGGGTATCGTGTCATAGAATCCCTTTATCAAGTACATGTTGTAGGCGATGTTGGTGAGGTACGCGAAGATCAGACCACCGAGCGTATCGATTCCGATGAAGGGAATGTACTTTCCCATGAAGTTCAAAAGATCGTATATGGCGATCATGAAGATCACACCGGGGAACATCTGTATCAGAAGGAGTGCCATGATTCCGTAACGCCTTCCAAGGAATCTCATCCTGCTGAAGGGATAGGCCGCTATCGCACACACGGTCGTTGTGATGAAAGCAACGATCAGAGATACGATCACGGAGTTGAGCACCCAGAGCCAGAAATAGTGTTTTGTCTTCTGTTTCCATATCTGGTCTATTCTGAAAAGCTCTTTGTCGATGTTTCTCAGATCGCCCTTCAAATCGGAAAACGGGACCAGATCCATTAAGATACCCGCACGTCTTGAGGCAACAGACATGTTCGCCCTGACCTTGCTGACAAAGTCCATCTTCACGATATCGTACATTCTGTTCAGTATGCCAGAAGACACGTACACTCCCTGGGCCGAAAGAGACAGAAGGTCTTCATAGGATCTCTCAAGATCACTCAGTGAGAGTCTCATCTCTTCAAGGATCGATTTGAGGTTTTCGGGGAAGGTGTCGAACTTGCTGGCGAAATCTCTGTATTCTTCTATCCATCTCATCCCTCTGACAACTTTTGATATTCTGCTGTAGAGTTCGTCCTTTTCCCAGTAAGAGTTCATGAAATCTCGAAGTGTCTTCAAAACAGAGGAGTATCTGAGAAGATCTGTCTTTCCGAAAGATTTCACCCTCTCAAGAGTGGAAATAGAGCGTTGAAGGTCGTATTTGAACACTTTCAGACTGAGGATTCTTTGGGGTTCAAGAAGTCTTTTATGAATTTCTGATATGCTTTGCTGGTATTCGGAGAGTTTTTCAGAGAGACTTTTTTCCTGGAGTCTCAGATCCTCCAGACGTTTGTTGAGGACGTTCAGAATCACTATTTTGTCCTTTATGCTGGTAAGGGTTTCAGAGGTTTCCTTCAGGATCCTGACGAGTCTTGGTTGGATTTCTTCGTAGATCTTGATCAGATCGGAGTAGAGAAGACGACTTTTCAGCTCTTCGTTTCCTTCAGATAGTTTTTCGAGTTCTCCTTTCAAAGTCGCAAGTGATCTTCTCAGATTCTCGTATTCAACAAGAGAATCCATCTCGCTCAAGAGGTTGTCGATCGTGAGAGTCATATTAGAAACGTTCTGTAAGAAACTGCTGTCGTCCACAGGGAACAGGCTACTGGCAGTTGTCTGTTTTATTCTCTCTTTCAGTTCGTTGAGATCGGAAAGAGATGCCTTTATTCTCTCCAGTTCCGGTGTAATGTCCTTTTCTATGATGAGGTTGGCCTCCATTATGTCGTCCTGGAGATTCTGATACTGCTGCTGAAGTGAAAGTATCTCCTCTCTGACTGCGTTCAATTCTTTCTGTGTTTTTTCGAGAAGTTCGTCGTATCCATCTGCCAGTTTTTCGTAACTTGTCCTGAGGATCTCGAGCGCCTGTTCGTAGCCTTCTCTTGTACTGGCATCCACACCTGTTGTCTTCTTCAGATCCTCTTCGAGTGCTCTGTGGACTTTCGAGTTGAACCTCTCTTTCGATAGAACAAGGTAAAGGGCCGCTTTACTCTCATCTGAATCGTCCAGTTCTGGTGTCTGGATCGATGAAACAAGTTCCTGAAGGTTTTCTATCACACTGTTTTTGATCTCATCCGAATGATCGTTCAGGAACGCTTCAATCCTCTTGAAAGAGTCTTCGGCACTCTTCAGTCTGTTTTCTGTTTCTGTCAGATATGAAGCTACTTTCTCGATGGACCGTTTCACCGCGTCTTTCAGTTCATCCTCGGACCATGTATCGTAGGGTTTTACCCTGGAGACCATCGCCTGAAGATCCTGGATCAGGAAGGGAAGATTCTTCTCGGGTGCCACAAGGTCTCTGTAGTGTTGAAGCGTCAGTCTGGACGAGAACAGTTTCGAAGAGAACGCCGCCTCGTCCCTTCTGAGGGATGTGGTCACAACCCAGACGACTGGGAAGAGAATCACCGCCACTATGATGATGAGAAAGATGTGAGTGAGCACGTTTCCCCTTTTCTGCACCATCATCTACTCACCTCTTCGAAAGCTCCGGACAGTTTGAAGTTCACGAAACTGATCCCACCAACGAGGAAGAAGATGAGTATAGAGATCGCACTCGCAAAACCAAAATCCTGTCCCTGGCCACCCTCGAACGCCAGTTTGTAAACGTAAGAGATCAAGATGTCAGTGTATCCTGTAGGAGTGGTCGAGTTCGGGATCGGAGGGCCTCCTCCTGTGATCAGATAGATGATCGTGAAGTTGTTAAAACTGAAAGCAAAACTGCTGACAAGAAGTGGTGCGATGATGGTCATGAGAAGTGGAAAGGTGATATGAACGAACCTTCTGAACCTTCCTGCACCGTCTATCGCCGCCACTTCGTAGAGTTCAGGTGGAATACTCTGAAGGGCACCGAGTGATATGGTCATCATGTAGGGGAACGTGAGCCAGACATTGACGAGAAGCACTCCCACACGGGCCCAGAAGGGATCGTTGAACCACTTCACCGGATCGAGTCCGAGCAGAGGTAACAGGAACTTGTTGATCACACCGTAGGTTTCGTTCAAAAGTCCGTTTCTCCAGACTAGAGCCGAAATGAAAACCGGTATGGCCCATGGTATGATCAGAAGCGTTCTGTAGAGATTCCTTCCTCTGAGCCTTGGGTTGTTCAGAACGAGAGCAAACGGAAGACCAACGGCAAGCGACAGTACCACACTCAGAACGGCCCACACGAAGGTCCACAGGAAGATCCTGAAGAAGGGTCCTGACACTTTCGGATCTTTCACGATCCTCAAAAAATTCTTCCATCCCACGAAATCTATGAATCCAACCAGGAACGTTTCGTTCCCATTTTCGTCCACATCGTAGAAGGCTCCTTCTTTCTCGATCACTTCTCTTCCTGTGAGATTGTTCACCACGGTGGTCTTTATCTTCATCTTTCCGCCATCATAGACCTCTTTGTAAGCCAGCCTGTAAAGCCTCTCCACATGCATGAATCTCCATTCACCATCGGGAGCAATTCTCAGGGCCAGTTTTTTTCCATCTGGAAGCACATACTCTGCGTTCACCAGGTGATTCTGTGCTATTCTGCTTTTGAAGTAGGGAGCGTTCAGTCTCAGTATCTCGTCGTCTGGGGAGTAGAAACTCTTGTAAGTCGTGTCGTTTCGAACCACAAGGTTTATCTCCGAAAGGTCAGCCGGCCAGGGAACGATTCTGAAGGTGTCACCGTTCAGTGAAACTGTCTCATCGGTAACAGGAATCAGATTGAACTGACTCAGGAGCACCTCCTGGCCTCGTGCGACAACGGGTCTGGGTTTTTCACCGAGATAGATGGTATCGCTTATCCTGAACAGTATGACGAAATCCTCTGTCGGAGAGAGTCCATCGTAGACCACAAAGACCTTATAGGACACAGGCGTTGAATCCACCACGTAGGAAAAGTTCGGATCGTAAAGGAGCCTTTCGATGGCCTCCTGTCTTGACATAAAATGACCAGTTCCGTAATTGGTGAAGGCCACCTTGAAGGTGAAGTATATGGGATAGAGAACAAGAACGAAGAGCAAAGCAAGAGCGGGAATAACGTATCTGTAAGGGTACCCTTTCGGATTGATTATGAAGAAATCTATCAGAAACAGCAGGGAAAAAAGCACGATGGAAAGTTCATAGTATTCGTTCTGAAAGAGAAACACTCCTGCCCAGAAGAAGGCCACGTTCAAGAGTGCAAGAAGAAACCACAGAAGCAGTTTGATTATGTTCTTCACCTTTTTCCCTCCCTGAGTATGTGAAAGGGGCTGGGAGAACCCAGCCCCTGAAAATCCACCGTTACTGTATCTGGGCCTTGATTCTCTCGACAGCGTTCTTCAAAGCTTCTTCAACCGTTGCCTTTCCATTCACAACAAGGTTGAGAGCGTCGTTCATGGCAGCCCACACAGCGGCCATCTGTGGCACGTTGGGCATAGGAATTCCGTTGGCGGCGCTCTGTGTGAATCCAACCACGTCGGGATTGTCTTTTACGAGTTCAAGGACGTCTTTCCTTGCAGGAAGCCTGGGGTCAGCGAGGTAAATTCTGTACATGGTTTCTTTTCTGGCAATGAAACTCGTCAGGAACTCGATGGCGAGGAGTTTGTTCGGAGATTTTGCGTTCACCATGAAGCCCTGTACTCCAACGAAGGGTCTTGCGGGAACACCAGGTTCCAGATCGGGAATTGGAGAAACACCGTAGTCTATTCCTGCATCTTTGTAAGCCTTCACAGCCCAGGGACCGTTGATGATCATGGCTGCCTGGCCTTCTCTGAACATGGAGTCCATGATCTGGTAGTTATCGCTGGGATCGAGTATTCCCTCGTCGACCATTCTCTTCAGGAGCTTCACTCCCTTTATGGCTCCCTCATTGGCAAGTCCAATATCATTGACGTCGAGACCTTTTTCGGTCTGTTTGAAGACATAGCCACCGTAACCGAATATGAACGGAGCGATGTAGTAGAACTCAGCCGCGGATGTGATGAAACCACGCACTTCTCCTCCAAATTCTTCATCGATCTGCTTTGCGATCTCTATGAGTTCGTCCATGGTTTTTGGAGGCTCGGGAACGTAGTCTTTGTTGTAGATGAGCGCAATCGCTTCCATGGCGTAGGGAACACCGTAGAGTTTTCCACCGTAGGAGAAGGCATTGAGGGCTGTTTCGTAGAAGTTTTTCAGATCAGCAAAATTCGGTATGGGTTCTATCAAACCGTTCACTGCGAGTTCTCCAACCCAGTCGTGTGCACCAACGATGATGTCGGCTCCCTGTCCTTCCGGTGCGGCCGTGAGGAACTTGGACTTGATGTCCTGGAAGTTCACGTACTGAACCTCAACTTCTACACCGTACTTTGCCTTGAACTCTTCTCCGAGTTTCTGAAGGATGTCAACCTGTTTTTCGGAGCACCATATGGTGAGTTTTGGCTGGGCGAGGACAACAAGAGAAACAACAAGTAAAGCGATCACCAGAAACTTTTTCATACCACCTTCACCTCCCTGAGTGGGTTATCCACAGGAATGATACCATACGTAAACGTTACCGTGAAAGTTGTCGCAATGTCAAGTCCTATTTCAAGGAGATTTTTCAGATTATTTCCAGATAATCAGGCGAGAAAGTTCTTATTTGGTGATAATCGTTCATTTCCACGTTTGATACAAAATCAATTTCGACAAAATTTGTCTAAAAATAGATTCGAAATGTCTCTCTGTACAGTTTTTATTTCTACTAATTAGGTTGACATTACATGCTTCGAAGTTTTAAAATTACATCTGTATTGTTCTTGTGAAAACTTTCTCTTTTCGATCGAGGAGGTGTAAAGTGTGAGCGTTTTCCTCACGAGTTTGATTCTGTGGCTTGTGATCACCGGATTTTCTTACTCGGAGCTGATCGTCGGAATCGCTGTTTCACTGATAGTATCACTGGTTTTTCGCAGGTTTCACGGTATCAGATTCGATCTCAAACTTCCCCTGAGAATCGTCCGATATCTTGTGATGTTTCTTCCTGTGTTCATCGTTGAAATGGTGAAGGCGAATATCGATGTTGCCTTCAGGGTCCTGAATCCCCACCTTCCACTCAGGCCGGGTTTTGTTTCGGTGAGAACGAATCTGAAGAAGAATGCATCCCGTCTGTTTCTGGCAAACAGCATAACCCTCACTCCGGGAACGCTGAGCCTTGACCTTAAGGGTGATGAGATCTTCGTCCACTGGATCGATGTTAAGGATCTCAAAGAAAAAGAAAAATACGTATCGCAGAAGTTCGAAAAACCCCTCAGGGAGGTGTTCGAATGACCCTGATCTTCTTCGTCCTGGTGAGTGCGGGAGTGGTTCTCTCTTTCATCAGAATCATCGCAGGTCCCACCTCTTCCGACAGGGTAGCGGCACTCGACACGATGAACGTGATGCTCACCGGTCTCATAGTCGTTCTCGCGTACAGTTTCGATAGAGGTATCTATCTGGATATAGCCCTTGTGTATGCGCTTCTTTCTTTTCTTGAAACGATCATAGTGTCCCGGTATCTGGAGGGGAGAAAATGAACGGGATAATCGGAGAAATACTGATATTAATCGGTGCCTTTTTCTATTTTCTTGGAGGACTTGGTGTTCTCAGGATGCCGGACGTGTACAACAGACTCCAGGCAGGAACAAAAGCCACCACACTGGGAACCTTTTCCACCGTGCTTGGAGTTGGTATTGCAAAACCGGAGTTTCTGTTGAAGGCTGTTGTCATCGTTTTTTTCATAGCACTCACAAACCCGGTGGGAAGTTCTGTCCTGGCACGGGCTTCCTATCTGTCTGGTGTAAAGCCATGTGACTGCACGGTTGTCGACGAATACAGGGGTGGTGATGGTGAATGAACCTGTTGATTTTGCTGGCCGGAGGGATGATGCTGATAGCAGCATTTTTTGCGGTGGAAGCAAAAAAGTTGCTGGACAGTGTTATAGCGCTGTCGTCTCTCAGCCTCCTGTCTGTGTTCCTCTTCATTGTCATGAGGGCCCCTGACGTTGCAATAACGGAAGCATCCGTTGGTGCTGGGCTCACCACAGCAGTACTTCTCATAACGCTCTTCAAAATGAGGGGAGATGATGAAGAATGAGAAGAGTTTTTGCCGCACTGATATCGATACTTCTGGTCTACATGATGGTATCTTTCCTCGCCGTGCTCGAGCCTTACGGAAAGGTAGATCTCTCCAGGAGGGTTTCAGTTCACTATCTGGCAAAAGATGTAAACGAGGTCGAGCCTGCAGAATGGATCGAAGGGAAAGTTCAGGTACCATCCGAAAGGAAAATTTACGGTGAAAGCAATCTGGAAGACGGCAGTGCCAACGTTGTAACATCGATCGTTGTCAATTACAGATCCTTCGATACCCTCGGCGAAGTAACCGTTCTTCTTGCCGCAGCCATCGGTATAGGGCTTGTCCTTCGCGGAACGAAGAGAATGAAATACGGAAGAAATCCCAACTTCATTCTCAGGGTGAGCACCGGAATACTTCTTCCCCTGATACTGATGTTTGGAACCTATGTGTTCATACACGGACATCTCTCACCGGGCGGAGGATTCCCCGGAGGAACTATCCTTGCAGCAGGTGTTCTTCTTCTTTACCTTTCAAACGAGGAATTCTCCCTGAAAGAAAAAGTAGCCAAATTTCTTGAGGGATCCATGGGAAGTCTCTACGTGATATTGGGCCTTGCTGGCCTGGTCACCGGTGGGGCGTTTCTTTACAACTTTCTCTCGAACGGGAGAGTAGGAGATCTCTTCAGTGCCGGTGTTGTTCCCATCGTCTACATCGTCATAGGTCTCAAGGTCGGATCGGAACTCTCCGGTGTCATCTCGGAGATACATCGAGAAGGAGAGTGATTCGAAATGGTGTACATGATATCCATTATCCTGATGGGTGTGGGAGTCTATGGCCTTCTCACACAGAAAAATTTATTCAAACACCTTGTGTCCCTCACGATCATCGACACAGCCGTGAACATCTTCATCATCGCACTGGGTTACACCGGTGGAGAAGCACCCATATACACAGAGAAATTTTCCTACTTTTCTTTCAATTTCGTTGACCCACTGCCACAGGCACTCGTTCTCACAGCCATCGTCATAGGTGTAGGGGTCCTCGCCCTTGGAGCATCCCTTCTTGTTCGAATCAAAGAGAAACACTCTTCAATCGACATAGAGGACATGAAAGGAGTGAAAGAATGATCAGCCTGCTCGTGGCCATCCCACTCCTCGCCGCGTTCCTTTCACTCTTTTTGAAGAAGATATCCGGAGTTCTTTTCTTTCTGTCGGCCCTTGTCAACCTGACGATTATCTTCATGGAGCGCTTCCCGAACGCTGTAAGTATACATCCCATGGGAAACTGGAAACCTCCCTTCGGTATAAACCTTGTTCTGGACAACGCGAGTTTCTACGCGGTGCTGATAATAAACCTGATCTTTTTTCTTGTTTCTCTGTTACCTGAGACGACAAAGAAAAACTATGAAACTTCCCTCATGTTGCTCATGGCAGCCACAAACGGATTTGTGCTGACAGGGGATCTCTTCAACTCGTTTGTTTTCATGGAAATAATCACCATAACAGCTGTCACGATAGCCTCGAAGAGAGAAAATTTCTACAACGCCTACAAATACCTGATCCTCGGTGGTGTTGCGGGTTCACTCTATCTTCTCGCAACGATCTTCGTTTACGGCACTGCCGGGAGTTTGAACATGGCACACGTTGCCATGGTGGGCCTTTCAAGTGGATCTCTTGTGGCTGTGACCACACTCTACACGATCGGACTCGGCGTGGAGGCAAAACTCTTTCCGTTGAACGGCTGGGTTTCTGGTGTTTACGGTGGAAACGAACTTGCACCGGTGGTTCTTGGAACCTCCGTTTCCTTTGCAGCACTGTACATGGTTGGAAGACTCTTTGGCACGGTGTTTCAGGGTAGCGGAGCGGAGGTTCTGTACACGCTGTCTCTGATCACGATTCTGGCTGGAGAATTCGCCGCACTCAGGCAGACCAGTCTTTTGAAGACCTTCGCCTACTCCAGTGTTGCCCAAGCAGGAATTGTGATAGCGATGATATCGAAGGGAACGGAAACTTCCATGAATCTCGCCTATTTCCATCTGACGAACGATGTGGTAGCAAAGTTTGTCATCTTCCTCGTTGCGGGCTTTCTTGTCTACAACTACGAAGATCTGAACGGTATCTTCAAAAAACACAGGGTGCTGGGTGTCTCTTTCAGCATGGCAACCTTCTCTCTGGTAGGATTTCCACTGTTTGCGGGCTTTCAGAGCAAAATCAGGATCATCATGGAGACGTTTTCATCAAACGATCTTCTCTTGCCCGCCGTTTTACTTTTGGCCACGGCAATCGAGGTTGGTTATGTGATCAGATGGAACGTGAAACTGTGGTTCGGTGAGGAAACACAGGAGGACAAAACACCCGCACCTTTTACCGTGGGACTTTTTGCAATGATACTTGCCGCTTTTCTTGTCTTTGTTTTTGTAAAGCCTGAAGTTGCGCTTTCCGGAACACAAAAGATGGCAGAAGCCCTCATCGACACAGAAGGTTACATCAAGGGCGTTCTCTTCTCAACCAGGGGAGGGATGTGACGTGACAGCGAGCCTCATCACCCTGATGGTACTGTCCGTTGTGGTGTACTTCATCTCAAAAATGAACTGGAAGTTAGGAACCATCGTGAACTTCCTTGTCGGTCTTTTTTCGATGTTCTACGTCTTCACTTTGAAAATTGGATTTTCAGAGACGATCGTACTGTTCGGTCAAAAGCTGTACTTTGAGTGGACAGACGTTTCTTTTTACTTCTCGATGGTCAGTCTCATGGTGATAGTTGCCATCATGTTCTTTTCGATCAGATGGCTTGAGACTCAAAGATACCGCGCGGCCTTCAACATGTTCGTGCTCATGGTAACGGCAGGATCGCTTGGTGTGTTCATGGCAGCCGATCTGATCACACTCTACATCTTCTGGGAAATAGCGGTTCTGTCCTCTTTGCTCGTTGTTCCCATGGGAAAAGAAGAAGCAAAAAGAGCAGCGGTTGTTTACGCCGTCATGAGTGCTGTGGGAACGTACGCTTTTCTTTACGGGGCGTTCCTCATATACCAGAGATACGGGACGTTCAGGATATCATCCGTGGTTCAGAGTATGGTGAATGACACATCAACTGGTTTCAAACTGGCCGTGTTTTTGCTACTGTCTCTGGCTGGCATCGCAAAGAGTGGAATATTCCCGTTGCATACGTGGATAAGGAAGACTTATGCTCTTTCCCCTGATGCGTTCTCTTCTATCCTCTCTGGACAGCTTTCAAAACTGGGTAACTACATCTTCACCCTCGTCATCGCTGTCGTGCCCTCTTTGAAGGTCTTCTCAGACCTGATCGTTTACTCGAATGTTCCTCTACCAAACTACCTTCTCATCACCTTAGGAAACATCTCCATCGTCATCGGAACTCTCATGGCGATAAAGCAGGATGACATGAAGATGCTCATGGCTTTTTCTTCGGTTGCAAACGGTGGTTACATACTGGTAGGTCTTGGCACGATGGATCCACTGGGCTTCGAAGGAGGAATGTTCCACATCTTCAACCACGCCGTTGCTTCTGCGGTTATATTCATGGCCTTCGCTGCCGTCATCTACAGAACAAAAACCTCGAAAATAAGCGAAATGGGTGGATTGATCCATAAGATGCCTATCACTTTTCTTGCGTATCTTTTCTCCATAATTTCCCTTGCCGGAATTCCTCCGATGAGTGGCTTCATCTCGAAGTGGATGATCTACCAGGCACTGGTCAGAAAGGGTATGTTCATAACCGCTTTCTTGGCATTCTTTGGATCGATAGGATCTTTCCTATACGTCTTCAGGCCACTTGCAGGGGTATTCCTCGGTCAACTTCCAAAAAAATACAGAGAGGTCAGAGAAGCACCTGTTGTGATGCTTGTTCCGATGGCACTTCTTGTTCTCGTCAGTTTCTTTCTCGGTGTGTGGCCGTTTCCGGTGCTCCAGACAATCGAAAACATCAGAATGGATCTGGGTGTAGCCACCTCGTTCAAAATAGTGGATCGGGAAAACTGGCTCATAAGAGGTTTTGCTGGAAGCTGGAACACGGTTCTTGTGTTCTCGCTGTTTCTCACCGGGTTCGTTGTGGCGTACATCCTGTACTCCCTCTTCCCAAGAGCCAGAAAGGTCGACCTCATGGCACCTCACAGAGAAGAAGGAACTCCTCTCAACGTCTACACGGGAGGCGAATTCATATACAGCCCGGATCTCTACCACTACAACACGAACTTCTACGCCGGCTTTGAAAGGATGTACAGAAATCATCCATCCTGGGAAGGCATCACCAGTGCGATCGGAAAACTCTTCCACGACATCGGGGAATGGTTTCACAGATGGTTCTTTGCGTCCTCTGCTTCCGTTTACACCTTCTGGGTTGTTGCAACCTTACTTCTCATATTCTGGGTGAGGTGGTGAGAGAATGCTCAAGGCAATGTTCAACCTGGTTCTTGCCTTCTTTCTTGTTCTTTCTCTCGAAGGAATAGCACGAAAGATAGTCGCAAGGGTTCAGAGAAGAATAGGGCCTCCGTGGTATCAGAACTTCATAGACGTCTTCAAGGCGTTGTCCAAACATCCCTTCAGCAACGGATGGATCTTCGATTTCGGTGTCATCATGGCACTCGGAGGAGCAATAGCCACGGCCATGCTCATGCCACTCGGCTCCCTCAAATGGACCCCATTCCCCAACACAGACAACTTCTTCGTCATCGTGTACCTGTTCACCGTCGGTGCACTCGGAATGGCCATGGGCATGGTAGGAAGCGGAAACCCCTGGGCATCGATCGGTATCAGCAGGGCTCTCACCCAGATGCTTGGCTACGAACTTCCGTTTCTCGTGGTCATGGCATCCGTCATTTTCAATTACAAGACTGCTTCAATTCATCAACTCGTGGCACTGCAAAGTGGAAAATGGAACCTCTTCGTCATGCCACTCGGTGCCGTCGTGGCCTTCATATCCCTCATAGGAATGATGGGAAAAAAGCCCTTCGACATAGCGATCGCACCGGCGGAGATCGCCTCGGGACCGATGGTGGAACTCTCCGGAAAATACCTTGGACTCCTTCAAATCATGCACGATTTCTCACTCTTTGTGGAGATCTCACTCTTTGTGAACGTCTTCCTTGGAGGAGGTAGTCTTGGCTGGTTTCTCATCAAGTTCGTGGTCGTGTGGGTACTGGCCGTTTTGATCTCCGCCGTTCTTCCGAGGTTCAGAATAGAACAGATGCTGAAGTTCTACTGGGGTGTTCCTCTTGGACTTGCCTTTTTGAACGCACTCTTCGTGCTCTTCGGTTTGACCCTTTGAGGAGGTGATCCGATGAAAGAAAGAACAGTTTGGGAAAGAATCGCAGACGCCCTCAGGTCGAGATCCATATGGATGCTTCACTACTGCACCGGCTGTGGTGCTGTGGAACTTCCACCGTCCATGACGTCCAGGTTCGACATGGAAAGATTCGGAATAGCCCCCATGGCAACGCCGAGGCAGGCAGACATACTGCTCATCACGGGATATCTGAACACCAAGACACTGCGAAGGGTGATCTACACCTACGAGCAGATGCCCGATCCAAAGTACGTCGTGGGCTTTGGAAGCTGCACCATAAACGGTGGTATATACTTCGACTCCTACGCAACGGTGAACAGGCTCGATTACTACATACCCGTCGATGTGTATATAGCCGGCTGCATGCCAAGGCCAGAAGCAATTCTTGAGGCCTTCAACTACCTGATGGAGAAGATCAGAAAAGGAGAAGCGGACGGCTGGAAAAGGTACAGGGAGAACTACGAGTGGTACAAACAGAATCAGATCCGCTCCCTTGGGGAGGTGTACGTACATGACGAATTCCATGAATGAAGCACTGGAGAAGTTGAAGGTCTTCCAACCGGAAGTGGAAGAGATAGATGAAAGAGAGGCAAAGATCTCTGTGGCACCGGACAGGGTCATCTCTGTGCTGGAAACCCTGAAATCTCTTGGTTATTCCCACCTCTCTCTGATGACCTGCGTGGACTGGATCGAGGACAGTCAGTTCGAACTCGTGTACATCCTCTTTTCCTGGAGAGACGGTGGAAAGTTCATCGTATCAACCAGGATAGACAGGAACAATCCAGTGTTCGTTACGGTGAAAGAAATCTGGCCCGTAGCCAGGTTCTACGAAAGGGAAATCCATGAATTCTTCGGTGTGGAGTTCCTTGGAAACGACGATATGAAACCTCTCTTTCTCGAACTCTGGGATGACAAACCACCACTCAGAAAAGATTTCGATCCTCTCGAGTACTCGAAGAGAAAGTTTCCTGGAAGAGAGTACAAAAAGGACGTCGTTGCGGAGGCAAAAAGGATGTTCAGAGGTGAGATCAATGGGTGAAACGAAACTCTTTTTCGGGCCGAACCATCCCGGAATGCACGGAAACTTCTCCGTTCACATGTATGTTGAGGGAGACATCGTGAAGAAGGCAAGACCGGTACCCGGTTTTCTTCACAGAGGATTTGAAAAACTCATGGAAAGGCGTTACTGGTATTCCAACATCTCACTCATACCGAGAATCTGTGTTCCCGAGCCGGACATCAACGAGATCTGTTACGCCATGGCCGTGGAGAAGATCGCAAAGATAGAAGTCCCAGAGCGTGCCCAGTGGATACGGATGATCGTTCTGGAACTTGCAAGAATAGCGAACCACATCTGGACAGTGGGTGGTATAGGAGGACCTCTTGGACTCTACACGGCCTCTTACTGGGGTGTTGCGGACAGAGACAGAATTCTCGACATCTTCGAAGCCCTCACCGGAGCCAGGATATACCACATGTACATAATCATCGGTGGCGTGAGGAAGAACATGACACCTAAGGTAGAGGACATGATCTGGAAGACACTGGATTACATAGAGTCCAGGTTGCCCGATTACGAAAATCTCATCTTCAAGAACAGAATCGTTCACTCGAGACTCAGGGGAAGACTCATTTTGACCAGAGAACAGGCGATGGAGATGGGAGTCACAGGTGTGGGTTTGAGGGCAACAGGCGTGGAGTACGATATCAGGAAAGTCGATCCCTACCTGTTCTACGACAGGGTGGAGTTCGAAGTTCCAACGGCAACAGAAGGAGACGCCTTCAGCAGGGTGTATTTGAAGTTCAAGGAGATTCCCCAGAGCATAAAGATCATCAGGCAGGCTCTGGAGAAGATGCCACAGAGTGACAGAGTGAACGTACCCGCTGGCAAAGGAAGTGGACTGAGAAGGGTTATTCCAAAAGGGATGGCTTACGCACACGTGGAGTCCACGCGCGGTGAATACGGGTTCTTCGTTGTATCAGATGGAAAGAACAAACCTTACAGGGTTGCAGTGAGGGGTGCATCTTACCCACAGGGCCTTTACGGTATAGAAAAGTATCTTCCCGGAACAAGAATCGAGGACGTTCCCATCTGGCTTGCAACGATGGATGTCTGTGCACCGGAGATAGACAGATGAGGGGTGAGAGAGATGGCCATCCAGGAACTGCCGAAGAAGGATTTTTTCGCTCCTTTGAAAGCCTGGAAGTTCCTTGCCAGAAAGCCCGTTACAATTGAGGTTCCGAACAAGACCAAAAGGGAAGCCTCGGAAAGATACAGGGGTTTCCACGTGAACGACTGGGGAAAATGTATCGGATGCGGTACATGCTCGAAAATATGCCCCACGGATGCCATAACCATGGTGGAGGTTCCGGATCTCACCCAGGAAGATGGGAAACTCCCACAGAGACCTGTGATAGACTACGGCCGCTGCTCTTTCTGTGCCCTCTGTGTCGACATATGCACGACTGGCTCTCTCCAGATGACAAGGGAATACATTCACATCTCGGAGGATCCAGAAGATTTCGTTTTCATGCCAACAGACAAAGGACTGAACGCAAAAAGAGGTCTTTACGAACCGGGAAAAGCTCCACTTGGATGGACAAGGGACAAAGACTCCGAACTTCTTGACCTTGAAAGGGTAGAGATGACGAAAGAACCACCGGAAACGAGGGTTAGATCATTCATAGAGATCGTGAAAGGGTACAGCAGGGAACAGGCAATGCAGGAAGCCGCAAGGTGTGTGGAATGTGGTGTATGTACCTACACATGTCCCGAGCACATGGATATACCTCAGTACATAAAGTCCATCTATGAGGACGACCTGGAAGAAGGACTAAGATGGCTTTACAGAACGAACCCGCTTTCCATGGTCTGCGGTAGAGTCTGTACACACAGATGTGAAACCGCCTGTTCCATCGGTGTGAGGGGAGAACCTGTTGCGATTCAGTGGTTGAAGAGGTACATAGTGGACAGTGTCCCACTCGAGGAGTACAGCAGGATACTGGACATGAAACCGGAAAAGAAAGGAAAGAGCATCGGTATAATAGGCTCCGGTCCGGCAGGGCTTTCGGCCGCGTACTTTCTTGCTACAATGGGGTATGACGTCACGGTGTACGAAGCGGAATCGAGACCGGGTGGTGTCATGAGATACGGTATACCGAAATACAGGCTCCCGGACGAAGCACTCGACAAAGACATAGCGTTCATAGAGGCTCTCGGTGTGAGATTCGTCCTCAACACAAGGGTTGGTCAGGATATTCCCTTTGAAGAACTTAGAAAGAAACACGATGCCATCTTTCTTGCCACAGGATTTGGTCTTGGAAGATCAACGGGGGTACCCGGAACGGACCATCCAGATGTCAAGCAGGCACTTCCCATGTTGAAGATGATCAGAAACTATCTCAGGGGAGACGGTCCAAAACCACCGATTCCGGAGAAACTTGTCGTCATCGGTGGTGGAAACGTTGCCATGGATATCTCTAGATCGATGGCAAGGCTTCAGGTCATGGAGTATGGAACTGTGAACGTTCAGGTGCTCTCACTGGAGGGCTGTTTTGAGGACATGCCAGCCGACATGGAAGAGATCGACGAGGCGCTCGAAGAAGGTGTGGTCATAAAACCCGGATGGGGACCGGTGGAGGTCGTGATAGAAAACGATCGAGTGAAAGGTGTGAGGTTCAAAAAGTGTGTGAAGGTGTTCGACGATGAAGGGAGGTTCAATCCAAAGTTCGATGAAAGCATCCAGATCTTTGTGGAAGCGGACATGGTGGTCGAGGCGATAGGGCAGGCACCTGACTACTCCTATTTGCCCCAGGAGATAAAAGAAAAACTCGAATTCGTAAGAGGAAGGATCAGGACCAACGAGTACGGTCAGACATCCATAGAGTGGTTGTTCGCAGGAGGAGACATCGTCCACGGGCCCGATATCATACACGGTGTTGCAGATGGGTACGCAGCTGCCAGAGGAATCGATATGTACCTGAGGAAAGCAGAATGAAAAGGCCCCTCCAATTGGAGGGGCTTTCACAGTTGTTTTACGGACTCTCTTTCGATGATTTCAACGGGAAGAATGACTCTTCTTGCGACTCCTTTTTTTCCCAAAAGCCTCTCATGGAGTATCTCGAAGGCCACTCTTCCCATCTCTTCCCTTGGTTGCCTCACGGTGGTGAGAGCAGGGATGGTATAGTTCGATATGGGATCGTCATCGAATCCCATTATTGAAATCTCGTCTGGAACTGCCACCCCAAGATCGTGAAGTGCTTTGAGCGCTCCAACAGCTGACAGATCGTTTATGGCGAAGATAGCGGTGAAATCTATCCCTTGTTTCCTCAGATACCTTTCCACCGCGTGGTAGCCGTGTTCAGGTAAATAACCACACGGTGTGATCTTCACATCTATTCCGTGTCTTGTGCTGTAGTCGATGAACCCTCTTTCTCTGTCGGAGAAAGAGTAGATATCCTTCCTTCCCTTCAAAAGCAGGACCTTTTTGTGACCCTTGCTCAGAAGGTACTTTGCACACATTCTGCCGGCAGCGTAGTTGTCGATTCCCACGTTGTCGAGCCTGATCTCTGGCTCTTCCCTGTCAACCACGACAACCGGTATGGCACTTTTGATCAGTCTTTCCAGTTGTTCCTCGTCCTTCTTCGACGAACAAACGATGATTCCATCCACTCTCTTTGCAAAGAAAACTTCGAGCCTTTCCAGTTCCACAGAAGTTCTGTGAAGAGTGGTGGAGATCATTAGGGTGAAGTCTCTTTTTATCGCCTCTTTTTCTATTCCGGTCAGGATCTCGTTGTAGTGAAAACCCCCGAAGTCCGGGACAAGAACACCGATGGTTCTTTTCAAAACAGCGTTCTTCACAGCATATATGGGATGGTAGTTCAGTTTTCTGATGGCGTCGATGACCTTCTTTCTCGTCTCTTCAGAGACGTTGTTGTAACCGTTTATCACCCGAGACACGGTCGCTATGGAAACTCCTGCGAGCCTGGCCACATCTCTGATGGAGGCCATACTACCTCCCCGCCTTTAAACAGAGAACTTTGTGGTTTTCTTCAACTTCCACAAGTTCAGGTTTCTCAAAAAGGCATTCCTTGTCCTTTATGGGACATCTGTCGTAGTACTTACACGGAGCGTTCGAAGATGAAACGAGTTCCGGTATGAATCTTTTGCTGAGATCCCACTTTCTGTCTATTTCCGGCACGGATTCAAGGAGCATCTTCGTGTAGGGATGAATCGGGTTGTGAAACACCTTTTCTGTGTCTCCCATCTCAACGATGTTCCCTCTGTACATTATGAAGGTCTCGTCGCTGATGTAGTAACCGAGAGAGAGATCGTGCGTTATGAAGATTACTGACATCCCACGTTCTCGAAGATCGCCGAGAAGGTTCAGGATATCCACCCTCGTTGAGGCATCGAGCATGCTGATGATCTCGTCTGCGATTAGAAGTTCCACGTTGAGAAGCAGTGTTCTTGCAATGAGGATTCTCTGAAGCTGTCCACCACTCAGCTGGTGGGGGTATTTCCCGAGTATCTCCCGCGGGTTCATTCCAACAGAGGCGATAACCTCCTCCATTCTGGAGCGCCTCTCAGAAGCCGGTGTGTCCGGGAAGAACTCTTCGAACACCATGTTCAGTACCCTGTCTATTTTGTATATGGGATTGAAGGACGAGAACGGATCCTGAAAAACCCCCTGGACCTTCCTGTAGTACTCCTTCAGATCCTTTCCTTTGATCTGGGAAATATCTTTTCCATCGAACAGGATCTGACCCGACGTTGGTTTTATGAGTTTCAAAATGAGTTTTCCCACTGTGGTCTTTCCACTTCCACTCTCTCCTATGAGCGACACAATCCTGGAGCGGTCTATCTCAAACGACACGTCATCGACTGCCTTCAACTTTTCTCTTCCAAAGAAACCAAGAGGAAACTCCTTTGTCAGGTTCTGAACTTTCAGAAGACTCAATTTGCATCACCTCTTTCGAAGAGCCAGCATGAGACTTTTCTTCCGTCCACATCGAACACAGGGGGATCCTGCTCGCACTTTTCGAATGCGTAGGGACACCTGTCTCTGAACCTGCAGCCAGGTCCTATGTTCAGAAGACTCGGTGGATAGCCGGGTATTCCTTTGAGTTTTGTCTGAGAGTACCTGACACCTATCTTCGGAAGAGAAGAAAGGAGCATCTTCGTGTACGGGTGAAGGGGTTCTTTTACGATGTTCTCCATGGGTGAGATCTCCGCAACCCTTCCTGCGTAAAGCACCATCACCTTGTCTGCGATCTGATAGAGCACGGAAAGATCATGCGTTATGAAGGCAAGGGAACCCATGATTTTTCTTTCCCTCATTTCGTAGAGCATCTGTATTACGGACCTCTGGGAACTCACGTCCAGAGCCGAAGTGATCTCGTCTGCTATGAGAACGTCGGGGTTCATCAAGGTGGAGATCACCATCACCATCCTCTGTTTCATGCCTCCGGAGAGTTCGATCGGATACATGTTGAGAACCTTTTTTCCGAGATTGACGATCTCAAGTCTTTCTTCGATGAGATCCCTCTTTCGTTCAAAACTTTCACCGTGTTCGTGGAGAAGGTCGTCGATGATCTGTTTTATCTTCTTTGTGGGATTCATCGCATCCATTGCGTACTGAGGAATTATGGAGATCTTTTCGTAGCGAATTTTTCTCAGCTCTCTCGGTGAGAGTGTCATGATGTTCTTTCCGTCAAGGATCGCCTCACCACCCATGTACTTCATGGGAGGTTTCAGCAGGATCAAACCGTTTCCAAGGGTGGACTTTCCACAACCGGATTCACCCGCTATTCCGAGAATCTCTCCTCTCTTTATATCGAAACTCACCCCATCGACGGCCTTCACATAGCCGTAGAGGGTTCTGTAGTAGATTTTCAGATCTTTGACATTCAGTACCACTTCCGCCACGCCTATCACATCTCCCTGAGTTTAGGATTGAAGACTTCGTCAAGACCCGCGTTCATGACGTAGAGGGTCGCTACCATGAGCGTGATCACAGCTCCCGGAGTAACAGCCCACCACCACATACCGAGCTGTATGGCGTTCCACAGTGTGGCCTGCTGCATCATTATCCCCAGCGAGATGCCTCTCGTTGGACCAAGGCCTATGAAGTCAAGCCCTGTGGCGGCGAGGATGGCTCCTCCGAACTGGAGGATAAAAACCATGAAAACGTAAGACATCATGTTGGGCATGATCTCACCAAAGATGATCTTCATGGAACTTCTGGCGGTGATCCTCGCAAGATCGACGAACTCCCTTGTCTTCAGAGAGAGCGTCTGTGCTCTAACTGCTCTTGCAGTCCAAGGCCAGGCAGTGAATCCTATGATCACACTCTCGATGAACACTCCCCTGTAAGGAAGGTACGCTGCGATGATGATGAGTAGTGCAAGCGTTGGTATCACCATGAGGATGTTCGTGAACATCATGAGAAGCTCGTCAAACCAGCCACCTCTGTACCCGGCAACGAAACCGATGAGAAGACCTATCACCGTTGCCAGGGTTCCGCCAAGAAGTCCAACGAACAGAGAACTCCTGAGACCGTAGACGAGCTGGGTGAAGATGTCCTGGCCGAACGTGTTCGTACCAAGCCAGTGTTCCTTGCTTGGAGGCTGATATCCAGGTCCTACAAAGGCAAGAGGATCCTTGTAAGGAGTGAGGTAGGGCCCTACAAGAGCAAGGAAGATCAGACCAGCGTACACACATATAGCAAAGATGACCTTTTTATTCTTCAAAAAGAAGTGGACGAATTCTTTTCTCGTCATGGCTATCAAACCTCTCCTGAGTAGGATTTTCTTATTCTGGGATCTATGATCACGTAGAAGATGTCAACCAGGAAGTTGGCAATCAAAACACCAAGGATGATGAAGAGGAAACACCCCTGGATTAAAAAGTAGTCCTGGTTCAGAATTCCCTGCATGAGAAGGTATCCTATTCCAGGATACGAAAAGACGATCTCCGTTGTCAGGGCGCCTGCGACCACCGTTCCAAGCTGGATGGCAAGACCGGTGATCTGAGGAAGTATGGCGTTCCTGTAAGCGTATCGCCTGATGAGCTTCTGGGAAGAGCCGAGTGCCTCGAGGTATCTGGAGTAGTTCGCTTCCAGTTCGTAGATGATCATGTTTCTCATTCCGATTGCCCAGCCACCGAGCATCACAAGAAACAGAGACCCAAATGGCAGTACCCAGTGGTGAAGAAAGTCAAGAACGAACTGCCAGGACAGGGATGGTGTCGTTCCAAAACTGTAGGCGCCTGCGAGGGGAAACAGGGGTATCACCACACCGAATATCCAGGCAAGGAGGATACCGAACCAGAAGTACGGAGATGCGGTCAGGGTATAAAAGATCGGCAGAGCGAAGTTATCGAGTCTTCTCTTCCTTGCAACGAAGGCTCCGAACCTGTTTCCTATCGCAAAGCTCAAAAGAACAGCAGGCAGAAGGACAATCAGAGAGTACGGAAGGGACCTTGCTATTATCTTTGCAACCGGCTGAGGATACATGTAGATGCTTATGCCGAGATCTCCCTTGAAGAGAGCCTTCCAGAAGTTGATGTACTGTTCCCAGAGGGGTTTGTCAAGACCAAAAGCCTGTGTGAAGTAACTCTGAAGGACCTTGACGGACTCCGGAAGCCCCGCGAATCTGGAGATCAGAAAGTTGATGGGATTTCCCGGCATGAATCGAGGAATCGCCCAGTCGATGGTAACAGCAAAAAAGAAGGTCAGGATGTAGACCAGGATCTTCTTTGTGAGATATTTTCTCAAGACTCCTACCTCCTTCTTTTTTTAAAGCCCCGCCCCGGAGGGCGGGGCACCGTATTATTTTGCTTCGATACCAAACAGTGTCTTGATTCCTGTGAGCTGCCACCAGCCGTTCCAACCTATCGGCACAGCGTACGGATTCTTCTCTGTTGGCCAGTTGGTCCAGACGGCTTCAGAAGCCTGGAACCACGCACCGTTGTACCAGAGCGGTATGAATGGCAGATCTTTGAGCAGAATCTCCGACAGTTTGGCTACTATCTCTTTAATTTTAGCATCGTCTCTGCTTCTGTTGAGTTCATCAAGGAGTGTTTCAACTTCGGGGTTGGCGTACTTTCCGAAGTTTCCAGAGTAAGAGTACTCGGATTCTGCTGCATCTGGATAGAACACACCGTTGAAGTAGGACCATATGGTTGCAGAGACACCGGTTACGAAGTTGTTGAGAATCAGGTCGAATTTTCCACCGTAGAGGTCGTCTGCGTACTTGGAGTAATCAGGGTACTTGGGTTCCACGTTGATTCCGACCTTCACAAGATCTTCTGCGATGGACTGTATGGAGACCATCCAGTCAGTCCAGCCGTAAGGACACTCGATGGTGAGTTTGAACGGTTTTCCGTTGGGATCTTCTCTGAATCCGTCCCCGTTCACATCCTTGAATCCAAGTTCATCGAGGATCTTCTTTGCCGTCTCTGGATCATACCTGAAACCGTACTTTTCAACAACTTCGTCGGGATAGTACTTCATGTAACCAGGAAGCGGCAGTATTCCTGCAGGATTGGCAGCGGTGACCATGTTCTCGTAGGCTCTGGTCACGATCTTTTCCGGGTTGATGGCAAACGCCATCGCTCTTCTGAACTCAGCGATGTTGAGAGGATACTTGTTCACGTTTACAAAGATCCCTGCGGTGTTGGCCGGAAGCATGTAAGGTGCGTTTTCGTACCAGGTAACGATTCCATAGGCTCTCTTCAACACAGGAATACCCGGGAGGAAGAAGTTACTCCAGTCGAGTTCTCCTTTCATGAGCATTCCAACCGCTACGTTGTTGCTGAGCACTCTCAGTTCAACGATCCTTTCGGGTTTGGGATCGTAGCCGAGTTCCCTGATGCCCCACCAGTTTTCGTTTTTCTTGAAGACACACCTGTCGTCTGCCCAGCTTTCAATGTAGTAAGGACCGGATCCGACTGGATTTTCGTTGGCGCTCTGAAGCACTTCTTCCTCTGTCTTTCCTTCCCAGATGTGCTTTGGAACAATCGGTGTGTTGATGAGCATTTGTTTCCATTCCTGGTATCTTGGATCGGAAAAGACGAACTTCAATGTGAAGGAATCAACCTTTTCGATTCTGTCGAGCCAGTTCCAGACGGGACTGTAACTGATACCGGTGTACTTCTTTGCGATCTCGAAGGTGAAGATCACATCGTCCACCGTGAGAGGTACTCCGTCTTGCCATCTGAGACCCTTTCTGAGTTTGAGCACATATTCGTTGTCGCTGACCCACTGTCCGCTCTCTGCAAGCCATGGTTCGAATTTGTCGTTCAGAGGATCGTAGAGAAACAGGGGTTCATAGACAAGACCGATGGTTCCTGCTACAGCGTTCCAGGGTGTGAACGGGTTCCAGTTGGATGGAGGAGACCAGAGAGCTCCACCCCAGTAAAGTGTCTTGTTCCTTTCGAAAGTTTGACCGAAAACAGAAACCAGTGCCAGGACCAGAACGAGAACAACTAAAAACCTTTTCATAGGAACACCCCCTTAAAGAGATGTGAAATGGTTTTATCCATGTGTAAAGATACAGTGAAAATGTTTACATCCAAAATCCGATATTCCTCGATTATCCTGATTTATTTCCGAATATTTTCAAAAACGTTTCTTTAACTCGTCGCTACTCTCTCCAGATAATTTTCCAGTGCGTGAACTGCCGCTCCAAAAGCGATCACCGGCTCCTGAACCGCAGAGAAACTGATGTCCACTTCGTGTTTGTAGAGAAGGTACCTTTCCACCTTCATCTTCAGGTTTTTCAGAAAATCGTTTCCAAACTCCTTGAAGAATCCTCCTATGACGACCTTTGAGATGCCAAAGAGGTGTATCAGGTTCAAAAGGCCTGTACTGAAAAATTCGGCAATGCTGTCCAGATACTCTCTTACACGATCGTCTTCAGATTCTATGGCCTCTGCGAGAGACTCAAAGCCCATGGAACGAACATGCTTCAGGACGGTGTCTTCTCCACACACATCTTCCAGGAAAACGTATCTTTCTCCGTCGAAGACTCTGGTGTATCCGATCTCTCCCGCATAGCCATTCTCGCCCCGATAGAGTTCCCCGTTGATGATGATCCCGGATCCTATTCCTTTTCCCGTCAAAATCCAGACGAAGGAATCGTCCCGCCCTGTGTACCACTTTTCTCCAACTGCCCCCATGTCAGCATCGTTTTCCACCCAGACCTCAGCACCGTATTTATCTTTCAGAAGATCGGCAAGGGGAATCTGAGACAGAGGAAAATTCCTTGGATTTATAATGATACCCTTTTCAACATCGACTGGGCCCGGTGCTGCCACAGTCAGAGCCGAAAGTTTCCTGCCCAGTTTCTCCAGCATGTTCTTTGCACGATCTATCCCTCTGTAGACGATCTTCAGAGTGCCTTCCCTGTCACGCTGGAAAGGTAGAGGATACGTTTCGTATATGAGAATGCTCATGCTGGCGTTCATGAGGCAGATCGCTATCTCGTCTCTTGTTACCTCGAGACCCAGGACATGAGCGCAATCCGGTGTTATCTTCAAAGAAATAGTTGGTCTTCCCACTCCTCTGGGAGAGTCCTTTTCCTCAGTGACAATGCCCTTTTCCAGAAGAATTCTTACGATCTCTCCCACGGTGGTCTTCGTGAGACCGAGTTCTTCTGCGATCTCAACACGAGATACGGGGGATTTCATTATTCGTTTCAGGATTTTCGACGTGTTGTCTTTTCTTATGGACCTCAGCAAATCTTCATCCTCCTCACATGGAGTTTCTTTTCACAAATTCTACGATCTCGTCTATGTATCCAAACGCGACAGCAACGTGGGTATCTGCCGCACCGTAGTATATCGCTACCCTTCCTGTTTCAGAATCGCAGAGCGCAGCGCAGGGGAAAACCACGTTTGGAACAAATCCAATCGTTTCGTAATCCTCCTCCGGTGTTAAAAGATAGTACTTCGACCTGTAAAGAACCTTACTGGGATCGTTCAGATCGAGAAGAGCGGCTCCAAAACTGTAAACGTATCCATTGCAGGTGAGAGTCACACCATGGTAGATAAGGAGCCATCCCTCGCTCGTTTCTATTGGATATGGGCCCGCTCCTATCTTGAGATTTTCCCACCAGTTGTAACTGCTTGTTCCCATCACGAATCTGTGGTTTCCCCAGTGAATCATGTCCGGGCTTTCACTGAGGAAGATGTCTCCAAACGGAGTATGACCGTTGTCACTCGGCCTGTTTAACATCACATACTTTCCGTTTATCTTCCTTGGAAAGAGCACTCCGTTCCTGTTGAATGGAACGTAGGCATTCGGAAGACGCACGAAGGTTTTGAAATCCTTTGTCATTCCCACTCCAATCGTGGGACCGTGATCATCTGTGCAGAAGGTTATATAGTATGTGTCCTCTATCTTCACCACTCTTGGATCATAAGCATAACTGGGCTGGAAAGGATTACCGTTCAGATCCACCCACTGGATCTCCTCTGGTTCTATTTCCCAGTGAATTCCGTCTTTGCTCCTCCCGAAGTGAAGAAAAGGTCTGGTGTTTTTGTGATCGATCCTGAAAACTCCCACGAATTCTCCGTTGTACGGCACAACGGCAGAGTTGAACACCCTCGCACCCTTCGGAACGGGATTTCTTCCGATTATGGGGTTTTTACTGTACCTCCACAGAGGTCCTGTGTGACCCTCTGGCCTTTCCTCCCAGGGAATGTTTGGGATCTTTTCACTGAAAACCCTCAACATCATTCAGCCTCCTCAAGAAGATTTTTTATAGAGCCTCACATTATCGATGAAAATCGGCCCATCATACTCCAGGTGGTCTCCAACTACACCTATGTGGAGCTCGTTCACTCCAGGTGTCTTGTCGAACTCGATCCTCACATGGAACTTTCTGTACTTTTTGCCATCGAAACTGACAAGTTCTCCGCTGTCAATCGAGGTGTTGTTCATGTCGAGCCCTATCTTCACCCAGCCGGGATTCAGCACCGCGTACGGTCTGAGCCTTCCTGTAAGCCCTTCAACGTCTGGTATGTAGATATCGTACTCGAGGATCTCACACACGGGGAGTTGATCGAATTTCCTGACCACCCTCACCTCTTCCCAGTCACCCTTTCCGGGAAGCACCACGTTCATCTGGAGAGCACCGTTCCCCACCTCACCGTTCCACTCTATATCGGGTGTTTTGAACTCAGCCTGCCATGTTCCGCTGTTCCACCAGTTCTTGACTTCTTCGGGTCTGGAAAAATCCACTTCTTCTGCGAGTACATACTGCGCTCTGTTCACAACTTTCACCCTGATTGTGTCTTTCACCGTTTCTCCCCTGAAATGTGCCTCAAGGAACATCTCGTGTTCTCCGTCTGAAATCCGCGTTGTGTCAAATTCGAATCCGTAAACTCCATATCCGAGATGTTTTATCTCATCTTCAAAGAGCAGATTTTCAACCCCGACGGAAATTCCTTTGAACGTGTTGCTGTAGTCGAAGACACCCACTCTCACCTTCACAGTCTTTTTGATCTCCTGACCATCCTTTGGTGTGATGAACATGCAGGTATCTTCCCTCGTATCCTCACCCGTGCTGAACAGTTTCGCGTACTCTCTGATCAACTTTGCCTCTTCACTTTCATCGTTCACTATTCTGAAGCCGTCGTAATCGGGGTAGTAACCCTTTTCGTCTCTGTCCCATCCTTCACCGATTCCTGCGAGCATCCAGAACATGGCACCGTTTCCACCGAGGTTGTAGACCAGATCGTTCCACAATTTGTAAATGGCAACCCTGTTGACCGGGGCACTTTTGGGAATACCGTACTCTTCCAGAACGACGGGTTTTCCAACCTCTTTTGCGATCTTTATGTGATCTTCTATCCACTTTGCCCCCCACTGTGCGTAGTTTTCAGGGCTCACACCCCAGTGGGAGGGGTAGAGATGGAACGTACCAAAATCCACCGTCTCTATCTCCAGAAGTCTCTTCCAGTCAACACCGGACCATCCGTTGTAGGCCCACTCAGCCTCTCCACCGTAAGGTCTGAAGCCTTCGTAGTTGTTGAAGAATCCCTCGTCTCCCACGGCAACCAGGTGGTTTGGATCCAGACTCTTTATGTAAGCACTCATCTCCTCTACCCATTCAACGAGTGTGTTACCAGACTTGTCCGTTTCACACCTGGGCTCGTTCGCCAGTTCCCATGCCATGATGGTGGGCTCTTCCCTGTAAGGAACACCCGTGTAGGTGTTCACCCTGTTTATGAGGAAAGACACGTACTTTTTGTATTCTTCTTTGATCTTCTCGTTCCTGTAGAAGTCATCGTGATGGATGCCCCCAAACCATCTCACGTATTGATTCATTCCACCGAAGTCGTCCCAGTTGTTCACAAGAACGATTATGAGCTTTATGCCCAGTTCTTTTGCTTTCGCTACCGTGTAGTCGAGTCTTTCAAAACCGTCCTGAGCGTTCGTACCCTCTGGCAATCCAAATACTCCCGGTGCGGGGTGCATGTAGGTGTTCTTGTCACGGCAGTAACTCTCACCATCGAGGAATCCCCAGATTCTGAGCACCTTCACCCCCATGGCTTTTGCACTTTCAAGGACACTGTCTATCATTCGATTGCTCTTGTAGTGCATGTAGTAGTTGTTGCTTCCAACGAATCTGAACTCTTCTCCGTTCAGTATGAACCTGCCGTTTTCCACTTTCACGAAATCACTGTTTGCAAAGAGGACGATGGGCAATGTCACAATCAAAAATGAGAACACAAGTTTTCTCATATGAATCCCCTCCGTTAATTAGTAATCTGTACTTATTTATAACTCCTTCAGAAAAAATGTATCATCTTCCCTTCTGTAAAGTCAAGTGTCATTTTTCTTGATTTTCGGTTTTTAAAGCCAACTATCCGAGATTATTCTGGATTGGAAGACGAAATCTCAAAATCTCTTCGGTTTGAACACATCCTCCAGGTTTTCAAAGTGCTTTTTTCTCTCCTGATAGATCCTCTGGAAGGTCTCTTTGAAGAGAACGTCCACAACGGCGATTTCACCGATGTTTTCCCTCAAAAACTCGTAGGTATCGTACTTCACAGGAGGGCTCTGAAGAACGAGGTGGGCCACCTTTGCCAGTTCAGAGTCTTTGTTCGTTGTGATGGCAATCGTTTTCGCTCCCATGTCCTTTGCCACCTGGGTGGATTTCACCGTGTCCCTTATGTTTCCGGTGTGGCTGATCGAAATCACCAGATCCTCCTCTGTGAGGTTCACCGCCTCTATCACCTGAACGTGTGGGTCGTTGGAAAAGAACGTGTGGAAACCAAGGAGCGAAAACTTCAAACTCGCATACTCTGATACCACCCCAGAAAGTCCGACTCCAAAAAAGAGCACCCGCCGGGCTGAGAGGATCCACTCCACCGCCTGCTCTACATCCTTCATGTTCAGTGTGTTCTTCAGACGTTTCAGTATCTCTATTTCCTCATCTATGAAATCGTGTCTTTCTATCTCCTCTTCTATACCGCTCAACTCTCTTGCCAGGGTGATCTTGAAGGCCTGATAGCCGTCGAAATCGAGTTTTTTGATCACCCTGTGAATCGTGGTTTCACTCACACCCACGATCTTTGCAAACTCCGTGATCGAGTAGTGTATGACATCATCCGGTTTTTCCAGGATGTAATCAGCCACCCTCCGCTCGGCGGGGCTGAACTGTGTGTATATGTTCAGTATCCTATCCTTTATCTTCAACCTCCCACTCCTCCTTCAACAGGCGTTTCCTTTCCAGAAATACCCCGAGTTGCTCGTAAACGTACCTTTCGGCCTCTTCGTCCGATAGAGATTTTACCTCTTCTGCGAACCTGGCGGTTCTTGCAAAGTAAAACGGCAGAAGGTTCTCCACCACCGTTTTGTCCCTCGTCTTTCTGTATTGAACGGCACTTCTGTAGAGAAGATCAACCCAGGAATTGAGGCTGAGTGTGCCATCTTCTTTCACTTCTCTTACGGCACTCTCGTTCACGTATTCTGGTACAACCAGTGTTTCTTTTGCGAGTTTTTTTAGATTGTCCACATCTATGGTCATCGGTGGAATTTCTTCTTCTGGTGTTTCACCGTAAATGGGCACATCTTCAATGTTCCACACACTCATCCATCTGTTCTGATAGGTGACCATCAACTCAAAGAGTGTTCCCACCACCTGAAGGAACATTCCCTTGAGGTGTTTTCCGGGATCCTTGACATCGTGGATCTTGGTACCGAGGGCCGCCTGAAGGATCCTTCCAGATTCGTTTATGGCGGTTGTGGTCATCCAGATATCGATACCGAATCTTGCAACGTCCGTTTTCCACGTCTCTTCCGGTTTTTCTAAGTAAATCTCAAGGAGTTTTTTTCCAACACCGAAGTCTCCCCCGATGGGCTGTCTCACCTTCTTTCCGTAAAGAGCAGACGTCATGGGAAAACAGACGTTGTTTGTGATCGTGCCATCGAATCTGTGTCTCAGATAAAACGGTGTGACGTAGTCTGCCTCTCCTCTCAGTATTGGTCCTGCAAGTCTTTCCACCCACCACGGTTTCACGCTTCTCAGGTCGGAGTCAAGAAACACCACCGTCTGCGCTCCCTGCTCAAGAGAAAACTCCATGATGGCCTTCATGGCACTTCCTTTTCCCGGAATTCCCTCGTAGACAAAACTCTCCTTTGGAACACCGAAAGTGTCCGTCTCCATGAATCTTTCTCTTGTACCATCGGACGAGCCACCGTCCGAGTTCACGATCATGCCGTCTCCATCGAAGAACTCCATGATACCCTTCGCCGCCACTTTTGCAACGTGGGAAATCGTCTCTGCGTTGTTGAAACTGGGTATCCCAACGACAACCTTCATACCAATACCTCCCTGCTCAGTATCTCTTTCAGTCTTTCCAGACTGAAGTGCTTCTTCCCCACTTCGAAGTTGTGCTCCACCGTTTCTCTGTAAAGAGAAGGATCACACAAAAGTTTTGACAGTTCCTCCACCGCTTTCTGCAGAACGCTCTCTTCAACCTTCACAAGATTTTCTCTTCTGAAAAATCGCTCTCCCAGACTGATGTACCTCAACCCCACCGGTTTTATGTCGGACCTGAACACCTCGTACTCGAAAAGAACAACAGGTTTTTTCGCCGCTATCGCTTCAAGGAGTTGGTTTCCCCACCCCTCAAGGATGGTGGGATACGTGACAAAATCGGCAACGTTGTAGAGTTTCCAGAAAAATGAGGTGTCTTCTTTCACCCTCTCGCTGAAGATCAAAAGTGGAACACTTTTCAGGGAAGCGTACTCTTTCAACTCTTCAAGGTAAGATACGTCTTCACAGAGACCGGAAAACACGAGGACAATCTCGCCACTGAACACACTGCCGTTGTATAGAGGAGTTTTTCTCTTCAGGGTCCTTTTCAATAAAGCCACAACGTCTATTGAAAGTTCGATCGCTTTTCTTTTGTCGATCCTTGTTGCCTGAAGGGCAACGATCGTTCCCGGATCTATACCGAGTTCTTCTCTCATCCTGTGATACATATCTTCGGAGGTAAGTGGCCTTTCAAAATCCATAACGTTCGGCACCACAACTGGATCTATGCCCTTTCTTTTCTGAAGTTCTTTCTTTGCGATCGAGTTTATGACCACGTGCTTCACATTTGGAAGATCCGGTGGGAAGTGTCTTTCCAGTATCTCTCTCAACCTTTCGCTTTTTGGAATCAGGTGCTTTCGCTCCCACCAGAAATCGTGGTGGTGTGCGATGAATTTCTTTTTCAGTTTCGAAAGGGCAAGGCCGAGTGGTGGAAAGAGTCCCAGGGACCAGATGTTGTTCGGAACAACAAGATCGTAATCTTCCAAAACCTCACTTAAAGTATGGAAGAGTTCTTCCTCTTTTTTTTTCATAAAACTCAGAAAATCCTCTTCATTGGAGAAATCCGTCACACCTCCGAAGAAGTTCCTGTTCATCATAGCGAAGTCTGGATTTTCAAACCCGATCTCCTCCACGACCACGTCGACTCCTTCTTTTCTGTTTCCTGCCACGATGTGAACCTCATGTCCCATCCTCGTCAGGACCTTCTTCCACTTCTCCATTTCGAGAGAAACACCGTCCATGAGACCACCGCGGTAGTGAAGGAGGGCTATCTTCATGCTTTCTCCTCGCTTTCAAAGAGTTCCAGCAGGTAATCGTAGGTTCTTCTCTTCATTCGAAGTTCGTTCAACTCCCTTGCCAGTTTTTCCTCGCTCTGAAGGTGAAAAAGTGAAAGTTCCATTTCTTTCTTCGTTCTGAGAAGAGAAAAGTACCTGTGTTTTGACTTCACGTCATCTTTTCCAGAGAGCCTGGAGGCTTCCGCGTCGAGTTCAGAAATGGTCTTTTTCAAAAGGTCCACCGCTTCGTCTTCTGGTGAACTCTCAAGACGCAGAACGGGAAACTCCGGAAAGTTCAAGATGGACAGTTCAGAAGGTCGCACCGCACCAGAGAGCGGTTCGATCCGTCTTGTTCCTATCTGAAGGGGTTTTAAACCTTCCACTTCTTCCAGATATGGATTGAAGACCCAGAGGGAAGAGTCCTTCACACCAACCCACGGGAGTTTTGATTTGAAAAGGACACGTTCGCTTTCTTCTCCATCGGATTCGATCTCTAGAAACAGTGGAGGACAGTCAAAGAGGGTGTACCACCTGAAGAACTCCTCGCTTCTTGGATGGCTCTCAAGTTCCATAAAGGAAAGCCTCATCGAAAAGCTTCCCTCACACTTTGCTCCGGGAACGTACATCATGGGACCTGCGTCCCCCACTCTGCCCTTTACATCCTTTGCTATCCACTCGATCGACCTCACAAGTGTTACGTGCACCCTTTTGTTCTCCATCCAGTACTCTCTCAGACCTTTTGCAAGGAAGGTTTTCGACATTTTGCCATCGTATATGGAGACAAAACCCTGGAATGGAAATTCCCTCACCACACCCGTCTCTCTTGCTGCAAGAAGAATCCCCTTCAAACTCTCAGGGAGTGATTCTGGTAGTAGACAATCGTCTTTTTCCTTTCTTTTCACCACATCGAAGGGCATCTTTGCAAAGATCTCTCCTGTTCCTGTCTCGTAACTCATCGAAAGTTTGTAGTTCTTCCCTTTTGTGTCCAGAACCAGATTCCATTTCACAAGTGGTGTTTCATCGAAGACGATTCTTTCTTTCGTTTCAACATGGCACAGGTGTGACTGAACAGATCTTTCCATCTCAACAACCATGGAATGTTCCGTTCTGGAGACGATCTCAAGTCTTCTCAGAATCACGGAGAAATCCGTTTTTTCAACGAAGGTGGAGTAGGTATCACCCTTTTCTTCGAACAGATTCAAAACACCTGCTCTTTTTCCGTTCAGGAGAAGAGAGCCGTCTTTTTCAAAGTGTGCCTCGTAGTAGTCGTTCTTCCACGACAGGGCCTTGTTCGACTCTCTCTTCTGACTGGCGGTTTCGGCTCTGAAAAATCCCGCACCGTCTGTTCTTAGCCGAACTGTTCTCTCACCGTCGCAGTACCAGTGATTGTAAGGAAACGGAGAAAGAGAAAAAACATAAAGACCACTTTTCAGTCTTGCTTTCCCGGAAAGTTCTTTCAACTTTTCTTCCACGGATCTTTTTAAAAGAAAGTACATCTTCCTGTATGTTCTCCCCATCTTTTCATGGACAGGATCCACACACACTCCACAGATGTTGTCGTGCGCAAGGGTCTTCAGGTACTCCCTCCACAGGATTTCCTGAGGCTTTTCACCGTTCAGGGCAGAAAGGATATCCTCCAGTTTCAGAAGATCTTCGATGAGGTCGCTTTCCAGTTTCAGATACACCCTGGTGGAAAGTGTTCCCGGAAAGGTGCAGGCGTATCTTCCAGAAAGGAGTTCTCCAGAAAGAACAGGTACGTCCCCGGGAAACCTTTCAGGGAAATCTTCTGGCGAGACGATCTTAATCCTCAGATACTCCTGGGGATCTTCTGGAGAGAGGTCTATATCGTATCCATCGAGAAGTAGCACCTCACCAGATCTTGAGAACCTTTCCAGTTTTTTCTTTTCGTGCTTCAGTCTTTTCTCTGCCATCTCTTTCGTCTCTTTCAGGTTGTACAGGTTTCTGTAGCCTCCCACAAGAAATATGGCCTGAACCGCTGTGCCATCGCTTCCTTTCCAGAGAAACTCCTGGGAGATCTCGTCGTTCTCGAAAGAAACACCCCGCCAGAGAAAGACCTTCTCTATACCGAACAGTCTGTGCAACTGTGGGCCCTGAGATATGTGACCGAAGTTGTCAAGAAGCCATCCCACCTTCATGCACTTTCCGAATCTTTCAGAATCCTTCAACCCTATCTCCAGATTTTTCAGTATGGACGGCTCTTTTGGTATCCTCCAGTCTATCTGCGTGTAATAGGGTCCTATCAGCAACTTCCCTTCTTCAACCAGTTTTTTGAGGTCTTCCTCCACCTGCGGGTTTTCCGTGAGAAGGTCTTCGATCACGGCCGTCTGGCCGTCCATCACGTAGACAAAGTCTGGATTTCTCTCAGAAAGGTCCTTCACTCTGAAAAAAAACTCTCCCAGCCAGCGGGAGGTCACCTCGGATGTGGTGAACCACTCCCTGTCCCAGTGATTGTGGACGATCACCTTTTCCTTCATGAAAGCCTCTCTCCTGTTTCCGGATGGAAAAGGTGTATCTTCTCAGGATCTATGAAGAATTCAACTTTTTCTCCACTTTTGAAATCAACATCACCGGGGATCTTCGCAACGATTTTCTCAGTCCCAACGTTCAGGTGGAGTATCGTGTCCGACATGAGTTTTTCGGCAAAATAGACCTCTCCTTCCAGTCTGACGGTGTTTGGTCTCTCTTCCAGGTAGACGTTTTCGGGACGAATACCGAGGACAACCCTTGAAATCTTTGGATCGGTCTTCAGGGGAATCGATATGGCATCTTTCTCAAGGAAGATACTGGTTCCCCGAGATTTCACTTCCATCTCCAGAAAGTTCATCTGCGGTGATCCCACAAATCCTGCAACGAAGATGTTCACAGGATGATGGTATATCTCAGAGGGTGTTCCCACCTGCTGGAGTTTTCCCTGATTCATCACGGCGATTCTATCTCCCATTGTCATCGCTTCCGTTTGATCGTGGGTCACGTAGATTGTTGTAACACCGATTCTTTCCTGGAGTTTTTTCAATTCGCTTCTCATTTTCACACGAAGGAGAGCATCGAGATTCGAAAGGGGTTCATCCATCAGGAGCACTTCTGGTTCATGAACGATCGCGCGGGCAACGGCAACCCTCTGTCTCTGACCTCCCGAAAGCTGTGCGGGGTATCTGTCGAGAAGTTCTGATATGTGAAGAAGATCTGCCGCCCAGTTCACCCTCCTTTCGATCTCTTCCTTTGGAACCTTCTTGAGTTTGAGGGGATACCCTATGTTGTCTCTCACCTTCATGTGGGGCCAGACTGCGTAACTCTGGAAAACCATTGAGATGTTCCTGTCTTTCGGTGCAAGGTTCGTCACCTCACGGTCGTTGAAGAAGATTCTTCCCTCTGTTACCTGCTCAAGGCCCGCTATGCATCTCAAGAGGGTGGTTTTTCCACATCCTGAAGGCCCCAGCAGAACGAGGAATTCTCCTTCGTTCACGGTGAGGTCGATACCATCGAGTGCCTTCACGTTCCCGAAGTACTTTTTCGCTCCTTCTATTCTCACCTGAGCCAATTTCTATCACCTCTCACTTTAAGGTGATACCCCACATGCTCACGAGGTACTTTCGAATGAAGAATATGAACACCATTGCAGGGATCGCCATGATCGTTCCCGCAGCGAACTTGAAGTAATCGGGTGATGCCATGGCGGTGTTGAGGATGTGTGCGGGAAGCGTTCTGTTCGTCAGTGTCAGAATCGAAGAGGCAAAGACTTCGTTCCAAGACATGATAAAGGCAAATATGGCAGAAGCGGCGAGCCCAGGAAGTGCAAGGGGAAGTGTGATTCTCAAAAAAGCCTGGAACCTGCTCAATCCGAAGACCATCCCCGCCTCCTCGTATTCAACAGAGATCCCGGAAAACACACTGGAGGTGATGAGAACAACAAAGGGCAGTATCATCGAAGCGTGTGCCAGTGCCACACCGAGTGTGGTGTCTGCAAGATTCAGTCTCATGTAAAGAACCACAAGAGGAACTGCGACCACGATGAGGGGAATCGATCTTGTCATGAGCATGGAGAGCCTGATGGCATTCTTTCCCGGAAAGACATACCTTGTGAGGGCGTATCCAGCGGGAAGCCCAAGAAGAAACGAAATTCCTATCGAAACGAGGGCCACCTGGATACTGGTCAGCGTTGCCTTACCACCTCCCAGTGTGACGAAGAGTTTGTAGAGATGATCAAGGGTGAGACTGCTCGGGAATATCCTGTGCGGATCGTAGTAATCCGACGAAGGTGTGAGTGATGCAAGGACGATGAAGAACACCGGAGTCAAAAACCACAGAGATACGATCACAGATAGAAAGACGATGAAAAATCTTCTCATCATCGCGCCCCCTCCAGGTGTTTTGCCCTGAGGAACGTTATGTAGAACCAGCTGACGATGATCGTAACGAGGGCGATCACCAGTGCATAAGCGCTGGCCATCTTCGGGTCGTTCATGAAGGTGTACCAGTAGTAGGTTTCACCAGCCAGAACCGGGATGTCCCTTCCCGCAAGAAGCCACACGACACCGAATATCTGAAACGCAAAGAGGGTCCTCAGAAGAAGTGCCGACATGATGGATGGCTTCAAAAGCGGAAGTATGATCTTTGTGAACTTCTTCCATCTGGAAAAACCGAACAGATCGGCAGCTTCCAGGTATTCCCTGTTTATCGACTGAAGACCAGCAAGGATGATGATGAAAACAAGCGGTGTTGCTCTCCAGATTTCTGTGAGGGCTATCACCCAGAATTCTCTGGCCTTGAACATGTACCCAAAGAAATAAAGAGGCCTTTCTATCAGGTTCAGACTCATGAGGATCTTGTTCAAATATCCGTTGGGTGAAAATATCGTGTAACTCATGAGGGCCGCTGTGACGTCACTCAGGGCAAGTGGAATCGCTATGAAGTACAGGATCATCGTGTAACCTCTGAACTTCCAGTTCACAAAGAGAGCAAGTCCCAGGGCAAGAATGAGCTGGGCTGGAACGATCACCGCTGTGAGAAGTAGTGTGTTCTTCATGGCGTTCCAGAACTCTCCACTCTCCATGAGACGCTTGAAGTTTCCGAAAAACCCCTCGTTGCTTGTAAAAGCGAGTCTGAACGTTTCAAAGAGAGGATATCCCATCAAAACAACAAGGTAAAGAACTGCAGGGAGTATCAGAAGAAAGGGAATCCATTTTCCTCTCATAACACACCCCCAGAAAAGGGGTGGGGGGACCCACCCCGGGTTCTCAGAAGAGACTTGCGTCCGGTTCCGGAAGTTCCGCTCCGGTTTCTTTGAACATCTGCCTGATTCGCTCACCGAGTTCTTTCACTACCTTCGCTGGATCTTCACCCTGGAAGACGATTCGCGTGAACGCCATTCTGTAAGTTTCGGTGAACTCTCCGCTCTTTGGTCCCAGACTCGGTATGAAGGACACCACAGAATCCTTCGTGGCAGACTGGTTTATCACACCTTCAGCCAGGACCTTGAGAGCGCCTTCCGGCACGGCACCAACCGCTTCCTGGACGACGGGGAAGAATCCCACGTTCTTGAGGATCTCAACCTGCATCTCCGGAGAGGTGAGGTAGTCTATCACCTTCGCCGGTTCTTCGAAATCTGCTCCCTTTGGAATGGCAAGTCCCACAAGAACGATGATGTATCCTCTTCCCATCGGTCCCCTGGGAACGGGAACGACAACGAAAGCGTCTGGTTTTTCAACGATGGCAGGCTTGAGTCTTGCCGTGTGGTCCCAGGCGATCCACACCTCTTCTCTCAAAAGAGGATCTGCCATACCGTCCCAGGTGGAACTTGCAGGGTGAACGTATTTGAAGAGTTCTTTCAGGTAGTTCCACATCTCAACGGCTCTCACACTGTCGAATTTCAGAGCCTGGGCTCCCGTGAAGGAAGGATAGATGTAACCATGGAGGAATCTGTGCCAGAGACCTTTCGGTCCGATCGGGAAGCCAAGAAGAGGTTGACCCGTTTTCTCGTAGATGTTCTTTGCCCACTCAAGCAGAGCTTCATAGGTCCATTTTTCCGTTCCTTTGATCACATCATCTCTGGACAGTCCGCGAGGCAGATAGTCAAACGCCTTCTTGTTGATAGCCATAACGTACGTTGCCTGAAGCCAGGGAACGAAGATCTTTTCGCCGTTGACGTAAGCGAACTTTTCGAGGGTTTCAATGAAGGTCTTCCCTTCGAATTTGAGGTCTTTGAGATCACTCAGAAGTCCTTCAGATGCCATTATGTAGAGATTTCCCTGAAGATCTGCTACAAGATTCAACGTGGTCCTTCCTGCCCTGATTTCTGCCTGGAGTCTGCTGAAAAGCTGTGGATATTCGAAGTTGAGAAATTCCACGTCGATGCCCGATGACTTCGAAAATTCTGCCAGTTTGTTCAGCATGAACTCCCTCTCTGCCGCCGGTGTCATCTGTGTGGAAGCGAAGTTCACCTTACCAAAAACGACACCGACAACTGCCAGAATCACCATGAAAAGCAACCACTTTCTCACCATGAACACCCCCTTGAAAAAGTTTTTCGTATATCATAACTAAAAAGAAAATTTTCTACATATGGATGATAACAAAAAATTACCTCCTCTGTCAAGTGGTGGTAACATTAACAACGTGGTGAGATTCGATGGGGTGGGATCATGAGAGTTTGCAGAGTGTGTGGACAAACTTTTGAAGAGATCTGTGAATCTATAGGAGTCTGCGTAAATTGCTTGAGAAAGGGAAATCTGGAATTTGCAAGAAACTCACACAGAAAATGGAGAGAGGAGATAGGTCTTCCATCCGATGCTGCAGAACATGAAAAGGGCCTGAAGTGTCCTCTCTGTGTTAATGCATGTGCCATACCAGAAGGTGAGGTGGGATTCTGCGGAGTTCTCAGAAACGAAGGAAACAGACTCATCTACATCACCGGCTCTCACAGAAAGGCTCTCCTTCACTGGTACTACGATCCTCATCCCACAAACTGCGTCGCCTTGCCTGTGTGCCCGGAAAAGGATCACAGAGGCTTCTACAATCTTGCCGTTTTCTTTGCAGGGTGCAACCTGGACTGTCTCTTCTGCCAAAACATAGATCACAAGTACATGGTGAAAGATGGGAGAATCTCCGAAGGAAAAGTAGTGGACCTCGATGAACTGATAGAAGTTGCCATGAATCCCCGCGTGTCCTGTGTGTGCTTTTTTGGAGGAGATCCCACACCGTGGAGCATTTTTGCACTGGAATTCGCAAGAAAGTTGAAGAAAAAGAGAAGAATCTGCTGGGAAACAAACGGACTTGCTCATCCCAGGATCATGGAGAACATGGCAAGAATCAGCCTTGAAACAGGAGGCACAGTGAAGATAGACTGGAAGGCCTTTTCACCCACAGTTTATGAGGCACTGACAGGAGTTGATGGCAGAAAGGCTGTTTCGAGAATAAAGGAGAACGTTCGTCTGGTCGCATCCATGGGCAAAGGAAGAGAGATGCCCCTTCTTGTCGTCAGCGTCCTTGTGATACCGCACTACATCGATGAAGAAGAAATAGAGGGAATCGCAGAATACGTTTCATCGGTGGATCCAGATATTCCCTTCGTGCTTCTGGCTTTTGCACCTCAACATCTGATGAGTGACCTTCCCACCACCAGAAAACAGCACATGGAGAGGGTAAAACAGAAGGCCATCGAAAAAGGTTTGAAAAGGGTGTTCGTAGAGAACGTCTGGCTGTTGAGTTGATCTTTTCATCTAACTTCCCACATCTCCACAAGATCAGGAGGAATCCTGTCGATGAAGTTCTCTCCACTTCTCATGATGAATCTGTTTCCGCGATAGGGATACGAAGCACCCGTGACCTGGTAGGAGATGTAAAGTTGCTCTTTGGCTCTCGTTATGGCCACGTAGAAGATCCTCTCTTCCTCGTCAAGGTTTCCCTCCGAGATCGCAAAATAGTTTGGAAAGTCTCCCGGATTCACGGATATGACAAAGACTACTCTCCACTCGAGACCCTTTGCCTGATGGACCGTGGTGAGGGTAACCTTTCCCTCCTTCTGAAAGGCTTCTCTCTGTATCTCAACGTCCTCCGTCACGGCAAGGTCCGTCAGGAAATTTTCCAGATCTGTGTAACGGGAGGCTATTTCGACCAGTCTCTCTATGTCCATCTCTCTTTCACGGAAGTCAGGATACCGCGCTTCAAGGTATTCGGAGTAGAAGGAAGTGAGAACGTATTCTATCATCTCTCCCGGAAGTTCCATCTTTTTGAGATGATCAAGAATTTCCATGAATCTCGCGTATTCACCGGAGAAGTTCACCTTTTTCAGTTCTTCGAAGGGATCGAGTCCCTCCTCCACGTACACACTCGCAAGGTCTGCGATCTTGGATGCTGTCCTGTCTCCGATACCGTAAAAGAGCTTTGCAGCCCTCAACCAGGCGGATTTGTCCCTGGGATTCTGAACTATCCTCAAGAAGGAGAGAACGTCCTTCACGTGTGCGCTTTCGGTGAACCTCGGCCCCGAAAGAACCCTGAAGTCTATCCTGCTTCTTGCCAGTTCCATCTGAAGTTCCAGAGAATGTGAGTGTGATCTGTAGAGAACCGCTATTTCTTCGGGTTTGAATCCCTCTTCGAAGAGCTCCAGGATTCGCTGAGACACAAAACGTGCCTCTTCGTATCTGTCCCAGGTCTTGACCACAACGGGTTTCATACCGTCTTTTCTCACAGGCTTCAGAACCTTCGGAACGGCCCTGGTTGGAAGCATCGCATTTATGAACTTCACGATGCTTTCTGTACTTCTGTAATTCGTCTGGATCTTGAAGATCTTTGTGCCCGGAACCTTTATGAAGTCTTCCACGTTTTCGTATCTTGCTCCACGGAAAGAGTAGATGCTCTGCGCATCATCCCCCACCGCCAGAACGTTTCCGTGTCTGGAAGACAGGTGCTCGATCATCCTGTACTGGACGTAGTTTGTATCCTGAAACTCATCCACCAGAACCCACAGAAACCTCTCTGCTTCTCTGTCCCGTATCTCTCTGTGCTCTTCGAAGAGTCTGTAAACGAAAAAAAGAAGATCCTCGTAATCCACCACGTTTTGAGAGCGTTTTTCCTGTTCGTAGAGGTCAAAGATCTCAGCGATCTCTTCCTTGAAATCCAGAAATTTTGGGTTTTTCACAATGATGCTTTCTCTCAGAGATTTGAGTGTGTTTCTCATGTAGGAGTATATGGACATCAAAACAGAAGGCTGAGGAAAGTTTTTTCTTTCTTCCCTTCCCTTTCTTTCCAGAAATTTGCTTCTTGCGTGTCTCATCAGGCTTTCTGAGTCTTCTCTGTCCAGGATGGAATAGTTCCTGTCCAGTCCAACGTACGGTGCGTACTTTCTCAAGAAGTAATTGCACACGTGATGAAACGTTCCGGCGAGCATTTCTGAAAGCTCTCTTCCCGTCACCATCTTTGCCCTCTCCACCATCTCTCTTGCGGCGGCTCTTGTGAACGTGACAAGAAGGATTCTGGAGGGATCCACACCGTTAGCAAGAAGGTAGGCTATCTTGTAGGTGATGACACGGGTTTTTCCAGATCCCGGTCCCGCTATTACAATACACCTTCCTTCTGATTCAACAACCGCTTTTCTCTGTTCTTCATCGAGATCTTCCAGGAACGAAAGGTCCGTCTTCTTCGGTTTTATCCTGTACTCTTTCATCACTTCACCTCACCAGAGATGGAGCCGGGCCGGAAAAAGATGGGCTATGAGCATACCAAGACCAAAACCAGCGAGCGCTTCAAGGAAACTGTGCCCAAGATCCTTCTTCACCGCAGGTCTCAAAACGATGGCATCCATGAATATGATCACAAGGAATATGGAAGCGATCGACGTGTAGGGAGAGTCGAACCCCGTGCTTCGAGCGAGCGACCACGCAAGTCCGGACACGGTGGCAACGTGTCCACTGGGCATGCCTCCGTAACTTTTCAGCATCTTAACGTCTCTTTTGATCAGAAACTTTATGAACTGTGCCACCAGGAATGAAACAACTGCCGTTGTGAACGGCGTGCTTCGAAATATCTTCCAGACATCAAGCACGGAATAGGAAATGGATCACATCCCCCTCTCTTACAACGTAATCTTTTCCGTGGGCTTCCACAGCACCGGCTTCACGCGCTTTTTTGAAAGAGCCGTATTCGAGGTATCTCTCGAAGGGGATGACTTCTGCCTTTATGAACCCCTTCTGTATGTCTGAGTGAATGAGACCAGCGGCTTCGTAAGCGGTGGCTCCTCTCTTTATGGTCCAGCTTCTTGCCTCGTTCTGTGTTGCGGTGAGAAACCTCACAAGATCGAGCAGTTTCAGGATTTTCTCGAAAAACTCTTTCTTCTTGTTACCCGGAAGGTTGTACTCTGCCCTGAAAAGTTCTGCCTCATCCTCCGGGAGTGACTTGAGTTCTTCCTCGAGCTTTACATTTATTATAATGTATTCTTCTTCTCTATCCTTAATTGCATCTTCTATTAACTTTTTCTTCTCTTCGTCCAGTTCATCGACGTTGAAGACGAAGATCTGGGGCTTGTCGGTGAGAAGAAAAAGGGAACGTATCAAGTTTTCTTCGAACTCGTCACGTCTTGGAAACTTCGATGCCCTGTTTCCCTGAGAGAGAAACTCCTGGAGAGCCTCCAGGAGTTCCACTTCTCTTTTTGCATCTCTGTCACCCGTTCGTGCAACCTTTACTCTTTTTTCCAGGCGCTTCTGGATGGTCTCAAGATCTTTCAGTATGAGTTCGGTCTCAACTATCTCTATGTCTCTTTTTGGGTCTACACTCTGATAGGGATGGGAGACCGTTTTGCTCTCGAACACCCGCACCACATGTGCTATGACATCCACTTTACTTATGTGATCGAGAAACTGGTTCCCGAGCCCTTCACCTTTACTTGCCCCTTTCACAAGGCCCGCTATGTCCACGATCTCCACGAACGGGTGGACCACTTTTTTTGATCCTTCGTTTTTTGCAAGAATCTTCACCCTCTCATCTGGCACAACGAGAACTCCCACGTTTGGCTCTATCGTACAGAACGGGAAACTCTCCGCAGGTACATCGTTATCGGTCAGAAAGTTGAAGAAAGAGGATTTTCCAGCGTTCGGAAGGCCTACTATTCCCACCCTCTCCAAGTTATCACCTCAGTATTCCTCTTCCTCATCGTAAAAGTCCTCATCTTCCTCCTCTTCATAAAAGTCTTCTTCGTTGAAAAGGTCGAATTCCTCTTCTTCCTCTTCTTCAAATTCCTCTTCGTATTCTTCCTCCACTTTCTGCTCAGTACCTGTCTGATGGATGGAAAGAGGCTTTCTTGGATCGAGCATACCATCGAACACCTTTCTCTCTTTGCCGTTGACGATAATGTACCCTTCTGCCTTGGCGGGTTTCCCATAGGAGGTGATCACCATCATGACGAGATCATCATCCACATCGTAACCGGGCTCTGACTCGATCACAAGGGCATCATCGTAGTAGAGGTTGTTGTTCACCTCTTTAGCGCGCTTTTGGATCCTGCTACTGTTGAGAATCTCCTGTGCAGACGCCTCATCGATGTGCACCCTCAAGATGTACCTGAAATCCACGATCTTCACTCCCCTGCGAAAATTTTTTTACGCTCTTCGAATTATACAGTAGGAGTATTAAAAGTCAAGGGGAATGGTTGTTAAACGATTGTCCAGTTTGATACCCTATGCTATAATACCAGAGGAAGCGGGGAGTAGCTCAGACGGCCAGAGCGCCAGAATCGGGATCTGGAGGTCGCGGGTTCAAGTCCCGCCTCCCCGACCAGAAACGGGAGCCTTGCTCCCGTTTTTCTGTTTTTTTCAAAGAGTTTACCTGCCATGTAATTTCCATTCATGATGCGAGTATAGAATCTTCAAAAAGGGCGGGGAGGCGAGCGTGTGTACTACGAGGGCAAGACGAAAATTGTTAAGGTCGTTGAAGGCCACGCCCTCATCGAGTTCAAAGACGATATAACGGCCGGTGATGGACTGAAACACGATGTGATGACCAACAAGGGCTCCATCTGTGCAGAAACGACAGCGATCCTCATGGATTATCTCTCCAAGAAAGGTATCAGAACCCACCTCATCGAGTACGTCCCTCCACGAACCCTCAAAGCCGTTCCCCTCAAAATGTTTCCGCTAGAAGTTGTTGTGAGGCTGAAGAAGGCAGGCTCTTTTGTGAGAAGGTATGGAGGAGTTGAAGGTGAAGACCTGCCGTTTCCTCTTGTGGAATTCTTCATAAAAGACGACGAAAGACACGACCCGATGGTGTGTGTAGATCATCTGGAGATACTGAAAATTGCAACGAAAGATCAGGCAGAAAAGATGAAAGAAACGGCCCGTGAAGGCCACACTCGCCCTGAAGGAGTTCTTCGAGAAAGGTGGCTTTGAACTCTGGGACATAAAGTACGAGTTCGGGCTCGACAAAAACGGTGAAGTCGTTCTGGGGGACGAGATCTCTCCCGATACCTTCAGGCTGAGAAAAAAGGGTGAGATCTTCGATAAAGATGTGTACAGAAGAGACCTTGGTGATCCCATGAAAAAGTACAGGGAGGTGCTTGAACTTTGCCGATCTTTAAGTTTGCAGTAGACGTTCAGTACAGAAGCAACATCAGGGATCCACGTGGAGAGACGATCGAGCGCGTGTTGAGAGAAGAGAAAAACCTGCCCGTGAAGAGGCTGAGGCTGGGAAAATCCATCCACCTGGAAGTGGAGGCAGAAGACAGAGAAAAGGCGTACGAAATCGTGAAGAGAGCCTGCGAAGAACTCCTGGTAAACCCCGTAGTGGAAGAGTATGAGGTGAGGGAGCTGTGAAACCGAAAGCGTGTGTGGTGGTTTACCCGGGATCCAACTGCGACAGAGACGCTCACTATGCCCTCGAGATAAACGGATTCGAACCCAGGTTCGTGGGACTGGATGACAGGCTCGACGATTACGAATTGATCATTCTTCCCGGAGGCTTTTCCTATGGAGACTACCTGCGTCCCGGTGCTGTGGCTGCAAGAGAAAAGATCGCCTCCGAAATCAGGAAAGCGGCAGAAAAAGGAAAACTGATAATGGGAATCTGCAACGGTTTTCAGATCCTCATAGAGATGGGACTTCTCAAGGGGGCGCTTCTTCAAAACTCCTCGGGAAAGTTCATCTGCAAGTGGGTTGATCTCACCGTTGAAGACACGAACTCTCCCTTCACAAACGCCTTCACTCCTGGCGAAAGAATCAGGATTCCAATTGCCCACAGGTTTGGAAGGTACGTGAAGATAGACGAGGTGAACGTGGCTCTGAGATACGTTGAAAACGTGAACGGATCCGATGAGAGAATCGCAGGAATCTTCAACGAAGAGAAAAACATCTTCGGACTCATGCCCCATCCCGAAAGGGCCGTCGAGAACCTCCTCGGTGGCGAAGACGGCAGAAAGGTTTTTCAGTCCATCCTCAACTACTTGAAGAGGTGATGAAGTTGAGATATCTGGACATCCTGAAGAGGGAGCTTGGAAGGGAACCTACCTTCGTCGAGCTTCAGGCGTTCTCTGTCATGTGGAGTGAACACTGCGGATACTCCCACACGAAGAAGTACATAAAAAAGCTTCCAAAAACGGGCTTTGAAGGAAATGCGGGTGTTGTGAATCTCGACGACTACTATTCGATCGCCTTCAAAATAGAGAGCCACAACCACCCGAGTGCGATCGAACCTTACAACGGAGCGGCAACGGGTGTTGGGGGCATCATCAGGGATGTGCTCGCAATGGGTGCACGTCCCACAGCGATCTTCGACTCACTGCATATGGCCCGGATCATAGACGGTATCATCGAGGGAATAGCCGACTACGGAAATTCAATAGGGGTCCCAACGGTCGGAGGAGAACTCAGGATATCACCTCTGTACGAACACAATCCACTCGTCAACGTGCTCGCAGCGGGTGTCGTGAGAAACGATATGCTGGTCGATTCAAAAGCAACCAGACCGGGACAGGTCATCGTCGTTTTCGGTGGGGCAACGGGAAGAGACGGAATACACGGGGCGTCTTTTGCCTCGGAAGACCTCACGGGAGAAAAAGCTACAAAGCTTTCGATACAGGTTGGAGACCCATTCGCTGAAAAGATGCTCATAGAAGCATTTTTAAAGATGGTGGAAGAGGGCCTCGTTGAGGGAGCACAGGACCTTGGAGCAGGTGGTGTGCTGTCTGCCACGTCCGAACTCGTGGCAAAGGGCGGTCTTGGAGCAATTGTACACCTTGACCGTGTACCGCTCAGGGAACCCGATATGGAACCCTGGGAGATCCTCATAAGCGAAAGTCAGGAGAGAATGGCGGTGGTCACCTCCCCTGAAAAGGCAGTTCGCATACTGGAGATTGCAAAAGAACACCTTCTCTTCGGCGGTGTCGTCGCTGAAGTGATCAAAGATCCCATTTACAGGGTACTCTACAAGGATCAGTTAGTGATGGAGGTACCCGTTCAACTTCTTGCGAACGCACCGGAAGAGGAGATCGTAGAGTACAAACCTGGAGAGATCCCAAAGTTCGATACGCTGAAATTCGAGGAAGTGAACGCCAGAGAGGTCTTCGAACAGTACGATCACATGGTGGGAACAGACACCGTTCTTCCTCCAGGATTTGGAGCTGCGGTCATGAGAATAAAGGGAAACAGTGGATACTCCCTCGTCACACACAGCAGGGCAGACCTGGCCATTCAGGACACCTACTGGGGTACCTTCATAGCCGTTCTGGAGAGCGTGAGAAAGACTCTTGCAGTTGGTGCCACTCCCCTTGCCATAACGAACTGTGTGAACTACGGAGATCCCGATGTCGATCCAGCTGGGCTCTCTGCGATGATGACGGCTCTGAAAGATGCCTGTGAATTTTCCGGTGTGCCCGTGGCCTCTGGAAACGCCTCACTCTACAACACGTACAGGGGAAAACCCATACCCCCCACACTAGTTGTGGGAATGCTCGGAAGGGTGGATCCACAGAAGGTGGTAAAACCAGGGCCCTCAAGAGTTTTCGCAGTTGGCTGGCCGGATTTCGAACTGGAAAGGGAGAAAGAACTCTGGAAGGTCATAAAGAAACTCGCAGACGAGGGATCTTTCATCCTTGCCTCATCTCACCTTCTGACGAAAACGCACGTGGAAAGTTTCAAAGAGTTCGGACTGAAGATCGATTTGAAACTTCTAAAGGTAGAACCTGCACATCAGATGATCCTGGTGTTCTCCGAAAAAACTCCCGCTGTGAGTGTTCCTGTGAGGGAGATAGGTACCGTTTCGAGGTGACCTGAAATGTGCGGAATCGCAGGGGTCTGGAACGTGAAAGACGCCTTCTCAGTGCTTCACGATGTCCTCCTTGGTCTTCAACACAGAGGGCAGGAAAGTGCAGGTGTGGTCGTCGACGGTTTCAAAACGATAAAGGGAAAAGGCCTTGTGGACACCGTTCTCACAGAGGACAGATGGGAAGATGCGGAAAAAGGAATAGGACACGTGAGATATTCGACGGCTGGCTCTCTTGAAGACATCCAACCCATCGTTGCTTTCACACGAAAGGGAAGGATCGCGGTTGCCCACAACGGGAATATACCGAACGGAGAAAAATGGATAGATATGCTTCAGGAAAAAGGTGCCGTTTTCCAGAGCACCCTTGATACTGAAATCTTCCTTCATCTCATATCGATGAGTGAGGGTGATATAAAAACTTCCATCGTCAAGGCACTGAAAAAGATTCCTCTTGCGTACTCCCTTTTGATCCTCCACGAAGAATTCCTCGCAGCAGCAAGGGATCCTTACGGCATCCGTCCTCTGTTCTATGGAAGATACGGAGAAGGTGTGGTGGTGGCATCTGAGGATGCTGCGCTGAAGGCCATAGGAGTGGAGGATGTGGAGGAGATCCCTCCTGGAACCGTAGTGTTTTTCACAAACAAAGGTGAAGAAAAAGTGAAATTCAGCAGCAAAGAAAGGAGATTCTGTTCGTTCGAGTTCATCTACTTTGCAAGACCAGACAGTCACTTCCTCGGTCAGAGTGTTCATATTGCACGTTACAGAATGGGTGAAGAACTCTTCAGAGAAAACCCGATAGAGGCCGATGTTGTTGTTCCTGTGCTCGATTCTGGACTCTCCGGAGCCATGGGATTTTCTTCCGCTTCCGGCATTCCTCTGGACATCGGACTGATGAGGAATCGATACGTGGGAAGAAGTTTCATAATGCCCGTGGACAGAGAAAAGATAGTGAAGAAAAAATTGGTTCCAATAGAAGACGTGGTGCGCGGAAAGAGGGTTGTGGTCATAGACGATTCGATCGTCAGGGGAACCACAATGGGAATCATTGTGAAGATACTGAGGGAGGCTGGGGCAAGGGAAGTTCACGTGGGGATCCATTCCCCACCCGTTCGTTTCCCGTGTTACTACGGCATCGATACGGCCCGCAAGAAGGAACTCGTCGCAGGAGAACGGGATGTGGAGGAAGTCAAGAAGATCGTCAACGCAGATTCTCTCTTCTACCTGTCACTCGAAGGTTTGAAGAGAGCCATCGGGAGGAATGAACTGTGTGTGGCGTGCTTCAGCGGGGAGTACTTCCACGACTAGTGGTGCTTGCATCGGGAAACGGAAGCAACTTCGAAGCGATCGTGAAGGCCTCACGGGACGGAGTCCTGAAGGCAGAAGTTCAGGAACTTCTGGTGGACAGAGAGTGCTTTGCCATCGAGAGGGCAAAGAAACTGAAAGTGCGCTGGAAAAAACTGGAAAAACCCTGGCAGAAGTCTTTGAGCGAAAGACTCGAAGAACTCAAGCCAGATCTGATCGTTCTTGCTGGCTTCATGAGGATTCTCCCACCGGAGATAGTGAGGAGATGGCAGTGGAAGATAGTGAACATCCACCCATCGCTTCTTCCTGCCTTTCCTGGAATGCACGCCATAGAGAAGGCCTACGAATACGGTGTGAAGGTCACGGGGATCACCATCCATTTCGTTGACGAGGGTGTGGACACCGGCCCCATCATCTTCCAGAAAGCCCTGGAGATAAAAAAGGACTGGTCACTGGAGAAACTCGAGGAAGAGATACACAGGATAGAGCACCGTTACTACCCGATAGTTATACAGAAGGTCCTCGAAGGAAAGTGGAGAACAGAAGGAAGGAGGGTTATCCTTGAAGAGGATATTGGTTAGTCTGTACGAGAAAGAAAAGTACCTGGACGTGTTGAAGAAACTCCATGAGGAAGGATGGGAGATCTGGGCAAGTTCTGGGACGGCGAAGTTTTTGAAAGAAAACGGCGTAGAGGCAAACGACGTGAGCACCATCACGGGCTTTGAAAACCTCCTCGGCGGGCTGGTGAAAACGCTGCATCCGGAAATATTCGCGGGGATCCTGGGACCAGAGCCAAGGTGGGATGTGGTCTTCGTGGACCTCTATCCACCTCCTGATATCGACATAGGCGGTGTGGCTCTTCTTCGTGCGGCGGCAAAAAACTGGAGGAAGGTAAAACCCGCTTTTGACATGGAAACCCTGAAACTTGCCATCGAAAAGGACGATGAGGAAACAAGGAAGTATCTTGCCGGAATGACCTTCGCGTTCACCAGCGCATACGATTCCGTGAGGGCAAACCAGTTCATCGAAGGAGTGTCCCTTTCCTTCAGAAGAGAGGATCTCAAGTTGAGATACGGTGAAAACCCACACGAAAGGGCTTTCGTGTATGGAAAACCCGCCTTTGAGATTCTCCACGAGGGAAAGACAATATCGTTCAACAACATCCTGGACGCGGAGAATGCATGGTTCGTGGCAAAAAATCTGCCAAAAACGGGGGCAGTCGTTGTGAAACACCAGTCCCCCTGTGGAGCTGCGATCGGTGAAGACAGGGTGGAGGTTGTGAAGAAAGCCATAGAAGCAGACGACGAGTCGAGCTTTGGTGGTATCCTCGCTGTGAACTTCGAGATGGACGACGAGGTGGCATCATCCCTGAAGAAGTACCTCGAGGTGATCGTTGCCCCATCCTTCACGAAAGAGGCCGTCGAGATACTGTCGAAGAAAAAGGTGAGACTTCTCAAACCCGAAGATTACACCCCTACGGCCGGAAAGATGGCCTTCGGTGCCCTCGTTCTGAGTGAAAGAAAATATCCGGATGGAGATTTCGAACTCGTCGTGGGAGAACCCCTTTCTGAGAAGGAACTCGAAGACCTGGATTTCGCTTACAGGGTGGTGGAAGGTGTAAAGTCGAACGCCGTTCTCATAGTCAAGGACGGTGTGACTGTGGGAATAGGAAGCGGGCAGCCTTCCAGGAAGAGAGCCGCCTGGATCGCCACGGTGATGGCAAAAGAGAAAGCAAAAGGAGCAATAGCGGCTTCCGATGCCTTCTTCCCATTCCCCGACTCGCTGGAGATACTCGCTCAGGCTGGGGTGAAGGCCGTTGTCGCGCCCCTCGGATCCATAAGGGACGAAGAAGTTCTCTCAAAGGCCAAAGAACTCGGGCTCACCTTCTACAAAGCCCCCAGCAGGGTCTTCAGACACTGAGAGGTGAGACGTATGAGGGTACACATCCTTGGATCAGGTGGAAGAGAACACGCCATAGGATGGGCATTCTCCCAGCAGGGTTATGAGGTTCACTTTTATCCGGGAAACGCCGGAACAAAAAGAGATGGAACAAACCACCCCTACGAAGGAGAAAAGACGATAAAGGGAATATCAGATGAAGACGTCATCATACCGGGCTCTGAAGAATACCTTGTAGAAGGTGTTGCGAACTGGAAATCGAACGTTTTCGGTCCAATAAAGGAAGTTGCAAGGCTTGAGGGTTCCAAGGTCTTCGCCAAGCGTTTCATGAAAAAGTACGGTATAAGAACCGCTCGCTTCGAAGTGGCAGAAACCCCGGAGGAATTGAAGGAAAAGATAAAGAAATTTTCCCCTCCGTACGTGATAAAGGCAGACGGTCTGGCACGCGGTAAGGGTGTCCTGATCCTTGACTCGGAAGAAGAGGCAATCGAGAAGGGATCAAAACTCATCACGGGAGAGCTCATAAAAGGTGTCAAAGGACCCGTGGTGATCGATGAATACCTGGAGGGAGAAGAACTTTCCGCCATGGCGATCGTCAACGGAAGAGATTTCGTGATACTTCCCTTCGTCAGAGATTACAAGCGGCTGCTGGACAACGACAGAGGACCCAACACGGGTGGTATGGGGTCGTGGGGTCCCGTGAGCGTATCGCAGGAGACGGTCTCGAAGATAGAGGAACTCTTCGATAAGACGCTCTGGGGAGTGGAAAAAGAAGGTTATACCTACCGGGGTTTTCTGTATCTCGGCCTGATGTTGCACGACGGTGATCCCTACATCCTTGAATACAACGTAAGACTGGGAGATCCTGAAACAGAAGTGATCGTGGTTCTGAATCCTGAAGCTTTCGTTAACGCCGTTCTGGAAGGCTACAGAGGTGGTAGAATGGAAGCGATCAGACCAAACGGATTCGCCGTGGACGTGGTTCTGGCATCGAAGGGCTACCCGGACAACCCTGAAAAAGGAAAGGAAATCACACTTCCAGAAGACGGTCTCATCTTCTTTGCTGGAGTTGCGGAGAAAGACGGGAAACTGGTAACAGCAGGTGGAAGGGTGCTTCACTGCATGGGATCTGGTGCAACCAGAGAGGAGGCAAGAAAAAAAGCCTATGAACTCGCTGAAAGGGTACAATTCGAAGGAAAGATGTACAGGAGGGATATCGCCTCGTGAAGTACACTTACCGGGATGCCGGAGTTGACGTCGAAAGAGGAGAGAACTTTTCCAGAAAGATAAAGAGTGTGGTGAAACTGCCAGAGTGGTTGATGAAGGAACCAACGGGGTACGCTGCTGTGCTGAAAATCGCAGAACCTCCGATCGCTGTCACGGCAGACGGCATCGGAACAAAGCTCATCCTCCACAGAAAGTATGGAACCTGGCGCTACGCCGCCGAAGATCTCGTCGGAATGAACTACAACGATCTGGTCTGTGTTGGGGCAAGACCCGTTGCCTTCCTCGACTACCTCGGTGTGGAAAGGATATCCGAAGAACACGAGCAGTTTATAACAGAACTCGTGGACGTTCTTGAAAACGTGGGTGTCAAACTGGTCGGCGGAGAAACCGCGGAGATGCCAGACGTCTACCATGGAGACTGGGACGCCGTGGGATTCGCCGTTGGCGTTCTGGAAAGGAAGATCCCGGTTGATACGATAAAGGAAGGAGACATCATCGTCGGAATTCCCTCTTCCGGTTTTCACTCGAACGGCTGGTCACTCATAAGGAGGATACTGAGAGAAGAGAAGATAGAACCTGAAAGCCTGGATTTCGACCTTCTGAAAGGAACGCGAATATACAGAGAAGTCATCGATGTGTTCGATTGGGTCAAGGGAATCGCACACGTGACCGGTGGTGGTATCATCAGAGCCTTAAAGAGAGTTCTTGGAAACCTCGGGGCACATGTTTCTCTTCCGGGAAGGGATTTCATCGACTGGATCCTGAAGTACGTTGAATTCGAAGAAGCCATCAACACCTTCAACATGGGAATCGGCATGTTTTTGATCGTGGAGAAGGAAAACGTAGAGTACGTTCTCGGCAAAGTGGACGGTGTTGTGGCTGGCAGGGTCGATACCGACTGGAGGATAGAGTACGGAGGTGGGGGGGATAGGTGTGTTTGAGGACATCGTAAGGGGTTTTCAGGAATTGATCAGGGACACGAAACTTGCTGTGGTGAGCGTGCTGGCGCTCGTTCTGGGGTTCGTCGCAGAGGTTCTCTACCTTTTCGCTGGAAAGTACGATTTCCTGGATCTTGACTTCTTCGCCATAAAGCTCTTCGAAGAAACAATACTGGCCGTTCTGATTGGAAGTATCCTCGTACAGCGAAAGAAAGAGAGTTTTCTCAGTCTCCTCGTGTTCAGCGCGTTCTACGGAATGGCGATGGGAATCGGCTTTTCTCTCTTTGTTCTTCCAGCCTTTGTGGTCTTCATGTTTCTGTTCTTCGTACCGCTTCTTTCTGCAAAGACCGATTCTGTTTCAGCCGTTCTGACAGAAAGCTACAGGTTGGTTTTCAGAAAGCAGAAAACGGTAGAAGTGTTCCTTGCAGCAGCAGTCGTGTTCGTCGTGTGGTTCATACCCTTTGCTGGTTCCATCGCATCGAACTTTCTGAGAACGGTGTTTGTCTACGCCCTCTTTCACTCTCTGGAGGGGATGAAAGATGAAACAGCTCAGGGTAACACTGGCTCAGCTCAATCCGACTCTCGGTGATTTTGAGGGAAATTTGAAAAAGGCGATAGAGGCCCTCAAAACAGCGGAAGAAAGGGGCAGTGACCTTCTCATCTTTCCGGAACTCTTCCTGCCCGGATATCCTCCGGAGGATCTCATGCTGAGGCTCTCTTTCCTGAGGGAAAACAGGCGGTACCTTCTGGAACTTGCCTCGCACACGAAAAGCTGTGAAGTGACCGTTCTTGTGGGATTCATCGATAGCGACGAAGACGCGTACAACGCCGCGGCCGTCCTGAAGAGGGGAGAGGTACTTGGAGTCTACAGAAAGATGTTCCTTCCAAACTACGGTGTTTTCGACGAAAGAAGGTACTTCAAGCCAGGAGAAGAACTTCTTGTTTTGAAGATGGGCGACGTCAAGATAGGTGTCACCATCTGTGAAGACATCTGGAATCCGGTAGAGCCGAGTGCATCCCTGTCCCTCGGAGAAGGGGTACATCTCGTGGCGAACCTCTCTGCCTCGCCTTACCACGTGGGAAAACCACGCTTGAGAAAAGAATATCTCTCGATGAAGGCGTACGACTACCACACGGCGATAGCCTACTGCAACATGGTGGGAGGGCAGGATGAACTCGTTTTCGACGGAGGAAGCATCGTCGTCGACGCGTCCGGAGAGGTGATCAGTTACGGAAAACTTTTCGAAGAGGAAATCATCACGGTGGACCTTGATCTCGATGAAAATCTGAGAGTTTCCCTTCTCGACCCAAGAAGAAGGTACATGAGGTCCCAGAACTACCCTGTGAAGATCGTCGATGTGGGAGGACTTCGCAGAAAGTCTTCACACTTCGATCCACTGATCCATCCGATACCGAAGAGAGAAGAGGAGATGTTCAGAGCACTGGTCACAGGTGTGAGGGATTATGTCAGGAAAAACGGATTCGAAAAGGTTGTGATCGGTCTCAGCGGAGGGATGGACTCTTCTCTTGTTGCGGTCATAGCAACGGAAGCCCTGGGAAAAGAGAACGTGAAAGGTGTTCTCATGCCGTCTATGTACACCTCAAAATCGAGCCTTGAGGACGCTCAAAAACTCGCAGAGAACCTCGGAATAGAGACGTTCATCATACCCATCACCGATGTTTTCAGGTCGTACCTCGATGCCCTGAAGGAAGTTTTTGCCGGCAAAGAGCCGGATATAACGGAGGAGAACATCCAGGCAAGAATAAGAGGAAACTACCTGATGGCACTCTCGAACAAGTTCGGCTGGCTCGTTCTCACCACAGGAAACAAGAGTGAGATGGCAACAGGGTACGCCACACTCTACGGAGATATGGCAGGCGGTTTTGCAGTCATAAAGGACGTTTACAAGACGGACGTGTACAGGATAGGGCGATGGTACAACGAGTGGAAGGGAAGGGAAATAATCCCGGAGAACGTCTTCGTGAAGCCCCCTTCCGCCGAACTCAGGCCAGGACAGACGGATCAGGAGAAACTTCCACCTTACGAAATCCTTGACGAGATACTGAAACTTTACATAGAAGAGGGGTTGGATCCTGAAGAGATCGCCCTCAAGGGATTCGACAAGAAGATGGTGGTGGAAGTGACCGAGATGGTACGAAAGAACGAGTACAAAAGAAAGCAGGCCGCCATCGGAACGAAGATCTCAACCAGGGCCTTCGGGAAGGACTGGAGGATGCCCATAACGAACAGGTTCAGAGAACCTCTCTGAGAACCCTCAGGATATCTTCCGGTTTCACCAGTTGTATCGCACCCGCTTCAAGAAGCGCCTGAGCATCGTTCAGAGAGTGAACCACTCCGTAGACTTTCTCTATTCCCGCTCCGAGAGCGGCCTCTACACCGCTCTTTGAGTCTTCAAAAACGATCACCTCTTTCGGATCCACGTTCAGCTTTTCCAGGGTGACCAGATAGATTTCTGGATCTGGTTTTCCCCTCTTCACCTGGTCGCCGAACACCATCACATCGAAGAAATCTTTCAGTTTGAGCTTTTCCAACCTTTCGATTGCCTCTTTCTGCGGAGTGGAAGTTGCAAGGGCGAGTTTCAGGCCCTTTTTCTTCACAAACTCCAGGGCTTTCCTCACTCCCGGGTTTTCCTTCAAAAGTTCGGAAAAGACCCGTCTTTTCTCCTCATGAACCTTTTTTCTGAAGTTTTCCAGAGAGTCATCTATATCAAGAAGTTCCATCAGAATGGGAAGACCTTCCCTCTCCGGAACTCCCATTATCTTTCTATGAATCTCCTCGGTGTAGGGTTTTCCGTAACTTTCAGCGACTCTCCTGTAGGCCTCGAAGTAGAGCGGTTCTGTGTCCATCAAAACTCCATCCATGTCGAAAATCACCGCTTCCATTCGACCGCCTCCTTTCAATTCAAAGATAACATAAACAGTTTAAATCGTCTTTTTGTGGTAGTATTAATTATGAAAACATGACCAGGAGGGTTCCGGATGATAGCAAGGAGAATTTCAGAGATACCCATTTCAAAAACCATGGAACTGGATGCAAAAGCCAAGGCACTGATCAAAAAAGGAGAGGACGTCATAAACCTCACAGCAGGAGAGCCCGACTTTCCCACTCCAGAACCCGTCCTCGAAGCGGCAAAGAGCTTTCTGGAAAAGGGACAGATAAAGTACACGGACCCTCGGGGTATCTACGAACTGAGAGAGGCCATCGCGAAGAAGGTAGGAGAAAGGTACGGAAAGGAAATCTCACCGGATCAGGTGGTTGTGACGAACGGAGCAAAGCAGGCACTCTTCAACACGTTCATGGCACTGCTCGATCCCGGTGACGAAGTGATCGTGTTCTCTCCTGTCTGGGTGAGTTACATTCCACAGATACTTCTTGCTGGTGGCACCGTGAAGGTCGTGGAAACGTTCATGAAGAACGATTTCCATCCCAGTCTTGAAGAGGTAGAAGGGCTTCTTGTTGGAAAAACGAAGGCCGTTCTCATCAACTCGCCGAACAATCCCACCGGTGTCGTCTACAGCAGATCCTTTCTGGAGGGGCTTCTGAGACTTTCTGAGGAGATGCATTTTTACATCGTGAGCGATGAGGTTTACGACTCTCTGGTGTACACAGACAACTACACGTCGATACTGGACATAGCGAAAGACTTCGAACGGGTGGTGTACATAAACGGCTTTTCAAAGTCTCACTCCATGACCGGCTGGAGAGTGGGATATCTGATCTCAAACAGAGAACTGGCTTCGGCTGTTTCAAAGATTCAATCCCACACCACCTCCTGCATCAACACGGTTGCCCAGTATGCCGCTCTCAAAGCGATAGAAGTAGACAACTCCCATATGGTTCAGGTCTTCAAAGAGAGAAGGGACCTCGTGGTGGAACGCTTGAAAAAGATGGGCGTGAAGTTCGTGGAGCCACAGGGAGCGTTCTATCTCTTCTTCAAGGTGCCGGGTGACGATGTGAAATTCTGTGAGAGGCTTCTTGAAGAAAAAAAGGTGGCGCTGGTTCCGGGTTCTTCTTTCCTGAAGCCTGGTTTTGTGAGACTATCCTTTGCCATTTCCACAGAAAGGCTTGCGGAGGCGCTGGACAGAATTGAAGACTTCCTCAATTCTCATTGATTTTCTGAAGAGGAACTGGTACAAGTACCTTCTGGGATTTCTGGCACTGGTGATGGTAGACCTTCTGCAGGTCTACGTTCCGCGTATCGTTGGAAAGATCGTCGACAGTCTGAACACCGAGACCATGAACTTTGCAGAACTGAAGATAATGATCGGCTGGATCATGGCGGCCGCATCCGGAATGTTCCTTGGAAGGTTTCTCTGGAGGTATTTCCTCGGTGGCGCTTCCAGGTATTTCCTCCTTGAGACCATGAACAGGATGTTCTCCAAGATGCTCAGCCTCACTCCCGGTTTCTTCGACAGGATGAGAAGCGGAGAGTTGATGGCAAGATTCACCAACGATCTGAGCCTTCTGAGGAGAGTACTCGGACAGGGGGCCATTCTGCTTTTCGACTCCTTCATCATGGTCCTGATGGTGTTCATTTTCATGATAGGAAACGTCGGATGGAAGCTCGCATGGATCAGTTTCGCCCCTCTCCTTCTTCTCGTTCCAACTTCCATGAGTTTTGGAAGGTTGATACACAGGAGGGTGGCAGACGTCCAGCGTTCGTTTTCGGAACTCTCGGGCTTCACCGAAGAGACGATAAACGGTATTCGAATCGTGAAGAGCTTTTCCTCGGAGGACGTATCGTTCGGGATATTCGAAGAAAAGGCAAACGTCAACTTCAGGGATACCCTCCGGGCGGTAAAGGTTTCCAGTGTGTTTCGTCCTCTCATCACCCTGATTGCCTCTTCCTCGTTCTTTCTTGCGCTTCTCTATGGAGGAAGAGCAGTCATAAACGAGAAGATCACGCTTGGAGATTTCATCGCCTTCAACTCCTACCTGGGAATGTTGATATGGCCCATGATGGCCTACGGCTTCATGGTGGACCTGTTCCAGAGAGGAAGGGCAGCCATGCGTCGCATGGACACGATCTTCACCGCCCAGCCGGAAGTGAAAGAGCCGGAAAGACCAGTTAAAATAGATCACTTCAAAAGTGTGATCATAAGAGATCTGACCTACAGGTACCCCGGAACCGATCGACCCGTCCTGAAGAACATCAACATGAAGGTGAAGAGAGGAGAGATGATCGGCATCGTTGGAAGTGTGGGAAGCGGAAAGACAACGATCGCAAAGCTTCTCATGAAACTGTATCCTGTGGAAAGGGGAAAGATATTCATAAACGGAGTGGATATAAACGACATTTCCTCTGAGGATCTGAGAAGAATCTTCACCCTGGTCCCTCAGGAAACGTTTCTGTTTTCCGACACGATACGAAACAACATAACCGTTGGTATGAAAAACGTGGACGAGAAAGAGATCGAGAGGGTGACGAAACTCGCGGCTGTCTATGAAGACATCATGAGTTTTCCAGAGAAATTCGACACCGTCGTTGGTGAACGCGGAGTGACCCTTTCGGGTGGACAGAGGCAGAGGATCACGATAGCCCGAGCACTGATCAGAGATTTCGAGGTTTACATCTTCGATGACTGTCTCTCCGCCGTGGATCCAGAAACAGAAGAAAAGATAATAAGCTCTATAAGGAACAGCATGAAGGGAAAAACGATCATCGTGATAACGCACAGACTGAAGGTCCTGAAGGATGCCGACAGGATATACGTTCTCGACGATGGTTTCATCAAAGAAGAAGGAAGGCACGAAGAACTTTTGAGCAGAGATGGGATCTACAGCAGAATGTACAGGAAACAGCTCATCGAGGGGGGATGAGATGAAACGAGTTGGTGTTGTAACGGGTATCTTCGAATCCAATCCCTACGAGTTCTTCGTGAGAATGGTATCTGAAGGCGATCATCAGGCTCATGCCCAGATAGAGGACATCGTGAGGGTGGAGTACAGATCGGGCTACGGAGATGTGGTAACCTACGGTGTGGTTGTTGACATACAGAACAGATGGGATGGTGAACTGAGAAACGGTTACGAAGAGGACGTGGCACTCGAAGGACTGAAGCCAGCCTACCCAATATACATCGCACGGGTGAAGGTGACGAGGTCCTTTCTGAAAAAAGATGGGAAACTCTCCGAGACGGCCCCGGAGATTCCTCCTGCCATTGGTTCTCCCGTGTTCCTTGCGGAAGGTGAAGAAATAGACATAGCCCTTGGGTTCGACGAGCTGAAAAGCAAGAACGTGGCGCTCCCCGTGGGCATCCTCAAGAACGGCAAACCTGCCTACCTGGATCTGAGGTACATACTGGGAGACAACGGGGCACACATCAACGTTTCGGGACAGTCCGGTGTGGCTGCGAAGACCTCCTACACCACGTTCCTGGTGAAGTCGATGATGGAAACGTCCAGAAAAACACAGGGAGAACTGATGGAACTTCTGAGGGAAGCAAGGTACATCATCTTCAACGTTAAGGGAGAAAGTTTGATGTTTCTCGATCGCCCTTCAAAGGAATGGGCAGCGGAGAAGGAAAAGTGGGAAGAGATGTACAGGGTGCTCGGAATAGAGCCAAAACCGTTTGAAAACGCGGTCTTTTACGCTCCAAGCAGACAGAAGGGCACCTACGTTCCTGCCGTGAACAAGCGTATGAGTGGAGTGAAGGTTTACGGCTGGGACGTCTTCGACATAGTTGAAATGAATCTTCTGGAACTCATGTTCGATCCGGACGAGATGGCCAAAAACCAGAACTTCCAGCTGGCGGTGTGGTCACTTCAGGAATATCTCACCCAGAGAATGGAAGAGATCTACCAGGAATTCCTGAGGAAGGGCTACATCAAAGACAAACAGAAACTTCCCTCTCAGGCGTTGAGGGAAATCGTTGCCTCTAAAGGAGAGATCGTGGACATTCCCCTTGACCTCGATGATCTGATAACCCAGCTGAAGGAAGGAAAGGCAAGAGAGTACCTGGAAAAAGAAAACGTCCAGCGTCAGACCATCAGCATGCTGATTCGAAGGCTGAAGACCGCCCAGAAGATGGACTTCGACAGACTGTGGATAAAACCTCCTCTGAATCCCATCGGTGGGGTGGAGTACAGGATCAACTGGAACGTGCCCGGAAGGGTGACCGTCGTGGACATCTCAAAACTCAGAACTCGTGCCCAGGCGTTCGTTGTCGGTGCGATCCTTTCCGAAGTGATGAGAGAAAAGGAGACAAACAACGGTTTCACCCAGCCCGTTTTCATCTTCCTCGATGAACTCAACAAGTACGCACCAAGACACGGTGGTGGTGCGCTTGCGAACATCTTCAGAGACGTGGCAGAGCGCGGCAGGTCTTTCAGGGTGATCCTCATTGGAGCAGAACAGACCGCCTCCGAGGTCGACTACAGGGTGATCACACAGGCCGCCACGGTTGTGGTTGGAAGACAAAAAGGAGCAGAACTTCTGAAACCGGAGTACTCGCACCTTGCAGATCACTACAAACGAAAAGCATCTCTTTTGAAGCAGGGTGAAGTGATAGTGGATCAGCCGTTTCTGAACCTGCCTCTCACGGTGAAGTTTCCACTTCCGGCCTGGTGCACAAGAGAGGATGGCTACGTTCTAGAAGGTGAAGACGAAGATGACGAATACATCATCTGAACCAGACGGTGAATTCTGATCCCACAAGCCACTGGGATTTGAATTCCAGCCTGTACCCCATCATGTCGCACAGGTGTTTCACGATGGAAAGTCCAAGGCCCGATCCAGGAGCCATCTTTGGAGCTTCCGATCCCCTGTAGAAACGCTCGAATATCCTTTCCTTCTCTTCCTCTTTTATCCCGATTCCCTGATCCTTCACAGTCATCTTCTTTTCCGATATGGAAACTTCCACCTCCGACTCTGGGTACGAGTATTTCACGGCGTTGGAGAGAAGGTTCTTCAGGATCGTGTAAAAGACGAAGCGATCGGTTTTGATCGACTCCACTTCCGAAGAAAACTTCACTCTGATCTTTCTGGATTCTATTTTCTCGCGAAGATCCTCAACGGATTTCTCGAACACTTCCTTCACATGTACCTGTTCCACTTTGAGTTCGTAGAGGCCCAGCTGTATCATAGTGAGAAGTTTCAGCTGTCTGATGATCGTCTCCATCCTCTCCAGGGAGCGGTCTATCCTGTCGAGTATTTTGAGTTTTTCAGGATCTTTCTCCAGATCCTTCAGAAGAAACAGATTTGCCTTCGAAGCGGAAAGAGGTGTGAAGAGTTCATGGGACACCGCCATAACGAAGTCTAGTTTTGCTTCGTTGAGTTTTTTCTCCTCGGTGAGATCGTTCACAACAAGAAGGCTCTTTCGAGGAAGGAAATGGAAAGAAACGAATCTTTTTGATTGAAGTTCGAAAAAGTAGGCATCGGTTTCCATGGAGAAATCCTTCTTTTCCTGAATACTGCTGACGATTCTGTCCATCTCTTTGCAGGTGAAAACAGATATCAGACTCTTTCCCGTTCTGAAACCATACCTTTCCCCGGATCTGTTCGCCGAAACCACCTTCAACTCGTTCAAAACCACTACCGCCTCTTTGATGGTGTCGAGATCTTCAAGATCGATCACCCTCATCACCCCGGGTTGAGAATTTGTATCCAAGGCCCCTTACGGTCTTTATCCAGTTCTTTCCTATCTTGGAACGAATGGCACTGATGTGAACGTCTACCACCCTGTCGGAGACATAGTCATCCCCCCAGATTCTGTTCAGGATCTCTTCCCTCGAAAAGATCTTGTTAGGAGCGGAGGCAAGAAGTTTCAACAGTTCGAATTCCTTCGCTGTCATTTCAACGTTTCTACCGTCGTATCTCACAACGTAATCTTCGGGAAAGATCTCGAGTTTTCCGAATCTTAACACCTTCTGATCTTTGCCCATTCTTCTCAGAACAGCCTTCACCCGGGCGATCACTTCCCTGGGGTTGAACGGTTTTGTCACGTAATCATCCGCTCCGAGTTCTATTCCAAAGATGCGATCCATGTCTCTGTCCCTTGCAGAAACGATGATGATGGCCATTTCCGGGTGAGACACCTTCATTTCCGGGATCTCTTCCATGGCAACACCGTCTGGAAACATAAGATCCAGAATGAGAACGTTGTAGGCGCCCTCTGAGAGTTTCTTTTTGAGATCAAAGAGTGAACCCGCTTCGTCACATTCGTATCCTTCAGCCTCAAGGTACCTCTTCAAAACACCTCTTATGTCCTCATCGTCCTCAGCTATCAGAACCCTCACTGCCATCCTTTACACCCCGCAAAAATTCCCTCATGTTTTTTCCCGTCTCAATGTATATGACTTCCTCGCAGAGATTGTTCGCATGGTCTCCTATCCTCTCCAGGTCCCGTGCTATGAGGATGTACACCAGGGCAAGTTCAGCCGGTATTCCGTCCTCTTTTATCTTCTCCACGACAAGCCTTCTGATCCTTCTTTCCATCTCATCGATCACGTCGTCGAACTTCCAGAGCCTGTAGGCAGAGTCCACGTCTTCTTCGACAAAGGCCTTGAAAGAGTCCTGAACCACCCTCAGTGTACTTCCGAACATGTCCTTTATTTCCTTCAGCATCTCAAACCGGATCTTCCTTTCGGAGAGAAACAGACATTTCTCAGCGATGTTGCAGGAAAGGTCTCCGATCCTTTCCAGGTCGTTGGAAAACTTCAGGATAGTGATGATGTATCTGAGCTGTTTGAGGATGGGGTTGTACCTTGCTATGATCTGATAGGCCTTTTCCTCTATCTCCCTGTTCAGTTCATCTATCATATCGTCTGAGTCGAGCACTTTTTTTGCGAGGGTCTCGTTCATGGTTTCGAGGCTTTCTATCGCATCGTTCAGAGATTCTGAAACAAGAAAGAGCATCTTTGAAACGTCCGATTTCAGAAGGGTCAGTTCCCTTTCGAAATGAACGTGGTCCACCATCCTTTCGCCTCCATCATCCTATTTTTCCTGTCAGATACTCTTCGGTGAGTTTGCTCTTCGGTCTTTCTACAATTTCCCTCGTGGGGCCGTACTCTACGAGTTCGCCCCGGTACATGAAGGCTATGTAATCGGCGATCCTTATGGCCTGTCCTATGTTGTGGGTGACGATCACGATCGTGTAGTTCTCAGAGAGTTCTTCCAGAAGCTTTTCGATCCTTTGAGTCGCAATCGGATCGAGGGCCGATGTTGGTTCGTCGAGGAGGATCACCTCGGGTTCCACTGCAAGTGCCCTCGCTATACAGAGCCTTTGCTGCTGGCCACCAGAAAGTTTCGTTCCGGGTTTGTTCAACTCCGATTTTACTTCATCCCAGAGGGCAGCCTTCTTCAAAGATTCTTCAACGATTCTGTCGAGTACGTGCTTGCTTTTTGTCCCATGGATCCTCGGACCGAACGCCACGTTGTCGTAGATCGACATCGGAAAGGGAGTGGGTTTCTGAAAGACCATTCCCACCTTTTTTCTGTACTCCGTCACATCGAGTTTCGGATCGTATATGTCCTGCCCTTTAAAGTATATCTTCCCTTCCACCCTGAAACCGGGTATATGATCGTTCATTCTGTTTATACTCCTGAGGAGCGTGGTCTTTCCACACCCGGATGGTCCTATTATGGCGGTTATCTGATTTTTGAAGATCTTCATCGTCACGTTTTTGACGGCCACTTTATCACCGTAGTAAGCGCTGAAGTTTTCGATCTCAATTATTGGTTCCATTCTCTCTCCTCCTCAGAAAGAAAGCTGCACCGTATATCAGAGCAACTATTATCATCAGAAAGGCTGCTGTTCCCTTTGCCATCCACTGAGCGGACTCACCGTACGCTGCCGTGATGTAGTAGATGTGGGTTGGAAGAGTCATGACAGGTGAGAAGAGTCCCTTTGGAAGTTCTGTTGAGTAGAACACCGCACCCGTGAGCAGAACGGGAGCGGTTTCTCCCAGGGCTCTCCCACCTCCAACGAGAACGGCCGTGATGATACCTCTCCTCGCCGCTGGAAGGAGTACTTTGAAGATGACCTCCTCTTTCTTTGCCCCGAGGGCCAGTGCGGCTTCCCTTATCTCAACGGGTATGGCCTTGAGGGTTTCCTTCGTTGAAGATGCGATGACAGGAAGTGTCATGAGTGAAAGAGTCAGTGCAGCGGCGATCATGGACGTTCCAAACTGAAGGGCCACACAGAAGAACGCCAGTCCAAAAAGTCCGTAAACCACCGAGGGAATTCCGCTCAGGGCCGTCAGAGAGATATCTATCCACCTTGCAACAACGTTTTCTCCGTATTCGGAAAGGAACACCCCTGTGAAGATACCAAGAGGAATCGAGATCAGGAAAGTCAGAGCCATGAGATAGAAACTTCCGAGGATGGCAGGAAAGATGCCTCCCTCTGTCATACCGCTTCTTGGATAGTCCAGGAAGAAGGAGGGAGAGAAATACTTCGCTCCTCCTGCAACAATGGAAACGAAAAGAAACAAAACAACGGCAAAGACCACGTAACTAACTACACGAAACACGTAAGAGATGATCAGGTCCTTCTTCATCCTGTCTGCCTCCTCGATATGTATCTGGAAAGTCCCGTCAGAACAAGAGAGAGTACAAGAAGGATGAAACCTGCCGCAAAGAGCACATGATAATGCATACTTCCGACGGCAACCTCACCGATTTCGCTAGCGATCGCTGCTGTCAGGGGTTTTACGGGATCGAAGAGCGAACGTGGAATTATGGCGGCCCCTCCTCCCACCATGAGGACTATCATGGTCTCACCAACCACTCTGTTCACGGTGAGAACGAAGGCGTTGAGAATCCCGGGAAGGGCAGCCCTTGTGGTCACCCTTAAAGTTGTTGTGAAACGGGTGGCACCGAGAGCGAGCGCACTTTCCTCGAGGGCTATGTCAACAGAGTCGAGCGCTTCCAGTGAGAGTGAAACCGTGTAGGGAAGTGCTGTGAGAACAAGACCGATGGAGGCCAGAAGGAAATTCTCTGTGGACCAGATGTCGAAGTGTAGCAGAATGGGTGCGATGTAGAACAGAACAAAAAGCCCTATGATCACAGAAGGAGTTCCAGCAAGGAACTCCACCGTGGTCCTTACAAGGCTTTTTTCGAGATCTCTGGCGTACGTGTGGAGAAAGAACGCTACCAGATAACCGAGGGGAAGAAGAATGGCAGAAGAGAATGCCGTCAAAAGAAGCGTTCCCGCGATCATGGCGAGCATTCCGTACTCCGGTGGATCTGCCGTTGGGTACCAGTAGACACTCGTGAAAAGCTCGCCCCCGACTTTCACGAGGGCGGGCCAGGCCTCCTTCACAAGAAAGAACACAAGAAGAAAAAGAGCGAGGATACCAATGATGGAAAAGACGAATATCACAGATTTTCTGAAGAAATTCGCTACCTCTCTGTTCAGAGTGAATCCCTCCTTACCAACCGTAAGCAGCCACGTAACCGGCTTTTTCTAACAGTTCCTGTCCTTTCTTCGAGAATGCGAACATGATGTACTCGAAGACAAGACTTCCCATTTCAGGAAAGCCGTTCGTCGCATCGACGAACATGAAGAGCGGTCTTGCTAGCGGATACTTCCCCTTCAGGATGTTTTCCTTCGTCGGGTAGATGCCGTTCACCTTCAGAACTTTCACGTCGTCAGTGACGTATCCAACACCGACGTAGGCGATGGCGTAAGGATTTCGTGCCACGTTTTCTATCTCGATTTGGGTGCTCTCGACCATTCTCACGTAGGGTGCCATCCTCGCACCACCGAGGACCTTGTTTTCAAAGGTTTCGTAGGTTCCAGAGGCGGTGTTTCTCGAGTAAACGACGATCCTTTTTCTTGGAAGATTCGGGTTCACCTGAGACCAGTACTGGATCTCACCGGTGTAGATCTTCTTCAACGTCTCTATGGAGATGTCGTCGATTCCAAGTTTTTTGTTCACGACGATGGCTATCCCGTCGAATCCAACGAGGAACGGTATGAAGTACTTTCCTTCTTTGTTCATTCGTTCGATCTCTTCAGGTTTGAGCCATCTGCTGGAGTTGGCGATGTCTGCGGTTCCGTTGAAGAGGGCGGCTATCCCCGTGGAAGATCCTGCACCTTCGAGCGTCACCTGAACATCGGGATGAACCTTCTTGAACTCCTCGATCCACAGCTGTGCGATGGGAAAGACCGTGTTGGAGCCCTTGATGACGAGCGTTTTTGCTACAAGGAAAACCGATACCATCGCAAAGAGCAAAACAAAGAGCCTCTTCATAAAGGACACCTCCTCAGAATGGGTTTCACCATTTTGTAGTTTCCAGACTTTCTTTATGCCATTATCCGTTGTTTGTTAAGAAATGTTAAGTTCCAGAGAGCGTTCTGTGGTAGAACGTTTTTTGGCGAAAATCGTTCTATATCGAAACGATTTTTGGAATATTTTGAATAATAGTTCTATCACAGAACGAAATATGATAAAATTCGTTCCGAAGGAGGGAGGAACATGTACGATCAGATCATAGAGAGATTGGAGATTCAAATGAACAGAATGATCAGTTACTTACCTGAGAAGAGAAGATTGTTTTTTCAGGATCTGGAGGAGAGGTTTACGCCCAGGGCGATTCTTCTCTATGGTCCACGCGGCACAGGAAAAACCACGTTTCTTCTGTCCATGGCAAAAAAGAACGGTTTCCTCTACGTCTCAGGTGATGATTTATCACTGCTGAACGTTTCCTTCCACGAACTTGCACAGGAGATTTTAAAGAATTACCCGGGAATTGTGATCGACGAAGTCCATTTCCTGAAAAACTGGAGTGTTATCCTCAAGGTCCTGTACGATACCTTCCCGGGCAAAACGATATGGGTGAGCGACAGCAGTTCTATAGTGATGAAAAAGGGAACCTCAGATCTTTCAAGAAGATTCGTCCTGATGAAGCTTCCCCTCATGTCCTTCAGAGAGTTCATTCATTTTGAGACCGGAAAAGTTCTGGAGAAATTGAACTCCCCATTCGTACCGCTCTCGGATTATGCAGCCAGTTTAATGAAACAGGTCGATGTGATGAGTTTATTCAGGGATTATCGTGAGAAAGGAACAAGACCCTTTTACAGGGAGGGGAACTTCAGGGAGAGAATGATGAACATTTTGGACAAAACCATATACTACGATATACCGCACCTCATCGGTACCGTAACTGAGAATCACATCGGGGTCATGAAGGCAATCGTTGGGCATCTTCTCTATTCCAGAATCCCCACAATAAACATCGAGTCCATGAGCAGAGAATGGGGTGTGGGAAAGCAGAAACTGTACCAACTCCTTCATGTGATGGAGGAGATAGAACTTGTGAACATCGTCCGGAAAGAGAGAGCAGAAAAACCGTTTTCGAAAGGCTCGAAGATATTCCTGGCAGATCCCTCCATGTACCACGTCTTCGAAGGAGAAACGGGAAATTTCAGAGAAGCGTTCGTTGTTTTCGCCCTGAAAGAGAAAGGGAAAATATACGCTTCGAAAAACGAAGAAGAGGCCGATTTCATTTTCGAGGGGATGAAACTCGAGGTTGGAGGAAAAAGGAAAAAGAGAAAATCCAGTGATTTCGTGATCAGAGACGACATCGATCTTCCCGTCAGAAATTCCATTCCCATGTGGGTGCTTGGAATGTTGTGGTGATTCTCAAAAGGTGGTATAATATAAACAGAAAGTGAGAAAAATCACAAACCTCCTGAGGTGGAGGGAAAAATCCTGACACCGGGGGAGGGGATAGATGGAAGTATACCCCCTCTCCCGGTGAGCGGAGAGGGGGATTTCGTTTTGGAGAAGAGATTCTACATACTCACTATCGTCGTGGAAGACAGAGAAAGAGCCTACCGACATGTGAACGAACTTCTTCACAACTTCTCTGAAGACATACTCCTCAGGGTTGGATACCCCGTCAAAGAGGAGAACATGGCGATCATATTCCTCGTTTTGAAGACAGACAACGACACGATGGGGGCCCTCTCCGGAAAACTCGGCCAGATTCCCGGGGTCCGTGTGAAGACGGTCCCACTGAAGAGGTGATGTGCATGTACGTGTTCACAAGAGAGCGTGTGGAGAGCAAATCCTTCATACCAGAAGAAAAGATCTTCGAACTTCTAGAAAAGACAAAAAATCCCGATCCTGCAAGAGTCAGGGAGATCATCCAGAAATCACTGGATAAGAACAGACTAGAGCCAGAAGAGACCGCAACACTTTTGAACGTGGAAGATCCTCAACTTCTTCAGGAGATATTCGAGGCGGCCCGCACTCTGAAGGAGAGAATATACGGAAACAGGATCGTTCTCTTTGCACCGCTCTACATAGGAAACGACTGCGTCAACGACTGTGTCTACTGCGGTTTCAGAGTCTCCAACAAAGTGGTGGAAAGAAAAACGCTCACGGAAGAACAGTTGAAAGAAGAAGTCAAAGCCCTCGTCTCCCAGGGCCACAAAAGGCTCATAGTGGTCTACGGAGAGCATCCAAAGTACTCTCCGGAGTTCATCGCAAGAACGATCGACATCGTGTACAACACGAAGTACGGCAACGGTGAGATCAGAAGGGTGAACGTCAACGCTGCACCCCAGACGATAGAGGGCTACAGGATCATAAAGTCCGTGGGAATCGGTACTTTCCAGATCTTTCAGGAAACGTACCACAAAAAGACGTACCTGAAACTCCATCCCAGGGGTCCCAAATCGAACTACAACTGGAGACTTTACGGTCTGGACAGAGCGATGATGGCCGGTATCGACGACGTAGGAATAGGCGCCCTCTTTGGCCTTTACGACTGGAAATTCGAGGTGATGGGACTTCTCTACCACACGATCCACCTCGAGGAGAGGTTCGGAGTGGGACCACACACCATCTCCTTCCCAAGGATAAAACCTGCCATAAACACCCCATATTCACAGAGGCCGGAACACATCGTGAGCGATGAGGACTTCAAAAAACTCGTTGCCATCATACGACTTTCTGTTCCATACACAGGAATGATCCTCACGGCAAGAGAGCCCGCAAAACTCAGGGATGAGGTCATAAAACTCGGTGTCTCACAGATAGACGCCGGCTCAAGAATAGGGATCGGAGCGTACTCTCACAGAGAAGACGACGAGGACAGGAAAAGGCAGTTCACACTCGAAGATCCAAGACCTCTCGACCAGGTGATGAGAAGTCTTCTGAAAGAAGGTTTTGTCCCATCCTTCTGCACCGCATGTTACAGGGCAGGAAGAACGGGAGAACACTTCATGGAGTTTGCAATCCCCGGTTTTGTGAAGAACTTCTGTACACCGAACGCTCTCTTCACGCTCCAGGAGTACCTCTGTGACTACGCAACGGAGGAAACAAGAAGAATAGGAGAAGAGGTCATAGAAAAAGAACTCCAGAAGATGAATCCAAAGATAAGAGAGAGAGTGAAAGAAGGCCTTGAAAGAATAAAGCGCGGTGAGAGGGATGTCAGATTTTAAAAAGATCCTCGAGGAGATTGCAGAGAAATACGACTGCAAGATCTGGATATCCGAGCGAATCGGAAGAAGATGGTCATTCTATAAAGACCTGAAAGCGGGGAGGGAAAAGTTTCTCCCCGCCCAGATCCTCCTTGAAAACGGAAGGTTCGGTGTCTTCGCAGAAGACTTCCCCGAGGACAGAAAGGACGAAGTGATTCCTCTTCTGAAGAAGATTCTGGAAGAACTGGAGTGATGAAGCCGTGACAGGACATGAAATTCTGGAAAGACTCGAAAGAAGAGAGTTCACAAGAGAAGTTTTAAAGGAGGCACTCTCCAGAAATGACAAGGAGTTCAACGATGCGCTCTTCAAACTCGCCGATGAGGTGAGAAAGAAATACGTCGGAGACGAGGTTCACATCAGGGCGATCATAGAGTTTTCCAACGTGTGCAGAAAGAACTGTCTCTACTGCGGCCTGAGAAGAGACAACAAGAATTTGAAGAGATACCGAATGACACCGGAAGAGATCATCGAGAGAGCAAAACTTGCCGTTCAGTTCGGAGCAAAAACGATCGTTCTTCAATCCGGAGAAGACCCCTACTACATGCCGGATGTGATCTCAGACATAGTGAGAGAGATAAAGAAGATGGGAGTTGCTGTCACGCTGAGTCTTGGAGAGTGGCCAAGAGAATTTTACGAAAAGTGGAAGGAGGCAGGAGCAGACAGGTACCTTCTGAGGCACGAAACGGCAAACCCCGTTCTTCACAAAAAACTGAGACCGGACACATCCTTCGAAAACAGAGTGAGGTGCCTTCTCACCCTGAAGGAACTCGGCTATGAAACGGGAGCCGGATCGATGGTGGGCCTTCCGGGACAGACGATAGATGACCTTGTGGATGACCTTCTGTTTCTGAAGAAATACGATTTCGACATGGTGGGAATAGGCCCCTTCATCCCTCACCCGGATACACCACTTGCGAATGAAAAGAAGGGAGATTTCATCCTCACACTGAAGATGGTGGCACTCACAAGAATCCTTCTTCCAGACTCCAACATCCCGGCAACTACCGCCATGGGAACGATCGTTCCAGGTGGTAGAGAGATCACGCTCAGGTGTGGAGCAAACGTCATCATGCCCAACTGGACCCCTTCACCGTACAGACAGCTCTACCAGCTCTACCCCGGAAAGATCTGTGTCTTCGAAAAGGACACCGCGTGCATCCCCTGTGTTATGAAGATGATAGAACACCTTGGAAGAAGACCGGGAAGAGACTGGGGCAGTAGAAAAAGGGTCTTTGAAACGGTCTGAACATGAGTTAAAATATGGTTCGGTACACAATCTCAACAGGAGGCTTTCTCATGAACATAGACGACATCCTGTTCTCGTACGGGGAAGAAGATGTCCCTTTCAAAGCGCTGTCTTTTCCCATCTTCGAGACCACGAATTTTTATTTTGACAGTTTCGACGAGATGTCGAAGGCCCTCAGAAACGGAGACTACGAGTACGTATACAACAGGGGAAGCAATCCAACGACGAGGCTGGTTGAGAGGAAACTTGCCACTCTGGAAAGGTGTGAGGATGCCCGCCTTGTCTCCTCTGGAATGAGTGCCATCTCCCTTTCCATCCTTCATTTTTTGAACTCGGAAGACCACGTGGTTTGTGTGGACGAGGCGTACTCCTGGGCAAAGAGGTTCTTCAATTACCTTTCCAGGAAGTTCGGCATCCAGGTAACCTTCGTTCCCCCGGATGCAGACAGAGTTCTTGAGGCGATCACGAAAAAGACAAAACTCATCTACCTTGAAAGCCCCACGAGCATGAGAATGAGGGTCATCGACATCAGAAAGGTCACGAAAGTAGCAAAAGAACTTGGAATAAAAACCATAATAGACAACACGTGGGCTTCTCCCATTTTCCAGAACCCGAAGATCCTCGGAGTGGACGTGGTGGTTCACTCTGCAACGAAGTACATCTCAGGCCATGGCGACGTGATGGCGGGTGTGATCGCAGGAGACAAAGAGGACATGATCGGAATTTTCCAGGAGGAGTTCAAAAACATCGGGCCTGTTCTTTCCCCAATAGAGTCGTGGCTCATTCTGAGAGGACTCAGAACACTGGAGATCCGAATGAAAAAGCACTACGAGAACGCTCTCGTGGTGTCTGACTTTCTCATGGATCATCCGAAAATTCTTGAAGTGAACTATCCGATGAATCCAAGATCACTCCAGTACGAACTTGCCTCGTCACAGATGAGCGGTGGGTCTGGTCTGATGAGTTTTCGACTGAAAACAGAGAGTGTGGAGAAGGTGAAGGAGTTCGTCGAGAGTTTGAAGGTCTTCAGGATGGCGGTGAGCTGGGGAAGTCATGAAAACCTCGTTGTTCCAAGAGTAGCGTACGGTGACTGTCCTAAGGAGGACGTGAACCTCATCAGGATACATGTTGGCATCGGAAATCCTGAGAAACTCGTGGAAGACCTCGATCGGGCACTCAAAAAAATATGAAGCCCCCGGACGGGGGCTTCTTTTCATTTCAGGAGTTTCAGGTTTCCGAACTTTGAAGGATCTCTCCAGCTGTTGTTCGTTGGATCACTCCAGGAGATGATACCAACCCTCTGACCTTTCTCGTTCGCATCGTTCACCTGCACGTTGAAGCCTATCACCGTGTTCGGACTCGGCTTGATCGTCTTCCACTTGATGGCTGCCTCTACTATGTAGCCTCCTTCGATCAACTTCACCGCCGTCTTGAACCTCGCCGCACTCGCTCCCGTCCCAAACGACTGCTCGTTCATGTAGTTCACCCTAAACTGCGCATCATCGTCTTCGTAGTAGCCTGTCTTGTGGTTGTTCTCGTCTATGAAGATCTCCACCGAATCCTGCTCCCAAGGATTGCTGTTGTCTTTGTTCAAAACCGGATCCTTCACTATCGCAAGAACGTACAGATTCTCCTCGTCCCACAGCACCCTCACCTTCGCCGTTGCGTTCTTCTCCAGTGATCCCATCGCAACCGATTTCGTCTCTATCTCCTCCGTCGTGTTCCAGATATCGTCGATCTCTCCATCGATGACCGGTGTTCCGTATTTCGCCGTCGCCACCATCACTCCCTCAAGTTTCAGCGTTCCGTAGTTCATCGTGTTCGTCTTCTGGCTGTTCGTCGTGTCGCTCCAGCTGTACCATTTCCCGTCGTCTATCACCGCTACATCGAACCCTATGTAACTGTCTTTCTTGAACTCCACACCAGGTATCGTGATCGACATCTCAAAACTGTACCTCCTGAATCCAGGCCCAACGAATTTCTTCACCTCTACGTCTTCCCTGTTGACCTCACTCTTCCAGTTCGTCCACAGCACAACGTAGGTGTCATCCGGCTGCAGGTATGGTGTTCTTTCGTTGTTCGGGTTGATGAAGATCGCTACTCCATCTTCCGCTGGCTTCTTCGTCGCGTCCTGAACCTCTCCGTATACGTAGATCGTGCTGTCTTTCCATATCGCCCTGATCGTTGCCTTCACGTTCCCTTCTTCATCGTAGATCTCTATCGGCTTCGACATCATGTAGGAATCGTCCATCATTCCCACCACCACTGCTTCTCCTTCGGAGATCTTGCTCTCTTTTGGAAGGGGTGGAAGTACTTCGGGAGCCACAATCGCCCAGTAAGCGAGTTTTGCCTGATAATCTTTGTCAAAGATCAGTGGCCAGTCGTTTCTTCTTGTTGCCCTCCAGGAGTAGTCGTCTTTGAGACCCCAGAACGTGACGTTCGTGATCACGTTGCTGTACTTCTTGAAGATCTTGAAAAGTTGTGCCATCTTGTGGGCCTGCTCGATGAGAGCTGTCCTTGGTGCTTCTGAGTAGTTGGAAGTGGAATCTCTGTAGACGCTTATATCGAGTTCGGTTATGTGAATTTCTATACCGGGGATAGTGCTGAACTTTTTGATGGCCTCTTCGATCTGCCTGATGTCCGTTGCAAGACTGATGTGACACTGCATGCCTATTCCATCGATGAGTCCTTTCTCCTTGAGACTCTTCACAAGGTTGTAGATGATGTCTCTCTTTTTGGGTTCGAAGGTGTTGTAGTCGTTGTAGAAGAGTTTCGCATTGGGATCTGCTTCCCTTGCAAACCTGAACGCAAGTTCTATGTAGTCAGGCCCCATGATCTGATACCACGTCGATCTTCTCAGCCCATCCGGCTGGTTCGGATCGACCGCTTCGTTCACAACGTCCCATGCGTAGACCTTCCCCTTGAAGTGTCCAACAACGGTGTGTATGTATTCTCTGAGCCTTTCTGTCATCTCTTCTTTGCTCAGAAGGTTTCCATTTTCGTCTTTGAAGAACCACTCGGGTGTCTGATTGTGCCATACCAGTGTGTGGCCCCTCACGGAGATCCCGTTCTTAAGCGCTGTGTCAACGAACAGATCAGCGAGTGAAAAGTCAAACTTCAGCCTGCCATTTTCAACACCGGCGAGCAGATTCACCGGTTTCATGTTGTTCCTCTCCGTGACACTGTTGAAGTGCTTTTTGAGAAACTCAAGGTCAAAGGGAGTGAGGATGGATTTTTCGGAGATCCCGGCACCGATTTTGAATTGATCCTTGAAGATCTCTTTCAGGGAAGGTACATCCTCTTCGAACGATACAAGCGGTTTGTCGTAGATCTTCACATCGTCGACGTAGAAGTCTGTGTTCGAGCCATCCGTGTAGACGTAAAGAACAAGTTGATCCACGTCTATTCCTTCTGGGAGTCCAAAGATACCAAACAGCTTCACCCACTTTCCTGACGGAACCGTTCTCCCGTACAGCCAGATAGGATGCTTCGTTGTGATTTCGTTCTCGAACTTTCGTGTCATCCTCATGAGGATACCGACAGGGCTTCCAGAATCCTGATACACCCACATCTCAAAGGTGTAGGTCTTTCCTGGTTTTACGATGCTTTTCAGATCGAACTGTGTTCCCTCCCAGCTGGCAGACCTTTCAGAGATGAAAAGGGCGTTTCTACCGGTGTGAGAAACCCTGGAAGTGACCTGAAGTTTTGCATTTCCCCGGGGTATCCAGCCTTCGGCTGTTTCACTCTCGAAGGAGCAGTGAAGAACCGGCGGAGGTTCCTGAACTTCATCCGGACTGGAGAGTTGAAGTTCATCGATGTAGAACGGAAAGTTCGTTCTTTCAGGTGAGGCAACGATCAACGAGAATTTTTCTGCTCTCTGAGGTGACGTGAAGATCAGTTCCATCTTCTTCCAGACATCCGGTGTGACGACTTTATCGAGGAGTATCTCGTACCTTTCTCCACTTTCATCCACAACTCTGGAAAGAACGCTGAAGAGTTGAGGTGTGTTCGACGTCTGGTACACATAAAAGAAAACCCTGTACTCTTTCCCCGGTGAAACCTTTCCAGTGAGGTCAAACTCCACTCCATCCCAGAGTGAAGTTCTGCCATCCACTTTCAGGGAGTAAACTCCTCTGAAGGAAACGTCCTGTGAGAGTGTAACAACTGCCCTTCCAAAGGGTGAAACCCCTTCTTCCTCCCTTTCAAAGTTCATGATTTCACCTCCAGTGACAAGAGCGCTCACAAGAACAAGGAAAAGACACAATCTCAGAAGAGACCTCATGGAAACACCCCCCCTCTTGTTATTTTCAGAAAGGAAAAAACTTCTTTGAAAGATATTGTATCATATATGGAAATCAATTTTCAAATTTTAAAAAACACCAGACAGGGGTGATCTATAAAAAACCAGAAGCCCCCGGACGGGGGCTTTCTCTCTTTCAGGCGGGAGTGTTACCACCAGAAGGCCTGGACATAAGCGGTTATTCCAATTTCAGTGTCATTCGTCACAGTTGCACTCCCAGTACCTCCAGCAAATACGTCTTTCAAACTGTTGTAGACCAGGTTGGCTATGTTTGAATCATTTGTGTCGTAATCAACGGTGATCACTATGCGGCTGTTAGCAGCGTCGGCGTTAAAGTCTGTGCCATTTGCAAACAGATCTCTTTCTGCCTGGCCAACAAATCCCATGGAAACTGCATTGTCAACGTCCAAATCGGCAACATCATCTGATGCCGGTAATGTTGCTGTGATCCACTGCTGAAGACCTGTTACGTAGTTTCTAAGCTGCACGGCCAATCTTGTAGCCCTTGCTTTCCTCATCGCACCCGTTGCCGTTGGGATCAACACTGCCATCAGGGCTGCGATGATTGCCATAACGATCGGAAGTTCAATCAACGTGAAACCCGCTCTCTTTCTCATAAAATCCACCTCCCGGGTTAAAAATCGTTAAATATAGATTTTCACATTTTGCATTATACACCTTGACATGGTAGAATGTCAAGATTTTAATGTTGAAATATCACCCGCTAAGAACAGAAGAAAATTGTTAAATTCGCCTCAAAGACAAACCGGTACATTTCTTGTTACAGATTATAACATACTTCTGCTATAATCCACGAGAGGAGGTGATCGATTTGGACTTCAGAAAACTCACAATAGAAGAGTGTCTGAAACTTTCCGAAGAAGAAAGGGAGAAACTCCCACAACTTTCCCTGGAAACCATCAAAAGACTCGATCCACACGTGAAGGCGTTCATCTCCGTAAGAGAGAATGTTTCCGTTGAGAAGAAGGGAAAATTCTGGGGAATTCCAGTTGCGATCAAGGACAACATTCTCACACTGGGCATGAGAACGACCTGTGCCTCCAGGATACTCGAAAACTACGAATCCGTTTTCGATGCCACAGTGGTGAAGAAGATGAAGGAAGCAGGCTTTGTCGTGGTTGGGAAGGCAAACCTCGATGAGTTTGCGATGGGCTCGAGCACCGAAAGATCCGCGTTCTTTCCCACGAGAAACCCTTGGGATCTCGAGCGAGTTCCCGGTGGCAGCAGTGGAGGATCTGCCGCTGCGGTCGCTTCGGGAATGGTCGTTGCGGCGCTCGGAAGCGACACAGGAGGTTCTGTGAGACAGCCCGCCTCGCTCTGCGGGGTGGTCGGGTACAAACCCACCTACGGACTCGTCTCTAGGTACGGCCTTGTGGCATTTGCAAGCTCTCTCGACCAGATAGGTCCCATCACGAAGACGGTGAAAGATGCGGCGATACTTATGGAAATCATCTCCGGAAAAGACGAGAACGACGCCACAACGATGGATAGGAAAGTTGATTTCCTTTCGGAGATCGAAAACGGCGTCGCAGGTATGAGATTCGCCGTTCCGCAGGAGATTTACGAGCACAAGATAGAAGACGGTGTGGCAGAGAGATTCGAAGAGTCCCTCAAACTCCTCGAGAAACTCGGTGCGAAGGTGGAAAAGGTCAGCATCCCGCACATGAAATATTCCGTCGCCGTCTATTACGTCATCGCTCCCGCTGAAGCGAGTTCCAACCTCGCCAGGTTCGACGGTGTCAAGTACGGCCTCAGGGTAAAAGAGAAAGGACTCAGAGAGATGTACATGAAGACCAGAAACGTCGGGTTCGGTGAAGAAGTTAGAAGAAGGATCATGATCGGAACATTCACCCTCAGCGCTGCCTACTACGAAGCCTATTTCAACAAGGCCATGAAAGTGAGAAGAAAGATCTCCGATGAACTCAACGAGGTGCTCTCGCAGTACGACGCGATCCTCACCCCCACTTCCCCAGTGACGGCTTTCAAGATCGGAGAGATAAAGGATCCTCTCACCTACTACCTCATGGACATCTTCACGATACCCGCAAACCTCGCGGGACTTCCCGCGATCAGTGTGCCGTTTGGATTCTCAAACAACCTCCCCGTTGGTGTTCAGGTAATTGGCAGAAGGTTCGCGGACGGGAAAGTTTTCAGAATAGCGAGAGCCATAGAGAAGAACTCCCCCTACAACGAAAACGGCATGTTCCCGCTCCCGGAGGTGAAAGCATGAGATACAGACCCGTCATAGGTCTTGAGATACACGTTCAACTTTCAACGAAGACCAAAGCGTTCTGCTCTTGCCCAGCGGATGTCTTCGAGCTTCCCCCGAACACGGCGATCTGTCCCGTCTGCACCGGCCAGCCGGGAGCCCTTCCTGTTCCCAACGAAGAGATGATCAGGTTTGCCGTGAAGACCGCCCTCGCATTGAACTGCAAGATTCACAAGTACTCCAGATTCGACAGAAAGAACTACTTCTATCCTGACCTTCCCAAGGGGTACCAGATCAGTCAGTACTTCTACCCGATCGCAACCGAGGGTTTCCTGGAGATAGACGGAGACGAAGGAAGGAAAAAAGTCAGAATCAGAAGACTCCACCTCGAGGAAGACGCTGGGAAACTCGTTCACGAAGGGGACTCCATCACCCGCGCAAGCTACTCTCTGGTCGATATGAACAGATGCGGTGTTCCCCTAATTGAGATCGTTACAGAGCCCGATATTTCTTCCCCAAGAGAGGCTCGTGTTTTCATGGAGAAGTTGAGATCCATCGTGAGGTACCTCGGCGTGAGCACAGGAGACATGGAAAAGGGAGCGCTCAGATGCGACGCGAACATCTCCGTCGTTGACACAGAAACGGGAAGACAGAGCAACAGAGTGGAAGTGAAGAACATGAACTCCTTCAGGTTCGTCGAGAAGGCTTTAGAGTACGAGTTCGAGCGAATCGTGAAGGCGATGGAGAGAGGAGAAGACGTGGAAAGAGAGACGAGAGGCTGGGACATGACCACGAAGACCACCGTTTCCATGAGAGGAAAAGAAGAAGAAAGCGACTACAGGTACTTCCCGGAACCGGACATACCGCCCGTTGTTCTCTCTGACGAGTATCTCGAAGAGGTGAAAAAGGAACTCCCAGAACTTCCAGACGAGAAGGCGAAGCGCTTCATGAGAGAGTACGATCTTCCGGAGTACGACGCAAAGGTGCTCACCTCGAGTAAAGAACTCGCCGAGTTCTTCGAAGAGTGTGTGAAGGTGGTGAACAGGCCGAAGGATCTCAGCAACTGGATCATGACGGAAGTTTTGAGAGAACTCAACGAAAGAAACATCGAAATCACAGAGTCAAAACTGACCCCTCAGCACTTCGCTGATCTCTTCAAATTGATGGACGAAGGAAAGATCTCCATAAAGATCGCAAAGGAAATATTCCCGGAGGTCTTCGAAACGGGGAAGATGCCCTCTCAGATCGTGGAAGAAAGGGGCCTTGTTCAGATAAACGATGAAAAGCTCATAGAAGAACTCGTCAAAAAGGCGATGGAACAGAATCCAAAGGCAGTCGAGGACTACAAAGCGGGCAAGAAGAAAGCGGCTGGCTTCTTCGTTGGCTTTGTGATGAGGGAGACAAAGGGAAAGGCAAATCCAGAACTCACAAACAAAATCGTTCAGAAACTCCTGGAAGGGGAGTGATATCTTGAGAAAATATCTTCTTCTTTTCCTTTTAACCGTGGGGGGAGTTTTACTTTCTGCCTCCTTCATGTGGACTTCCAGTGGGTACCATGTCAGATTCGGAGATACGCTCTTTTTCGAGGCTTTCAAGGATGGATGGGGCATTGGAGCGTCTGTAACAAAGAGTGAGGCAAACTTTCAGAAACTCGGCTTTTTGAAGGTGAAAACCTCGGAGGCGGTACTGAAGGTAGGCATCTCTTTCGGAAACACCTGGAACGTCTCTTTCTTCATCGACCAGAGGGATCTTGTTCCATTTCCCGGAAGTCTCCACTACGAATTCTTCCTGGGAAGATTCGGAGGATACGCCCTTCTTGAACAGAACTACAACATGAAACTCGGTGGTTACAGGCTCTCTCTCGACAACTTCTCGTACATGTCCGAGGACACCGTCATGTTCTGCAGTGGACACCTCTCCATGGGAAGCACCTCCTTTGCCTACAGGGCTCTGAACAACACCTTTCTCTTCGGTGTGTCGGATCCAGACAACGTGGTCTTCATGGGAGTGGGTGGTCTCAACTGGAAACTGTCCGGTGGAGCGGGTTTCAACCTCAGGCCCATCAACGGAGTCGACCTGAAACTCCTCGTTGCGGCCTCCAGAGATGAGGTTGCCCTCGGTTTCATGGGCCGTGTCAGAAAAGGAACCACCGATCTAACCTTCGTCTTCAACACGGGCAGGTTCTACTTCAGCGTGAAATTTTAAGAAAAAACCTCATATTTCTTCATAAACGGGGATAATCCTGGATATCCCCGTTTTTTCATCTGAAACGGCACTTGTAATTTTTTGTAAACTTGACTATAATTCTGGTCAGGGAGTGATGAAATGGATCTGAGCAGGGTTTCTTTTTACAGTCTTGCGGACGCGAAAGCGCGGTTCTCCCAGGTTGTCGAAGAAGCGAAAACGAAAGACGTGGTCGTGACAAAGAACGGTGTGCCCGCGGTTGCTGTCATTGACTACGAGAAATACAGAAAACTCATGGAATTCATGGATGAGATCCTTGATACTTATCTGCTGGACATCGGGAACGTGGAGAAGTATCTCGAGCTCAAAAAGTATTTTGAATTCAACGATTCACAGGAGGTGTGAGAATGGCTCAGGTTGTCCTTGAAAACGTCACCAAGGTCTACGAAAACAAAGTCGTCGCTGTGAAAAACGCGAATCTCGTCGTCGAAGACAAGGAGTTCGTGGTTCTCCTTGGACCATCCGGTTGTGGAAAAACGACCACTCTGAGGATGATAGCTGGACTGGAGGAGATCACAGATGGAAAGATCTACATCGACGGCAAAGTTGTGAACGACGTCGAACCAAAAGACAGGGACATCGCCATGGTGTTCCAGAACTACGCTCTGTATCCGCACATGACCGTCTACGAGAACATGGCCTTCGGTTTGAAACTGAGAAAATACCCCAAGGATGAAATTGACAGAAGGGTCAGAGAAGCCGCAAAGATACTCGGAATTGAGAACCTGCTCGACAGAAAACCAAGACAGCTTTCCGGTGGTCAAAGGCAAAGGGTTGCCGTTGGAAGAGCGATCGTGAGAAACCCGAAGGTTTTCCTCTTCGACGAGCCTCTTTCCAACCTCGACGCAAAGCTCAGGGTTCAGATGAGAAGTGAGCTCAAAAAACTCCACCACAGGCTTCAGGCAACGATCATCTACGTGACACACGAC